>WLJH01000046.1 GCA_009701885.1 Actinomycetota bacterium
CGGCCGGGGGAGCGGGCTGGTGCTCGGCGCGCCGGTCGCGCCCCGGGCGCCAGGCACCGCGCGGGAGCCGGCCGCCGGCGGCGTACGGCGTGGTGAGGGCGGGGAGGAAGGAGCTCATCGGGGCCTCCGGGCGCGCCAGGTGTGCACCTGGCCGCGCTGCCAGCCCGCGGCGGAGCGGTGCTCGACCTCGGTGAACCCGACCGCACGCAGCCGCCCGGCCAGGCCCTGGACGCCGTCGAAGTCCAGGACGCTGCGCCACAGGTAGCGGTAGATCGGGCTGCCGGGAGCGGTCACGAACCCCAGCGGGATCACGACCAGCCAGCAGGTCAGGTGCCAGGCCCACGTGGCGACCCGGCTCTCGCGGACGCTGTAGTCGTGCACGACGAGCGCACCGCCGTCGGTCAGCACGTCCAGCACCTCGCCGAGGAGGCGGTCGCGGGAGCTCACGTTGCGCACGAGGTACGCCGCCAGCACGCCGTCGACGGGACCCAGCTCGGCCCCGGTCAGCCGCTCGGCGTCGGCCTGGCGGAAGTCGACCCGGGCCAGCGCGGCCTTGCCGCGGGCCTGGTCGAGCATCCCGGCCGACCCGTCGATCCCGACGACCTCGGCGTCCACGCCTGCCTCGTCCAGCGCGCGCACGAGGGCCGCCGTCGACGCGCCGGACCCGCAGCCGAGGTCCACCACGCGGGGGCGACGGCCCGGGGTGTCGGGCAGCGCCTCCACGAGCGCGCGCGCCGACGAGCGCAGCTGGGCGTGGTAGCCCGGGCTGAGCGCGACCATGAGGTCGTAGCTGCGCGCCACCCGGTCGAAGGCGGAGGGGACGGTGCCCCCGGCGAGCTCGGTCATGCGCGCTGCTCCTGTCGTGGTCCTGCCGTGCCCGGAGCGGCACCCGCGCGACGCTCCTCGCGCCGCCCGGCGTGCACCCACAGCACCATCGCGAGGGTCACCATGCCGAACCCGAAGGCGAAGTCCTCCACCGGGATGTCCCAGGGCGCGCGGATGCCGGTCATGTCGGCCTCGTTGTAGAGCACCAGCGGGTCCGACAGCTTGGTGAGCCAGCCGTCGACGGGGACCTGGAAGCCCATGACGATGGCCATCGCCAGCCAGTAGCGCCAGGTGCGCAGGATGCCGGTGCGCAGCCACAGCAGCTCGATCGCGAGCACGACCACGACCGACACCAGTGCGGTCAGGGTGTAGATCCCCATCAGGCCACCTTCTCCCCGGTGCTCGCTGCCGGCGCGGGGCGCGGGCCGCCGCCGTGCGGCAGGTCGCGCAGGACCCGGCCGACCGGCTCACCGGCGCGTAGCCGCCCGAGGGCGGTGAGCACGTTGCCCACGGCCTCCAGCGTCAGCAGGCCGCAGATCGGCACCACGACGAAGAAGACCAGCTCCTCCAGCGGCATCTCGAAGGGCAGCAGGATGCCGGTCAGCTTCTCGTCGGAGTAGGACCACGAGCCCCCGGCGATCATCGCGATGTCCCAGATGCTGTACGCCACCACCAGCGGCACCATCGCCACGAGCAGCCGACGCGGCCGCCGCCACACGCGTGCCCCGAGCAGCAGCTCGAGGGGCAGCGTGATCAGCAGGCACAGCCCCATGACGACGAGGTACTCCCCGCGTTCCATCTCCACTCCTCATCCATCGGCCCACCGGGACCCACGTCGACACTCTGCGGACAAGCGTCCCCGAGCGGACAACACCCCTACCTCACCCGGAGTGGGCTGGCGGTCGCGCCGTGAGGCTGCGCGGGCACCGCCGAGCACCCGCCCCGAGCCGGTCCCTGCTCGCCCGGGCCACCCTTCGGGTCGGGTGCGAGGATGCCCCCGTGCTCGACCTGCTGCCCTCCGCCCTCCCGGCCACCGTCACCGCCGGGCCGGCCCGCCTGCTGCGCCGCCTGCGCGGCGCACCGTCGCCGGTCGCCGGCCGCACGGTCCTGGTCACGGGGGCCTCCTCGGGGATCGGCGAGCACACGGCGTACGCCGCTGCGCGGGCCGGTGCGACGGTGCTGCTCGTCGCCCGCCGGGCCGAGGAGCTGGAGCGGGTCGCGGAGCAGGTACGCGCCCTAGGCGCACGCGCCTCGACGTACTCCTGCGACCTGACCGACGGCGAGGCCGTCGACGCGCTGGTGGTCCAGGTGCTGGCCGAGCACGGTGCGGTCGACCACCTCGTCAACAACGCCGGCCGCTCCATCCGGCGCTCCCTCGCCGAGAGCGCCGACCGCTTCCACGACGTGGAGCGCACGATGGCGATCAACTACTTCGGGCCCGTGCGGCTCACGATGGGGCTGCTGCCCGCCATGCGTGAGCAGGGCTTCGGGCACGTGGTCAACGTCGTGTCGTGGGGCGTGCAGATCAAGGCGCCCAAGTTCTCCGCCTACCTGGCCTCGAAGTCCGCGATCGACACCTGGGGCCGGATCCTGGCCCGCGAGGCGCGCTCGGACGGCGTGCACGTCACCAACATGCGCTTCGGCCTGGTGAAGACGCCGATGATCGCGCCCACCAAGGAGTACGAGAACCAGCGCGCCATGACCGCGGAGCAGGCCGGCCAGCAGGTGCTGCGGATCATGGAGGACCTACCGCCCGCGTGGGGGCACCCCGTCGGCTACGTCGGCGAGGCGATGAACCTCCTCGCGCCGGGGCTGCTCGACGCCGTGATGCACCAGCTGCACCAGCGCATCCCCGACTCGCGGCGCTGACCGCCGGGGGCTACGACGCCTTCTTGGCCGCCGTCTTCTTGGCGGCGGTCTTCTTGGCCGTCGTCTTCCTCGCGGGCGCCTTCTTGGCCGTCGTCTTCTTCGCGGCGGTCTTCGTGGTCGACGACTTCTTCGCGGATGCCTTCGTGGCGGACTTCTTGGTGGCGGCCGACTCGTCCGCGGACTCCCCGCGACCCTTCTTCGCCGCGTCGACCGAGCGCTGGAGCGCCGCGAGCAGGTCGACGACCTCACCGGAGGTCTTGGTGGACGTGGGGGTCCGCTCGACCTCGCCGCCCTCGATCTTGGCCTTGACCAGCGCCTCGACGGCCCCGGCGTAGTCGTCCTCGAACTCGGAGGCGTCGAAGTCGCCGGCGAGGGTCTCGACCAGCATCCTGGCCATCTTCACCTCGGCGTCCTTCACCTCGCCGACCTCGACCGAGAAGTCCGGCACCCGCACCTCGTCGGGCCACATCATCGTCTGCAGCACGATCACGTCGCCGGCCTCCGTCTCGCGCACCCGCAGCACCGCCACGGTCGTCCTCTGGCGCAGCGCCACGGTCACGACCGCCATCCGGTCGGCCTCCTGCAGGGCCTGGCGCAGCAGGGCGTAGGGCTTGGCGCCGCTCTTCTCCGGCTCGAGGTAGTAGCTCTTCTCGAAGAGCATCGGGTCGATCTGCTCGGTCGGCACGAACTTCTCCACCGCGATCTCGCGGGAGGAGGTCAGCGGCAGGTCGGCGAGGTCGTCGTCGGTCAGGACGACCATCTCGCCGTCCTCGGTCTCGTAGCCCTTGGCGATGTCGGAGTAGGGCACCTCCTCGCCGTCGAGGGAGCAGACCCGCTGGTACTTGATCCGCCCGCCGTCCTTAACGTGCACCTGCCGGAAGGAGACGTCGTGGGACTCCGTCGCGGCATAGAGCTTCACGGGGACGCTCACCAGCCCGAACGACACCGAGCCCTTCCAGATCGCACGCATGGTGCACAGTCTGACCGCTCCGACGGGTGGAAGTCATCGCCCCGACGCGTGGGGCAGGATGGCGAGGGTGTCCGCCCCGCGTCCGATGCTCGCCACCAAGACCGACCACGTGCCGGTCGGGTCGGAGTGGTCGCACGAGGTGAAGTGGGACGGCGTACGGGTCCTGGCCGAGGTCCTCGACGGCCGCACGAGGCTCTGGAGCCGCAACGGCAACGACGTGACCACCGCGTGGCCGGACGTCGCGGACGACCGCGACCGCCCCCGCGACCTGCTGGTCGACGGCGAGGTCATCGCCCTCAACGACCGCGGGCTTCCCGACTTCCGGGTGCTCCAGGACCGGATGCACGTGCGCAGCGCCCGCACGGCAGCCCGGCTGGCGGGGTCCCTCCCGGCGACCTACATGGTCTTCGACCTGCTCCGCCTCGACGGCGAGGACCTCACGGGCCTCCCGCTCGCCGAGCGCCGCGCGCGGCTGGCCGGGCTGGCCGAGGGGCAGGGGCTGGGCGGGTGGCAGGTGCCGGCGGCGTACGACGACGGGCCGATGCTGCTGGAGGCGACCCGTGCCCAGGGGCTGGAGGGCGTGGTGAGCAAGCGGCTGGACAGCCGCTACGTGCCGGACTCGCGCAGCCCCCACTGGCGCAAGCTGGCGCACCGCCACCGCAGGTCGTACGTCGTGGGCGGCTGGCGCCCCCAGGAGGGGACGAGCGACCGGCTCGCCAGCCTGCTCGTGGGCGAGCCGACACCCGAGGGCCTGCTCTACCGGGGCCGGGTCGGCAGCGGCATCGGCGGGAAGGTCTCGCGCCAGCTGGCCGAGGCCGTGGCGGACCTGACGCGGGGGTCGAGCCCGTTCGCCGACGAGGTGCCGCGGGTCGACGCGACGGGCACCACCTGGGTCGAGCCGGTGCTGGTGGTCGACGTCGACACCCACGGGGTCGGCTACGCGCGGCTGCGCCAGCCGTCGTACCAGGGGCTGCGGGCCGACCTCGACCCGACCGCGCTGCAGGACCAGTCGTGAGTCCGCAGGGGGAGCGGCAGCAGGTCGACGTCGAGGGCCGGACCCTGACGATCAGCAACCTGGACAAGGTGCTCTTCCCGCGCACCGGCACGACCAAGGGCGAGGTGCTGCACTACTACGCGCAGGTCGCGCCGACGCTGCTGCCGCACCTCGCCGACCGGGCCGTGACCCGGATCCGGTGGCCGCACGGGGTCGAGGGGGAGAGCTTCTTCGAGAAGAACGTCCCGCAGGGCACGCCGTCGTGGGTGCGCACGGTCTCGGTCCCCACGACCGGCTCGCGGGGCTCCTCGCGGCACGGCGACCGACTGGTCTTCCCCGTGGTCGACGACCTCGCGACGCTGACGTGGCTGGTCAACCTCGCCGCCCTCGAGCTGCACGTCCACCAGTGGCGGGTCGGGCGCAACGGCCGGCCGCGCAACGCCGACCGCCTCGTCATCGACCTCGACCCCGGCGAGCCCGCGGGCCTGCACGAGTGCTGCCAGGTCGCGCTGCTGGTCCGCGACAAGCTGGCCGAGCGGGACCTGCCCGCGCGCCCGGTGCTCAGCGGCAGCAAGGGTCTGCACCTCTACGCCACGCTGCCCGCGCGGCTGCCCGGCGAGGAGTCCACGGCGCTGGCCAAGGAGGTCGCCGAGGAGCTGCAGGGCGAGCACCCGCGGCTGGTGACCGCGACGATGACCAAGGCGCGGCGCGGCGGCAAGGTCTTCCTCGACTGGTCGCAGAACGCCTCGTCCAAGACCACCATCGCGCCGTACTCCTTGCGCGGGCGCGAGAGGCCCATGGTCGCCGCCCCCGTCTCCTGGGCCGAGGTCGAGGCCGGCGCCGAGGCCGACGACGGACTGGAGCAGTTGCGGATGGAGGAGGTCCTGGAGCGGGTCGCGGACCTGGGGGACCTCTTCGCCTGACTGGTCCGCGCCGGGCTGGGTGTGGTCGAGCCGGCGCATCTTTCCGGAAGAACGCGCCGGCTCGGCTGTTACCAGACCGTGGAACGGGCGTGCAGGCGACGTGAACGCCCCGAGCAGCCGGCTGCCTAGCGTGGAGGCATGAGGCCGCACCACGTGAGACTCCTGGTCGTCCCGACCGCGGGCGCCGCGCTGCTGGGCGGTGTCCTCTGGCTCTCGGGCATCCCGCTGAGCAACGCCGGTGGCACCGACGAGGGCGTGCGGCTGGTCTCCGAGGGCACCGAGGCGACGCTGGTCGTCACCGACCTCGCGCCCGGGGAGTCCGCCGAGCGCAGCATCTCGATCAGCAACCCCGGCTCGGAGCCCACCCGGCTGTCGATGACCGAGCACGGCGACGCCGTGGTCGCGAGCGGCGGAGCGGCCGAGGACGCCCTGCAGCTGGTCGTCGAGCGCGAGGGCGTGCGGTTGTACGCCGGGCCGATGGGTGCCATGAGCGACGTGGCTGCCGACCAGGGCTGGATCGCCGGGGGCAGTCGAGTGACCTTCACCTTCACCGTCTCCCTGCCCGACGAGGCGCCGCCGCTGGCCTCCCGGGCCGAGGTGTCCTACACCTGGGAGACCGCCTCCTGAGCGCTGGTCGCAGCCGCGTCCTGCCGGCCCGACCGCCCGGGACCAAGGGCCCGCCGGGGCGGACAATCGGCAGGTGACCTGCGAGATCCCCTGTCCCCGTCCGGCCGGTGTCCTATTGTTCGGGCCATGGCTCAGCGGGTGCTCGTCGTCGAGGACGAGGAGGACATCGCGTTCCCCCTCGTGCGCACCCTCGAGCGCGAGGGGTACGACGTCGCCTGGGTCGACACCGGCCAGCGCGCGCTCGACGACGTGGCCGCCACCCCCACCGAGCTGGTGATCCTCGACCTCGGCCTGCCTGACATCGACGGGCTCGAGGTCTGCAAGCGCGCTCGTGAGGCCGGCTTCACCGGCGGGATCATGATCGTGACCTCGCGCGCCGGGGAGCTCGACCGGGTGGTCGGGCTCGACACCGGCGCCGACGACTACCTCTCCAAGCCGTTCGGCCTGGCCGAGCTGCAGGCGCGGGTGCGCGCTCTGCTGCGCCGGCTCAACGTGCCCGGGCGCGACGAGACCCACGGCGACCCCGACGGCCTGCACGTCGACGTCGCGGCCCGCCGGGTCTACGCCAGCGGGACCGAGGTGGCGCTGACCGGCAAGGAGTTCGACGTCCTGAGCATCCTGGTCGCCAACCGGGACAAGGTCGTCTCCCGCGGCCGGCTGATGGCCGACGTGTGGGACGAGAACTGGTACGGCTCGACCAAGACCCTCGACGTCACCATCGGGCGCCTGCGGCAGAAGCTCGAGGGTGCCGGGGTCGGCGAGAAGGTCGTCGCCGTGCGCGGCGTCGGGTTCAGGCTGGAGTCGGTCCCGGCCTGAGCGGGCCTCCGGCGCTGCCGGGTCGCACCACCGCCAGGACCGCCTTCGCCAGCGAGCCCGCGAGGGCCTCGGGAGCGAGCGGCACGGGGGAGACCGCCTCGTCGTCGAACAGCGCCCGGCTCGTGCCGAGTGCGAAGAGCAGCCGCCACGCGGCCTCCGCGTCGGGGGTCGGGCACCCGAAGCGCCCTCGCAGCCACTGCGTCACCGTCGCGGCGAGCCGGTGCGTGAAGGCGGTGCTCGCGGCCTCGAGGTCGGGGGAGTCGACCTCCACGAGGAAGGCCCGCATCCCGCCGCGGTGCCGCACGAACAGGTCCACGGCGGCGGTGGCAAGCAGCGCGACCGCCCGCTCGTCGTCGGGCTCGGTGTCGGCCACGGCGAAGGCCTGCGCCGTCTCGGCCTCGATCGTGCCCAGCACCCGCGACTGCGCGGCGAGCAGCAGGCCGTGCCGGTCGCCGAAGCGGTGGTAGAGCGAGCCGTTGCTCGTGCCCGCGGCGCGGGCCACGGCCGCCACGGTCACCGCGGTCGGCCCCCCCTCGTCGAGCAGCGCCAGGGTCGCGGCGAGCATCCGGTCGGCCGAGGACTCGGAGCGGGTCTGCAGCGGCGTACGCATGACGACAGCCTAGCCAGAGTGGAGCGGTTGCTCTAGTTTGTCGTCATGCGGGAGTTCAGGATGCGGGGCAAGACGTTCGGCGGCGTGCCGCGGGACCACTGGCAGAGGGTCAACGAGCGGCTCGACCCCGAGACCGATTTCCGCGAGATCTACCGCAACGCCGTGGCCCACGAGTTCCCCTGGGACATGAACCAGGCGCTCTCCTTCGCCCTGTTCCGCACCTACGCCGTGCCCGGCATCGGCGCGCTCCTCGACGCGACCGGCCAGTTCACCGGCGCGGTCCAGAAGAGGTACGACGACACCGCGCTGCTCCTCGAGGTGCCCGCCGAGAAGGGGTTCGAGGACCCCGAGGCGCGGGCCGCGATCCGGCGGATCAACCAGATGCACCGCGCGTACGACATCCCCGACCACGAGATGCGCTACGTGCTCTCGACCTTCGTGGTGGTGCCCAAGCGCTGGCTCGACGCCTACGGCAAGCGGCCCTTCACCGAGACCGAGCTGCGCGCCTCGGTGAACTACTACCGCGCCCTCGGCAAGCACGTGGGCATCCCCGGGATCCCCGAGACCTACGACGCCTTCGCGCACCTCATGGACTCCTACGAGCGGGCCCACTTCGCCTACGACGAGGGCTCGCGCCGGGTCGCCGACTCCACCCTCGGGCTGATGCTGACGTGGTACCCCAAGGTCGCCGGCCCTGCCGTCGAGACCTTCTCCCGCGCGCTGATGGACCAGCCGCTGCGCGAGGCCCTGGGCTACGCCGCGCCCCCGCCGCGGGTCGAGAAGATCGTGCGCGGTGCCCTGCGTGCCCGCGGCCGCGTGCTGCGGGTCTTCCCCGCCCGGATGAGCGTCCAGGGCGTCGCCGACCTGCGCTGGGTCCGCTCCTACCCCGACGGCCACGACGTCACCCAGCTCGGCACCTTCCCGGTCCCCGGCGTCGCCGGCTGCCCCGTGCGGCACGACACGGCCGACACCGCCTGAGGCATCGCCACCCCCGAACCTCGCCGCCGGTCCGGCTCGTGACCCGCCGGCTCAGTCGTCGACGGAGGTCGATCCCTCGCCCTCGGCGCTGACGAGCGCCTCCTCGGGCCCGCCCGGGATCGCGAGCGGCAGGTCGAGCGGGGCGGTCAGTCGCACGTACACGCTGCTGGTCGCGGCATCGACCCGCACCGACCAGCGCAGGCCGGGGTACTCCTCGAACGCGCGCACCTGCCGCAGGTAGTCCGCCACCCCGGCGCGAGCCGCCGCCACGTCCACCGGCAGCTCGTCGGTGGGCACGCCCTGGGTGTAGGTGCTGCGGCCGCTCGCACCGGCGTCGGCGCCCGACAGCGCGGCGCCGTCGGCCAAGGTGCTCAGGCCCGATCGCTGGAGGTACGCCGCGGTCGCGTCGGTCACCAGCGCGATCCCGAGCGCGAGCACCACCGCGAACCCCACGACCAGCGGCGTCACCGAGCCGCGGTCGGTGCGTCGCCGGGCGGCTGGCTCGAGGTGTGGGTCGAGGTGCGCGTCAAGGTGTGGGTCGAGGTGTGGGTCGAGGCCCCACGACGCGCTCCTGCGCGTGCTGAGGCCTCGACCCGGGCCACGACCCTCGCCTCCACCCCGGCCGCGACCCTGGGGTCCAGCGTCGTTCACGGAGCCGCCACCTCCTGGAACCGTCCGATCGGCACGGTGTGGGTGGCGTCGAGGGCGAAGCTCGGCTTCCCGGCACCCAGCACGTCGGGCAGCAGCGGCAGGTCGACCTGGGTGCCGACGACCACGGTGATCACCGAGGTCCCGCTGTGGCAGGCGGGCGTCGTGGTGCAGCTGACCCGGATGTCCAGAGGGGCGTCCTCGAGCCCCTGGTCGGCCAGCGCCTGACGGGCTGCGGCCTCGGCCCGGGAGCGGCCCAGCGCGTCCTCGCCGGCCAGGGCGTACGCGCGGGCGGCCGACCGGGCCGCGGCCTCGACCGAGAAGGCGCCGCGCTGCACCTCGAAGACGCTCAGGACGATCCACAGCATCGGCAGCAGCAGCAGGACGCCGAGCCACACCACCTCGATCAGCGCACTGCCGTGCTCGTCCCTGCGCCGCGTCCGGTGCCCGCGACAGCACCCAGCCAGCGGCCCGGGTGCCTCCCGGTCCAGCGGAGAGCCGAGTCCCGTGCGCTCCCGACGGTCGGCAGGTCCGGGGCCCCGTCCGCCTGCCGTACGTCGGGCGCGGCCGTGACCTGGCAGCCGGCCGTCGTGCGGTCCGGTCACGGCTGGATCTCCTGGACCGCGTGCCCGTCGACCTCCAGCTCGACACCCGGACCACCGAGCCCCAGGGCGGGCACGGAGGCGCGAACGGTCACCACGACCGTCGGTGCCCCGTCGATGCTGACGACCCGGGCATCGACGTCCTCGGCGAAGCGGGCCGCGAGGGCGCCGGCGATCTGCTCGCGGGTCCGGGCGACCCCGTCGGCGGGGCCGCGGCCGACCGTGGCGGCGTACCGCGCACCGTCGGAGGCCGCAGCGGTCAGCGTGTTGCGCACCAGCAGGACCAGCGAGACCTGGAGGACGCCGAGGACTAGCGGCACCAGCACCACGAGCACCAGCACGAAGTCGACGACGGCAGCGCCGCCCTCGGCCCGGGTGCGGCGTCGGGTGCCGGGCACTACTGGACCTGGTTGAGCGCCCGGCGCAGCAGGGAGGCCAGCTCGTCCTGGGCGACGGTCGTGAGGGCGGCGACGAGCCCGGCGGTCATGACGGTGACGAGCACCCAGCCCGGCACGTCGCCGCGGTCGTCACGGGACCGGGTGGGGGACAAGACGCCGACCAGCGTCAGCACCAGCAGCTGCAGGTGGGTCATGAGGACTTCCTTCCGAGAGTGCCTGAGCAGGAGGGGTTCAGGGGGCGGTGAGGCTCAGTCCGACCAGGCCGGGCCAGAAGGCGAAGAGCACGGTCACCGGCAGCACGAGGAAGACGACGGGGACCATCATCAGCACCTCGCGCCTCGCGGCGGTCTCGATCAGCTCCCGGCGTCCGGCCTCGCGGACGTCGGCGGCCTGGGCGTGGAGCACGTCGGCCAGCGGCGTACCCCGCTCGACGGCGACGGCGACGCCCTGGGCGAAGCGGGCGACCACGGGTACGCCAGTGGTGGCGGCCAGCCGGTCGAAGGCCGAGCCGATCGGTTCGCCGGTGCGGATGGCGGCGAGCACGGCGGCGAGGTCGCGGCTGAGCTCGCCGCGTGAACGCTGCACGACCCGGTCGAGAGCGCCGACCGGGCTCTCTCCCGCGGCCACGGAGAGGGCGAGCAGCTCGGCGATGGTGGGGAACTCGGCGACCATCCGGCGCTCGCGGGTGCGTACCTGGGAGGTGAGGTGGGTGTCGCGGGCCAGCACACCAAACGCGAAGGCGACGAGCGAGACGAGGGTGTGGCCGAGGACGCCGCCGTCGCCGCCGAGGGTGCGCAGCAGGCCCCAGGCCGCGGTGGCGCCGAGGCCCACGAGGCCCCAGACCACCTGCTGGACCCGGAAGTCCTGGACCGTCAGGTCGAGGCCCGCCCGCTCGATCCGCCGCCGCACCGAGGACGCGCCGCCGAGGACCCGCTCGACGCTCTCGGCGAGGGCGCGGAGCACAGGACCGTAAACGGCGACGGCTGCGCCGAGGAGCGGTGAGGTGTCGGTACGACGAGGCGTGGGCCGGGCGCCCACCTGCGGCAGGTCACGCACGTAGGGCAGGACCCGGTCGGAGAGCTGGGCGCGGCCCATCACGCGCAGCCGCGCCACGACGAGCAGCAGCCCGGCGCCGCCGGTGGCACCGAGCAGGGCGCCCCACCACGCCGGGGTCACGAGAGGATCCTCTGCTCGACCGGCAGTCGGCCCAGTCGCATCATCAGCCGGTAGGCGACCAGGCAGAGCGCGGCACCGACGGCGAGGACGACGACGCCGGCGCCCGAGGCGTAGCGGCGGATCACCTCGGTCTGGAAGGACATCAGCAGCAGGACCAGCCATGGCGCGGCCACGGCGAGCCGGGCACCGTTGACGGTCCAGGCCTGCCGGGACTCCAGCTCCGAGCGGGTGCGGGCGTCGTCGCGCAAGTAGCCCGAGAGGTTGCGCAGCAGGCGGCCGAGGTCGCCACCGCCGACGTCGCGGGCGACCCGGAGGCTCTCGCAGACGCGGTCGCCGACCGGGTCGGCCAGCCGCACCTTGAGCCGGTCGAGGCAGTCGCCGAAGCGCCCGCTCACCTGGTAGTCCAGGCCGAAGGCGGTGAAGGCGTCGCGCAGCGGGACCGGTCCGCGCTCGCCGAGCGCAGCGAGCGCGTCGGGCAGCGACATCCCCGCCCGCACGGCCGAGGCGAGGTTGTCCACCGCGTCGGGCCAGACCTCGGCGAGCTCGCGCTGACGGCGTACGGCGCGACCGCGCACGACCGCCACCGGGAGGTAGGCAGCGATCAGCCCGAAGGCGATCGCGACCGTGGGGGTGCGGGAGGCGACCTGGACGACGAGTGCCGCCGAGGTGCCGCTGATCGCGCACAGCGCCGCGAGGGCGCCCGGGGTCACGCCGCCGAGGCCTGCTTCGGCCAGGGTGCGCTGCCAGCGCCCCGGCCCCGCAGTCTCGGCGCCGCCCGAGCGCGTCGCTCGGGGTACGGCGAAGGCCGACCAGACCAGGAGGAGCCCGACCCCCACACCGAGCCCGACCAGCGCACCCATCAGCAGGCCTCCCCGAGAAGCAGCCGCAGGTCGAGGCCGACCCGCTCGAAGCGCTCGGGCCGCGGGGGGCTGCCGTGGGCGCGCCGCAGCTCGCCGTCGCGGCGCACGAACACCGGCTCGGACTCGATCACGCCGCCCTCGACCCGGCCCGGGACAGCCACGATCTCCTGGACCTGTCGGTGGCCGCGCGGGTCCAGGCCGAGGTGCACGACGAGGTCGACGGAGGTGGCGACGGTGGGCACGACGAACCGGTCGGAGATGTTCTCGCCGGCCAGCAGGGGGAGCAGACACATCTTCACCAGCGCCTCGCGCGCAGAGTTGGCGTGCAAGGTGCACATGCCTGGGAGGCCGGCGTTCAGCGCGAGGACCAGGTCGAGGCACTCCTCGGCCCGCACCTCCCCGACGATGATCCGCGAGGGACGCATGCGCAGGCTCTCCTTGACCAGGTCGCGCAGCCGGATCTCCCCGGTGCCCTCGAGACCGGACTGTCGGGTCTGCAGGGCCACGTGGTCCGGGTGCGGGAAGCGGAGCTCGTAGACCTCCTCGGCGCTGATCACGCGCTCGCCGCCGGGGACGGCCGCGGCGAGGCAGTTGAGCATGGTGGTCTTGCCCGCCTGGGTCCCCCCGGTGACCAGGATGTTGAGGCCGGCGCGCACAGACCCCTCCAGGAAGGCAGCGGCCTGGGGCGTGAGGCTGCCCAGCTCGACGAGGTCGGACAGCCGCGCCGCGCGCAGCACGAACTTGCGAATGTTGACCGCCGAGAAGCCACGCGAGATGCCCTCGAGCACCACGTGCAGCCGGTGCCCCTCCGGGAGCATGGCGTCGACGAAGGGCCGCGAGAGGTCGATGCGGCGGCCGCTCGACTTGAGCATCCGCTCCACGAGCTCGTCGACCTGGGCACGGGTGAGCACGAGGTTGGTCAGCTCGTGGCGGCCGCGGCGGGCGACGAAGACCCGGGACGGGTCGTTGATCCAGATCTCCTCGACCGTGGGGTCCTCGAGGAGCGGCTGGAGCGGGCCGAAGCCGCTGACCCGGGCGAGCAGCTCGCCGACCATGGCGCCGGGGTCGGCCAGCGGGGCGACGACGCCGGTGAGGCTGCGGTCGTCGTGGCGGTGCACGACGCCCTCGGCGAGGCGCCGCACGACGTCGGCGTCGCGCTGGGGGTCCACGCCCTCTGCCCGCACCAGCGCCCGGAGCTCCTGGTCGAGGCCCTCGACCAGCGCGTCGTGGGTCGACTGCGTGCCGCCGCCAGGGACGGCGCCGCGGCGGTCGTCGCGCGCGTCGCCGCGCCGACCGGCGTACGCCGAGGCAGGGCTCACTGCCATGGCCGCTCCGTTCCCGAGATGGATGAAGGTGCCGTCGAGGCTAGGTGCCGAACGACTACCCACGCGGGGCCGGACTCAATCTGTGGATAACGCGTCGCACCTGCGATCGTGACGGCTGGGACGAGAGGGACGCATGAGGCGTGACCCGGCGGGTGCCGGGCGAGGTCCTCAGCCCGCGGCCAGCAGCTCCCGCACCCGCGGGATGACCTCGGTGCCGTAGAGCCGGATCGACTCCATCCGCTGCTCGTGGGGCAGCGAGCCGACGGCGTACTTAAGCTGGAAGCGGGAGAGGCCCAGCGAGCGCACGGCCCAGGCGATCTTCTGCGCCACGGTCTCGGGGGAGCCGACGAAGATCGAGCCCTCGGGGGAGGCGCCCTGGTCGAAGGTCGCGCGGGAGTAGGGGCCCCAGCCGCGCTCGCGGCCGATCCGTCCGAACGCCTCGGCCTGGTGGGGGAACATCTGCTCGCGGGCCAGCTCGTCGGTGGCGGCGACGTGGCCGGGGGAGTGCATGCCGATCGGCAGCAGCGGCCGGCCGTACTCCTCCAGGGCCCGCCGGTAGAGGTCGGCGAACTGCACGAACCCCGCCGGGGAGCCGCCGATGACGGCGAGCACGAGCGGGAAGCCGTACGCCGCCGCGCGGATCACCGACTGGGGCGTGCCGCCCACGGCGATCCACGCCGGCAGCCCGGCCTCGGTGCGCGGGAAGACCTCCTGCTGCTCCAGCGGCGGGCGGATGCTGCCGCGCCAGGTGAGCGGCTCCTCCTGCTGCAGGTGGGCGAAGAGGTCGAGCTTCTCGTGGAAGAGCACCTCGTAGTCCGACAGCTCGTGGCCGAAGAGCGGGAAGGACTCGGTGAACGAGCCGCGGCCCAGCTGCACCTCGGCGCGGCCGCGGCTGAGCGCGGCGAGGGTCGAGAAGCGCTGGAAGACCCGGATCGGGTCGTCGGAGGAGAGCACGGTGACACCGGTGCCGAGCCGGATCCGCTCGGTCTGCCCGGCGATCGCCGCGAGCACCACGTCGGGGGCGCTGACGGCGTAGTCCTCGCGGTGGTGCTCCCCGAGACCGAGGTAGTCCACGCCCACCTGGTCGGCCAGGACGCCCTCGGCGACGACCTCGCGCAGTGCCTCGGCCTGCGAGCGCCAGCCACCGTCGGCGGTCATGCCGGTGTCGCCGAAGGTGTCCAGGCCGAAGGTGGGTCGCTCGGGCGTGCCCAGCACGGCGGGGTCGAAGGGCGGGTCGACGGGCGTCGGGGGAGTCGTGGTCACACCCACCCAACGACATCCAGGGCCCTCGTGTTCCGCGAGGATGGAGGCGGGCCGCGGTGCGCGGCCGCGAGCGCGGGGAGGTGCGGTGGGACGGATCGCGTCGCGCGCGACCGCGCTGCTGGCAGCGCTCCTGCTGGTCGCCGGGGTCCTGTGGACCGTCCTCGCGGTCCGCGCGGCCGACGGCGAGCTGCACGACGCCCCGGTGCTCCTGCTCGGCCCCGACGTGGTGACGTCCGCGATCGCCGCGCGGGTGGACGCCGTCGACGACCCGCCGCTGACGGCCACCCGCAGCGACGACCCCGACCGGGCCGCGCAGGCGCTGGCCGACGGCGAGGTCGTGGCCGTGCTGCAGCTCGACCTCACCGGCACCGTCGACCGGCTGGAGACAGCAGGCGGGGCGGCGCCGGCCCGGGAGCGCGCGCTCGTGGGCCTGGTCGCGGACCTCGAGGCGGCCTACGGGCGCTCGGCCGACCACGAGCCGCGGGTCCCGGTCGGCCGCGTGGGCGCCCCGACGATCGCGGCGGCCGCGGTCGGGGTGGGCCTGCTGCTCGTCGTGGCGATCTCCTGGTGGCGCGGGCCGGTCGCCCGGTCGTTGCCCCGCGGCCTGCTGCGCGTGGGCGCCCTCGTCCTGCTGGGTACGACGGTGGGCGGCCTCGTCGAGGTCGCGGCGCCCCACGCGGGGCTCGGGGCGGTCCCGCTGGGCACGGCGGTCGTCGCGGCCGGGTTGCTGGCCCTCGCGCTGGAGGTCCTCGCCGGCCTGCGCGGGCTCGTCGCGGCGGTCCTGGTGCTGCTGGTGGTCCCGCTGCCGCTGGTGGTCGCAGGGGACGCGTGGCTCCTGACCGGACCGGTGCGCGCCGTGACCGGCTGGACGCTGGTCGGTGCGACCGCGGAGTCGATCGCCGTCGACACCGGGCCGGGGGACCGGCCGGCCCTGGTGCTGGTCGGGACGGTGGTCGTCTCCACGGTCGTCCTGGTGCTGTGGCGCGCGGCGCGCGCGGGGGTGGCCCGGCTGCGTCGTACGGGGCGGGCGGCGGAGGCCGAGGCCGAGGACCGCCTGCTCCGGGGCAGCCTGGCGGTGCTGGTCGTGGGTGCCGCGGTGCTGACCGTGGCGGCCTCGACCTGGTGGCCCGACGGGCAGGGCGAGCACCGGCTCGGCGTGGTGAGCCTGGCCTCCCAGACGCGGTGCGTGCCGTCGGGCCCGGTGCGCGACATCGACGACCTCAACCGGATCGCGCGGCTGCGCGGCTCGGCGTACATGCAGGGCGGCGACGTCGGTGCGAGCGCCGAGCTGCAGGACGGGCGGGCGCTGTGGCTCTTCGGCGACACGCTGCGCTCGGCCGACGCGCCGGGTGGGCAGTTCGTGCGGAACTCGATGATCGTGGTGGAGGACGGCTGCCTACGGATCGTGGTGCCCGAGGGCGGCGGGGCGATCGTCCCGGACCGCCGCGACGGCGTGGGCTACTGGCCGATGTCCGTCGTGGTCCTGCCCCGCCCCGGCTACGACCTGGTGACCGTGACCGCCCAGCGGGTGCGCACGACCGACCCCGGCGACCCGTTCGGCTTCGAGGGCCTCGGGCCCGCGGTCGTCTCGGTCGTGGTGCCCCGGGGTGGGACGCCGCAGGTGCTGTCGGTCCTCGACGTCGGGCCGGACGATCCCGACCCGGCACGTCCCGTGTGGGGCGCGGCGACCGTCGTGGACGGGGAGAACCTCTACCTCTACGGCACCTCGCGGGCCGCGGACGCCGAGCTCGGCACCGGCTTCGCGGTGCGCGTGGCGCGCACCCGGCTGGAGGACGTGGGCCGACCCGGGACCTGGCGCTACTGGGACGGCTCGTCCTGGGTCGCCGACCCCGCTGCCGCGGTCGAGCTGATCGACGCTGCCGACGGTGTCTCGCAGACCTTCAGCGTCTTCGCCACGACCGACGGGTGGGCTGCGCTGAGCAAGCGTGACGAGGTCTTCGGCCAGGACGTCGTCGTGTGGACCGCGCCGGACCCCACCGGCCCCTTCAGCGCCGGCCCGGCCGTCGCCCAGCTGCCCTCGGACGCCGTCACGGGCACCGTGCGCTACATGCCCCTCGCCCACCCCTGGCTGCTGCCGCGCCGCGGCACGATGGTCGTCTCCTTCAGCCAGAACCGGCTCGACGTCACCGAGGTCGTCGACGACCCGCTCCTCTACCGACCGGCGTTCCTGCGGATCCGCCTGCCCTGAGCCCCGCTGCCTGACCCCCGCTGCCCTGGCCGCACTGCGCTGGCCCCGCCGCCCGGCCAGTCGGCATGCGGGTGAGGAGGCGACGGGCTCCGGTACGGCACTGTGGTCCGGTCATGGCCGCCGACCTCGTCTACCTCGTCGCCGGCCTGAGCCTCATCCTCGCCGTCGTCCTGCCGGCGGTGCTGCAGCGCGCGCCCGTCACCTCGCCCATGCTGCTCATCGGCCTGGGCATGCTGCTGGGCCTGACCCCGCTGCCCGACGGACTGCCGTTGGACCCGCAGGACAACCGCGCCGCGATCGAGCACGTCACCGAGCTGACCGTCATCGTGGCGCTGATGGGCGTGGGGTTGGCGATCGACCGACCGCTGTCGCTGCGCCGCCGCGCGTCCTGGAGGGCCTGGTCGCCCACGTGGCGGCTGCTGGGGGTCGCGATGCCGCTGTCGATCGCGGCCGTGGCCCTGCTCGGCTGGGCCCTCGGAGCGGCCCCCGCCGTCGCGCTGCTGCTCAGTGCGGTCCTCGCCCCGACCGACCCGGTGCTCGCCTCCGACGTCCAGGTCGGCGGCCCCAGCGTCACCGAGGACGAGGAGGACACCGCGGCCGAGACCGAGAGCGACGAGGTCCGGTTCGCGCTGACCTCCGAGGCGGGCCTCAACGACGGCCTGGCCTTCCCCTTCGTGTACGCCGCCATCCTGCTCGCCGGCGGCAGCGCCGTGGACTGGGGTGCTCGCTGGGTCGCGTGGGAGCTGCTCGGCAAGGTCGCGATCGGTGTCGCCGCGGGCATCGCGGTCGGTGCGCTGCTGGCGCGCGTGGCGTTCCGCTCCGACCACCCCGCGCTGCGCGTGGCCGACCGCGGGGAGCCCCTGCTGGCGGTGGCGGCGCTGGTGACGGCGTACGGCGTCGGGGAGGTCGCCCAGGGCTACGGGTTCCTCTCGGTCTTCGTCTGCGCGATGACGATCCGGGCCGCGGAGCGACGCCACTCCTACCACCGCGACATGCACGAGGTCGTCGAGCGGCTCGAGCGGCTGCTGACCCTCTTCGTGCTGCTGGTGCTCGGGATCGCGCTCACGCGCGGGCTGCTCGAGGCGCTGGACTGGCGCGGCGTCCTGGTCGGGTTAGCCCTGGTCGCGGTGCTGCGACCGGCAGCAGCGTGGCTGGCGCTCAGCGTGCGGCCGGCCCGCCAGGAGCCCGGCCGGCTGCTGCGCGGGGAGCGCGTGGCGACGGCGTTCTTCGGGGTCCGCGGCGTGGGATCGGTCTACTACCTCGCATACGCCGGCGGTGAGGTCGAGGCGTTCCAGGACGACTGGTTGTGGTCCACGGTCGGTTTCACGATCGTGCTCTCCGTCGTCGTGCACGGCGCGCTCGCCGGACCGGTGATGGCGCGGCTGGAGTGCCGTCGCGGCGGGCATGCAGGTGGCCCCTCCGAGGGGCACCCCCTGGCTCGATGAGGCGAAGCGGGAGGGTACGGGCCGCCGCGTGAGCGAGGTCACCCACGGGGGTGAGTTAACGGTCGTGCACCGCGGGGGACATCTCTGGCACTGCCGACTTCCGTACGGCGTTCCTCTCCCTCAGAGCCGGTCACCACCCGGCCCGTCTGACACCTGGAGTCCCCCATGTCCCGCCGCGTACTCGCACGCCCTCTTGCTGCCGCCACGCTCGCCTCGGCGCTCGTCCTCACCCCGACCCTGGCCCTCGCCGACCCCGGCGATAACGGCCAGGCCGCGGAGAAGGGCAAGTCCGCCCAGGCTCCCGGTCAGCAGAAGGACAAGCCCGCGAAGCCCGAGAAGGGCAAGAGCGGTGAGGCCGGCAAGGAGAACGCCCCCGGCCAGGTCAAGGGCGACGGCCCGGCCACCGGCAAGGGCCAGGAGGGTGCTGGCCAGGGCTCGACCGGCGGCCAGCCGGGCACCCAGCCGCAGGCGCCCACCGGCGGCGACACGGACGAGACGGCCGGCGGCGACACGGAGGACGCCACCGGTGGCGGCGACGGCACCCAGGGTGGGGCCCAGGACGGCGACCCTGCCGGCAACAACGGCACCGTGAAGATCGCGGCGCTCGGCGACCTCGACACGATCCCGAACAACACCCCGCACCCCGGCTGCAGCTTCCAGGTGGAGTGGTACGGCTTCGACGAGGGCGAGGACGTCGTCTCGACGGTCACCTTCGCCGCCCACGCACCGACCGCCGACGTCGTCATCGGCGGCACCAGCCCCAGCGAGGTCTTCGTGGGGGGCGACCCCGCCTCCGGCGCCGGCACCGAGACGGGCCTGGACGGCCGTCAGGTCTACGACCTCACCTTCGACGGCGAGCCCCACCCGAAGCAGGGCTACCACGTCAAGCTCACGGTCTCCACGCCGCACTCGCTGGGCAACGACACCAAGACCAAGGTCTTCTGGGTCGCCCCGTGCGAGGAGGACGCCGCCACGGGCGGGACCACCGAGGACGAGGCCGGCTCCGAGGGCGCCGGAGTCGAGGGCGCCGGCACCCAGACCTCCGGCGTGCTCGGCACCCAGCTCGCCGCGGTGAGCGCCCCGATCGCCTCCCTGACCAGTCTCCTCACCAACCCGGCCGTCGGCAGCAACGCCCGCGGCGTCGCCTCCGACACCAGCGCCGTCCCGACCTCGGTCGACGCCGGCGCCGAGGGCGGGTTGTCCGCGCTGACCGACTCCCCGCTGCCGCTGGGCCTGCTCGTGGCGGCCCTGCTGGCGAGTGCCGCTGCGGTGGTCGTCGGTCGTCGCTCCTCCGACGCCGACGCCTGAGGGACGAGACCGGAGGGAGGCGCACCGTGCGACGCGTGCTCGCGGGGCTGCTCGGCCTGGTCGCTGCGGCACTGGTCGCCGTCGCCCTGCTGGGCGGCGGCCAGGCGACGACCGCGAGCACGCAGCGCACGGTGCCGAGCCAGGCGCCACTGCCGGAGCCGCGGCTGGTCCGGGCGGCGGAGGGCCGCCCGGGGACGCCGACCGAGGTGCGCATCCCGCGCCTCGGGGTGGTCGCAGCGGTGCTGCCGGTTGCCACCCGCGGCGAGGTCCTGGTGCCGCCCTCGGACCCCGCCGAGCTCGGGTGGTGGGCCGAGGGCGCCCGGCCCGGTGACCCCGGGCGCGCGTTGGTCGCCGGGCACACGGTGAATGCGGGTGGGGGAGCCCTCGACGACCTCGAGACGTTGGAGCGCGGTGACCGGGTCACCGTGGGGAGCAGGGGAGGCAGCACCCGCTGGGTCGTGGAGTCGGTGGAGGTGCTCGGCAAGGGCGAGATCGCCCGGCGTGCGGAGCAGCTCTTCACCCAGGAGGGACCGTCCCGGCTGGTGCTGCTGACCTGCGAGGACTGGGACGGTTCGGCGTACCTCAGCAACGTCGTGGTGGTGGCTCGGCCCGCCTGAGCGGCCCTCCTCGGCGTACGACGTCCGGGTGCTGCCGGTGGCGGCCGGAGAGCCTGCGCGATCGCACGTCGTGACCTACCGTGGTGACGTGCGTCTCGTCTCGGTGTCCCTGTTCCTCGCCCTCACGGCGCTGCTCGCCCCTGCACCGAGTGCCGTCGCCCGCACCGCCGCGGACTTCGAGTCCGCGGTGCACGCGGCGACGAACCTGGCCCGCGTCGACCACGACCTGGGGAAGCTCCGCAAGAAGAGCTGCGTCGACCGGTTCGCCAACCGCCAGGCCAAGAAGATGGCCGCCCAGGGCGAGATGTTCCACCAGGACCTCGAGCCCATCCTGGACAAGTGCGACCTGGGTCTGGTCGGGGAGAACGTCGCGTTCGGTTTCAC
This sequence comes from Actinomycetota bacterium, assembly GCA_009701885.1. Lineage (GTDB taxonomy): Bacteria > Actinomycetota > Actinomycetes > Propionibacteriales > Nocardioidaceae > Nocardioides. The sequence continues at coordinate 20,848 of WLJH01000046.1, forward strand.
CAAGGCCGGCGCGCTGCTCAAGGCGTGGATGGACTCGCCCGGCCACCGCGCCAACATCCTGAAGCCGGGCTACCGCCAGCTCGGTGTCGGTGCCCGCAAGAGCGACGAGGGCGTCTGGTACGTCGCGCAGGTGTTCGGCCGCAAGTAGGGCTCCGCGGCGCGGGGTCGTAGGCTGCCTGCTTGTGGCAGGCCCTGATTACGACGTCGAGATCAAGCAGCTCCAGGCGACCATGCGCACCATCGAGCAGGTGCTCGACCTGGAGGCGATGAAGGCCGAGATCGCCGACCTCGGCGAGCAGGTCGCGGCTCCCGACCTCTGGGACGACCAGGCGAACGCCACCCGCGTCACCGGCCGGCTCTCCGACCTCCAGGGCCAGGTCGAGCGCTTCGAGGCGCTCTCGGGTCGGATCGAGGACCTGGAGATCATGGTCGAGCTCGGCACCGAGGAGGGTGACGCGGACTCGCTGGCCGAGGCCGAACGCGAGCTGGGCAAGATCAAGACCGCGGTCGAGAGCCTCGAGGTCCGGACCCTGCTCAACGGCGAGTACGACGCCCGCGAGGCGATCGTGACCATCCGCTCCGGCGCCGGTGGCGTCGACGCAGCGGACTTCGCCGAGATGCTCATGCGGATGTACACCCGCTGGGCCGAGCGCAACAAGTACCCCGTCGAGGTCTACGACGTCTCCTACGCGGAGGAGGCCGGCATCAAGTCGGCCGAGTTCGCGATCCACGCGCCCTACGCCTACGGCACCCTCTCGGTCGAGGTCGGCACCCACCGCCTCGTGCGGATCAGCCCCTTCGACAACCAGGGCCGGCGCCAGACCTCCTTCGCCGCCGTCGAGGTCGTGCCGCAGCTGGAGCAGACCGACGAGATCGAGATCGACGAGAACGAGGTCCGCGTCGACGTCTTCCGCTCCGGCGGCCCGGGCGGCCAGTCGGTCAACACCACCGACTCCGCCGTGCGCCTCACGCACATCCCCACCGGCATCGTCGTCTCCTGCCAGAACGAGAAGTCTCAGCTGCAGAACAAGGCCGCCGCGATGATCGTGCTCAAGGCCAAGCTGCTGGCGAAGAAGAAGGCCGAGGAGGCCGCGCTCAAGAAGGACCTCAAGGGCGACGTCGCCGCCAGCTGGGGCGACCAGATGCGCAACTACGTGCTGAACCCCTACCAGATCGTCAAGGACCTGCGCACCGGCTACGAGACCGGCAACCCGCAGCCGGTCTTCGACGGCGAGATCGACGCCTTCCTCGAGGCGGGCATCCGCTGGCGCCGCAGCGCCGACAAGGCCGGCGCCGAGGGCTGAGGACGGCGTACGCCGTCGTGCGGGTGCCACGCTTCCGACCTTGCCCGGCGTTGTCCATTCGCCCGTGAACTCGCTGTGTGGCGTTCCGGTTCAACCTGGGTGAACCGGAACGCC
>WLJH01000047.1 GCA_009701885.1 Actinomycetota bacterium
AGCGCGCCGCCGAGCACGACCGCCGCGGCCCCGGCGTCCGCGGCGACCTTGACCGCCTCGGCGACCCGCACGGTGTCGGGCCGGAGCTTGGCCAGGACCGGCACCCCGCGGGGCAGCTCGCGCAGCACCGCGGAGACCGCCGCGCCCACGTGGAAGGGCTCGCGCACGTCCAGCACCCCGGCGGCGACGGCGTCGGGCTGGGCGAGGTTGACCTCGACGGCGCTGACCCCGGGGGCGGTGGCCAGGCGCCGGGCCACCTCGGCGTACTCCCCCAGCTCGCGGGCCACCACCGACACCACCACGCGTGCGCCCTCGGTGAGCAGCCACGGCAGCTCGGTGGCGAGGAAGCCGTCGAGTCCGGGGTTGGGAAGACCCGTGGCGTGCACCAGGCCCGCGGGGGTCTCGGCGATGCTCGGCACCTGCGCGCCGGGGCGCGGGTCGCGGGTGATCGAGCGGGTCACCACGGCGCCGTACGTCGACAGCGGGGCGTAACCGGCCAGCTCGCGCCCGGTGCCGGCGCAGCCGGACGCGACGAGGACCGGGGAGGCGAGCACCAGGCCGGCGACGGTCACGGTCACCGGATCTCCCCCCAGCGGACCCGGTCGCCCCGGAGCACCGGGCCGTCGACGCAGGCGCGGGCGGTGCGGGCCACGCCCTCCTCGCCCACGACCGGGACCGGGCAGCCCAGGCAGAGGCCGGTGCCGCAGGTGGTGCGCTGCTCCAGCGCGACCTGGCTCCACGCACCGTGCTCCTCGGCGGCCAGGGCCGCGGCGTGCAGGGTCGGGGTGCTCCCGGCGGCGTAGACGACGGCGGCGCCCGAACGGCGCAGCGCCTCGGGCAGCACGTCGGCGACGCTCCCGCGGACCCCGACCGACCCGTCGCCGGTCACGACCGTGACCGAGCGGGCGATCCGGCGGGCCTCGAGCGCGGAGAGCAGGTGCGCCTCGTCGGCCGCGCCGAGGACCAGGCTCACGGGGCAGTCGCGCTCGCGCAGCCGCTCGGCCAGGGTGAACAGCGGCGCGGCGGCGTACCCCTCCCCCACGAGCAGGACCGGGACCGGCTCCTTGGGCAGGGCGAAGGCGCGACCGCCGAGCGGGCCGGTGACCTCGACGGTGTCACCGCGCTGGCGCGCGGCCAGCCAACGACTGCCCGGGCCACGCGGCTCCACGACGAGGGTCACGGTGGCGGCGTACCCGCCGAGCGGGCGGACCTGGTGGATCCAGAACGCCCGCCGCGCCAGGTGCCAGCGCTCGGCCGCCGAGCCGACGGAGACGGCGACGAACGACCCGGGGCGGAACCGCTCGCCCACGCCCGGCGCCACCAGCGTGAGGTATTGGTGGGCGCCGATCCGCTTGCTGGCCAGGACCTCGGCGGTGACGTGGACCGGGGTCATCGCCCGATCATCGCCCGCTCGCAGCGCGGGTCCACTCGGCTCCGGGTCACTCCGAGAGCCCCCGCACGAGCCGCCGTGGCCACCCGGGGCCCTCGTAGACGAAGGCGGTGTAGCCCTGCAGCAGGTCGGCGCCGGCCTCGAGCCGCTCGCGGGCGTCCTCGACGGTCGTGATGCCTCCGACGCCGACGAGCACCAGGTCGGGCCCGACCCGCGCGCGCAGCCGGCGCAGCACCTCGGTCGAGCGGGCGGTCAGCGGGCGGCCGGAGAGCCCACCGGCGCCCATCGTCTCGACCTCGGCGGACGGCGTGGCCAGGCCCGCGCGGGAGATCGTGGTGTTGGTCGCGATGATCCCGTCGAGCACCCCGTCGCGACGGCCCGCCACAGCCATGTCGGCCACCGCGTCGACGTCCTCGTCGGCCAGGTCCGGGGCGATCTTGACCAGCAGCGGCACCCGTCGCTCGCCGGTGGCGGAGTCCGCGACGCGGCGCACGTGCTCCAGGAGCGGCTGCAGCTTCTCGACGGCCTGGAGGTCGCGCAGGCCCGGGGTGTTGGGCGAGGAGACGTTGACGACGAGGTAGTCGGCGTGGGGCGAGAGCAGCCGCGCGCTGGTCTCGTAGTCGCCCTCGACCGCGGCCTGGTCGTCCTCCGGGACCACCTTGGACTTGCCGATGTTGACCCCGAGCACCGGTCCGGAGGTGCGGTCACCGCGCAGCGCGCGGCGGCGCAGCCGCTCGGCGACCGCGGCGGCGCCGTCGTTGTTGAAGCCCATCCGGTTGAGCACCGCGCGGTCCTGGGGCAGCCGGAAGAGCCGCGGCTTCGGGTTGCCGGGCTGGGGCAGCCCCGTGACCGTGCCGATCTCCACGTGGCCGAAGCCCAGCGCGCCGAGCGCGTCGATCCCGACGGCGTTCTTGTCGAAGCCGGCCGCCAGCCCCAGGGGGTGCGGGAAGCGCAGGCCCATGACCTCCACCGGCCGCCCCTCCACCCCGGTCGCGGCGTGCGAGGCCCGCAGCAGCGGCGCCCCCGCCCGGACCGCCCGGAAGCCCAGGTGGTGGGCCCGCTCCGGGTCGATCCGGGTCGCGACGTGGGTGAAGAGGTGGTCGTAGAGCGTCACCGAGCAGCCCACTCCTGCAGGCTCCGGACGCCGATGTCGCCGCGACGCATCGCCTCGATGCCCTGCACGGCGGCGCCGAGACCCTGCACAGTGGTGATGCACGGGACGTTGGCCATGACCGCCGCGGTGCGGATCTCGTAGCCGTCCAGGCGCGCCTGCCCGCCGGTGCCCGCGCCGTACGGCGTGTTCACGATGAGCTGGATCCGGCCGTCGTGGATCAGCTGGACCGTGGTCGGTTCGCCGTCGGGGCCGGGGCCCTCGAAGTGCTTGCGCACGATCGTGCAGTCCACGCCGTTGCGGCGCAGCACCTCGGCGGTGCCCTGGGTGGCGAGGATCTCGAAGCCCAGGTCGGCCAGGACCTTGACCGGGAAGATCATCGAGCGCTTGTCGCGGTTGGAGACCGAGACGAAGACGCTGCCCGTGGTCGGCAGCGGCCCGAAGGCCGCGGCCTGGCTCTTGGAGAAGGCGGTGCCGAAGTCGCGGTCGAAGCCCATGACCTCGCCGGTGGACTTCATCTCCGGGCCCAGGACGGTGTCGACCTGGGAGCCGTCGGCGGTGCGGAACCGGTTGAAGGGCATCACCGCCTCCTTCACCGCGATCGGCTGGTCGGCCGGGAGGTCCCCGCCGTCGCCCTCGGCGGGCAGCACGCCGGCGCGGCGCAGGTCGGCGACCGACTCCCCGAGCATCACCCGGGCCGCGGCCTTGGCCAGCGGGGTGGCGGTCGCCTTGGAGACGAAGGGCACGGTCCGTGAGGCGCGGGGGTTGGCCTCCAGGACGTAGAGGATGTCCGAGCCCAGCGCGAACTGGATGTTGAGCAGCCCGCGCACGCCGACGCCCCGGGCGATCGCCTCGGTGGCCTCGCGGATCCGCTCGATCTCCCGGTGGCCCAGCGTGATCGGGGGCAGCGCGCAGGAGGAGTCGCCGGAGTGGATGCCGGCCTCCTCGATGTGCTCCATGACCCCGCCGAGGAAGAGCTCCTCGCCGTCGAAGAGCGCGTCGACGTCGATCTCGACGGCGTCGTCGAGGAAGCGGTCGACCAGGACCGGCGCGCTGTGGCTGATCAGCCCGGCGGCGACGTACTTCTCCAGGTACGTCTGGAGGGCGTCGTCGCCGTAGACGATCTCCATGCCGCGCCCGCCCAGGACGTACGACGGCCGCACCAGGACCGGGTAGCCGATCTCGTGGGCGATCCGCTGGGCCTCGGGGTACGACGTGGCGGTGCCGTGCTTGGGCGCGGTCAGGCCGGCCTCGGCGAGCACGCGGCCGAAGGCGCCGCGCTCCTCGGCCAGGTCGATCGCGTCGGGGCTGGTGCCGACGATCGGCACGCCCGCGGCCGCCAGGCCCTGGGCCAGGCCGAGCGGGGTCTGGCCGCCGAGCTGGCAGATGACCCCGGCCAGCGGGCCGGCCGCCTGCTCGGCCGCGACCACCTCGAGGACGTCCTCGAGCGTGAGCGGCTCGAAGTAGAGCCGGTCGGAGGTGTCGTAGTCGGTCGAGACCGTCTCGGGGTTGCAGTTGACCATCACGGTCTCGTAGCCGGCCTCGGAGAGAGCCAGCGAGGCGTGGACGCACGAGTAGTCGAACTCGATGCCCTGCCCGATCCGGTTGGGGCCCGAGCCGAGGATGATCACGGCCTCGCGCTCGCGCGGCGCCACCTCGGTCTCCTCGTCGTAGGAGGAGTAGTGGTAGGGCGTGCGGGCCGCGAACTCCGCGGCGCAGGTGTCGACGGTCTTGTAGACGGGTCGGATGCCCAGCGCGTGCCGGACACCGCGCACGACGTCGGCGCTCATCCCACGGATCTTGCCGATCTGGGCGTCGGAGAAGCCGTGCCGCTTGGCCTTGCGCAGCAGCCCGGGGGTCAGCTCCTCGGCGGCGGTGACCTCGACGGCGACCTCGTTGATCAGCGCGAGCTGGTCGACGAACCACGGGTCGATGGCGGTCGCGTCGAAGATCTCCTGCGGGGTGGCGCCCGCGCGGATCGCGTCCATGACCTTCTTCAACCGGCCGTCGTGCGGGACGGCGATCTCGCGGAGCAGCGTCTTCTTGTCGAGGTCGACCCACTCCTGGGCCCAGTCGAAGACGGCGTCCTTGGCCTCCAGCGAGCGCAGCGCCTTCTGCAGCGCCTCGGTGAAGTTGCGCCCGATGGCCATCGCCTCGCCCACGGACTTCATGTGGGTCGTCAGCGTCGGGTCGGCGCCGGGGAACTTCTCGAAGGCGAACCGGGGGACCTTGACCACGACGTAGTCGAGGGTGGGCTCGAACGCCGCCGGCGTGGACAGGATCTGCCGGTGGGGGGTCTGGGGGTCCTCCCCCAGCTGGGGGTCCGCGGGGGCGGAGCCCCCGCGGGTGGTGATGTCGTTGGGGATCTCGTCCAAGGTGTAGCCGATGGCCACCTTGGCGGCGATCTTGGCGATCGGGAAGCCGGTGGCCTTCGAGGCCAGCGCGCTCGAGCGGCTGACCCGCGGGTTCATCTCGATGACGACGATCCGGCCGTTGACGGGGTTGACCGCGAACTGGATGTTGCAGCCGCCGGTGTCGACGCCGACCTCGCGGATGACGCCGATGGAGATGTTGCGCAGCCGCTGGTACTCCCGGTCGGTCAGCGTCATGGCCGGGGCGACGGTGATGGAGTCGCCGGTGTGGACGCCGACCGGGTCGACGTTCTCGATGGAGCAGACGATGACGACGTTGTCGGCCTTGTCGCGCATCACCTCCAGCTCGTACTCCTTCCAGCCGAGGATGGACTCCTCGAGGAGCACCTCGGTGGTGGGGCTGGCCGAGAGGCCCTGGCCGGCGATGCGGCGCAGCTCGGCCTCGTCGTAGGCCAGGCCCGAGCCGGCGCCGCCCATCGTGAAGGAGGGGCGTACGACGACGGGGTAGCCGAGGTCGCGGGCGCCGTCGAGCGCCTTCTGGAGGGCGTGGGCGACCTTGGCTTCCTTCGTCGGAGCGCCTGCGGCGTCGGAGGGGAGGTCCTCGCCGTTGCAGATCACGCTGCGCGCGACCTCGGCGCCCCACTCGGCCGGCAGGCCCTCGACGATCTGCTTGAACTGCTCGCGGTTCTCGCCCTTCTCGATCGCCTCGACGTTGGCGCCGATCAGCTCGACGTCGTACTTCTCGAGGACGCCGGCGGCGTGCAGGTTCATCGCGGCGTTGAGCGCGGTCTGGCCGCCCAGCGTCGGGAGCAGCGCGTCGGGGCGCTCCTTGGCGATGACCTTCTCGACGAACTCGGGGGTGATCGGCTCGACGTAGGTCGCGTCGGCGAACTCGGGGTCGGTCATGATCGTGGCCGGGTTGGAGTTGACCAGGATCACGCGCAGGCCCTCGGCCTTGAGCACGCGGCAGGCCTGGGTGCCGGAGTAGTCGAACTCGCAGGCCTGGCCGATCACGATCGGGCCGGAGCCGATGACCATGACGCTCTTGATGTCCTCACGCTTCGGCATGTCAGAGCTCCCCCGCCATCAGCTGCACGAACCGGTCGAAGAGGTAGGCGGCGTCGTGCGGTCCGGCCGCTGCCTCCGGGTGGTACTGGACGGAGAACGCCTTGAGGCGGCCCCCCTCGGATGCCGCGTCGCGGAGCTCCAGCCCCTCGACCACGTCGTCGTTGAGGCAGACGTGGCTCACGGTCGCCTCGCCGTACGGCGTCGTGGTGCTGGCCTCGAGCGGGGCGTCGACCGCGAAGCCGTGGTTGTGGGCGGTGACCTCGACCTTGCCGGTCGTGCGGTCCATGACCGGCTGGTTGATACCGCGGTGGCCGTACTTCAGCTTGTAGGTGCCGAAGCCGAGCGCACGGCCGAAGAGCTGGTTGCCGAAGCAGATCCCGAAGTAGGGCAGACCGCGCTCCAGCGCACCCTGGAGCAGCTCGACCTGCGAGGTCGTCGCGGCCGGGTCGCCGGGGCCGTTGGAGAAGAAGAGCCCGTCGGGCTGGACGGCGAGGACGTCCTCGAGGGTGGCGGTGGCGGGCAGGACGTGGACGTCGATGCCGCGCTCGGCCATCCGGAACGGGGTCATGGCCTTGATGCCGAGGTCGAGCGCGGCGACGGTGAACCGCTTCTCCCCCTGCGCCGGGACGAGGTAGGCCTCGGTGGTGGAGACCTCGCCGGCGAGCTCGGTGCCGGCCATCTCGCCGGAGGCGCGGACCCGGGCCAGCAGCGCCTCGGGGTCGGTCTCGGTGGTGGAGATGCCCACGCGCATCGCGCCGCGCTCGCGCAGGTGGCGGGTCAGCGCGCGGGTGTCGACGCCGGAGATGCCGACGACGCCCTGGGCGGCCAGCTCCTCGTCGAGGGTGCGCACGGAGCGCCAGCTGCTCGGCACCCGGGCGGGGTCGCGGAGGACGTACCCCGCGACCCAGATGCGGCGGGACTCGGGGTCCTCGTCGTTGACGCCGGTGTTGCCGATGTGCGGCGCGGTCATCACGACGACCTGCCGGTGGTACGACGGGTCGGTCAGCGTCTCCTGGTAGCCGGTCATGCCGGTGTTGAAGACCGCCTCGCCGAAGGTCTCGCCCTCGGCTCCGTAGGACTCGCCGTGGAAGGTGCGACCGTCCTCGAGGACCATGATCGCGGGGGCATGCGACGGCACGCCGACCTCCTTCTCCGCCTCACGGGACGGTGGTTAAAGGATGTTCGAGCAGGGGCGAGGCTACCAGCGACGCGCCCCTGCAGCTGCTGGGTGGTGCGCGGGTCTCTCTAGGTGAGAGCCCCGTCGCGGAAGGTCGCCCGTCCGCGCAGGAACGTGGTGCGGACGGCCGCGCCGAAGGTGCGGCCGTGCCAGGGGTTGTTGCGGCTCAGCGACACCGACGCGGCCCGGTCGACGGTCACGCCGGCGGACGGGTCGACGAGGGTGATGTTGGCCGGTGCGCCGACCTCGAGGCCCTGCCCCTGGCCGGCGAGCCCGGCGATGCGCGCGGGCGTGGTGGACATGACCCGGGCCAGGTCGGCCCAGGTCATCCGGCCGCTCTCGACCATGACCTGCGCGACCACGGGCAGCGCGGTCTCCAGGCCCAGCATCCCGAAGGCGGCATCGACGAAGGCGTGCTCCTTGTCGTGCCGCGCGTGCGGGGCGTGGTCGGTCGCGACCGCGTCGATGGTGCCGTCGGCCAGCGCCTCGCGCAGCGCCTCGACGTCCTCCTCGGGGCGCAGCGGCGGGTTGACCTTGTACGTCGGGTCGTACCCGCTCAGCAGGTCGGTGGTCAGCAGCAGGTGGTGCGGGGTGACCTCGGCGGTGACGGCCCAGGTCCCGTCCTCCTCGGCCTGCGCCTTGGCCCAGCGCAGCACCTCGACGGTGCCGGCCGTGCTCGCGTGGGCGACGTGGACCCGGGAGCCGGTGTGCCGGGCGAGCATCACGTCGCGCGCCACGATCACCTCCTCGGCGACCCCGGGCCAGCCCGGGAGCCCGAGGCGGCCGGACAGCTCGCCCTCGTGGCAGCAGGCCTGCGGCCCGGCCAGCGACGGGTCCTGGGAGTGCTGGCTGACGACCCCACCGAAGGCCTTGACGTACTCCAGCGCCCGGCGCATGACCCGCGGGTCGGCGACGCACTTCCCGTCGTCGGAGAAGACCGTGACGCGGGCACGTGAGCGGTGCATGAGCCCGAGCTCGGCCAGCTCCTCGCCGGCCAGGCCCTTGGTGACCGCGCCCACCGGCACGACGTCGACCAGCCCGGCGGCGACCCCGAGGTCGTGGACCCGCTCGGCCGCCTCGGCGGTGTCGGTGACGGGGTTGGTGTTGGCCATCGCCAGCACCGCGGTGAACCCACCCACGGCGGCGGCGCGGGAGCCGGTCAGCACGGTCTCGGCGTCCTCGCGGCCGGGCTCGCGCAGGTGGGTGTGCAGGTCGACCAGGCCGGGAAGGGCCACGAGCCCGTCGGCGTCGACCACCTCGGCGCCCGCCGCCTCCAGGCCGCTGCCGACCTCGGCGATCGTGCCGTCGACGACCAGCAGGTCCGCGGTGGTCTCCCCCAGGACGGAGGCGCCCTGGATCAGCAGGCGCTGCGGTGCGGCGCTCACGCGGCGCTCCCTTCCCCTGCGAGCAGGTGGTAGAGGATGGCCATCCGGACGGCGACGCCGGCGGAGACCTGGTCGAGGATCACCGACTGGGCGGCGTCGGCGGCGTCGGCGGCGATCTCCAGGCCGCGGTTCATCGGCCCGGGGTGGAGGATCGGGACGTCCTGCCCGAGGAGCGCCAGCCGGTCACGGGTCAGGCCGTAGCCGACGGTGTACTCCCGGGGGCTGGGGAAGAACCCGCCGCTCATCCGCTCCTTCTGGACCCGGAGCATCATCACCGCGTCAGCGGTGGGCAGCACCGCGTCGAGGTCGTACGACGTCTCGAACCCGGCCGCGCGGCTCCACGCCCCGACGCCGCTCGGCATCAGCGTGGGCGGGGCGACCACCGTGACGCGGGCGCCGAGCTTGATCAGGCACAGGACGTTGCTGCGGAAGACCCGGCTGTGGGTCAGGTCGCCCACGAGCACGACGTGCCGGCCCTCGAGGCCGCCGAGGCGGCGGGTGAGGGTGTAGGCGTCCAGCAGCGCCTGGCTCGGGTGCTCGTGGGTGCCGTCGCCGGCGTTGATGACGCTGGCGTCGACCCACTGGCTGACCTGGTGGGCCGCGCCGCTGGCGTGGTGGCGCATCACCAGGGCGTCGACCCCCATCGCGGCGATCGTCAGCACGGTGTCGCGCAGGGACTCGCCCTTGGACGTCGAGGACCCCTTGCCGGTGATGTTGATGGTGTCGGCCGACAGCCACTTGCCCGCGATCTCGAACGAGGAGCGGGTGCGGGTGGAGTCCTCGAAGAAGAGGTTGATGACGGTGCGACCGCGCAGCGCCGGGAGCTTCTTGACCTCGCGGCGCTGCACGTCGTGCATCTCGGCCGCGGTCGCGAAGACCTCGCCGATGTCGTCGGGGGTGACGTCGTCGATGGAGAGCAGGTGGCGCCTCACCGGGGTCCCCTCGGGGTTGTCGGACGGAGGAGCGAAGCGGGGGAGGCCGAGAAGCTCGTGGGGTGGGTCACGAGATCCACACCCCCTCGACGTCGTCGAGCTCGGAGAGCCGCACGGCGACCCGCTCGGTGCGGGCACTGGGGAGGTTCTTGCCGACGTGGTCGGCGCGGATCGGCAGGTCGCGGTGGCCGCGGTCGACCAGCACGGCGAGCCGCACGACGTCGGGGCGGCCGATGTCGTTCATGGCGTCAAGCGCGGCGCGGACGGTGCGCCCGGAGTAGAGCACGTCGTCGACCAGCACCACGGTGCGGCCGTCGATGCCGCCGGGCGGGATCTCGGTGTGCTGGGGGCCGCGGGCGGGGTGCTTGCGCAGGTCGTCGCGGTACATCGTGATGTCGAGGCTGCCCACGGGCACCTCGACGCCCTCGACGGCGGCGATCCGCGCGGCCACCCGGCGGGCCAGCGGCACGCCACGGCTGGGGATCCCGAGCAGCACGAGGTCGGCGGCGCCCTTGTTGCGCTCGAGGATCTCGTGCGAGATGCGGGTCAGGGCCCGGGCGATGTCGCGCTCGTCGAGGACGGTGCGTCCCTCGGGGACACCTGCTTCAGGGCTGGGCGGCGGCTGTGCGGACACGCGCTCCCGGACCTCCTTCTGCGCCTCACGGGACGCCTACTTAAAGGATGTCGATCTGGTGGATCGGGTGGGACCCTACCAGTGTGGAGGAGGCTCTCGGGACGCTGCTGGTCGAGGAGTGGGGCCTGCGCGACGCTGTCGCGACGCCCCTCGACGGTGGGATGAACTCGCTGACGTGGACCGTCCGGGCTCCTGGTGCGTCGTACGTCGCCAAGTGGGTGCGCCGCGAGGGAACCGACCTCCTCGCAGCCGGTGCGACGGCCGCGCGACTGGCGGCCCGGTCCGGGGTGCTGACAGGTGCCCCCGTCCCGCGCCGCGGTGGCAGCGACCTCGCTGCGCTGGGCGAGGGGGTCGTGGCCCTGCTCGAGCACGTGCCCGGGGCCGAGCTGGACGGCGAGAACGACGAGGACGCCGCGGCCATGGGCGACGTGCTCGCCCGGGTGCATCGCGCGACCCGGGGGCAGGCGGCCGCCGGTGCGCTGAGGTGGCACTGGGTGGAGCCCCACCGGCTCGACGCCGACCCCCCGCTCCGGGCGGTCGTGGCCGACGTGGTGCGGCAGGTCGATCGCCTGGGGGCGCTGGTGCACGGCGTGTGCCACGGCGATCCCGCTCCCGAGGCGTTCCTGCGCTCCGAGCACGGGGTGGGCCTCATCGACTGGGGCTCGGTCGTGGACGGTCCGCTGCTCTACGACGTCGCCTCGGCCGTGATGTACCTCGGCGGGCCGGCGTACGCCGCTCCCCTGCTGCATGCCTACGCCGCGCACGACGGTCCCGCGACCGCGGACCTCGACTACGTCGACCTGCTGCTCCGGATGCGGTGGGCCGTCCAGGCCGACTACTTCGCCGGCCGGCTCGCGTCCGACGACCTCACCGGCGTCGAGGACGGGTCGGACAACCAGCGCGGCTACGACCGCGCCCGCAGCGCCCTGCTCGTGGACCTGTCGTGAGGCCCTTGTGTGGTGCTCCGGTCGAACCCGCTCGAACCGGGACACCACGCAGTCCGGGTCACGGCCGGACGTCAGTCGACGAGGACGGGGATGAGCATCTCGTCGGGCGTCAACGAGCCGTGGAGGCCGACGAGGGTCGCCTCGTAGCCCCACTGCTCGGTGGAGAGGATCGCCACGTCGTCGTGGCAGGCGACGACGACGTCGCCGATGCGCGGGAGGACGCCGGGGCCGACGGCGCCGAACCACCCGCGGGCCACCGCGTCCTCGCGGAGCAGCACCGTCGCCCGGTCGCCGAGCACCGAGGTCCAGGTGGCGACGACGTCGTCGACCGCGCCGCGCTGGCAGTAGAGCTGGCGAAAGCGCGCTTCGCCACCGAAGAGGGCCAGGCCGTCGCGTAGCTCGGTGGTCGTGTCCACGTCGATGCGCGAGGAGTCCGGGGAGTCGACCATGCCGTGGTCGGCGACCACGACCAGCCGCACGTCGCGGGGCAGCGCCTCGCGCAGCTGCTCGGCCTCGGCGTCGATCATCGCCAGCTGCTGGAGCCACTGGGAGGAGGAGACACCGAACTTGTGGCCGGTCCAGTCGAGGTCGGCGTCGTAGAGGTAGGTCAGCGCGGGGCGCTCGACGGAGGCGGCGACCGCCGCGGCGATCCGCTCCCCCACCTTGTCCGCACCCACGTAGTCGGCCCCGCGGTGCGCGGCGACGGTCAGGCCGCTGCCGCGGAACTCGCGCTTGTTGACGACCGTGACGTCGACCCCGGCCGAGCGCAGCCCCGCGAAGGCGGTCGGGTGCGGCTGCCACTCCTGCGGGTCGACCGCCTTGTCCCAGGCCAGGGCGTTGAGCAGCCGGTCGGTGCCGGGGATGCGGGAGGTGAAGCCGACGACGCCGTGGGCGCCCGGGACGAGCCCGGTGCCGAGCGAGGTGAGCGAGGTCGCGGTGGTCGACGGCACGCCGGCGGTGGCGCCGGGGGCGACCTGCCGCAGCGAGGAGAGGTACGGCGCGGCGTGGGAGTAGCGCTCGAGCAGTCGCGCCCCCAGCCCGTCGACCAGGAACACGACGTACGCCGGGGCCTCGGGCAGGTGCAGCCCGGTCGGCCCGTCCTCGGGCCCGCCGACGCCGAGCGCGCGCCCGACGGCGGGCACCACGTCGCCCAGCGACTTCTCGCCGTACGCCGGCGCGAGGAACCCTGCTGGCACAGCGCTCAGGAGCGGGTCCGGGCGCTGAGCTGCTCGGCGAAGGCCAGCAGCCCCACGACCGCGTCGTCGCCGTCGGCGGCGGCGGAGACCCGCAGGGAGAAGTCGTCGGAGGCCAGGACGCCGGTGTAGCCGTGGTCGGCGTCGCAGCTGGGGTCGTTGCAGCCGGCCGGCTCGAGGTCGACACGCGAGACGCCGCCCCAGCCGATGGTCACGTTGGCCTCCGCGGGCCGGCTCGGACCCTTGGTGGGGTTGGTGATCATCCGGGTCACCACGACCGAGCGGACCGCGGCGAGCGAGATCGCCTCGGTGGAGGTCGAGGTGTAGGGCTCGGGCAGCAGGTCGTCGCCGGCGTGCTCGTCGGTGTGCGCCAGCAGCAGCCGGGTCGGGGTCAGCACCACGACGCTCTGGTGCCGGCGTACCTCGTCGTGCTCGAAGGTCGGCTCGTGGTGGACGTAGAAGGAGACCACCTGCTCCCCCGCGACCGCGGAGGCGACGGCGTCGTGGACGACCTCGGGGTAGTAGCCGGTGCGCTCGATCGCCTTGCGCAGCTCGGTGGAGAGGTCGCGGTCCTGGGTGGAGCGCATCAGAACTCGTACCCGAAGGCCTGCACGTCGCGGGCGAAGACGGCCTCCACGCGGTGGCGCATCTCGTCGGTGTAGTGCTCGCGGTAGCGGGTGTCGCGCCCGCCCAGCTGGGGCGCACCGGTCTTGTAGTCCGGGCGCGAGCGGTCGATGTTGACGCTGGAGAGCGGCGTCCACTCGATGTCGAACTTGGCGTGCACGGCGCGCAGGTCGTCCTCGAGGGTCTCCTGGCGGCCGATGAAGTCAGCGCGCCGGGTCTTCGTGGCCAGGTAGCGCCACTGCGGGGTCTGCAGCCGCTTGAACTCGTCGAGGCCCTTCATGACGAAGGACTCGAAGTCGGGGCAGGTCTCCCCCACCGACCGCATGAAGTTGTTCTTGCGGTCCAGGCGGGCTGCGCCGCCCTCCTTGGAGGCGCGGAAGCGGTCGACCATGTTGTACCAGGACAGCATCCGGGCCCAGGGGTTCCGGACGAACCCGAAGGTCCAGTACGTCGAGAGCTCCGGCTCCAGGCGCAGGATCTGGTTCAGGGTGCCGTGCCGGTCCACGCCCTTGACCTGGCGGGCGTCCGGGAGGACCTCCGTCAGTCGGTTGTGGATGGTCGACCCGCCCGTCTTCTGCACGTGCACGAAGAGCAGGCGTGCCCTGTCGGAGATCACCATGGCGGGCAGCCTACTTCCCGGGCGTCCCGCCCCCGCATCAGGAGGGCAGGGTGTCCCCGGCCTGCGTCGGCATGCGGCGCACGAACCAGTCCGAGCGCGCGTCGGAGACCGGCTCCAGGCGCGCCTCGGCGCTGAGCACGCTCGAGCCGTGGGGTCCGGCGAGGACCAGTCCGAGCTCGAGGGCGCTGACCTGGGGCATGTCGTTCTGCAGCTGGGCGACGCGGCGGATCAGCCGCTCGACCTCGCCGACGTCGACCACCTCGGCGCCGCGGTAGCCGAAGAGCAGCGGCGCCGAGCGCACCTCGCGCACCATCGCCGCCGCGTCACGCGAGCCCAGCGGGGGGATGCGGTAGGAGCGGTCCGCGAGCAGCTCGGTCATGGGGCCGGAGATCCCGAAGGAGACGACCGGGCCGAACAGCGGGTCCTCGATGCTGCGGATGGTGATGGGCACGCCCGGCCCGGCGGTCTTCTGCACGATGAAGCCGGAGTCGTCGTCGCCGACCAGCGCGTGCAGGGAGGCCCAGGCGTCGCGCATCTGGTCGGGGCTGTCGATGTTGCGCCACACGTGGGCGAGGTCCGGGCGCTCGCGCAGGTGCTCGGCGGTCGCCTTCAGCACCACGTCCCAGCCCAGCTGCTCCCCCGCCGCGATCGCCTCCTCGACGGTGGCGACGGACGGCGCGGGCCACAGGTCGATGTCGTAGGCGGCCAGCAGCTCGCGCAGCTGGTCACGGGAGACGTCCACGCCGCTGGGACGGTCGCCCAGGAGCCGGGTGACGATGGCGCGGGCGCCGTCGCCGTCGACCTCGTCGGGGTGCGGCGGCGGCCCGTCGGGGGTGCGCAACCACACGGCGTACTCCACGACGCGCGCGAGCGCGCGCACCGCCGCCTCGACGGCGGGGTACGACGGCACCGAGCCGCGGCCGGCGGTCGACCCGGCCACGTCGGGGACGCGCAGCAGCTCCGGCACGCCCTCGACCCCGAGGAAGGTCGAGACCAGGGGCTTGTCGGACTGCTCGCCGATGGCCGCCAGCACGTTGGCGACCTCCTCGCCGGAGACGTTGAGCGGCGGGATGTAGACCGCGACGACCGAGTCGACGTCCGGGTCGTCGATGGCGGCGTCGAGGGCGTCCTCGAAGTCCTCCGCGCCGGCCTCGGCGCCCAGGGCGACCGACTTGTTGACCACGAGCCCGACGGCGGCGGCCGCGTCGGCGGCGAGCAGGCCCAGCGCGTCGGAGTTGCCGACGATGGCGACCCGGCGCCCGCGGGGCAGCGGCTGGTGGGCGACGAGCTGGGCGACGTCGAACATCTCCTCGAGCGTGTCGACCTGGATGACGCCGGCCTGGCGGAACATCGCGTCGACCGCAGCAGGCGGCGCGGCGATCTTGCGCACTGCGTGGCCCATCGGGACGCCCTGCGTCGTGCGACCCGAGCGCACGGCGATGATCGGCTTGCGCAGGCTCACCCGGCGGGCGATGCGGGAGAACTTGCGCGGGTTGCCGATCGACTCCAGGTAGAGCAGGACGACCTCGGTGGACTCGTCCTCCTCCCAGTACTGCAGGAGGTCGTTGCCGGAGACGTCGGCGCGGTTGCCCGCGCTGACGAAGGTCGACAGGCCGAGGCCGCGGTTCTGCACCTTCTCCAGGATCGCCGAGCCCAGCGCACCGGACTGGCAGAAGAAGCCCGCCCGCCCGCGCGGCGGCATCACCTGCGACAGCGAGGCGTTGATGGAGACGCCCGGGTCGGTGTTGATGATGCCCAGGCAGTTGGGGCCGATCAGCCGCAGGCCGTAGGAGCGCGAGAGCCCGACCAGGCGGCGCTGGCGCTGCCGGCCCTCCTCGCCGGTCTCGGCGAAGCCGCTGGAGATGACGACCAGGCCGTGCACGCCCTTGGCGGCGCAGTCCAGCACGACGTCCTGCACGGCGTCGGCCGGGACCGCGACGATGGCCACGTCCACGTCGTCGGGGATGTCGGTCACGGACTTGTACGCCGGCAGGCCCGACACCGCGCCGGCCGTCGGGTTGACGGCGTACACCCGCCCGGTGAAGTCGCCGTTGACCAGGTTGCGCACCAGGGTCTGACCGATCGTGTCCTGGCGACGGCTCGCGCCGATGATCGCCACGGAGCGCGGGTTGAAGAAGCGCTCGATCGAGGCGGCCTCGGCCCGGTGCTCGCGCCCCTGCATGACGCCGATCGCGGTGTCGGTGGCGTCGATGGGGAACTCCAGCACGAGGACGCCGTCCTCGTACTCGGTGGCCACGCGGTAGCCGGCGTCGCGGAAGGTCTGGATCATCCGGGAGTTGTCGGGCAGCACCTCGGCGATGAACTTCTCCAGCCCTCGCTCGCGTCCGGCCTGGGCCAGGTGCTCCAGCAGCAGCTGGGCGATGCCACGGCCCTGGTGCTGGTCCTCGACGAGGAAGGCGACCTCGGCCTCGCCGGCGCGCAGGGTGTCGTAGCGCCCCACGGCGATCATCCGGCCCTGGAGGGTCAGCACCAGCGCCACCCGGCGGTCGTGGTCGACGCGGGTGAAGCGCTGCACGTCGCGGTCGGAGAGCCGCGGCATCGGGGAGAAGAAGCGGTAGTACTTCGAGCGGTCCGAGACCCGGCTGTAGAAGTCGACGAGCAGCTCGTCGTCCTCGGGGCGGATCGGCCGGATGTGGGCGGTGCTGCCGTCGCGCAGCAGCACGTCGGCCTCCCAGTGCCGCGGGGGCTCGGTGGGAGCCGGGGCGGGGGGCTGCTCCGACGCTGAGGTCACACAGGGAAATGTAGCGGTCGGCGTGCCCCGCGCCGCAGCGTCGAGGCCGGCGGCGAGAATGGGCGCATGGCACGGCGCACGAAGAACGAGGTCCCCGACGACGACTTCGAGGAGCACATCCTCGACACCGACATCCGGGACGAGATGCAGGCCTCCTTCCTGGAGTACGCCTACTCGGTCATCTACTCCCGCGCGCTGCCCGACGCCCGCGACGGGCTCAAGCCGGTGCAGCGACGCATCCTCTACACGATGCAGGACATGCGCCTGTTCCCCGACCGGGGTCACGTCAAGAGCGCCCGCGTGGTCGGCGAGGTCATGGGCCGGCTGCACCCGCACGGGGACGGCGCGATCTACGACGCCCTCGTGCGGCAGGCCCAGTCGTGGACCGTGCGGCTGCCGATGGTCGACGGCCACGGGAACTTCGGGAGCCCCGACGACCCGCCGGCGGCCATGCGCTACACCGAGTGCCGGATGGCGCCCCCGGCGGTGGCGATGACGGAGTCGATCGACGAGGACACCGTCGACTTCCGGCCCAACTACGACTCCCGCGAGATGGAGCCCTCGGTGCTCCCGGCGGCGATCCCCAACCTGCTGGTCAACGGCACCAGCGGCATCGCGGTCGGCATGGCGACCAACTGCGCCCCGCACAACCTGGTCGAGGTCGTGCAGGCGCTGCGCCACCTCATCACCCACCCGAAGGCGACGGTGGAGGACCTCATGCGGTTCATCCCGGGCCCCGACCTGCCGACCGGCGGCAAGATCATCGGGCTCGACGGCATCCGCGACGCCTACGAGACCGGCCGCGGCTCCTTCCGCATGCGCGCCACCGCCCGGATCGAGACGATCGGGCGCCGCAAGGGCATCGTCGTGACCGAGCTGCCCTACGGCGTCGGCACCGAGAAGGTCGTCGAGCGGATCAAGACCCTGGTGCAGGGCAAGAAGCTCCAGGGCATCTCCGACATCAAGGACCTCACCGACCGCGAGCACGGCCTGCGGCTGGTCATCGAGGTCAAGAACGGCTTCGTCCCCGAGGCGATCCTCGAGCAGCTCTACCGCCAGACGCCGATGGAGGACTCCTTCGGCATCAACACCGTGGCCCTGGTCGACGGCCAGCCGCGCACGCTGGGGCTGCTGGAGATGCTGCGGGTCTTCCTGGAGCACCGCTACGACGTCGTACGCCGGCGCTCGGCGTTCCGCCGCACCAAGAAGGCCGAGCGGCTGCACCTGGTCGACGGCCTGCTGGTGGCCCTGCTCGACATCGACGAGGTCATCGCGGTCATCCGCTCCAGCGACGACTCCGGGGCGGCCAAGGAGCGGCTCATGGGCGTCTTCGACCTCTCGGTGCTCCAGGCGGAGTACATCCTGGAGATGCAGCTGCGCCGCCTGACCCGCTTCAGCCGGATCGAGCTGGAGAAGGAGCAGGAGCAGCTGCGCCGCGAGATCGAGGAGCTCGACGCGATCCTGGCCGACGAGGGGCTGCTGCGGAAGGTCGTCTCCAGCGAGCTGGCCGAGGTCGCCAAGACCTACGGCACGCCCCGGCGCACCGTGCTGCTGCAGTCCGACGGCACCGAGAACCGCAAGGCCACCGCGGCCCCGGTGGAGGTCACCGACGACCCGTGCCTGGTGCTGCTGTCCTCGGCCGGGCTGCTCGCGCGCACCGCCGGCGTCGAGGACGTCGGGCGCGGCGGGGACCGGGTCAACCACGACGTCGTCGTCTCGGCGGTCACCACGACCGCGCGCGCCGACATCGGAGCCGTCACCAACCGTGGGCGGCTGCTGCGCCTCAGCGTCCTCGACGTCACCGCGGTCCTGCCCGCCTCGGCCAACGACCCCCACCTGCAGGGCGGCATCCCGGTCAGCGAGCTGCTCCAGCTCGAGACCGGCGAGCGCGTGCTGACGCTGTGCACCCTCGCCACCGACGGTCCCGGGCTGGCGCTCGGCACCCGGGACGGCGTCGTCAAGCGGGTCAACCCCGAGGTCCTGGGCCGCGACGAGTGGGACGTCATCGGCCTCAAGGACGACGACGAGGTGGTCGGCGCGGTGGAGCTGCTGACGGGTGCCGAGACGCTGTGCTTCGTCACCTCCGACGCCCAGCTGCTGCACTTCGGTGCCGACGGGGTCCGGCCCCAGGGCCGCGCCGGCGGCGGCATCGCCGGGGTGCGCCTGGCCGCTGGCCAGCGGGTCGTGTGGTTCGGTGCGGTGGACCCCGACGCCCCCGAGGGCTCGGTGGTCGTCACCGTTTCCGGCTCGTCGGCGGCCCTGGCCGGCACCGACGCGGGCGCGGTCAAGGTCACGCCGTTCACGGAGTACCCCGCCAAGGGCCGGGCCACCGGCGGCGTGCGCTGCCACCGCTTCCTCAAGGGCGAGGACACCCTCGTCCTCGCCTGGGTCGGCACGGCCCCGGCGCGCGCGGCGGCCAGCAGCGGCGCCCCGGTCGAGCTGCCCGAGGCCAGCGGCCGCCGCGACGGGTCGGGCGTCCCGGCTCCCCAGCCGATCGCCGCCGTCGCGGGACCGGTGGCCAGCCGCGTCCGAGCCGACGCGGGTGCGGCCGGGGACGCACCCACGCCTGTGGAAGGCTGAGGCCATGCGCGCCCGCCTGCTGACCCGCCCCTCCGCCGCCAGAGGGACCGCCCGGGCGGCGGCTCCGCTCGTGGCTGCCGCCCTGCTGCTGTCCGCGTGCAGCGGCGAGGACTCCCCCGCCGAGCCCGACCAGGACCCCGCCGAGGTCCTGGCCGAGGCCAAGACCACCTTCGACGAGACCAGCGGCGTGCGGATCGTCCTGGAGACCGACGACCTGTCCGAGGGCGTCGACGGGCTGCTCCGCGCCGAGGGCTACGGCACCCACGACCCCGCCTTCGACGGCGAGATCGTGGTGCGCTTCGCCGGCATCGAGCCCACCGTCCCGGTGGTCGCGGTCGACGGCACGGTCTTCGCCCAGGTCCCGCTCACCACCGGCTGGTCCGAGGTCGACCCGGCCGAGCACGGCGCTCCCGACCCGGCCGGGCTGATGGACCCCGACACCGGCTTCTCCTCGCTGCTGGTCGCGACCGAGGAGCTCGAGCAGGGCGAGCAGGTCCGCGGCGGCACCGACAACCGAGACGTCCTGACCACCTACACCGGGACGGTCGCCGGGGACGTGGTCGCCGGGATCATCCCGAGCGCCGAGGGCGACTTCGCGGCGTCGTACACCGTCAGCGACGACACCGAGCTGCGCTCGATGGAGCTGACCGGCGACTTCTACGGCGCCGGGTCGATGACCTACCTCATCACCTTCGACGACTACGGCGCCGAGCCGTCGATCACCGCTCCCGAGTGACCGGCCGGTCGGAGCGGTGAGCCAACCGTCGAGCGCGCCGGTGCGCGTGCCGGCCGGCGCCCGGCTGATGCTGGGCCTGGCTGCCGGCGCGGTGGCCTTCGCCGCCGCCGACACCTACGTCGTCGTCCTCGCGCTGGTCGACATGATGCAGGGCATCGGGCTCTCCCCCGAGCAGCTGCAGCGGGCCGCGCCGATCATCTCGGGCTTCCTGCTGGGGTACGTCGCGATGCTGCCGCTCATCGGGCGGATCGCCGACCTGCGCGGCCGGGTCCCGGTGCTGACGGCCTCGCTCGTGATCTTCGCGCTCGGCTCGATCATCACCGCGGCCGCCTACGACATGCCGACCATGGTCACGGGGCGCTTCCTGCAGGGCGTCGGTGGCGGCGGCCTCGTGCCGGCCACGCTGGCCCTGGTCGCCGACCTGTACCCACCGGAGCGCCGCGCCGTCCCGCTCGGCCTGGTCTCGGCGGTCCAGGAGATCGGCTCGGTCCTCGGCCCGCTGCTGGGGGCGGTCGTGCTGGCCGTGGCCGACTGGCGCGCGATCTTCCTGCTCAACCTCGCCGTCGGGCTGGTGCTGGCGGCCGCCATCGCCGCGGCCGCTCGCCGGGTGACCGCGGACCACCCCGACGTGCTGCGCACCCACCGCGGCCCACCCGACGTTGTCGGCCTGCTGCTGCTCCTCGTGGCCCTGGTGGCCGGCGGCCTGGTCTTCCAGCCGCCCACGCAGCTGCTGACCGACCTGACCTGGGGCCAGCTGTTCATCCCCTTCGTCGAGGACGGCGGTCGCTGGCTGACCCCGGTGGGCTCCGTGGCGATCGCGGCGGTGCTGCTGCTGGTCGTGCGCTGCCTGACCGCGCGTCGGCCGCTGGTGGACCTGCGGGCCTGGGGCCGGTCGCTGCGGGAGGCCGACGTCGTGGGCGCGACCTACCTCGCCGTCGCCCTCGGCGGGGTGATCCTGGCCTTCGCCACCGCCGACCCCAAGATCGAGGTCTTCTCCGACCAGGGCTGGTGGTACCTCCTCGGCGCCGTGGTCGGGGCGGTCGCCTTCGCCGTGCACCTGCGCCGCGCCCAGTCGCCGCTGCTCCCCCGCGGTGCCCTGGCCGCCCGCCCTGCGTGGGGCTCCGTGGTCGTCAGCTTCTTCGTGGGGGCGGCGCTCATCGCCGCCCTCATCGACGTGCCGCTCTTCGCCCGCACCACGGTCTACCCCGACAGCCAGCTGATGGCCGCGCTCGTCCTCGTGCGCTTCCTGGCGGCGCTGCCGGTCGGAGCCGTGGTCGGCGGGTACCTCACCCGGATCCTGCCCGCCGGCGTGGTGACCGCGATCGGCATGCTCATGGCCGCGGCCGGGTTCCTCGCGATGTCGCGCTGGGACATCGACAGCCTGGAGTCGTGGACCGCCACGATCCCGCTGGTCGTGGGCGGTCTCGGCTTCGGCCTGGCCCTGGCCCCGGTCAACGCCGCCGTCCTCGCCGTCACCGCCGACGCCGTGCACGGCCTGGCCTCGGCGATGGTCGTCGTGGCGCGGATGGTCGGCATGCTCGTGGGCATCTCCGCGCTCACCACGATCGGCCTGCGCCGCTACTACGCCGAGCAGGCTGCCGTGCCCCCCGTGCAGGACGTGTGCCCCGCCGGCACCACCCGCTGCGCGGAGTACTCCGACCTGCTCAAGGCCGCCGGCATCGCCCAGGAGCAGACCGTCTTCCTGGGCGCGGCAGGTTGCGCCGTCGTCGCCGCGGTGCTGGCGCTGTGGCTGCTGCGCGGCGCTCCGACGCGTGGGACGTCGCCCCTGCGGGTGAGCGCGATCGGCTAGGTTCCGGGGCTGTGGTGAACACGTTCGAGGACCTGCTCAGCGCGAACCGCGAGTTCGCGACCGACTTCGCCTTCGGCGGCTTCGACGGGATCGCGAAGGCCGGCGTGGCCATCGTGACCTGCATGGACAGCCGGATCGACCCGCTGCGGATGATCGGCCTGCAGGCCGGTGACGCCAAGATCTTCCGCAACCCGGGCGGGCGCGTGACCGAGGCCGCCCTCGAGGCGATCGTCCTCGCGGTGCACCTGCTCAACGTCGACCGCGTGCTGGTCGTCCCCCACACCCGCTGCGCGGTCGCCTCCAACACCGAGGAGGTCCTGCGGGAGAGGGTCGCCGAGTCCGCCGGCACCGACGTGACGTGGCAGCGCTTCCACGTCATCGAGGACCAGGTCGCGACCCTCGGCCTCGACGTGCACCGCGTGAAGTCCCACCCGCTGGTGCCGGACTCGGTGCAGGTCGGCGGCTTCGTCTACGACGTCGACACCGGGCTGCTCGAGCAGAAGAACTGACCGCTCCCGCGCTGACTGCCGCGGCCGGCTCAGCAGCCCTGGCGCGGCACCCCGGTGACCGGCACGGGCAGCTGCCCCGGCGCCCGCTGACGACCGAGCAGCACGGCCACCAGCGCGGCCATGGAGGCGCGCCCGGCGCCGTACGTCGCCAGGCGGGTGCGGGCGCGCGTCGTGCCCAGCACGTAGGGCCGGTCGGTGGCCACGACGACGCCGGTGCCCGGGGCGGGGTCACCGGGCCCCAGCAGGTGGACGGCGGTGCCGTCGACGACCCGCCTCGGCTCGGCGGTGC
>WLJH01000048.1 GCA_009701885.1 Actinomycetota bacterium
AACCAGCTGATCGTCGACCTGAACGCCCAGATCGACGCGACGTTCCTGATCGTCACCCACGACATCAACACCGCCCGCACGGTGCCGGACAACATCGGCCTGCTCTACCACAAGCACCTGGCGATGTTCGGTCCGCGCGAGATGCTGCTCTCCTCCGAGGAGCCCGTGGTGCGCCAGTTCCTCAACGCCCAGCGCGTGGGCCCGATCGGCATGTCCGAGGAGAAGGACGCCGACGAGCTCGCCGCCGAGGCCGACCAGGAGCTGCCGCCGCTGCCGCCGATCCCGCTGCAGCTCGAGCCCTCCAACGGCATCCCGCGCCGCTCCCAGCGGGAGCCCGGCGCCTGGTGCCGCGAGCACGGCGTGACCCCGCCGCCGGGCTCGTTCGAGGAGAACATGACCATGACCACGGGCGCCTGAGGAGCACGAGACACCAGTGGCGTCCATCACCGCGACCAGGGCGCTCGCCCCCGTCGGAGCGGCAGGCAAGCTCTTCGCCTTCGCCCTCGACGTGCTGCGAGGCCTGTTCCGTCGCCCCTTCCAGCTGCGGGAGTTCATCCAGCAGGCCTGGTTCATCGCGTCGGTCACGATCATCCCCACCGCGCTGGTCGCCATCCCCTTCGGTGCGGTCATCGCGCTGCAGGTCGGCGGGCTGATCAAGCAGTTCGGTGCGCAGTCCTTCACTGGCTCGGCCTCGGTGCTGGCCGTGGTCCAGCAGGCCGCGCCGATCGCGACGGCGCTGCTGATCGCCGGTGCCGGCGGCTCCGCGATCGCCGCCGACCTCGGCGCCCGCAAGATCCGCGAGGAGCTCGACGCCATGATGGTGCTGGGCATCGACCCCATCCAGCGCCTGGTCGTGCCCCGCGTGCTCGCCGCCATCCTGGTCGCGGTCTTCCTCAACGGCCTGGTCTCCGTGGTCGGCGTGGCCGGCGGCTACGTCTTCAACGTGGTGCTCCAGGACGGCACACCGGGCGCCTACATCGCCAGCTTCACCGCGCTGGCCCAGCTGCCCGACCTGTGGGTCGGCCTCGTCAAGGCCGCGATCTTCGGTCTCATCGCCGCGGTCGTGGCGGCCTACAAGGGCATGAACGCCGGGGGAGGACCCAAGGGCGTGGGTGACGCGGTCAACGAGTCGGTCGTCATCACGTTCGTCCTGCTGTTCATCGTCAACTTCGTCATCAGCGCGATCTACCTCCAGGTCGTCCCCCCGAAGACGGGTTGATCACGATGGCGAACCTCAAGTCGGTCTACACGCGCCCCCTGTCGTCCCTCGACGACCTGGGCAAGCAGCTCTCCTTCTACCTCCGTGCGCTCGCCGCGGCCCCGCAGGCCGCCGTGCGCTACCAGAAGGAGGTCCTGCGGATCCTCGCCGAGGTCACCCTCGGCTCGGGCTCCCTGGCCGTCATCGGCGGCACCGTGGGCGTCATCCTCTCGATGACCTTCTTCACCGGCGCCCAGGTCGGTCTGTCCGGCTACGCCGCGCTCGACCAGATCGGCACGGCACCCTTCGCGGGCTTCGTCTCGGCGTACTTCAACACCCGCGAGATCGCCCCGCTGGTCGCGGGCATCGCGCTCGCGGCCACGGTCGGCTGCGGCTTCACCGCCCAGCTGGGCGCGATGCGGATCTCCGAGGAGATCGACGCCGTCGAGGTGATGGCGATCCCCTCGATGCAGTACCTCGTCTCCACCCGCATCGTCGGCGGCCTGATCGCGATCATCCCGCTCTACGTCGTGGGCCTGCTGTCGTCGTACTTCGCGACCCGGCTGACGGTGACGCAGTTCTACGGTCAGAGCGCGGGCACCTACGACCACTACTTCAACCAGTTCCTGCCACCCGGCGACGTGCTGTGGTCCTTCGGCAAGGTGCTGGTCTTCGCCGTCGTCGTCATCCTGATCCACTGCTACTACGGCTACACCGCCTCCGGTGGACCAGCCGGCGTGGGCGTGGCCGTGGGCCGGGCGGTCCGGACGTCCATCGTGGCCGTCAACGTGATCGACCTGTTCCTGTCGATGGCGATCTGGGGCACCACCACGACCGTGAGACTGGCGGGATAGGGCGATGCTGAAGCAGTTCAAGATCCTCGGGGTCGTCTTCCTGACGCTCCTGGTCGCCGGCGTCTACCTCACCTACGCCGTGTTCACCAAGCAGTTCGCCGAGTACGACGAGGTCACCTTGAAGACCTCCACGATCGGCCTGCAGCTGCCCCAGCGCGGCGACGTCAAGATCCGCGGCGTCATCGTCGGCGAGGTCCTCGACTTCCGGCCGACCGACGAGGGTGCGGAGATCACGCTGGGCCTCTACCCCGACGAGACCGACACCGTCCCTGCCGAGGTGACCGGCCAGATCGTCCCCAAGACGCTCTTCGGCGAGAAGTACGTCTCCCTGGAGATCCCCGAGACGACCAGCGGCGAGCCCATCGAGGCCGGCGACGTCATCGAGCAGACCGAGACCGCCACCGAGGTCGAGGCGGTCCTCAACGACCTCTTCCCCCTGCTGCGCGCGGTCCAGCCCGCCGAGCTCAACATGACCCTCAACGCGCTGGCCACGGCGCTCGAGGGACGCGGCGACCAGCTCGGCGACAACCTCGAGACGCTCGACAGCTACCTCAAGCGCTTCAACCCCCAGCTCCCGGCGCTCGTCGAGGACCTGCGCCTGACCTCGGAGTTCTCCGACATCTACGCCGACGTGCTGCCGGAGGTCGGGCAGATCCTGCGTGACCAGATCACGACCCTGGGCACGCTCGAGGCCCGCGAGGACACGCTCAACGCGCTCTTCAACGACGTCTCGGCCTTCTCCCGCACCACCGAGGACTTCCTGCGCACCAACGGCGACAACCTGATCCGCCTCGGCGAGGTCAGCGAGCCGCAGGTGCGGATGCTCGCCAAGTACGCCCCGCAGTTCTCCTGCCTGACCAGGGGCATCGTCAACGCCGGCAAGCTGCAGGCCGAGGCCTTCCGCAACTTCACCCTGCACATCGTGCTGGAGACGCTGCCCAACCAGCCACGCGCCTACAACGTCAACGACCGGGCGCGCTTCGGCGAGGACCGCGGCCCCACCTGCCTCAACCTCCCCAACCCGCCCTGGAACCAGGACAACCCCGTGCGAGCGCAACCGAACTTCGACGACGGCGTCGACGAGCCGACCGGCAAGGGCACCAGCCGCGTGGCCCCCGGGCCGTGGTTCCGCAGCAGCGAGGGGTACGCCGGCACGCCCGGTGAGTCCGACCTGCTGAAGTCGCTGCTGGCCCCCGGCCTGGGCGTGACCACCGACGACGTCCCCGACCTCGGTCCGCTCCTGCTCGGGCCCCTGGCGCGTGGCGCGGAGGTGAGCATGCGATGAAGCTGCTCGACGCCAAGACCTCCGCCGACCTCGCGCGGCTGCTGGTCTTCATCGTGGTCACGACGCTGGCCACCAGCCTCCTGGTCATCATGGTCGGCAACCTCACCTTCGGTGAGTCCAAGACCTACAAGGCCGAGTTCGTCGACGCCACGGGCGTGGTCGACGGCGACGACGTGCGGGTGGCCGGGGTCAAGGTCGGCAGCGTCAGCGACGTCGAGATCATCGACCGCACGCGGGCGCTGGTGACCTTCGACGTCGATGCCGACGTCCCGGTCACCCTGGCGACCAACGCCGCCATCCGCTATCGCAACCTGGTCGGGCAGCGCTACATCTCGCTGACCCAGCAGGTGGGGGACACCACGCCGCTGGAGGAGAACGCGGTCATCGACGTCCGCAACACCAGCCCGGCGCTCGACCTGACAGTGCTCTTCAACGGCTTCAAGCCGCTGTTCCAGGCGCTCTCGCCCGACGACATCAACCAGCTGTCCTTCGAGATCGTCCAGGTCTTCCAGGGCGAGGGCGGCACGCTCGAGAGCCTGCTGGCCTCGACCGCCTCGGTCACCCAGACGCTCGCGGACCGCGACGAGGTCATCACCGACCTGATCGTCAACCTCGACGACGTGCTGGACCGGGTCGCCGACCGCGACGAGGAGCTCAGCGACCTGATCCTCACCTTCAAGCAGTTGGTCAAGGGGCTCAAGCAGGACCGTGGTCCGATCCTGGACTCCCTGGAGCAGATCTCGGCGCTCTCGGAGGAGACCGCCTCGCTGGTCACCGGCATCCGCAAGCCCTTCACCAACGACATCAAGCAGCTGCGTCGCTTCGCCGACAACATCAACCGCAACAAGGGTGAGCTGGACCGTGCGCTGCAGGTGCTCCCGATCAAGCTGGAGAAGGTGGGTCGGACCGCGATCTACGGCTCCTACTTCAACTTCTACCTCTGCAACTTCGAGGGACGGGTCCGGCTCCCCGGTGGCACGCCGGTCCCGGTCGACTACAACGTGGGTGGAGCGAGGTGTGACCTCGGATGAAGCCCTTCCGTGAGCGCAACCCGGTCGTCATCGGCGCGATCAGCATCGCCGTGCTGGCGCTGCTCCTCGTCGGCGGCTTCCGGGCCCAGGACCTGCCGCTGATCGGCGGCGGCGACACCTACTACGCCAACTTCTCCGAGGCAGGCGGGATCAAGGTCGGCGACGAGGTCCGGATCGCGGGCGTCCGCGTCGGGGCCGTGGAGAGCATCGAGCTCGACGGCGACCAGGTGCGGGTCGGTTTCCGGATCAAGACCGACTCCCAGTTCGGTCCGACCTCCCGCGCCGACCTCAAGGTCAAGACGCTCCTCGGCGACATGTTCCTCGCCGTCGAGCCGGCCGGCTCGGGTCAGATGGAGGAGGGCGCGACGATCCCGGTCGAGCGCACCAGCTCCCCCTACGACGTGGTCGAGGCCTTCGAGGGCCTGGCCGAGACCGCCGGGGACATCGACACCGACCAGCTGGCGCAGTCGCTGACCGTCCTGGCCGACCTGACCCGCAACACTCCCGAGGAGTTCCAGGGGGCCCTCGAGGGCGTCTCGGCGCTCTCGGCCAACGTCGCGGCGAAGAACGACCAGATCAACAGCCTGCTGCAGAACCTCGAGCGAGTCTCGACGGTCCTCGACGACCGCGACGAGGACATCATCGAGCTCATGCGCGACGCCGACGTGCTCTTCCAGGCGCTCGTGGCCCGCCGCGACGCGGTCAACCGGCTGCTCGTCTCGACCACCCAGCTCTCCCGGGAGCTGACCGCCCTGGTGCAGGACACCGAGGCCGACCTGCGTCCGGCGCTGGAGAGCCTCGAGGAGACCCTCGACGTGCTCAACAAGAACGAGGACAACCTCGATGACACGCTGCGGCTGATGGCGCCCTTCTACCGGGTCTTCGCCAACACCCTGGGCACGGGCCCGTGGTTCGACACCTACATCCAGAACTTCCCCCTGACCGTGCCCGACCTGGCCAACGGAGGTGGTGTCGGATGAGCGGCGTGCTGGACATCGTGCGCAAGATCGCCGTGCCCCTGGTGGTCCTCGCCCTGGTCGTCGCGGCCGCGCTGACCATCTTCGGCGGCGAGGAGCGCAAGACCCTCACCGCGGCCTTCCCCCGGACCGTCTCGGTCTACGAGGGCTCCGACGTCCGCGTCCTGGGCGTGCCCGTGGGCACCGTCGACTCCGTGACCCCCTCGGGCACCGAGGTGCTGGTGACCATGAGCTACGACGCCGAGGTGCAGCTGCCGGCCGACGCCACGGCCGTCATCATCGCGCCGTCCATCGTGGGCGACCGGTTCATCCAGCTCACCCCGGCGTACACCGGCGGAGAGGTGCTGGAGTCCGGCGAGGTGCTGGGCGTCGACCGCACCGCAACCCCGCTCGAGCTCGACGACATCTACGCCAGCCTCGACGACCTCAACGTCGCGCTGGGCCCCAACGGTGCCAACCGTGACGGCGCGCTCACCGACCTCCTCGAGGTCACCGCGGAGAACTTCGGCGGCCAGGGAGCCCGCTTCAACCAGACGATCTCCGACTTCAGCGACCTCAGCGCGACCCTGGACGACAACAAGGAGGAGCTCTTCTCCTCCCTGACCGAAGTCCAGGCCTTCGTCAGCACGCTGGCCGAGAACGACGAGACCGTGCGGCAGTTCAACACCTCGCTGGCCTCGGTCAGCGACCTGCTCGCCGGGGAGCGCGAGGAGCTCGTGGCCTCCCTCGACAACCTCGGCACCGCCCTGGGCCAGGTCAAGGACTTCGTCGAGACCAACGAGGCCGTGCTCGGTCGCGACATCACCAAGCTCAACCGGGTCGCGCGCGTGCTGGTGAAGCAGCGGGCCAACGTCGAGGAGATCCTCGCGGTCGCCCCGCTCGCGCTGAACAACCTCGCGCTCACCTACAACCCGCAGGCCGGCACGCTCGACACCAACGCCAACATCGGCAACTTCGAGAGCCAGCTCGTCAACGACCCGGGGCTCATCCTGTGCACCGTGGTCAACCAGATCGACCCGACCGGGGCGCTCTGCGACCTGGTCCAATCCCAGGCGCCGCGTGCCGGAGCCCTGCAGGGCGCGACCCCGCTCGTCGCCCCGCCGGTCTCGGACCCGACCCTGGGCGGTCTCGTGGAGGTGACCCGATGACGCGCCGTACGACGCTGCGACGCACCCGGCTGGTGCTGGGCATGATGCTCGCCTCCGTGACCCTCTCGGCCTGCGAGTTCGACATCTACTCCCTGCCGCTGCCGGGTGGTCCCGACACCGGTGAGGACCCGATCACCATCACCGCGCAGTTCGCCGACGTGCTCGACCTGGTCCCCAAGTCGACGGTCAAGGTCAACGACGTGACGGTGGGCAAGGTGACCGACGTCGACCTCGAGGGCTACACCGCGACGGTGACCATGGAGCTGCGCAACGACGTGGACCTCCCCGACGACGCTGTCGCGCGCCTGCGCCAGACCTCGCTGCTCGGGGAGAAGTTCGTCGAGCTCGACGAGCCGCCCACCGGCGGCTCCGAGGAGCGCCTGGGCGAGGGCGACGTCATCGAGATCGAGAGCACCGGGCGCAACCCCGAGGTCGAGGAGGTGCTGGGGGCGCTGTCCCTGGTGCTCAACGGCGGCGGCGTGGCACAGCTCAAGACCATCTCCTCCGAGCTCAACAACGCCCTGGAGGGTCGCGAGGACTCCGCCCGCTCCGTGCTCCAGCAGGTCGACACCCTGGTCGGCACCCTCGACGAGAACAAGGACGACATCGTCGAGGCGATCCAGCGCCTCAACCAGCTGGCCATCGCGGTGCGCCAGCAGCAGGGCACCATCGACGACGCGCTCGACGAGCTGCCCAGCGCCCTGCGCTCCCTGGACAGCCAGCGCGAGGACCTCGTGCAGATGCTGCAGTCCCTCAACGAGCTCGGTGACGTGGGCGTCCGGGTGATCCAGCAGTCCAAGGACACCACCATCGAGACCATCCGCCAGCTGCAGCCGGTGCTCACCGAGCTGGCCAACTCCGGCGACGCGTTCGTGAAGTCCGTCAACGTGGCGCTGACCTACCCCTTCGTCGACGAAGTGGTCGGCCGTGACCCACAGGTGGCCCGCAACCTGCACATGGGCGACTACACCAACCTCTCGATCCAGCTGGAGGTCGACCTCTCCGGAGGGATCACCGGCATCCCGACGAGCCTGCCGACGATCCTGCCCACCGAGCTGGACCCGACGGCCGTGGTGGGTGCGGTGGCCGAGTGCCTGGCCAGCGGGGACCTGGGGTCGGCGGCCTGCCAGAAGGTCCTGGACAGCCTCACGCTGGTGCTGGAGCTGCGCGAGGAGTGCGCCAAGCCCAAGAACCAGGACGTGGTGGTCTGCACCGCGCTCAACCAGGTCCCGGGGCTCCCGGACCTGCCCGGGCTGGGTGGGCTGGACCTGCCGCTGCTCGGTGACCTGTTCGGTGGCACCGCCGGGGGCGACGGGGGCGCCGGCCTGCCGCTGCCCCGTCCCGCGCCCGGCGCGGGTGCCAAGGCTCCGCAGGGCCCGACCGTGGGTGAGCTGACCGAGCTCTACGACGCCGACCTGGTCGGCCTGATGGTCCCGGGGATGGTGGTGTCGTGATCACCCGTCGCACCAAGGTGCAGCTGCTGGTCTTCGTGGTGATCACGTTGGTCGGCGTCAGCTTCGTCGGCGCGCGCTACGCCAAGCTCGACCGGCTGTTCTACGACAGCAGCTACACCGTGACCGCCCACCTCGCGTCGTCCGGCGGCATCTTCGCCGGCGGCGAGGT
Source organism: Actinomycetota bacterium (assembly GCA_009701885.1). Classification (GTDB taxonomy): domain Bacteria; phylum Actinomycetota; class Actinomycetes; order Propionibacteriales; family Nocardioidaceae; genus Nocardioides. Next base: position 8,117 of record WLJH01000048.1, read on the forward strand.
CACCTACCGCGGAGTCAAGATCGGCACCGTCGAGCAGATGACGCTCACCGACGAGGGCGTGGACGTCGACCTCGCCATCGACAACGAGTTCGACTCCATCCCGGCCGAGACCCTGGCGCTGGTCGGCAACAAGTCCGCGGTCGGCGAGCAGTACGTCGAGCTCCAGCCGACCTCCGACGAGGCGCCCTACCTCGAGGACGGCTCGGAGATCGCCGTCGAGGACACCCGGACCCCGATCCAGGTGGAGACCCTGCTTTCCAACCTCGCCACCACCGTGGGCTCGGTGGACCTCGACGCGCTGCGCACGACGGTTTCGGAGCTGGGCGCGGCCTTCGCCGGCACCGGTGAGGACCTGCAACAGATCATCGACACCGGCAACGGCTTCATCAACGCCGCCAACGACAACTTCGACACCACCACGGCGCTGATCCGTGACGCCAACACGGTGCTCACGGGGCAGATCGAGTCGGAGAGCTCGATCCGCTCCTTCGCCCGGGACCTGTCGCTGTTCACTGGTGCGCTCGCCGACGCCGACCCGGCGATCAACCGCCTGCTCGACAACGGCTCCACCGCCGCCGTCGCGCTGCGCCGCCTGATCGAGGACAACGAGGTCGAGCTCGGCGACCTGGTGAACAACCTCATCACCACCGGCGAGATCGTCACCCGTCGCCTGCCCGGGATCGAGCAGATCCTGGTGATCTACCCCTACGTCGTCGAGGGCGGGTTCACCGTCGTCTCGAAATCCCCGGACACCGGGCTCTACGACGCACACTTCGGCCTGATCATCACCACGCAGCCGATCTGCACCGAGGGCTACGAGAGCACCGACCGGCGCCCGCCGCAGAACGGCGAGAACCGGCCGATGAACGAGCAGGCCCGTTGCGACGAGCCGCCGACGGTCACCAACGCCCGTGGCGCGCACACCGTCTACGACCGGTTCCGCGCGCCGGCCGACTACGACGCCCCCGTCGTGGCCTCCTACGACCCCGACAGCGGCCGCCTCACCTGGGGCGACCGGGTCCCCGGCTCCCAGTCCTCCCCCGGTACGGTGGCTCCGTCCACCCTGGGGAAGGAGTCCTGGAAGTGGCTGTACCTCCAGCCCCTCGCGTCGGGTCGGTGACCCAGGAGCAGGGCTCTCCCGAAGGCGGGACCTCCGGCGCACCATCGTCGCGGGGCTTCCGCGTCGGGCTGCTGCTCGCGCTGGTCCTGGTCCTCGTGGGCTCGCTCGCCTGGACCGGGTACCTCGTCGCGACCCGCACCTCCGGTGCCGGCGGCAACCTGCCCGAACGGGTCGGGAGCCTGCTGAGCGGTGAGAACACCATCGCCGCCGAGCGCGAGCGGGTCATGGACGTCGCCTCCCAGTTCATGCTCCGGGTCAACTCCTACGGCCCCGACGACCTGGCCGAGGACGGCACCATGCCGGACTACCGCGAGCGCGTGGGTGAGCTCATCACCCCAGCGTTCCGCGCCGACTTCGAGACGCAGGTCGGCACCGCCGAGCAGACCGTCGCGCAGGCGCAGCTGGGCCGGGAGTGCGAGGTCTACGGCGTGGGTGTCTCCACGATGGACGCCGACTCCGCCACCGCGCTGGTCGCCGGCGTCTTCACCAACAGCTACCCCGGCAACGGCCGCCGAGCCGACGAGAGGGTGGAGTCCGAGCCGGCCCCGTTCCGCGTGCGGATCTCGCTGGTCAAGATGGCAGGGGAGTGGCTGGTCGACGACTTCGCGCCCGTGACCGGCGCCGGGGTCTCGCTCGACCCGTCGGCGGCACCTGGTGACCCCGTCGACCCTGCCGTCCCGCCGACCGACGAGGCCCCGGAGGAGCAGCAGTGAGCGCCGGCCCCAGCTGGTACGACGTCCTGGGCGTCGAGCCCACCGCGGACGCCGCGGAGATCCGCGCTGCGTGGCGGGCCGCCATCGCCGACCTGGACCCCACCGAGCGACGGTTCCGCTCGCTCAACCAGGCCGCGGAGGTGCTGCTCGACGAGCAGTCGCGAGCGGCGTACGACGCCGAGCTGGCGGGCGCCGCCCCCGCCGCTGGCCGAGGTGCGAACGCCCCCTCCGCTGGTCGAGGTGCGAGCGCAGCGAGCCACGAGACCCCTGCGGACGCCGAGCCGACGACCACCAAGCGCCCCCGCCTCCCGCGCCGGGAGAAGAAGCCGACCGCCGATCGAGGTGCACCCTCCCCTTCCGCTGGTCGAGGTGCGAGCGCGGCGAGCCACGAGACCCCGGCCGCGCCCTCGCGCCTGCCGCTGGTGCCGGCCTGGGCGCTGGTCCTCGCCGCGGTGCTGGCGACCCTGGGCGTGGTCACCGCGACGCTCGCCTCGGTCCAGGCCGGCGAGCCGGTCAGCGAGGACGGCGGTGCGCTGGTGGAGCAGTCCGCGGAGGAGGCGCGCAACGCCGCCGTCCGCGCGGTCGTGCCGGTGCTGTCCTTCGACTACCGCACGCTGGAGGAGGACGCGGCGGCCGCTCGGTCCTACATGACCTCCTCCTACCAGGAGGAGAAGTACGACCCGCTGTTCGCGGTGATCGAGGAGAACGCGGACAACACCCAGACGGTGGTGGAGGTCCAGGTCGTCGACTCGGCGGTCACCCGGACCGGCGACGGCCGCGTCGAGATCCTGCTGTTCGTCGACCGGCCGACCACCAACCGGGAGAGCCAGGAGCCGGTCGTCTACAAGGACCAGGCCACGCTGACGATGGCCGAGGTCGACGGCCAGTGGCTGGTCGACGACCTGCGCACCTCGCCCATCCAGGAGTGAGGCTGGAGGGCCGGCGACCCGCCGCGGCCCTCCACACCGGCCCCCCGAGATGCTTGACCTCGGGCGCCGCGGGCCGCACACTCATCGGGACGTCGATCTGAGTGGACGCCGATCTTGTGGCGTGCCCGACGTTCGGGTAACGTGGCGCTTTGCGCCTGCCCTCAAATGCTCTCAGCCTGTCCGGTGGCTGTCGAAGTGGGGGGCTCGCGCCATCGATGAGCTGACTCCGTCGAAGGATCCCTCTTGGCTGCGCCTGCCTCCACCCCGCTCAACCCCTCCGGCTCCCGCCGCATCTCGTTCGCGAAGATCGCCGAACCTCTCGAGGTTCCCCAGCTCCTCTCCCTGCAGACCGATAGCTTCGACTGGCTGGTCGGCAACGACAAGTGGACCGCCGAGGTCGAGCGTCGGCGGGCCGAGGGCGAGGACGTCTCCGAGAAGTCCGGTCTCCAGGAGATCTTCGAGGAGATCTCCCCGATCGAGGACTTCTCCGAGACCATGTCGCTCTCGTTCGAGAACCCTGTCTTCTACGACCCCAAGTACTCCGTGGACGAGTGCAAGGAGAAGGACTTCACCTACTCCGCACCGCTCTACGTCTCCGCCGAGTTCACCAACAACGACACCGGTGAGATCAAGGGCCAGACGGTCTTCATGGGCGACTTCCCGCTCATGACCCCCAAGGGCACCTTCGTCATCAACGGCACCGAGCGCGTCGTGGTCTCCCAGCTGGTCCGCAGCCCGGGTGTCTACTTCGAGCGCACCGCCGACAAGACCTCCGACAAGGACATCTACACCGCCAAGCTCATCCCGAGCCGTGGCGCGTGGCTGGAGTTCGAGATCGACAAGCGCGACATGGTCGGCGTCCGCCTCGACCGCAAGCGCAAGCAGAACGTCACCGTGCTGCTCAAGGCCCTCGGCTGGACCAACGAGCAGATCCGCGAGGAGTTCGGCGAGTACGAGTCGATGATGCTGACCCTGGAGAAGGACCACACCCAGGGCCAGGACGACGCGCTGCTCGACATCTACCGCAAGCTGCGCCCGGGCGAGCCGCCGACGCGTGAGGCCGCGCAGACGCTGCTGAACAACTACTACTTCAACCCCAAGCGCTACGACCTGGCCAAGGTCGGTCGCTACAAGATCAACAAGAAGCTCGGCCTGACCGAGGCCTTCGACCAGCAGACGCTGACCGTGGACGACGTCGTCGCCGCGATCAAGTACATCGTCGCGCTGCACGACGGCCGCGAGCAGATCGAGGCGCCCCAGGGCACCCTCGACATCTCCGCCGACGACATCGACCACTTCGGCAACCGCCGCATGCGCACCGTCGGCGAGCTGATCCAGAACCAGCTCCGCACCGGCCTGGCGCGCATGGAGCGCGTGGTCCGCGAGCGGATGACGACCCAGGACGTCGAGGCGATCACGCCGCAGTCGCTGATCAACATCCGGCCCGTCGTCGCGGCGCTGAAGGAGTTCTTCGGCACCTCGCAGCTGAGCCAGTTCATGGACCAGACCAACCCGATCGCCGGTCTGACCCACAAGCGCCGTCTCTCCGCGCTCGGCCCGGGTGGTCTCTCCCGCGACCGCGCCGGCATGGAGGTCCGCGACGTCCACCCCTCGCACTACGGCCGCATGTGCCCGATCGAGACCCCTGAGGGCCCGAACATCGGCCTGATCGGCTCGCTCGCGTCCTACGGGCGGATCAACCCGTTCGGCTTCGTGGAGACGCCCTACCGGAAGGTGGAGAACGGTCGGGTCACCGACCAGATCGACTACCTCACCGCCGACGACGAGGACCGGGTCGTCATCGCGCAGGCCAACGCGGCGCTCGACGCCGACGGCCGCTTCGTGGACGAGCGCGTGCTCGTGCGCCAGCGCGACGGGGAGGTCTCCGAGCTCCTCGCCGACGAGGTCGACTACATGGACGTCTCGCCGCGCCAGATGGTGTCGGTCGCGACGGCCCTGATCCCCTTCCTCGAGCACGACGACGCCAACCGTGCGCTCATGGGCGCCAACATGCAGCGCCAGGCCGTGCCGCTGATCCGCAGCGACAGCCCGCTGGTCGGCACCGGCATCGAGTACCGCGCCGCGGTCGACGCGGGTGACGTGGTCGTCGCCGAGGCCGCCGGTGTGGTCAAGGAGGTGTCCGCCGACCTCATCGAGACGATGAACGACGACGGCACCTACTCCTCCTACCGCCTGGCCAAGTTCAAGCGCTCCAACCAGGGCACCTGCATCAACCAGCGCCCGCTGGTCGCCGAGGGCGACCGGGTCGAGGTCGGCTCGCCGATCGCCGACGGCCCGTGCACCGACGACGCCGAGATGGCGCTGGGCACCAACCTGCTGGTCGCCTTCATGCCGTGGCAGGGCCACAACTACGAGGACGCGATCATCCTGTCGCAGCGCCTCGTGCAGGAGGACGTGCTCACCTCGATCCACATCGAGGAGCACGAGGTCGACGCCCGCGACACCAAGCTCGGCCCCGAGGAGATCACCCGGGACATCCCGAACGTCTCCGAGGAGGGCCTGGCCGACCTCGACGAGCGCGGCATCATCCGCATCGGCGCGGAGGTCACCACCGGTGACATCCTCGTCGGCAAGGTGACCCCCAAGGGCGAGACCGAGCTGACCCCCGAGGAGCGCCTCCTGCGCGCGATCTTCGGCGAGAAGGCGCGCGAGGTGCGCGACACCTCGATGAAGGTCCCGCACGGCGAGTCCGGCACCGTCATCGGCGTCCGGGTCTTCGACCGCGAGGACGGCGACGAGCTGCCCCCGGGCGTCAACCAGCTGGTGCGCGTCTACGTCGCCCAGAAGCGGAAGATCTCGGTCGGCGACAAGCTGGCCGGGCGCCACGGAAACAAGGGCGTCATCGCGAAGATCCTCCCCGTCGAGGACATGCCGTTCATGCAGGACGGCACCCCGGTCGACGTGATCCTCAACCCGCTGGGCGTGCCGCGACGCATGAACATCGGGCAGATCCTCGAGCTCCACCTCGGCTGGCTGGCCAAGCAGGGCTGGGACCTCGACCTGCACCAGGGCGACAAGGGCGAGTGGGCGGAGCGGCTGATGTCGATCCACGCCGACAAGTCCGCCCCGGGCACCAAGGTCGCGACCCCGGTCTTCGACGGCGCCCGCGAGGACGAGATCACCGGCCTGCTCGGTGCGACCTACCCCAACCGCGACGGCGAGCGGATGATCGACGAGACCGGCAAGGCCCGGCTCTTCGACGGTCGTTCCGGCGAGCCGTTCCCGGACCCCGTGTCGGTCGGCTACATGTACATCCTCAAGCTGCACCACCTCGTGGACGACAAGATCCACGCGCGCAGCACCGGCCCCTACTCGATGATCACGCAGCAGCCCCTGGGCGGTAAGGCCCAGTTCGGTGGCCAGCGGTTCGGCGAGATGGAGGTCTGGGCGATGGAGGCGTACGGCGCCGCCTACGCCCTGCAGGAGCTGCTGACGATCAAGTCCGACGACGTCCCCGGACGCGTCAAGGTCTACGAGGCGATCGTGAAGGGCGAGAACATCCCCGACTCCGGCATCCCCGAGTCGTTCAAGGTGCTCGTCAAGGAGATGCAGTCGCTGTGCCTGAACGTGGAGGTCCTCTCCCAGGACGGGTCCAGCATCGAGCTCCGTGACGCGGAGGAGGACGTCTTCCGCGCCGCCGAGGAGCTCGGCATCGACCTGTCCCGTCGCGAGCCCAGCTCGGTCGAAGAGGTGTGACCGGGGAACGCGCGGAGCGCCTGTTCCTCGGAACGACAGGCAGCACGGCGCTCCGCCGTTCCTCGTCCCCCTCCCTACTTCACATTCTTAGAACTACCGAAGGGTTGCAGCCATCGTGCTCGACGTGAACTTCTTCGACCAGCTCCAGATCGGCCTGGCCACCGCGGAGGACATCCGCGGCTGGAGCCACGGTGAGGTCAAGAAGCCGGAGACCATCAACTACCGCACGCTCAAGCCGGAGCGTGACGGCCTCTTCTGCGAGAAGATCTTCGGTCCCACCCGGGACTGGGAGTGCTACTGCGGCAAGTACAAGCGCGTGCGTTTCAAGGGCATCATCTGCGAGCGCTGCGGCGTCGAGGTGACCCGCTCCAAGGTGCGTCGCGAGCGGATGGGCCACATCGAGCTCGCCGCTCCCGTGACCCACATCTGGTACTTCAAGGGCGTGCCGTCGCGGCTGGGCTACCTGCTCGACCTCGCCCCGAAGGACCTGGAGAAGGTCATCTACTTCGCGGCGTACATGATCACCTCGGTCGACGAGGACGCCCGTCACCGCGACCTGTCCTCGCTCGAGGGCAAGGTCGGCCTGGAACGCGAGCGCCTCGAGAAGCGCCGCGACCAGTCGCTGTCGGACCGCCAGCAGAAGCTGGAGGAGGACCTCGCGGCCCTCGAGGCCGAGGGTGCCAAGGCCGACCAGCGCCGCAAGGTCAAGGACGGTGCGGAGCGGGAGATGAAGCAGCTGCGCGACCGTGCGCAGCGCGAGATCGACCGTCTCGAGGAGGTGTGGGACACCTTCAAGAGCCTCAAGGTCCAGGACCTCATGGGCGACGAGATGCTGTACCGGGAGATGAAGAACTGGTTCGGCAAGTACTTCGAGGGCCACATGGGCGCCACGGCGATCCAGAAGCGCCTGGAGTCCTTCGACATCGCCGCCGAGGTCGAGAACCTGCGCGAGACGATCGCGACCGGCAAGGGCCAGAAGAAGGTCCGTGCGCTCAAGCGCCTCAAGGTCGTCGACGCCTTCCGCAAGACCGGCAACAAGCCGCAGGGCATGGTGCTCGACGCCGTCCCGGTCATCCCGCCGGACCTGCGTCCGATGGTGCAGCTCGACGGTGGCCGCTTCGCGACCTCCGACCTCAACGACCTGTACCGCCGCGTGATCAACCGCAACAACCGCCTCAAGCGGCTGCTCGACCTCGGTGCGCCCGAGATCATCGTCAACAACGAGAAGCGGATGCTCCAGGAGGCCGTCGACTCGCTGTTCGACAACGGTCGCCGCGGCCGCCCTGTCACCGGCCCGGGCAACCGGCCGCTGAAGTCGCTCTCGGACATGCTCAAGGGCAAGCAGGGTCGCTTCCGCCAGAACCTGCTCGGCAAGCGCGTGGACTACTCCGGCCGCTCGGTCATCGTGTCGGGTCCGCAGCTGAAGCTGCACCAGTGCGGTCTGCCCAAGCAGATGGCGCTGGAGCTGTTCAAGCCCTTCGTGATGAAGCGCCTGGTCGACCTCTCGCACGCGCAGAACATCAAGTCCGCCAAGCGGATGGTCGAGCGCGCGCGGCCGGTCGTGTGGGACGTGCTGGAGGAGGTCATCACCGAGCACCCGGTGCTGCTGAACCGTGCGCCCACGCTGCACCGCCTCGGCATCCAGGCCTTCGAGCCGCAGCTGATCGAGGGCAAGGCCATCCAGATCCACCCGCTCGTCTGCGGCGCGTTCAACGCCGACTTCGACGGTGACCAGATGGCCGTGCACCTGCCGCTGTCCGCCGAGGCCCAGGCCGAGGCCCGCGTGCTGATGCTGTCGACCAACAACATCCTCAAGCCCTCGGACGGCCGTCCGGTGACCATGCCCTCTCAGGACATGATCATCGGCCTGTTCTGGCTGACCTCCGACCGCGAGGGCGAGCCCGGCGAGGGTCGCGTCTTCTCGTCCCCGGCCGAGGCCATCATGGCCTTCGACCGCGGCGAGATCTCGCTGCAGAGCCGGGTCAAGGTCCGTCTTGACGACATCGTCCCGCCGCTGGACCTCGAGCTCGGTGCGGACTGGGAGGAGTCGCGGGTCATCACCCTCGACACCACCCTGGGCCGGATCCTGTTCAACGACACGCTGCCGGCCGACTACCCGTTCGAGAACGGCGAGGTGGGCAAGAAGCGCCTGGGCCAGATCGTCAACGACCTGGCCGAGCGCTACACCAAGGTCGTGGTCGCTGCGTCCCTGGACGCGCTGAAGGACGCCGGCTTCCGGTGGGCGACCTTCTCGGGCGTCACCGTCTCCATCGACGACGTGACCACCCCGGCGGACAAGCTGCAGATCCTGGAGTCCTACGAGAAGCAGGCCGCGAAGGTCCAGAAGGACTTCGAGCGCGGTCTGATGACCGACGACGAGCGTCGCCAGGAGCTCGTGGAGATCTGGACCGAGGCCAGCCGCCGCGTCGGTGACGCGATGGAGAAGGCCTTCGACCCGACCAACCCGATCTACATGATGGTCCACTCGGGTGCGTCCGGGAACATGAACCAGATCCGCCAGGTCGGCGCCATGCGTGGCCTCGTGGCCAACCCGAAGGGCGAGATCATCCCGCGCCCGATCAAGGCGAACTTCCGTGAGGGCCTCTCGGTCCTGGAGTACTTCATCTCCACCCACGGTGCTCGCAAGGGTCTGGCCGACACCGCGCTGCGCACCGCCGACTCGGGCTACCTCACCCGTCGCCTGGTCGACGTGTCGCAGGACGTCATCATCCGCGAGGAGGACTGCGGCACCGAGCGCGGCCTGCCCCGCACGATCGCCACGCGCACCGAGTCGGGCACGCTCGTGGCGGCCGACGATGTCGAGACCTCGGTCTACGCCACCACGGCGGCCGTGGACATCGCCCACCCCGAGACCGGGGAGGTGCTCGCCGCCGCCGGTGAGGACCTGGGCGACGTCAAGATCGGTGAGTTGATCGCGGCCGGGGTCGACTCGGTCAAGATCCGCTCCGTGCTGACCTGCGAGGCCCGCACCGGCACCTGCGCCAAGTGCTACGGCCGCTCGCTGGCCACCGGCAAGCTCGTCGACATCGGTGAGGCGGTCGGCATCATCGCCGCCCAGTCGATCGGTGAGCCCGGCACGCAGCTGACGATGCGTACCTTCCACACCGGTGGTGTGGCCTCGGCCGACGACATCACCCAGGGTCTGCCCCGCGTGGTCGAGGTCTTCGAGGCGCGGACGCCCAAGGGCGTCTCGCCGATCTCGGAGGTCGCCGGTCGCGTGCAGATCGAGGAGACCGACAAGGCCCGCAAGGTCCTGGTCACCCCCGACGACGGCTCCGACGTCATCGAGTACGCCGTCAGCCGGCGTACCCGCCTGGCGGTCGCCGACGGCGAGCACATCGAGGTCGGCAAGCAGCTGACCAGCGGTACCCCCGACCCCAAGGAGGTGCTGCGCATCCTCGGTGTGCGCAAGGCGCAGGAGCACCTGGTGCACGAGATCCAGGCGGTCTACCGCTCGCAGGGCGTGTCGATCCACAACAAGCACATCGAGATCATCGTGCGGCAGATGCTGCGTCGGGTCACGGTGCTGGAGTCGGGCGAGACCAACCTGCTGCCCTCCGACCTCGTGGACCGCGTGCGGTTCGAGGAGGAGAACCGTCGGGTCGTCTCCGAGGGCGGCAAGCCCGCGGCGGGTCGTCCCGAGCTCATGGGCATCACCAAGGCCTCGCTGGCGACCGAGTCGTGGCTCTCGGCGGCCTCCTTCCAGGAGACCACCCGGGTGCTCACCGACGCGGCCATCAACGGGCGCAGCGACTCGCTGCGTGGCCTGAAGGAGAACGTGATCATCGGCAAGCTGATCCCGGCGGGCACCGGCCTCGAGCGGTACCGCAACATCCGGGTGGAGCCCACCGAGGAGGCCCGCGCGGCGGCGTACTCCGTCACCGGTTACGACTCCTACGACTACGAGTTCGGCGGGAGCGGCGGCCAGGCCGTCGCCCTCGACGACTTCGACTTCGGCTCGTACCAGAGCTGAACGAAGTGAGGCTCTGGTAACGCACGAGCCAGGTTGAGCAAGGCAGCGCCCGCCCACGCTTGCGTGGGCGGGCGCTGTCGTGTCGTCACCCGGGCGATGCCCGGAGACGATCCCCCGACAGTCGTCGATGAAGACAGCCCGCTACCGACCATCTGGGAGAATCTGACCCGTGAGCAGCACGACCCCCACCCTCCCGACCGAGACCGACGTCCTGGTCGTCGGCGCCGGCCCCGCGGGCTCGGCCGCCGCGGCCTGGCTGGCGCGCGCGGGGGTCGAGGTGGTGCTGGCCGACGCGGCGACGTACCCCCGGGACAAGACGTGCGGTGACGGGCTCACGCCCCGGGCCGTCCACGAGCTCTCCCGGCTGGGGCTCGAGGACTGGCTGCGCGCCCACACGGTCAACCAGGGCCTGCGTGCCCACGGCTTCGGCCAGGTGCTGCACCTGCCGTGGCCCGGCGGCAACCTGCCCACGTGGGGGAGCGCGGTCGCCCGCACCGAGCTCGACGACCACCTGCGCACCACCGCGCTGAAGTCCGGGGCGATCGGGGTGGAGGACGCCCGCGCCGTCGACGTGCGCTGGGACGGCGCCCGTGTCGCCGCCGTGGTCTTCGAGCGCCGCGGCCCGCGGGTCGACGGCGCCCGCGCCGCGACGCAGCGCTTCGAGATCGCTTGCCGACGCCTGGTCGTCGCCGACGGCGTGCGCTCGCCGCTGGGCAAGGTGCTCGGCCGCGAGTGGCACCGCGACACCGTCTACGGCGTCGCAGGTCGCTCCTACGTCACCTCGACGATGACCGACGACCCGTGGATCAGCTCGCACCTGGAGCTGCGGGACGAGAAGGGTGCCGTCCTGTCCGGCTACGGCTGGATCTTCCCGCTCGGCACCGGCGAGGTGAACGTCGGCGTCGGCACGCTGGCCACCGCCAAGCGCCCGGCGGACATCGCGATCAAGCCCCTCATGCAGTTCTACGCCGACCAGCGCAAGGAGGACTTCGGGCTCTCCGGCGAGCTGCGGATGCCGACCTCGGCGCTGCTGCCGATGGGCGGCGCCGTCAGCGGCGTCGCCGGGGCCAACTGGGCGCTCATCGGGGACGCCGCCGGGTGCGTGAACCCGCTCAACGGCGAGGGCATCGACTACGGCCTCGAGACCGGCCGGATGGTCGCCGACCTGCTGGTCGAGCTCGGGCCCGGGGCCGCCGGCCTCAGCACCCGCTGGCCGGAGCTGCTGCGCGAGCACTACGGCGAGGCCTTCTCCATGGCCCGCCGCCTCGCGGGGCTCGTCACCGTGCCGTGGGTCCTGCCCCGGTTCGGTCCCGCCGGGATGCGCTCGGACCTGCTCATGACCCTCGCGCTGCGGTGGATGGGCAACCTGGTCACCGACGAGGACCGCGACACCGCGGCCCGTGTCTGGCGCTGGGCGGGGCGGCGCTCGTTGGCGGTCGACGCCCGCCCGCCGTTCAGCTGAGCCGGTCCGGGTCCAGCGCGGTGGCACGCGAGCCGTGGTACGCCGGCACGATCCTCCTCGGCAAGGGCCTGCTCCGCGGGCTGGACGTCAAGCGGGCCTGGCACGGCACCGAGCACCTTCCCACCGACGGGCCGGTGCTCCTCGCCAGCAACCACGCCTCCTTCCCGGACTTCGCCTTCGTCGGGGAGGCGGGTCTCTCGCGGGGGCGCCGGATCCGCTTCCTGTGCCGTCACGACATGTGGGACGTCCCGGTCGTCGGCCGCGCCATGCGGTCGATGCGGCACGTGCCGGTCGACCGTGAGGCCCCGGCGGCGGCGTACCTCGCGGCGCGGCGGCTGCTGCGCGAGGGTGAGCCGGTCTGCGCGTTCCCCGAGGCGGGGGTCTCGCACAGCTACACGATCCGAGCGCTCATGCCCGGGGTCGCGGCGCTGGCGCGTGAGACCGGGGTCCCGGTCGTCCCGGTCGCGGTGTGGGGGCAGCAGCGGCTGTGGCCGCTGCGGCGCCACCTCGAGGAACGCGCACAGCTCTCGCTCCAGCGTGGGATCCGGGTGGACGTCGCGTTCGGCCCGGCGTTCTCGGTCGAACCCGGCGCCGACCTCGTGGAGGTGACTCGCGACCTCGGGCAGCGGATGACCGGGCTCCTCGAGGGGCTGCAGTCCCTCGCGCACCACCGACCGCGCCCGGGTGAGAAGGCCCGGTGGCACCCGGCGCACCTCGGGGGTACCGCCCCGACCCGCACGGCCGCCGAGCCGCTGGACCTGCTCCCGCGCTCGGCGATCCGCCCCACCTGGGGGCCGGAGGTCTGAGCGGTGGGGTGGCGCGCGCGGCGCCGCGGTCGGTGTGGGGCGGGCGGGGGCACGGCCGGCCGAGGACGCCCCCTTCGTCGCAACCACCCGCCTCGTTCGTCCCTCACGAGGCGGGGGCCAGGCC
>WLJH01000049.1 GCA_009701885.1 Actinomycetota bacterium
ACCGCCGAACTCCACCTCGCAGCAGCAGCCGTCAACCTCCAGCGACTTCACAACAACGCACTGACCACCTGAGCACCGCTCCGGGCACCCCCGTGCCCGCCACGTCCCAACACCCATCAGGCAAAGCCCAACAGCCACCTGCTTGAACCCGAACGCCACACAGGGCTGTCATGCGCCGCCCGGCCTGACCGGCCTGACCCACCGACCCAGCCCGACCAGCCCGGGGGAGCCTCGGCACCGAAGGACTCCTGTGCGCCGTCGTACCCTGCTCTCCCTGCCTGCCCTGGGCTCGCTCGCCTGGCTGTGGGCCGCGTGCGCACCGAGCCCCGAGGAGGTCCCGCCCGTGCCGGAAGGCGCCAGCGACCCGCAGCGCGTGACCTACGGGTCCGACCCCAGCCAGTTCGCCGAGCTCGGCCTGCCCGCCGGCACGCCGCGCGGCGTGGCGGTGGTGGTGCACGGCGGGTTCTGGCGCGCGGAGTACGGCATCGAGTACGCGCAGCCGCTCGTCCCCAGCCTGCTCGCCGCCGGGTGGGCGACGTGGGCGGTGGAGTACCGCCGGGTCGGCTCTGGCCCAGGCGGGGGCGGCGGCGTCCCGGAGACCCTCGACGACCTCGAGGTCGCGATGCAGCGGCTCGCCGAGGAGGACATCGGCGGTCCCGTCGTCGCCATCGGCCACTCCGCCGGTGGCCACCTCGCCACCTGGCTCGCCTCGCGCCGCGACCTGCCGCAGCCGCTGACCCACGTCGTGTCGCAGGCCGGCGTGCTCGACCTGGTCGCCGCCCACGACGCCGGGCTCGGCGGGGGAGCGGTCGAGGCGTTCCTCGGCCGGCCGCCGAGCGCCGGGGACGTGGACGTCGACCCGGTCCAGCAGGTGCCGCTCGAGGTGCCGGTCTGGTGCGTGCACGGCACGGGCGACGACATCGTCCCGCTCAGCCAGTCGGAGTCCTACGTCGCGGCTGCCACGGCCGCCGGTGCGACCGCCGAGCTGGTCGAGGTCGAGGGGGACCACTTCGCCGTGGTCGACCCGGGCTCGGACGCCTGGGCGAGGACGCTGGAGATCCTCGACTCGATCTGATCCCGCCGGTCCCGAGCTCGTCGGGGTCGAGGTGCGACTCGAGGTGGGGGAACGCGCACCAGTGCGTCGTCAGGCCTCGACCCACACCTCGACCCGGGACCTGCTCAGCCCGGCCGCTCCGGCCCCGGCTGGCACCGCGGGCACCACCAGGTACGCCGGTTGGCCGGGTCGTTCGGGACCTCCTCGACCATCCGCACGGTCGTCCCGCAGCGCAGGCAGGGGCGGCGCTGGCGGCCCGCGACCCAGTGCGTCTCCCCGCGACGGTTCAGCCCGGTGGTGACCTGGTAGGCGCCCTCGACGGTCGCGGAGTGGCGCAGCGCCGTGACGGCGCGGTCGACGAGCCGCACGACGTCGACCTCCCCGACGGGGGTCCACGGCGAGACCCCGAGCAGGAACGCGAGCTCGTTGGCCCACAGGTTCCCCAGCCCCGCGACCCGCGTCTGGTCGAGCATCGCGCTGACCAGCGGCGTCGTGGGGTCGACCAGCAGGCGGCGTACCGCTTCCTCGCGGTCGAGGTCCTCGTGCAGCAGGTCGGGGCCGAGGTGCCCGACGATCCGGTGCTCCTGGTCGGTGGCGACGAGGTCGAGCTGGTGCAGCCGCAGCCCCCATGCGGTGCCGGTCGGGGTCTCCAGGACCACGCGCACCTGGTGCTGCAGCCGCGACGGCAGCCGCTTGCCGGGCCCGGTCACCGACCACTCGCCGTCCATGAGCAGGTGGCTGTGCAGCGTCACCCCGCCGGAGAACCGCTGCAGCAGGTGCTTGCCGTGGGTCGCGTGCTCGATGACCTCCCGACCGGACAGGTCACGGGTCGCCAGCCGCGGCACGCGCAGGTCCGAGCGCGTGATGGTGCGCCCCAGCAGCCCGCGGTCGAGCCGCCGCGCGAGCTTCCAGACGCTGTCCCCCTCCGGCACGGTCCCGAGCCTAGGAGCGGGCTGGGCACTCGCCCCGCGCGGTGCTTTCCTGACGTCTCGGCCGTGCGGCAGTGACGGCTCGGCCGTGCGGCAGTGACGGGTCGGCCGTGCGGCAGTGACGGGTCGGCCGTGCGGCAGTGACGGGTCGGCCGTGCGGCAGTGACGGGTCGGCGGTGCGTTCCTGCCCGGTCGTCGGTGGGAGCGCCTAGGGTCGCGGACGTGCCGGAGTTCACCTGGCTGCCCGCCAACCGGGCCACTCCCGAGGACGTCGAGACGGTCCTCGGCGCCGGTGGCGCGCGCCGCTGCCGCTGCCAGGGGCTCAAGGTCGAGGGCTGGATCTGGCGCGACAGCACCCAGGAGGAGCGTGAGGCCGCGCTGGTCGCGCAGACCGCCTGCGGCACCGACGGCCCGACGTCGGGTGTGATCGGGTACGTCGACGGCGAGCCTGCCGGGTGGGTGGCCGTCGAGCCGCGCGAGAACTACCCCCGCATCTGGAGCCGCAAGCAGCCCTGGATGCGGATGGACCCCGAGCTCGAGGGTGTCTGGTCGGTGACCTGCTTCGTCGTGGCCAAGGGCCACCGCGGCACGGGCCTGACCTACGAGCTGGCCGCGGCCACCGTCGAGCACGCCCGCGAGCAGGGCGCGAGGCTGCTCGAGGGCTACCCGATGGAGCCGGCGCCCGGGAAGAAGGTCATCTGGGACGAGGCGTCGGTCGGGCTGCTGCAGGTCTTCCTCGAGGCGGGCTTCGAGGTCCACGCCTCACCGACGCTGCGCCGCCGCGTCGTGCGGCGCACGCCGTAGGTCCCCCGCAGGACCCAGCGCGGCGTGGCGCGGGACGTCCCAGGAGCCGGCGGGAACGCTTCAAGCGTCCTTGACCCAGCGGCTCCACTCGGCCTGGGGCTCGTACCCCACCGATCGCCACCACGCCGTGCCCAGCTTGTTCTCGTCCAGCACCATCGCGCAGAAGCGTTCCGCCCCGAGCCCTCGCAACCGGTCCTCGGCCAGGTCCAGCAGGTGCCGCGCGACCCCGCGGCCGCGCAGCTCCGGGGCGACGGCGAGGCGGTAGAGGTTCGCCCGCCACCCGTCCCAGCCGCAGACGATCGTCGCGACGAGCCGACCGTCCACCTCGGCCACGAGCACCGCGTCCGGGTCGTGCTGCAGCAGCCGCTCGACGAGCTCGGGCCGGTCCGGTGGACGTGAGCCGTTCTCGCCGACGCGGGCCCAGAAGGCGACGAGCTCGGGGACGTCGGCCGGCACCGCCCGGCGCGTGGTCACTTCTCCCCGTGTCACGGACCGAGCCTCACACACCTCGGCGCCGAACCGCCGCCACCGACTCCTAGGCTCACCCCGTGCCCGCCCGCCTCCGCCTCGCCGACCCCGACGAGCTCGCCGCCGCGCTCGAGCGCCTCCGCGCTGGGGGAGAGGAGCGCGCCGACCTCAAGCTCGCCGTCAAGCACGTGCTGGCGCTGCTCGAGCAGCGCGCGCCGGGGCACTCCGTGGAGGTCCGCGTCCCGCCGTACGCCGCCGTCCAGTGCATCCCCGGGGTGCGGCACACGCGCGGGACCCCGCCGGCGGTCGTGGAGACCGACGCGCTGACGATGGTCGCGCTGGCCACGGGGGAGCTGTCCTGGGCCGATGCCCGGGCGCAGGGGCGGGTCAGCGCCTCGGGCGAGCGCACCGACCTGTCGGCGTACCTGCCGCTGCTCCCGTAGCCACGCCAGCGCACCCGGCCCCGCCGCCTGCGTGACCGCCCCGGCCGGTCGACGAGGCCCGCGGGGGCGCGGTTAACGTGCGGGGCATGAGCGACGACCTCAAGACCCGCGTCCAGTCCGTCCTGCCCGCCCTGCGCCAGGACCTCGAGGACCTCGTGCGGATCGAGTCGGTGAGCGCCGACCCGGCGCGCGCGGGCGAGGTGCAGCGCTCCGCCGAGGCCGTGAAGGCGCTCTTCGACGCCGAGGGCTTCACCAGCGAGATCGTCAGCGAGGACGGCGGTGCTCCCGCGGTCATCGCGCACAAGTCGGGTCCGGAGGGCGCGCCGACGGTGCTGCTCTACGCCCACCACGACGTGCAACCCGAGAACGACCACGCCGACTGGGACTCCCCGCCGTTCGAGCCCACCGAGCGGGGCGAGCGCCTCTACGCCCGCGGCGCGGCCGACGACAAGGCCGGCATCGCCGCCCACCTCGGCGCGGTCCGGGTCTTCGGCGACGACCTGCCGGTCAACGTCGTGACGTTCATCGAGGGTGAGGAGGAGGTCGGCTCCGAGACGCTCCCGGCGCTGCTCGCGAAGCACCAGGAGGCCCTGCGCGCCGACGTCATCGTCATCGCCGACTCCGGCAACTGGGACATCGGTGTCCCCGCGCTGACCACCAGCCTGCGCGGCCTGGTGCGGATGGACATCGAGGTCCGCACCCTCACCCACGCCGTGCACTCCGGCATGTGGGGCGGCCTGGTGCCCGACTCGCTCATGGCGCTGAGCCGCGTGCTGACCAGCCTCCACGACGACGAGGGCAACGTCGCGATCGCCGGCCTGCACAGCGGCCCGGCCGCCGACGTGGACTACCCCGAGGACCGACTGCGCGCGGAGTCCGGCGCCGCCCCGGGCATCGAGTGGATCGGCTCCGGCTCGGCCGTCGAGCGGCTGTGGACCAAGCCCGCGCTCTCCATCACCGGCCTGGACGCGCCGAAGGTCGAGGGCGCCTCCAACACGCTCGTGCCCGCCGCCCGCGCGCGCCTGAGCCTGCGCATCGCCCCTGGCGACACCACCGAGAACGCCGTCGCGCGCCTCACCGAGCACCTCGAGGCCCACGTCCCGTGGGGCGCCACCCTCTCCGCCACCGTGGTCGACACCGGCGAGGCGACCGCGATCGACGCCACCGGGCCGGCGTACGACGCCGCGCGCGCCGCCTTCGCCGAGGCCTGGGACGGCACCGAGCCGATCGACATGGGCGTGGGCGGGTCGATCCCGTTCATCGCCGAGTTCCTCGACGCCTTCCCTGAGGCCAGCGTGCTCGTCACCGGTGTCGAGGACCCCGACACCCGTGCCCACGGCGCCAACGAGGGCCTGCACCTCGCGGAGTTCGAGCGGGTCGTGCTGGCCGAGACGCTGCTGCTGGCCAAGCTCGGCTCCGCCTGAGGCGCGGCCGCCCGCCGTCGTACGCGGCCGGCCCTGCCCTGCCGAGCCGGCGCGTTCTTCCGGAAGGACGCGCCGGCTCGGCGAGCCCGCACCCCTGCCCCGGATGTGACCTGTCCCACGATGCGGGACGGCCCCATCCGAAAGGCACCCCTGTCCGAATGCCGTACAGGTGAGTGACGCCCGTCACTGCCTCGACGTAGGTTGCACAACCAGGCGGGGAGCCTCCGATCCCCGCTGTCGACACGGCGCCAACATGGGGAAGGGGCCACAGCATGACCGAGACCGCAGCACGCACACCCGACACGGGAGGCAGTGCCGAGCAGGCCAGGGCCAGCCTGGACCGCCGCCGCTTCGTCGGGTACGTCCTGGGCGGGGCGACGCTCGTCACCGCCGCCGACATGACCCTGGGGCGGGCCAAGAGCCGCCTGGGCCTGGGAGGAGCCGCGCACGCGGCGATCCCCAGCGCCCCGCAGATCCCCGAGCTTTACGACCTCGAGGACCTGCAGACCGACGCGGCGCTACCGACCAGCCAGCTGATCACGGTGACCATCGACGAGCGCGGGCACGCGAACTTCGAGTTCCCCCGCGCCGAGGTCGGCCAGGGCATCATCACCTCGACGATGATGATCCTCGCCGAGGAGCTTGACCTCCCGATGAAGAAGATCCACGTCACCCTGGCCCCGGCCCGTCCCGAGCTGCTGATGAACCAGCTCACCGGCGGGTCCAACACCACGGTCTCGACCTTCACGCCGGTCCGGGTCGCCGCCGCCGTGGCGCGCCAGCAGCTGCTCGAGGCCGCGGCTGCCCGCCTCGGTGGTGACGTCACACGCCTGACGACCATCGCGGGCACGGTCGTCGACGCCGCCGGCAACACGCTGTCGTACGGCGAGCTGTCCGCCGACGCCGCGAGCCAGGTCGTGAAGCAGGTGACCGTCCAGCTGCGGCCACCGTCGTCGTACCGCGTCATCGGCACCGGCCAGCGCCGCGAGGACGCCCGAGCCGCGGTCACCGGCAAGAAGGACTTCACCCTCGACCTCGACGTCCCGGGCGCGCTGCCGACCATGGTCTGCCGCCCGCCGGACCACCGTGGCACGCCGGTGCGGCTGCGCAACGAGCGCGAGATCCTGCGGATGCCCGGCGTCACCCACGTCGCGCAGATCCCGACCGGGATCGCCGTGCGGGCCAAGACCTTCGGGCACTGCATCGACGCCATCCGCGCGATGGACGTGGAGTGGGAGCCGGGCCCGATCGCCGGCAAGTCCGACGACACCATCCTCGAGGAGCTGGAGCGGGCCGAGCTGCCGATGGCGGTGCCCAACGTGCCGATCCTGGCCGAGCAGATCGACACCAAGTTCGAGTTCATGTTCCGCTCCAGCGCGGCTCTCGAGCCCTACTGCGCGATCGCCGACGTGCGCGAGGACGGCGCCGAGATCTGGGCCGGCTTGAAGGTCCCGATCCTGTGCCAGGAGAACATCGCCCTCGAGCTGGGCATGCTCCCCAACCAGGTGAAGGTCAACGTCATCACCAGCGGTGGCTCCTTCGGCCACAAGCTCTTCAGCGACCACGCCATCGAGGCCGCCCGGATCTCGCGCGCCATGGGCGTCCCGGTCAAGCTCATGTGGCATCGCGCCGACGAGCCCCGCCAGGGCCGCCTCCACCCGATGGCCACCTCGCGGGTGCGGGCCACGATGCTGGCCGACCAGGTGCTCTCCTTCGAGCAGCGCCACACCAGCGTCGTCACCGACTTCAGCCACGGCCTGGGCGAGATCATCACCTCGACGTTGGACGAGGCGCCCACCGAGGTCGGTCGCTTCGTCGGCGGGTTCAGCTTCGCGCAGACGATCTTCACGCTGACCCAGGAGCTGCCTTACAACATGGGGGTCATCACCCAGCTCCTCAACGAGACCAACCAGGACTTCTCCACGGGCTCGATGCGCAACATCTACAGCCCCGACACCTGCGTGGCCGCCGAGCTCACGATCGACCAGATCGGCGCCAAGATGGGCAAGGACCCGCTCGAGATCCGCCGGGAGCTGGTCCGCAACGACCGTGTCCGGGCCGCTCTCGAGGCCGTCGCCAAGCGCGGCAACTGGGGTCGGAAGATGCCGAAGGGCACCGCCCAGGGCATCGCGCTGCACAAGGAGTACAAGGGCTGCACGGCGGTCCTCGTCGAGATCGACTGTCGTCCTGCGACGGTCAACCGCCGCATCCCCAACGCCGTCACCGGTCCCCGCGTCACCAAGGCGGTCATCGCCGTCGACGCCGGCCTGGTCATCAACCCGATGGGCCTCGAGGCCCAGATGCAGGGCGGGTTCATGGACGGCATGGCGCTCACCCTCACCAGCAGCTGCCACCTGGAGGACGGCAAGTTCCTCGAGGCGAGCTGGGACAACTACTTCTACACCCGGCAGTGGAACGTCCCGTTCGACCTCGACGTGATCGTCATGGACCCCGACACCGAGCAGCCCGGCGGTGCCGGCGAGGCGGCGGTGGGCTCCTCGGCGGCCGCGATCGCGTGCGCCTACGCCCGCGCGACCGGAAAGCTGCCGACCCGGTTCCCGATCAACCACGACACGGTCTCGTTCAAGCCCAAGACCTTCATCCCACCCATCCCCCCATCGCCGCGCAACGGCCTGAAGAACCGCTGAGGAGCACGTCATGGCCAAGCACAGCTTCATCGTCAACGGCGAGCGCGTCACCGTGAAGGTCGACAAGGACGTCCGGCTCCTGTGGGTGCTCCGCGACATCCTCGGGGTCACCGGCCCCAAGTACGGCTGCGGCATCAACGTCTGCAAGGCGTGCACGTCGCACGTCAACGGCAAGGCGGTCAACCCGTGCGCCATCCCCGTCGGTGACCTCCGTCCCGACGACGAGGTGACCACCATCGAGGGCCTCGCCGACACCGTCGGCAAGGACCTGCACCCGATGCAGGAGGCCTGGATCGACCGGGACGTCGCCCAGTGCGGCTACTGCCAGCCCGGCCAGATCATGGCCGCGGTCGACCTGGTCAACCGGGTGCGGGCGGAGAACCGCGCGATCACCGACCGTGACCTGGACTCCATCCGCAACATCTGCCGCTGCGGCACCTACACCCGCATCCGCGAGGCGATCGTGCAGGGCGCCCGGAAGATGTGACCGCCCGGGGCCCTCGGCCCCGGCACGGCGTACGGCGCCACCGCACGCACCCGGCACCGCCCGTCCCCGGACAGGGGGCGGGCGGTGCCGCGTCCCGCGTAGAATCCCGCCCGTGCCCTTCCAGAGCAGTGGCCCTCGTGCCCGCAGGGGCGGTGACGGACGTCTGACCGACGCGCTGGACCCGCACGACCAGGGACCCCAGGACGCCTGCGGCGTCTTCGGCGTCTGGGCCCCGGGGGAGGACGTCGCCAAGCTGACCTACTTCGGCCTGTACGCCCTCCAGCACCGCGGCCAGGAGTCCGCCGGCATCGCGGTGAGCAACGGGCGCCAGATCCTCGTCTACAAGGACATGGGACTGGTCTCGCAGGTCTTCGACGAGTCCACGCTCGACTCCCTCAAGGGCCACCTCGCGATCGGTCACTCGCGCTACTCCACCACCGGCGCGAGCACCTGGCAGAACGCCCAGCCGACCTTCCGGCCCACCGTCGACGGGTCGATCGCCCTGGGCCACAACGGCAACCTCATCAACACCCACGAGCTGCGCGAGCAGGTGGCGGCCCTCCCCGGCCCCGAGGACGAGCTGGACCTGCACCAGCGCCCGGGCGAGGCGGCCACCAACGACACCAGCCTGGTGACCGCGCTCATGGCCCACCACCCCGACTCCACCCTGGAGCAGCGGGCGCTGGAGGTGCTCCCGCTCCTGCGTGGGGCCTTCTGCTTCGTGTGGATGAACGAGGACACCCTGTACGCCGCCCGCGACCCCCAGGGCATCCGGCCGCTGGTCCTGGGCCGCCTCGACCGGGGCTGGGTCGTGGCCTCGGAGGACGCCGCGCTCAAGACCATCGGCGCCTCGGTGGTGCGCGAGGTCGAGCCCGGCGAGATGCTGGTCATCGACGAGAACGGTCTGCGTTCGCACCACTTCGCCGAGCCCGAGCCCAAGGGCTGCGTGTTCGAGTACGTCTACCTCGCCCGCCCCGACGCCACCATCGCCACGCGCAGCGTGCACCAGGCGCGCGTGGAGATGGGTCGCCAGCTGGCGCGGGAGTTCCCGGTCGAGGCCGACCTGGTCATGCCGGTGCCGGAGTCCGGCACCCCCGCTGCCGCGGGGTACGCCGAGGAGTCGGGCATCCCCTTCGGCCAGGGGTTCGTGAAGAACGCCTACGTCGGGCGCACCTTCATCCAGCCCAGCCAGACCCTGCGCCAGCTGGGCCTGCGGCTGAAGCTCAACGCCCTCGAGCACATGGTGCGGGGCAAGCGCCTGGTCGTCGTGGACGACTCGATCGTGCGCGGCAACACCCAGCGCGCGCAGATCCGGATGCTGCGAGAGGCCGGCGCCCTCGAGGTGCACGTGCGCATCTCGAGCCCCCCGGTGAAGTGGCCCTGCTTCTACGGCATCGACTTCGCCACCCGCGCGGAACTGATCGCCAACGGCCTCGACGTCGAGGAGATCGCCGCCAGCGTGGGCGCGGACTCCCTCGGCTACATCTCCCTCGACGGGATGATCGAGTCCACCGGCCAGCGGGCCGACGCGCTCTGCACGGCCTGCTTCACCGGGGAGTACCCCGTCGAGCTGCCCGACGAGTCCCTGCTGGGCAAGCACCTGCTCGAGGCCACCTTGAGCTCGCCCACGATGGGCCGGGCGCTGCCGGTCCTCAACAACCCCTGAGCCAGGAGCCCCCCGCTGTGAGCGATTCCCCGACGAGCCACACCGCCGGCAACGCCTACGCCGAGGCCGGCGTCAACATCGAGGCGGCCGACCGGGCCATCGACCTGATGAAGGTGTGGGTGGAGAAGGCCAAGCGTCCCGAGATGATCGGCGGCCTCGGTGGCTTCGCCGGGCTCTTCGACGCCTCCGCCCTCACCCGCTACAAGCGTCCGCTGCTCGCCACCTCGACCGACGGTGTCGGCACCAAGGTCGCCATCGCCCAGGCGATGGACGTCCACGACACCATCGGCCGCGACCTCGTCGGCATGGTCGTCGACGACCTGGTCGTCTGCGGGGCCGAGCCGCTCTTCATGACCGACTACATCGCCACCGGCCGGGTCGTCCCGGAGCGGATCGCTGCGATCGTCAAGGGCATCGCCGAGGGCTGCGTCGAGGCCGGCTGCGCGCTGGTCGGCGGCGAGACCGCCGAGCACCCGGGGCTGCTGCACCCCGACGAGTACGACGTCGCCGGCGCGACCACCGGTGTCGTCGAGGCCGACGACCTGCTCGGCCCGGGGCGCGTGCGTCCCGACGACGTCGTGCTGGCCATGGCCTCCTCCGGCCTGCACTCCAACGGCTACTCCCTCGTGCGCCACGTGCTGCTCTCCGAGCACGGCGCCGGCTGGGCCCTGGACCGCCACGTCGACGAGCTCGGCGGCGACCTCGGCACCACCCTGCTCACCCCCACCCGGATCTACGCCAAGGCCTGCCTCGACCTCGCACGCTCGGTCACGGTGCACGCGATGTCGCACGTCACCGGCGGCGGCCTGGCGGCCAACCTCGAGCGGGTCATGCCGGTCGAGCTGTCCGCGACGATCGAGCGCGGCACCTGGACCCCCGAGCCGGTCTTCGACCTCGTACGCCGGGTCGGCAGCGTCTCGCAGGCCGACCTGGAGGCGACGCTCAACTGCGGCGTCGGGATGGTCGCCCTGCTCCCCGCCGACCAGGTCGACGCCGCCGTCGCCGTGCTCGAGGGCTACGGCATCCACGCCTGGCCCGCGGGCCGCGTGGGCGCCGCGACCGGTCGCGGCGGTGCTGTCGACCTGGTAGGTCAGCACCCCGGCTGGTGACCCCGGTCGGTGACCCGGGGGCTTCCCGGCGAGCCACTCGGAGCAGGGCGTCGACGTGACGCCCGTCACGCCACGAGCTGGCCCGGCGGTCGTCGCACGGTCAATAGCAGGATGGGTGTGCGGGAACAGCCGGGCAGCAGGTAGCGTTGCGCCCACGAGTGTTCGAGAGCAGCCCGGGAGCCACGTGCCCCGGCCAAGTGTGCGAGGGGGCTGGACCCTATGGGCCGCGGCCGTGCAAAAGCCAAGCAGACCAAGGTCGCTCGCGAACTCAAGTACCGGACTCACGAGACGGACTTGAGCGCGCTGGCGGCTGAGCTCCACGGGGGCGAGTCCCGTGACGAGGCGGAGGACCACGACGAGTGGTCCGACATCGCCGACCCGCGTCGCGACTGACGACGAGCACGCGCCAGCGGACTCGTCGATCGGTGGTCGAGCGAGCGGCACGGCTGAGCCTGCGAAGCCGTGACCCGCGTATCGAGACCCCGTCGATGCCGGCGACAGCGACCTGACGACGAGCCGGTCCTCTGCTGTGGAGAGGACCGGCTCGGGTCAGCAGTGGCGGCGTCCTGAGGACCCTCAGGCGCGGCCCGGCACCCACACGCCGCGCAGCCGGCCGACCGAGCGGATGCGCTCCTCGGCGACCCGGTCGGCGGCGACGGCGGGAGTGACCCCGTCGGCCTGCGCGAGCGCGAGCACCCGACGCGTGGTGTCGAGGATCCCGGTGGCGCGCTGCTGCGCCCTCTCGAAGGAGAACCCGCGCGGGTCGAGCTCGTCGGCGACCTGGATCAGCCCTCCGGCGTTGACGACGTAGTCGGGGGCGTAGGTCACCCCCGCGTCGACGAGGTGCTTGTCGACCCCGGCGCGGGCGAGCTGGTTGTTGGCGGCGCCGCAGACGACGCGGGTGCCCTGGGCGCCGAGCACGTCGACGACCCGGTCGTCGAGCGCCCCGCCCATCGCGCACGGGGCGTAGACGTCCAGCCCCGCGGTGAGCAGCTCCTCGACCGAGCCGACGGCACGGACCCCCGGGTGCGCCGCGACGACAGCCCGCACAGCGGCGTCCACGACGTCGGTGACGATCACGTCGGCGCCCTCCTCGACCAGGTGCGCGACCAGGTGCCGCCCGACCTTGCCGACGCCGGCGACGCCGACGCGGCGGCCCTCGAGCGAGGTGGAGCCCCACGTGGCCTCGGCTGCGGCGCGCATGCCCTGCAGCACGCCGTACGCCGTCAGGACCGAGCTGTCGCCCGCGCCGCCGTGGGCGACGGTGCGACCGGTGACGAAGTCGCACTCGCGACCGACGTGGTCCATGTCCTCGCTGGTGGTGCCGATGTCGCAGGCGGTGCGGTAGCGACCGCCGAGGGTCTGGACGAAGCGGCCGTAGGCGCGCAGCAGGGCCTCGCTCTTCAGGGTCGCCGGGTCGCCGACGATGACGGCCTTGCCGCCGCCGAGGTCGAGGCCCGCGACCGCGGCCTTGTAGGTCATGCCGCGGGAGAGGTCGAGGACGTCGCGCAGCGCGGCCTGCGTCGTGGCGTACGGGAAGAAGCGGGTCCCGCCGAGGGAGGGGCCGAGCGCCGTGGAGTGGATCGCGACGACGGCACGCAGGCCGGAGGCGGCGTCCTGGCACACGACGACCTGCTCGTGCTCGGCGGCGGCCTCGAGGAGGTCGAAGGGCTGGCTCGTGGGCTGGCTCGTGGACATGGTGGGTCCGTTCTGCTCGGGGCCGCGGGGGTGGTGCGGCCGGTGGGGCCCGCAGGGGTGGCGCGGGTCACACCCAGGCTAGTGCGCGTCGGTGGTGCCGCGCAGCACGACCACGTCGCCGTGGGTGCCGTAGCCGCAGACGCGGCCGCCGTGCGGGGTGCCGTCGAAGGTCACGAGCAGCCAGCCGCTCGCGCCGTCACGGTCGTCCCGCACGAGCGTGGGCCAGGGGATGTTGGTGGGGAAGTCGCCGTCGAGGCGGCCGGTCGGTCGCAGCTCGGCGTCGAGCACCACCCACTGCTCGCGCGCGCCGCGCGGGCCGTCGGGCCCGTCTGAGGCGAGCACCACCACGCCGCCCGGCACGTCGGGTCGCAGCAGCAGCGTCGGCCCCTCGGTGGCGGTGCGTCCCAGCGCCGCCGCCCGCAGCTGCAGCGAGCGCAGGTCCGGTCCCTCGGCGAGCACCGGGTGGAAGCGGAAGAAGCGCGAGGCGCTGACGTAGCCGACCAGCCACCCGGACCCGGTGCGCACGAGGTGCGGGTCCCAGACACCCACGGAGACCAGTCCGTCGGTGGGCAGGCGCAGCGGCTCGGTGCGCAGCACGTGGACCCCGCGCAGCACGTCCGGGCCGGCGGCGGCCTCGCAGCGGGCGAGCAGCACCTCGACCCGGGCACCGTCGCGGTCGGGGTCGAGGTCGCCCCAGGTGCTGGTGGCGACCAGCCACTCCTCCCCGTCGCGCAGCACGTGCACGGCGTGGTCGCCGTGCACCATCCGCTCGCCGGGTCGGTGGAAGAACAGGTCCGCGGTCTGCTCCAGCGCCAGGCTGCCCGGGTCGAGCGCCCACACCGAGGCGTGCCCGGTGCCGAACGGGCCCGGCCCGGCACTGGTGGCGCTGAGCCGCACGCGCCCGTCGCCGGCGTCGTACGCCGTGCCGTCGGCGTGCGTGACGACGCGGATGTCGCGCAGCCCGAGCTGGCCGAAGCCCCCGGCGAGCAGCGACGTCGCCGGGCCGTCGTGCCCGACCTGGAGCCGGTCGAGCCAGTCGGGCTCGCGCACCAGCGCGGCCGCGCGCGGCTGGGTGTCGGCCAGGTCGACGCGGGCGCGGCCGGTCCAGGGGCCGCTGGGGACCTCGCGGGTCAGGACGGTGACGTGGGTGCCGGTGAGCGCCAGGCCGAGCGCGGCGACCGGTCCCGCCCGGCCCGAGCGGCGGCTGCGCACCACCGAGGGCCCCGCGGGACCGTCGACCTCCAGCCAGCAGCTGCCGGCGGCGTACACCGCCGAGAGCGAGAGGCCCTCCCCGGCCAGCGTGAGCACGAGCCGCTCCTCGCCGGTGCCGGCCAGCCCCGCCTCCACCGCGGCGTACGGCGCCGGGCGCGGCAGCGGGGTCAACGAGCTGCGGCGGGGGTCGACCCGCTGCACCGGCCGGTCGAGCGCGGAGACCAGGTCGACGGGGCGCAGGCGGGCGACCTCGGAGTACCGCAGGCCGAGCGGGTCGACGGGTGCCCCGCTGCGGCTCAGGCCAGCCTCCGGCGCAGCTCGGCCACGGCGACGGCGACCTCGCGCTCGAGCAGCTCGAGCTTGGGCTCGATGCCCGTGAGGTTCCCGGCGTGGGCGTGCGCCTCGACCGCGGCCGAGGCGGCCGACACACGGGGCAGCCCGAGGTTGAGGGCGCTGCCCTTGACCAGGTGCGCGTTGGTGAAGGTGGCGTAGGCGTCCCGGGCCTCGAGGGCGGTGCGGATGTCGGCGACCTGCCCGTCGATCCGCCCGACGAAGGAGCGGGCGGTGCGGTCGAAGAAGCTCTCGCCGTCCTTGACCAGCTCGGCCAGCACCTTGCGCCGCTCCTCGTCGACGACCGGGTCCTCGCCCGGGGGCAGCTCGGCGGCCGGCTCGGCGGACAGGCCCCGGGCGCTGTCCGGCTCCGCCGGGTCGGCGAGCGCCGTCGCGGTGCCGCCGGAGGTCGCGGACCGGGCACCGGTCTGGGCGGTGACCCTGGGAGCGGGGCCGCTCGGGCGGGGTGCGGGGACCGCGCCGGAGCCCCGGGTCCACCGCTGCACGACCTCCTCGAGCTGGGTGGGGTCCACGGGCTTGGTGAGGAAGTCGTCCATGCCCGCGGCCAGGCAACGCTCGCGCTCGCCCTCCAGGGCCGAGGCGGTCATGGCGATGATCGGCACTCGGGTGCCGCGCGGCTCGCCGCCGCGGATCGCCCGGGTGGCGTCGATGCCGTCGATGCCGGGCATCCGGCAGTCCATGAGGACCAGGGCGTAGCCGTGGTCGGGCCCGGCCAGCGCGGCGATCGCGGCTTCCCCGTCGTCGGCGACGTCGACCTCGACCCCCAGTGCCTCGAGCAGTCCGGTGGCCACCAGCTGGTTGACCGGGTTGTCCTCGACGACCAGGACCCGCAGGTCCAGCGACGGCACCACCAGCCGGCGCGGGGCGCGGGGCGCGGGCTCCTGCGGCTCACCGAGCGTGCGCAGCACGGCGGCCTGGAGCTCGGAGTGGCGCACCGGCTTGGACAGCGTGGTGCTGATGCCGGCCTCGCGGGCGGTGCGGGCGCCGACCCCCTGGTCGGAGGTGAGCAGCACGAGAGCCAGGTCGGCCAGGGCCGGATCGGCCTTGATGATCCGGGCCAGCTCGAGGCCGTCGATGCGGGGCAGGACCAGGTCGAGCAGGGCGAGGGTGAAGGGTCGCTGGGCGCGCTGGGCCTCGCGCAGCGTCGCCAGGCACTCGGCCGGGGTGGCCACGGCGACCGGCTCCAGCTGCCAGGCCCGCAGCTGCTCGGTGAGGATGAACCGGTTGGTCTCGTTGTCGTCGACCACCAGCACCCGCCGCCCGCGCAGCGACTCCGGCGCGGCGCTCGTGCGCCGCGGCGCGGAGGGGGTGTGGCCCAGCCGCGCGGTGAAGGAGAAGGTCGAGCCCTCGCCGACCTCGGAGTCGACCTGGATCTGCCCGGCCATCGCCTCCACCAGCTGCTGGCAGATCGCCAGGCCCAGCCCGGTGCCGCCGTGCCGGCGGGTGGTGGCGAGGTCTGCCTGGGTGAAGGCGTCGAAGAGGTGCGCCTGGGCCGAGGCCGGGATGCCGATGCCGGTGTCGCAGACGTCGACGCGCAGGACCACGCCGTCGCGGTCCTGGTGCTCGACCCGGGCCTGGATCGAGACCTCGCCGTCCTCGGTGAACTTCACGGCGTTGGAGCCGAGGTTGGTGAGCACCTGGCCGAGCCGGGTCGGGTCGCCGCGCAGGTAGTCCGGGACGTCGGGGTGGCAGGCGACGACCAGCTCGACGCCCTTCTCGTGGGCGCGGCCGGCGAGGACCGAGGCGGTCTGCTCGAAGACCGAGCGCACCTCGAAGTCGACGTCCTCCAGCTCGAGCTTGCCGGCCTCGATCTTCGACAGGTCGAGGATGTCGTTGATGATCGCCAGCAGAGAGAGCCCGGACTGGTGGACCCCGTCGGCCAGGCGACGCTGGTGGTCGTCGAGCTCGGTGCGCAGCAGCAGCTCGTTGAGGCCGATGACGCCGTTCATCGGGGTGCGGATCTCGTGGCTCATCGTGGCCAGGAACTCCGACTTCATCCGTGAGGCCTCCATGGCCCGGTCGCGGGCGTCGGCGAGGTCGGCGGCGGCGCGCTCGCGCTCGGCGACGACGCCCAGCTGTGCGGCGACCTGCTCGACCAGCTCGTGGGAGGCCTCCGAGAGGGGCTCCTCGTCGGCCAGCACCTCGAGCACGGCGAGCACCTCGCCGGTCACCACGACCGGCATGGCCACGCGGGAGACGGGTCGCGGGCGGTCGAGCAGCGGCTGCACCGCGACATCGCCGGAGTGCAGGACCTGCTCGGCCAGGTCGCTGGGGCTCGCAGCGCGATCCGCATCGTCGTGGGCGGGCCAGACCTGCGTGAGCATCCCGGGACGGTCGGCGGTCCAGGCGGCGACCGGTTGCCAGCCGGTGTGCTCGGGCAGCCGCAGGGCGGCCACCTCGATCGCCTCCTCCAGGGTGCGGGCGCGGTTGGAGGCCATCGCCATCTGCTGCAGCAGCCGCAGCCGGGCGGCCGCGGCGGCGGCGGCGACCTCGGCGCGGCGCACCTCGGTGACGTCCTGGTTGGTGCCGCCGATCCGGACGGGGCGGCCGGTGGCGGGGTCGCGCACGATCCGGCAACGGCCCCGGATCCAGCGCTGCTCGCCGTCGGGCCGCAGCACCCGGGCGTCGAACTCGTAGGCGACCCGGTCGCGCAGCGCCTCCTCGGTCACGGCCTGCACGTGGGCGCGGTCGTCGGGGTGCAGGCACTTCTCGAACGCCGCGACGGTGCCGTCGAACTCCTCGCGCGGCACGCCGTAGAGCCGGTGCAGCTGGTCGGACCACACCACCTCGTCGGTGTCGAGGTCCCACGAGAAGGACCCGATCCCGGCGATCTCCTGCGCCTCCACCAGCTGGCGGGACAGCACCTCGTCGTGCGCGAGGTCGCCCGGGTCCGCGGCCCGCCGGTCGTCCGCGGGGGCGACCCCGGTCGGCTGGTCGGCGCGACCCGCGGGCGGCGCCGCGGGGGAGTGCGCGGCGTCGTACGCCGTGAAGCGGTGCAGCCAGCCGAGGGTGCGGCCGCCGTCGCGGACGGGGCTGTAGCTCATGAGGCCGCCGACGAGGGTGCCGTCGCCGCGCTGCAGCGTCACCGGCAGGTTGTCGCGGCCGCGGGTGCCGCGGGCGAGCATGGACAGGTGCATCTCGACCCGGGTGCGCTGGCCCGGCGGGAAGACCTCGTGGGCGGGCAGGCCCGCCATCTCGCCGGGGTCGCGGTGCAGCAGGCGGGCCATCGCCCGGTTCGCCCAGACCGTGGTCCCGCGGCGGTCGAGCACCCACAGGCCGTCGGTCGTCGCGTCGACCACCGACTCCAGCCACTCCGGCTGCTCCATCCGCGCCCCCTTCGCCCGTGATGGGTCCTGCCCGTGCACCCATCATGTCCTCTCCGGCCCGTGCAGGGGCCGGGAGTCAGGAACCGGTGTCCACAGGGGTGAGGGCCAGGTGCCCGCCCGACGCCGGTCGGGCGTCGGGCGGGCGGCAGGCCAGGCTCCGAGCTGGCTCGGACCAGGGTCAGCGCAGGATCAGCGCAGGGTCATCCGCGGCTCGCCGCCGGAGAGCCCGGTGCCGGCGATGGTGCAGGTGCCCCCGCGCGGGGTGCCGGCGTTCCAGGCCTGGCGCACGCAGCTGCGGGTGGCCAGCTGGCCCCAGTAGTTCGGGTGCAGCGACTCCTGGATGTAGTACGGGCTGCTGGAGCAGCAGGTGCTGACGGTGCGGATCTGGTTGACCCACTCGGTCCGGTCGACCGCGCCGGCCTGGGTCCAGGAGGTCAGACCCTTCTCCTCGTACAGACCGACCGTGCTCTCGCACAGGCGCCGGCCGTTGAAGGCCGAGGCCAGGTCGAGCACGCGGGTGTTGGTGAGCCCCGACGCGGTGATGGCGCTGCGGACGGTGTTGTTGATCGTCGGCAGGGCGGTGGCGTTGGCCCAGTTCGCGTCGGCGTTCCAGAAGCCGCAGCCGCCGGTGTTCTGGCGCGTGTAGCCGGTCTCGGCGTAGCGGAAGCCGGAGGCGTTCGGGATGGGCGAGGGGTAGGTCTGCACGAGCAGGGTCCAGGCGCTGTCGGCGTACCCGGCGTTGCGCATGGCGGTGCGCAGGTTCTGGAAGGCGGTCGCGATGCGGGTGCGCACGGCGGTGACGTTGCTGCTGGTGAAGTTCGCGGTCACCGAGCTGTCGTCGTTGCAGTAGTTCTTCCACCAGCTGGGCGAGGAGAGCCAGTTGGCCACGCAGGTGGTGACGATGTCGGCGAAGTTGAAGTCGTTGCCGCCGATGGAGACCACGACCATCTTGACGTTGTTGCTCGAGGCGAACTGCTGCAGTGCCTTGGCCTGGCCGATCCGGCCGGCGCCGTCGTCGTAGAAGTCCAGGCCGGGCTTGAAGTAGGTGCCTGAGGCGTCGGTGGTGGTCCTCGCGCCCGAGCAGGCGAGGTTCTTCCCGAGGGTCCCAGCGCCGATGAAGACCTCGGCGGCCTTGCTGCGGTGGCAGCGCGCGGTCGACTCGCCGGTCGGGGTGTCCCAGTAGGCGGTGGAGCCCAGCGCGTCGGCGTACGACGACGAGACGTTGGAGCTGCCGGCCCAGCGCCCGGCCTCGCCGGAGACGTAGGAGTCGCCGACGCTGACGACGTACGGCGTGCCGACCCCGGGCCCGTCGGCGCGGGCGGCTGGGACGGGCAGGAGCGGGGCGGCGCCGCTGGTGAGGGCGCTCAGGAGCGCGGCGAGCAGCAGCAGCACGCCGACGGGGGCGGCGAGGCGGCGCCAGGTGGCGGTGGACGACATGAGGGACCTTTCCCGAGCAGTGATCTGCCTCACAACGAGGCAGGCGCACGCTAGCGGGGCGGGACGGCCCGCGGAAGGGTTGCGGTGGCCGGGCGTCGGGAGGTGGCGTCGTCGTAGTCGGTCGGCGCGCTCGGTCAGCGTGCGGGGGGCGGACCGACCGAGCCCCGGGTCACCAGCACGTGCGGCACCCGCACCGAGCGCTCGCCGCCCACGCCGCGCACGAGCCGCACGGTGATCTCGGCGGCGGTCGCGGCCTGCAGCTCGACCTGCTGGTCGATGGTGGAGAGGCCCATCACCGCGGCGGTGGGGTGGCCGTCGACGCCGATGACCGAGAGGTCGTCGGGGACGCGCAGCCCGAGTCGCCACGCCCCGATGGTCAGGGCGGTGGCCAGCTCGTCGGAGTAGGCGAAGACGGCGGTGGGCGGCTGTGGGAGCGCGAGCAGCCGGTCGAGGGCCTTGGTGCCGGCGTCGATGGCCCACGGCTCGGTGACCAGCAGGTCGGAGCGCTCGGGCACGCCGCGGGCAGCGAGGGCGTCGCGGAAGCCGGCGACCCGCAGCAGGTCGGCGTCCCAGGTGGTGTCGTCGGTGTCGCTGGTGCGCACCATCGCGATGTCGCGGTGGCCGGCGTCGAGGAGGTGCTCGACGGCGAGGCGGGCCATCGCGCGGTCGTCCACGTCGACGTGCGGCAGGCCGCGGGCCGCGCCGCCGGCGATGACGAGCGGGACGCCGAGCAGGTCGAGGCGGTCGCGCTGCTCGGGCGAGAGCGGCAGGGCGGCGAGCACCACCGCGTCGACCTTGCGTCGGGCCGGCAGGTCGCGCACGAAGGCGCCGCGCTCGGCGGGGCCGGGCACCTGGTAGACGAGCACGTCCATGCCCTCGGCGCGCAGCCCGCGCTCGAGCCCGCCGAGCATCATCGAGTAGAACCACACATCCATCCGCGGCATCACCACCGCGACCCGGCCGGTCTCGCGACGCGACAGCGAGCTGGCCTCGGGGGAGACGACGTAGGAGAGCTGGTCGGCCACCTCGCGGACCCGGCGGCGCGTCGACTCCCCGACACCCGGCACGTCGCGCAGTGCTCGGGACACCGTGGCGATCGAGACCCCGGCCAGCCGCGCGACGTCGGCCATGTTGGCGGGA
Organism: Actinomycetota bacterium; assembly: GCA_009701885.1. Taxonomy (GTDB): domain Bacteria; phylum Actinomycetota; class Actinomycetes; order Propionibacteriales; family Nocardioidaceae; genus Nocardioides. The sequence goes on from WLJH01000049.1 coordinate 20,197, forward strand.
GACAGGGATGCGGGCCCGGAGGGGCCCTCGTCGGCCCCCGGGGCCGCTCCCTGCGGCGGCTCGTCCACGCGGTCAGGGTAGGGCAAGCGGGGCCTCAGGGGGTGAGGAACGGGTGGGCCCGGGTCTACCCGTCGGGGTATGGGGATGCGACGATTGTCCGGCGACGTCGGCCGGCACGTCTGCCCCCCAGCGCTCCGGCCGGCGTCGTCTTGTCTCCGCTCGCAGCAGCCGAGGACACCGAACGGGCAGCTCTCTCCTGGAGAGCTGCCCGTTCGTGGACGAGCGGAGGGTCGGTGTCAGTCCAGGACGCCGGGGGCTGCCTCGTCGTCGAGCCAGTCCTGCCCGTCGTCGTAGTGCTCCCGGTCGGCCGCGTCGTCGCCGCGACCGCGCCGACGGGCTGCGCCCGCTCCAGCGGCGCCGCCGCGGCCGCCACCGGCGG
>WLJH01000005.1 GCA_009701885.1 Actinomycetota bacterium
CGGGGCCGGCGCCGCTGCCGCGGCGGACGCGCCGAGCTCCGTCGTACCCCCGGTGGGTCCGCCGCTGGGCGCGACCGACGACCCGGCGACCGCCGTGCTGCCCGGGCTCGGGGCGGCCGCGGCCGCGCCGGTCACGACCTCCACCACGACCACCGGCACCCCCGGGTCCGATACCGAGAGCCGGGCGTTCCCCTGGGCGACGCTGCTCCTGGTCGTCGCGCTCGTGGCCGTCGTCGTGCTGGTCGTCGTGCTGCTCCTGACCTCCGACGAGGACGAGGAGCCCACGTCCGCGCCGACCTCCGCGCCCCCCACGTCGCAGAGCCAGGAGCCGACCGAGGACACCCCGACCCCCGAGGAACCGGCGACGGTGGAGATCACCGAGTCCGACTACACCGGGCGGGACTACCGCGACGTGCAGGAGCGGCTCTCCGACCTGGGGCTGAGCCCGGTCCTCAACGAGCTCAGCAACGACGGCAGCCAGGAGCCGGGCATCGTCGACGGCGTGAACCCGACCGGCACCCTGACCGAGGGCGACCAGATCACCATCTCGTACTGGGGACCCCGGCCCGAGACGCCCACCCCCACCCCGACCCCCAGCGAGGGCACTCCCTCGCCCGCTCCGTCAGAGAGCAGCTCGGACGCAGCGCTGCTCCCCGAGTCCAGCGAGGAGGCGCAGCAGTGAGCGAGACGGTCGGCGGACGCTACGAGCTCGGTGAGCTGCTGGGCCGCGGCGGCATGGCCGAGGTCCGCAAGGGCACCGACACGCGGCTGGGTCGCGTGGTCGCGGTCAAGCGGCTGCGCACGGACCTGGCCAGCGACGCGACCTTCCAGGCGCGCTTCCGCCGGGAGGCGCAGTCCTCGGCCTCGCTCAACCACCCCTCGATCGTGGCCGTCTACGACACCGGCGAGGAGCCGGGCGTCGACGGCAGCGGCATCGCCCAGCCCTACATCGTGATGGAGTACGTCGCCGGGCGGACGCTGCGCGACATCCTGCGCGAGGGACGCAAGATCCTGCCCGAGCGGGCCCTCGAGATCACCAGCGGCGTGCTGTCGGCCCTTGACTACTCCCACCGCGCGGGGATCATCCACCGCGACATCAAGCCCGGCAACGTCATGCTCACCCCGAGCGGCGACGTGAAGGTGATGGACTTCGGGATCGCCCGGGCGATCTCGGACGCCTCCTCCACGATGACCCAGACCGCGGCCGTGGTCGGCACCGCGCAGTACCTCTCCCCCGAGCAGGCCCGCGGCGAGACCGTGGACTCCCGCTCCGACGTCTACTCCGCCGGCTGCCTGCTCTACGAGCTGCTCACCGGCCGCCCGCCCTTCATCGGGGACTCGCCGGTGGCCGTGGCCTACCAGCACGTGCGCGAGCAGGCCGCGCCGCCCAGCGACCACGACACCGACCTGCCGCCCGAGCTCGACGCCATCGTCATGAAGTCGCTCGCCAAGCGGGTCGAGGACCGCTACCAGTCCGCCGCGGCCATGCGCAGCGACATCGAGCGCTACCTCGCGGGTCGGCCCGTGCAGGCCGCCGCCGTGTCGCCGGTGGTCCCCGGCCCCGCGACCGGCGCGACCCAGGTCGCGGGTCGTCCGATCGCCGCCCCCGTGGCAGGCCCGCCCGTCCCGCAGGCCGAGGACGAGCGCCGCACGCCCGTGGGCTTCCTGGTGCTGCTCGGGCTGCTCGTGATCGGCCTGGTCGTCGCCGGCGCCCTGCTGTGGCCGCGGCTGTTCCCCGCCGCTCCCGACGAGAGGGCGGTCCCCGACGTGGTGGGCCGCTCCGAGAGCCAGGCCCGCCGGTTGCTGGGCGAGGCCGGCTTCGAGGTCGCCCCCACCGAGTTCGAGACCTCCGACCGCCCCGCCGGACGCGTGATCGACCAGGACCCCAGCGGCGACAGCTTCGTGGCCCCGGGCTCGGTCGTGACGATCACGGTCAGCAGCGGGCCGCCGGAGGTGGCCGTGCCGAACGTGACCAGCCAGCTCCTGGGCCAGGCGAAGGCCACCCTGGAGGCGCAGGGCTTCGAGGTCGACGTCGTGCGCTCCGACACCGACGACCCGCGCAACCAGGTGCTCTCCCAGGCCCCCGAGGCCGGCGCCGAGGTCGCCGAGGGCAGCACGGTCACTCTCACCGTCAGCGACGGGCCCGAGGAGGTGCCCGACGTGCGCGGCCAGCAGCAGGAGGAGGCCGAGCGCGCGATCCGGGACGCCGGGTTCAACCCGGTCGTCCGCGAGGACCCCACCTCCACCGAGCCCGCGGGCACCGTGGTCGACCAGGCCCCGGCCGGTGGCTCGACGCAGCCGCAGGGCACCGACATCCAGCTCTTCGTCTCGACCTTCGTCGAGCCCACCGAGGAGCCGTCGGAGGACCCCACCGACGACCCGACGGACCTGCCGACCGACGACCCGTCGCCCACCGAGTCGCCCTCGGCGCTGCTCGGCAACGGCCGGGGACCCAGCAGCTCCGCCTCGCCGGCCGCCCGTCGGCGTACCCGCTGACGCGCTGGGTCCGCTGAACCGCGGGGGGACGGTCCCTCGCGCCGGGCGCCGGGCGCCGGGCGCCGGGCGCCGGGCGCCGGGGGGATGGTCCCCCTGCGGGACGCCCGGTCCCGCCCGAGAGGACTCAGGCGAGCGGCTCGGCGTAGGACAGGTCGAGCAGGCCGTCGTACGCCGGTGCCTCGACCTCCTCCTCGACGCTCATCTCCCAGCCGATCTGGATGTCCTCGGTCAGCGACTGCTGGCGGTAGAACGAGAGGTAGGGGTCGCCGTCCACCGACGCGGCCAGCACCTCGGGGTCCCCGACCGCCTCGATGACGTAGGGCTGCGGGTAGGGGACACCCTGGAGCGTGACCGAGTTGGCCTCGCACTTGATGCCGGTGGTGGAGACGATCCGCTGGCCCTGGACGGTCACGGCGCTGGCGCCGCCGCGCCACATCGCGTTGACGACGGCCTGGATGTCCTGCTGGTGGACGATGAGGAACTTCAGCGGCTGGGTGGTGTCCTCGGCCTGGAGCGGGGAGTCCGAGAGCACGATCCGCACGCCCTCGCCCTCGCGGGGGGTCAGGCCCGACGGGTCGCGCAGCTCCTCGACGCGCGCCTGGACGCGCTGCACGTCGCGGCTGCCGACCTGGGCGCTCAGGTCGTTGACCTGGCCGGTGAGGTCCTCGACCCGGGCGCGCAGCTCCTCGTAGGCCTCGGCCTCGGCCTGCACCAGCGAGGCGAGGTCGGTGTAGCGCCCGGCCCGCAGGTCGGTGCCCTCGCTGTTGACCGCGCTCACGGCGAAGAGCGAGCCGCTGAGCAGCACCATCAGCGGCGTACCCACCCGCCAGGGGCTGCGCGGGCGGCGCCCGCCGCCCTCGCCCTCGGGGGTGTCGCCGCCCCGGTCACGGCGCAGGGCTTGGAGCACCCGCGCAGGCAGGCCCGCCCGGGGGGTGTCGGGGGTCTCCCCCGGACCCGCGGGCGGCCTCGCGTGGGAACCGGTGCTCACGCCCACTAGGGTAGGCGCCTGGGCCAGCCCGCCCGGCCCCCGCACGTGCACCGCAGTCGGTGCGGTGCGGCCCCGCCTGACCCGGAACCTCGAGGAGCACCCTGCCGTGAAGGACATCGACCCCTTCGACGACCGAGTCCGAGGCCCCGTGCTGTCGGTGCGGTTCGGCATCGCGCTGCTGCTGATCGCCCTCGGCATCGCGTGGATCGTCTACTACTACGTCGCGGTCCGCCCGGACCCCACGGTGCTCGACGCCACCGCCGGCTCCCCCGCCTTCATGGCCGACCTGGTCCGGTGGAACTACGTGATCGGCTTCGGGCTGTTCTTCCTCGGCCTGGCCGTCGCCGCCCACCCCTCGACCCCGCTGGGCCGCGGCCGCGGCGTGGTCGTCGGGATGCTGGGCTGCTTCGTCCTCGGCCTGCTGTGGATCTGCACCTTCTACGTCCTGGCCGACGGCACGCTCAACGACGTGCCGATCATGAACGACCTGCAGCAGTCCAACCTGTTCGTCGGCATCGCCTTCATGGCCGTCGGCTTCACCTACGCCACGCGCTGGGAGTGAGCAGGACGCGCCCGCGGACCCGCTGACCTCTCCGGACCGCCCGTCACCATTCGTGGTGGCGGGCGGTTCTGCACATCTGGGGACAGTCCTGTGGACGAACTACACGCGTGTAGTTCGTCCACAGAACTCTCCACACCTGTGCACTCGCGCCGGGCGACCGAGGCGCGGGCTCGACGAGGTGGGTGAGGTTCAGCGGGGCGCCGCTGAAGGTCACGCCGCGCCGCTGCACCTATACCTGCACCGGGGGACCGTGAGGTTCAGCGGGGCGCCGCTGAACCTTCCGGCGGTCCGACGGCCCGGGTGGACCTCAGGCGACGGCGAGCCGCAGCAGTATCGCCACGACCAGGACGAGCCCGACGAGCACGAGCCCACCGGCCTGGTACGCCGTGCGGCGCTTGCCCCGGGGGGCGTAGACCAGCAGCGCGGCGACCACGAGGCCGCCGGCGAAGCCGCCGAGGTGGCCCTGCCAGGAGATGTTGGGGAAGGCGAAGGTGATGAAGAGGTTCACCGCGAGCAGCGCGCCGATCTGGCGCAGGTCGCCACCGACCTTGCGCACGCAAACGGCGAAGGCCGCGAAGAGCCCGTAGATCGCACCCGAGGCACCGAGCGTGAGCTGGTAGTCGGGGCTGAGCCACAACACCGCGACCGACCCGGCCAGCAGCGAGAGCAGGTAGAGCGCGAGGAAGCGCGCGCGGCCGAAGAGGTGCTCCAGCTGGGGACCCAGCAGGTAGAGCGCCAGCATGTTGAAGCCGATGTGGAGCAGGTCGATGTGGGCGAAGCCCGAGGTCAGGACCTGCCAGTAGGCCCCGTCGACGAAGCCGGGCAGCCAGGTGCCGCCGCGCTGGCACAGCTCCTCGGAGAGCCGCAGGTCGTAGAGACCGCCGATCGCGCAGAGCCCGTCGGGGCGCAGCCCCAGCAGCTCGACGAGCCGGCTGGCCCCGCCGCCGGTGAGCGCGATCGCCAGCCAGACGCCGACGTTGACCGCAATCAGCCCGATGGAGGTCGCGCTGGCGTCGGTCGGACGCATGCCGCCGTACGTCGTGCGGCCGGAACGGGTCTGCTTGGCGCCCTGCGCCACGCAGTCGGGGCACTGGAATCCCACGGCGGCGTCGCGCATGCAGTCGGGGCAGATGGGCCGCTCGCAGCGCTGGCAGCGGATGTGGGACTCCCGACCGGGGTGCCGGTAGCAGACAGGCACCCCGGTCTCGGGAGTCGGAGGCTGGGTCACGCCTCCTTGATCTCTACGGACTCGATGACGACGGGGTCGACCGGGCGGTCGCCGGGGCCGGTCTTGGTGGCCGCGATCGCGTCGACGACCTCGCGCGAGGCCTGGTCGGCGACCTCGCCGAAGATGGTGTGCTTGAAGTTCAGCCACGTGGTCGCACCCACGGTGATGAAGAACTGCGAGCCGTTGGTGCCCGGGCCGGCGTTGGCCATCGCGAGCAGGTAGGGCTTGTCGAAGGTGAGCTCGGGGTGCGGCTCGTCCTTGAAGGTGTAGCCCGGGCCGCCGGTGCCGGTGCCCAGCGGGCAGCCGCCCTGGATCATGAAGCCCGCGATGACGCGGTGGAAGCCCAGGCCGTCGTAGAACGGGCCGCTGCGGCCGTTGCCGGCGTCGTAGGACTTCTCGCCGGTCGCGAGACCGGTGAAGTTGGCGACCGTCTCGGGCGCGTGGTTCGGGAAGAGGTTGAGGGTGATGTCGCCTCGGTTGGTCTTGAGGACGGCCTGCGGGTCAGCCATGACTGCCTTTCACGCGATCGGGGTACACCGGGGTGTACGACGGGGACCCGTCGTACGCGACGATCCTCGCACGCGCGACAACCATCCCTCCGGGGACCCGGTGGGGGACCGCGTGGTCAGATGGACCGGAACGGCACGAACCGAGGAGAGGAAGTGACGCGGATGCGTCTGCGCAGGAAGAAGTCCTTCATCGAGCAGGCCGGGGACTACGTGGAGTCGGTGGTCGACACCGTCCGTCCCCAGGTGGAGGCTGCCCTGACCGAGGCCCGGGAGAAGGCCGGTCCCGCGATCGCCGACGCCCGCACCAAGGCGACCCCCTACCTCCTCGAGGCCCGTGACAAGGCCGTCGAGCTCGGCAGCGAGGCCCGCGAGAAGGCCGGCCCTGCGCTCGCCGACGCCCGCCGCAAGGCCGCGCCGTACGTCGCCTCCGGCACCGCCCTCGCCGCCGCGAAGGGCCACGAGCTCGGTGACCGCGCGAGCGTCACCCTCGACGACGCGCGCGCCGCGGTCTCGGAGAAGGTCTCCGGCAAGGTCGCCGACCTCAAGGGCGAGCAGCCCAAGAAGGGCTCGAAGCTGAAGAAGCTGCTGCTCCTCGGCGGCATCGCCGGTGTCGTGGCCGTCGTGGCCCGCAAGCTCCAGGGCGGCCAGGACTCCTCCGCGTGGCAGTCCTCCTACGTGCCCTCCCCGCCGCCGAAGGCGCCGGCCGCCACCCCGACCTCGGCGGCGGCCACCCCGTCGGCCCCGATGGCCGGCTCGGCCACCGCCGCCGGCAGCGAGAGCGACGACACCGGCGGCTCCTCGCCCGACGAGGCGCTGGCCGACAGCGCCGAGGGTGCGCACGAGGTCACCACCCCGGACGACCCGGCGACCACCGTCGACCTCGACGGCGGCGCGCACAAGAAGTAGCGCGCCCGCACCACCATCCCGCCCGAGCCGGCAGGTCCCCACCCGGGGGCCTGCCGGTTCGTCGCGTTCGGGCCACTCCTCGCCGTCGGGTCAGGTACGACGGCGGCGGCGGGGCGGCCCGAGGTCCTCGGGGCGGTGCTGCTCGACCCAGTCGTCGATCCGGGCCCACCAGTCGAAGAGCCACTCGATCCGGGCGTCGCGGTCGGTGGGGATCTCCGCGCGCGGCACCTGCCACCACTTCATGGTGAGCCGCTTGTCCATCGGCAGCTCGCGCCACATGTCGCCGACCGTCATCACGTGGTCGAGCCCGGTGTGGGCGACCAGCACGACGTCGGCGTCCGGTGCCGCGTCCAGCGCTGCGAGGAGACCGCCGGGCCGGGGCGCGAGCACGTGCGCCATCTCCTCGGCCCGCCGCGCCATCGCGTGCAGCCCGAGCCTGTCCAGCCGCTCGATCGCCCGGCTGCGGCGCGCGTCGGTGAAGTTGCCGCCCTCGGGGAAGATCACGAACGCGTCGTCCTCGTCGAGCCCGGTGGCCAGCGCGGCGATCTCCGCCTCGAGGTCCGTGCCGCGGTCCGGGGTGATGAACCGGGCGGGGATCCGGTGCAGCAGCGTGTCGATGACCGGGTCCCAGGCCAGCGTCGCCTTGAGCACGACGCGGGGCTCGCGGCTGTACCACGCCATCAGCGTGTGGATCAGCGTGAAGGAGTCGCCGGGTCCCGCATGCCGGCAGCAGACCAGGATCGGGACGCCGGGGTGCGCGTCGGGCGCCGAGCCCTGGCTCACCACCTCCAGGTGCAGCACCCGCCGCGCCTCGGAGAAGAGCAGCGCCATCACGCCCTGCACCAGGTCGTAGTGGATCCCCTCGAAGTACGGCGTGCGGATCCGCCGCCCGAAGCCCGAGGCCAGCCACAGGCCCAGGAGGACGAGCAGCAGCACCGCCTCCATCGTCAGGTAGAGCACCACCATCCACAGCAGCCGCGGGGCGCGCCAGCGACCGGGCAGGAAGGGCGAGGCGGCCGCGGTTCCGAGCACCCACAGCGGCAGCGTGGTCCACACGAGCACCGTGAGGGCCAGCACCAGCGGCACGCTCACCGCCCGCCGCAGCACCCTCACCTGGACCTCACCGCCCCATCACACCACCTGCGGCACCCCGCGACCCACACCCGCGACCACCGCGGGGTGCAGGTCCGGTCGAACCGGCGAATCCTTCCGGAAGCGTGCGCCGACTCGGCGAACCACGGTCGGCGCAGGCACGGTCTCCGCGGGGCACGGTCGGCGGACGGTACGGCGCGGCGTCACAAGCCCTGCGCGTCGAGGTACGCAGCACCCGCCTCCCGGCTGAGCCGGATCTTGTCGGCGACGGCGCGGAAGTCGCGCCCGGCGAAGACCGAGTCGTCGCGCTCGGAGGTGCCGCCCGCAGGGAGCACATGGGCCTCGACGTCCTCGGGAAGCTCGTCGAGCTCCCGGTGCAGCCGGTGCCGGCGCGCGACCTCGAAGGAGACCCGGGCGACGTCCCAGGGCCGCCGCGGCGGGCGCAGCGGCCGGTCGATCCGGCCCACCTGCAGCACGAAGATCCGGGTGGCGCCGAGCTGGTGCGCCCGCGCGACGGGGACGGAGTTCACGATGCCGCCGTCGAGGTAGTGCTCCCCGTCGATCCGCTTCGGGGGCAGCAGCCCGGGCACGGCGGCGCTCGCCACCACCGCGTCGACGACGTCCCCGGTGTCGAACCAGTGCTCCGCGGCTCGCTCGATGTTGGCGGCGCAGACCTGGAGCGGCACCGCGAGGTCGGCGAAGGTCACCTCCCCGAGCTCCTCCCGCAGCCGGGTCGCCAGCGGCCGCGCCGACCACACGTGGGTCCCGGTCACGACGGCCCGCCGGACCGCGCGCAGCGGGTTGTCGCCGTACACCTCCTTGGAGGAGGCCGCGACGCCCTGCCACAGGTCGGTGAGCCGGTCCACGACGCCGGGGTGGGGGTCCTGGGCGACGAAGGCGCCGTTGAGCGCGCCGACGCTGGTGCCGAGGACCAGGTCGGGGGTGATGCCGCGGTCGAGCAGGGCACCGAGCATGCCGACCTCGACGGCGCCGAGCGCACCGCCTCCCCCCAGGACGAAGGCGGTGCGGGGCGCGGTCACGGGCGACGGGGCAGGACGCTCAGGCGGCCGTCGGAGCGGTCGGCCCGGTCGACCCGGCGTCGGCCCACTCGGCGCGCACCCGGCGGGTGGCGCGGTGCTCGGCCCAGAAGCTCAGCAGCGGGACGGTGCCGGAGACCAGGGTGACGGCCGTGAAGGGGATGTCCCAGTCGGCCCGGCGCGAGAGCCAGAAGGCGCTGAACAGGAAGATCATGTAGAGCCAGCCGTGGGCGACCCCGAGGTACTCGGAGATGTTGGAGCCCAGCTCCCAGCCGGCACCGGTGTCCTTGGCCAGCCAGGGCGCGTCGGAGACGAGGTAGCCGTAGTGCAACGGCAGGCCGACCAGGCACAGCACCACCAGCAGGACGCCGACGATCGCGGCCATGGTGCGGTAGGCCCGCAGCGGGGTGCGGAGGTCGTCGGGGAGCTCGTGCGTCACGTGCCCGACGGTACCGGGGTGTCGGAGGTGGCCTCCTCGGCCGCGTCCTCCTCGTCGCGGCGCCGGGTGACGTCGCGCACGTAGCGCCACCACACGAAGGCCGCGAAGGCTGCGAAGACCACCCACTCCAGGGCGTAGAGCAGGTTGCGCAGGCCGGTGCCGCCCGCCGGCGGGGGCAGCTCCTCGAGGTCGGCGGGGGCCAGGGTGGCGGCCGCCTCGAGCGGGTCGGTGCGCTCCTGGTCGAGGACGGCGTAGGCGCCGTAGAGGTCCTGGTCGACGTGCTGGATCAGGTCGGCGGTGCGGACCTGCGGGACGACGTCGTCGGTGCGGTCGGTGTCGGCCTCGCCGGTGCCGTCGGTCGGCTGGAGCCAGGCGGTGACCGCCCCCGGACCGGTCGGCGCGGCCGGGGCGTCCTCGACGGTGGGCGACCAGCCGAGCACGACGGGGAGCGCGGGGTCGGTGGCGGCGCCCACGGCCAGCGGGGTCACGACCCAGAACCCGTCGCGCCCCTCGTGCTCGCGCCCGGAGACGTAGACGGTGCCCTCAGGGAGCCAGCTGCCCTCCACGAGCACCGGCTGGCCGACGTACTCACCCGGGAACGGGTCGTCGGGACCCATCGCCTCGGCGAGCGGGATCGGCTCGACCTGCGTCAGGTCGACGGCCTCGGCGTCGCGTCGCGCCTGGTAGGAGTCCCACTGCCACCAACCCAGCCCGCTCGCCGCGGCCACCATGAGCAGCGCGAGCAGGTGCGCCCCCCAGTAGCGGGGGGCGAGGACGGAGAGCACGCCCCTAGGGTACGAGCGCGGCCGAAGCCCGTTGCCACCGGTGTAACCCACGACACTGGTCTGACCACGTGACCTCTGCCGCCCGTGCTGGCTACCGTCGCTCTGATGCCCCTCACCCCCGTGACCCGCCGCTCGGTGCCCGACGAGGTCTTCGACCAGGTCCTCGCCGAGGTCGTCGACGGCGGCCTCGCCCCCGGCGAGCAGCTGCCCAGCGAGCGACGGCTGGCCGAGGTCCTCGGCGTCTCCCGCCCGGCCGTGCGCGAGGCCCTGCAGCGGATGGCGGCGACCCGGCTGGTCGAGGTGCGCCAGGGCGAGGCCACGACCGTCCGCGACTTCAAGAGGTACGCCGGCCTCGACCTGCTCCCCCGCCTGCTGGTCCGTGCGGGGGGCCTGGACACCGCCGTGGCCCGCAGCGTCCTCGAGGCGCGGCTGGCCGTGGGCCCGGCCGTCGCCGCGCTGGCCGCCGAGCGCGGCGGACCGACCCTGGCTGCGGCGCTGGACGAGGTCGTCGACCGGCTTGGTGCCACCGACGACGACGTCGAGCGCCAGGTGCACGCCCTCGAGCTGTGGGACCAGGTCGTCGACGCGGCCGACTCGATGGTCTTCCGACTCATGTTCAACAGCCTGCGCGCGGCGTACGAACCCGCGCTGGAGGCGCTCGCCCCCGTGATGGCGCTCGAGGTCGGCCAGGTCGAGGCCTACCGGCTGCTCGTCGCGGCCATCGCCAGCGGCGACCCGGAGGTCGCCCGCGCTGCCGCCGACCGGGTCCTGCGACCCGCCACCGACACGATCCTGGGCGCACTCGGCGCACTCGACCCGACAGGAGCCGTCCGATGACCCGAGTCGACCCCCGGATCGAGGCCGAGGCCGCGGCCCAGGTCGCCGCCGACGAGGCCCGCATCACCGGGCAGGCCCGCCGTCGCCAGTCGCTGCCCCTCTCCGGCGCATTCCGCCAGTTCTGGCGCCACCCCAGCCCGCCGGTCATCACCGCGGCGCTGGTCGTGGCCATCACCGGGCGGGTCCTCGCCGGCGCGGGCACCTGGTGGGAGCTGCTCGTGCCCGCCGTCCTGCTCGCGCTCTTCCCGCTGCTGGAGTGGACGGTCCACGTGGTGGTGCTGCACTGGAAGCCGCGCAGCATCGGTCGACTGGTCATCGACCCGCACCTGGCCCGCGAGCACCGCGCGCACCACGCCGACCCGCGTGACCTGCCGCTGGTCTTCATCCCGTTCCGCTCGCTCGTCGGGATGATCGTGTCCCTCGCGCTGCTGTCGTGGTGGCTCGCGCCGACCGCCACCTGGGGCTGGACGGTCCTGGTGACGACGTACACCGTCGCGCTCGGCTACGAGTGGACCCACTACCTCGTGCACAGCGACTACAAGCCGCGCACCCGCGTCTACCGCGCGATCTGGCGCAACCACCGGCTGCACCACTACAAGAACGAGCACTACTGGTTCGCCGTCGTCACCGCCGGCACCGCGGACCGGCTGCTCGGCACCTACCCCGACCCCGGCACGGTCCGCTCCTCGCCGACCGTCAAGGCGCTGCACGCCCAGGACGCCTGAGCCCGGGGTGGTGGCTGACCCGCCGCATCTTCGAGGGTGACCCGTCGCGTTTCCGAGGCTGAGCCGTCAGGTCTTCGCAGATGCCTGGTCATGTGCCGCGTCACCGTCTAAGTAGCGACGGGTCACCCTCGAGGTAGCGACGGGTCACCCTCGAGGTAGCGACGGGTCACCGTCGAAGTAGCGACGGGTGAGCGTGCGGAGGGTCAGTCGGCGCAGGCGGCGAAGGGGAGCCCGCGACGCAGGGTGAGCTCGGCGGCGGCGACGGGGTCGACGAGGCGGTAGCCGATGCGCCCGGTGCCGGGATCGGCGACGCCGCCCTCGAAGGCGCGCGCCACGTCGGGGGAGGACTCGGCCAGCTCGACCCGGGCGAAGAGGTCGTCGCGGTCCTCACCGAGGCGGATGGTGGCCAGCGTCCCCTCCAGGTTGACGGCGTACGCCGTCAGCGGCTCGAGCCCGGCGGCCCCGTCCGGCGCGGGGACGCAGCCGCGCTCGACGTAGGTGCCGACGGCCGTGCCGGTGACGAGCATCCCCGTGGCGTCCTCGGAGGCCCAGGACTCGCCCACCTCCACGTCGACCGCAGCGCCGGAGAGCACGAGGCCGTCCTCGACGTCGACGACCGCGTCGGCCAGCGGGCCGACCCCGGCCTCGACCGCCTCCTCGACCGCGCGCGGGTCGATGATCGGGTGCAGGCCGAGGATCCAGCCGACCTCCTGGCCCTCGGCGTCGAAGAGGCGGGCCTCCCAGCCGACGTCCTCCTGGGCGAAGCTGTGGTCGCGCAGCAGCTGCGGGCCCACGGGACGCAGCAGCCCGTCGGAGAGGATCGCGGTCTCGCGCTGGGCGCGGTCCCAGAAGGCCGCCCGCTCCCGAGCAGGCAGGTCGCTGGAGAGCTCGAGCAGCCCCAGCTGCGTGGCCGCGCGGTCGAAGTCGGTGACGGTCAGCGCCGTGACGTCCAGCGGCACGTGCGGGAGCGCGCGCTGGGCCGCGGTCACGGAGTCGGCACTCACCGACTGGGTCGCGACGGGCCCGGGGGGCTCGACACCCTGCGGGGGCGCGTCGTCCCCGCTGCACCCGGCGAGGGCGGCGCCCAGGACGAGCACGACGGCGCCGGCGGCCGCCCGGCCGCCGACCCTCCCCGGACGAGTCGCATGCACGGGCAGAGTGTGCCACCCCGGGGACCTCCGGATCGTGACTTCGGCCCGACCGAGACAGCCGTCACGGCCGGTCGCCGCCGGCGGGACGTCATGCGCGCTGCACCGAGGGACCTCCCGCCCGCACGACGTCCCGAGCGGGCGGGGCTGGGCCCTAGGGACGGTTGCGCCCCAGGTCGTCGTGCGCCTGCACCCACTCCTCGGCCACGACGGCCGAGCCGAGCGACAGCTCCCCGGCCAGGACCGTCGCGGCGATGATCTCGGCCAGCTTCAGGACCCCGCCGCTGCCGTAGCAGCCCAGCAGCTCCAGGCACTCCCGCTGGGTGGCCAGGCCCGTGCCGCCGCCGTACGTCGCCACGATGAGCGAGGGCAGGGTCACGGAGGCGTAGAAGTCCCCGTTGGGCAGCAGCTCGGAGAAGCCGTAGAGCGCGGAGGACTCCGCCACGTTGGCGACGTCCTGCCCGGTGGCGATGAAGATCGCGGTGATGCCGTTGGCGGAGTGGTTGCCATTGTTGTTGGTCACGCTCATGATCGACCCGAGCTGACCGCGCATCCGCGCGGCGTAGAGCTTGTCGGTCGAGACGTGCATCTGCTCCTCGACCAGCGCCGCGGGCAGGGTGATCTCGGCGACGACCCGCTTGCCGCGGGTGTGGAGCATGTTGACCACCGAGGTCTTCTTGTCCGTGGCGAACTGCCCTTCGAGCAGGAAGTGCAGCTCACCGGGGTAGTGCTGCTTGATCCAGGCGCACGCCGCGAACGTCGCCTTGCCGGTGAGGTTCTGCCCCGCGGCGTCGCCGGTGGAGTAGTTGAACCGGGTGTAGAGCAGCTTCGAGGCGCCGAAGGTCTGGATGTCGAGCAGCTTGCCGGTGCCGGTCGTGGCCTCGGCCGCGGCGGCGACCTCCGGCACCTGCGCGTCCAGCCACACCTTGAAGTCACGTGCCTCGCGGGCGCTGGCGAAGCTGAAGACGGGGGCGCGCTGCATCCGGTCGTCGAGCACCGTCGTGGTGATCCCGCCGGCGGCGCGGCACAGCTTCATCCCCCGGCTGTACGACGCCACGAGGGTCCCCTCGGTGGTGGCGAGCGGCACGAGGAACTCGCCGGTCGCGTGCTCGCCGTTGACCAGCAGCGGACCGGCCAGCCCGATCGGCACCTGCGCGACGCCGAGGAAGTTCTCGATGTTGCCCGGCAGCGTGCTCGGCTCCAGGGAGTACGACGACACGTGCTCGAGCCGGGCACCGGTCTGCTCCTCGGCGTAGGTCCGGCGCGCCGCGATGGCCTGCGCCCCGTAGTCGTCGTCGCGGTCGCGGGGGATCGTGGGCAGCGTCACGAGCCGCGAGCCTAGTGACGCGGTCCCGCTCCGGCGTCACCTCGACGCGCGGTCCCTACGATGGGTCCGTGCCCACCCCCGACCAGGGCCCCGGTGACCCGGACGGTCCTGACCAGCCCGGTGACTCCGACGAGGTGCTGCGGCAGTTCGCCGCGATGGTCGCCGCACCCGACCTGGCCGAGCTGCGAGGGCTCGGGAGCGCGACGGACGCCGACCCGTTCGCCCGGCGCACCACCAACCCGCACCTGCGCCGACCGCGGCGCGCGACCCCGGTCCTCCTGCGGGTCCGGGTCGACCTGGCCGGCGCGGCCCCGCCGATCTGGCGACGTCTCGCGCTGCGCTCGGACCTGACGCTCGCGGCCGTCCACGACGTGCTGCAGGCGGCGTACGACTGGGCGGGCGGGCACCTGCACCGCTTCGCGATCGGAGGCGACTGCTTCGACCCTCGGGCCGAGTGGTTCCTGTGCCCCTTCGACGCCGTGGAGGGCGACGACCTGGGGACGCCCGACTCCGAGGTCACCCTCGACGAGGTGCTGGTCGAGCCGGGGGACGTCCTGCACTACGTCTACGACTACGGCGACGAGTGGGACCTGGTGCTGGTGCTCGAGGAGGTCACGCCCGTCGGGACGACGACGCCCCCCGCGGCGTGCCTCGACGGCGAGCGCGCCGCCCCGCCCGAGGACTGCGGCGGGGTGCGGGACGTCGCCGACCTCGTCGGCCTGCTCGAGGACCCGAACGCCTTCGACACTGCCGGGGTCGACCGGCTGGTCGCCGCGAGCACCGCGCTGCTGGCGTTGAGGCCGGATCTCGCCGAGCTGCTCGGCCGGCTGCGTGCCACGCCGGTCGGACCGGAGCTGCTCGCCCGCGTCGCCGAGGTCGCAGGCGTCACCGGACCACCGTCACGCGGCGAGGTCCCCGACGAGGCCATCCTGCTCTCACACCTGGCCGGCCACCGGTGGTTCCTGCAGCGCGCGCAGGACGGGGGGCTGCCGCTCACACCCGCCGGCTACCTCAGGCCGGTCGACGTGGCGGCCGCCGCGGCAGTCCTGCCCTCGTGCTCCCACTGGCTGGGCAGGGCCAACCGGGAGGACCTCACCTGGCCCGTGCGCGAGCTGCGCGCCGAGCTCCAGCGCATGCGGCTGCTGCGCAAGCACCAGGGCCGCCTCGTGCTCACCCCTGCCGGTCGCCGCGCCGTCGCCGACCCCTCGGCCCTGTGGGAGCACCTGCGGCTGCACCTGGTGTCGGGGTCCGTGGACACCTTCGAGGTCCAGGCCCGCCTGCTCGCCCTGCTGTACGTCGCCTCGCAGCCGCGCGGCCACCACGAGCACCGCCTGGCCGACGCCCTCACGTGGCTGGGCTGGCGCGAACGCGGCACACACCCCATCAGCCCGGACACCGCCGCCTGGGCGATCTCCGAGGTCACGAGCGCGCTGACGGAGGTGGCGGTGCGGGACGAGGACCCGTCTCGGGCGGGACGGTCGTCGCGCCGGCTCTCGCCCGTGGCCGTCGAGCTGGCCCGCGCGGCGCTGGCGCCCTGGTGAGGCCGGGTGTCACCGAGTCGGTGGAGCCTAGGGGACTCGAACCCCTAACCCCCTGCTTGCGCAGCCCAGGATGACCGAGCCGCTACCAATTGCGCCCCCGCCGCCGAGGGCGAGAGGACTTCGGTGGAGCCTAGGGGACTCGAACCCCTAACCCCCTGCTTGCAAAGCAGTCCGAGCCACCGCTGCTCTGTTCGATCTGAGCGTAAAACTGCTGGTCAGACGTGGTCAGGGCCGGTCTCGTTGCGTCAGTCTTTCCCCCACTGGTCCCCCACGGGGTAGTGTCGGTGCCATCGCAGCATGGGGCGAGGAGGACTGGGATGGCTCGGCGACGCGGGTTCGGCGAGGTCGAGCGGCGCGTGAGCAAGGCGGGGCAGGTCAGCTACCGGGCTCGGTACGCCATGGCCGACGGCTCCCGCCACTCCCGCACCCTCGCGACCAAGCTGGATGCGGAGGCCTGGCTCGCCGCTGAGCGCGCGCTAATCGACCGGGACGAGTGGACACCTCCCAGGGCTCGTCAGGAGGCGGCCGAGCGACGCCTTCGGGAGGCCGCGGCCCACACCCTCCCCGGCTTCGCCGAGCGCTACCTCACGGAGCGGGGGCTGCGCCCGAACACCGTCCGCGGCTACCGGTCGCTGCTCGACTCGCAGATCCTTCCCTACTTCAAGGAGATGCCACTGCGCGACGTAACGCTCTCAGAGATCAAGTCGTGGCGGGCGTCGCTCGACGCGTCGAAGGAGTCGACCAACGCCGCGGCCTACCGGCTGCTGCGGTCGATCCTCCAGGCGGCCGAGGAGGAGGAGCTGATCGACCGGGCTCCGCCGAAGATCCGCGGCGCGAGCAATGCGCCGGTGAAGAACGTCGCCGTGCCGGCCACACTCGATGAGCTCGCCGTGATCATCGACGCGATGCCGGAGCGGCTGAAGCTGCTGATCGTGCTCGCCGGCTTCGTCGGCCTGCGTGAGGGTGAGCTGCTCGAGCTCCGCCGCTCTGACGTTGACGGCGTCACCGGCCGGATCGATGTCACCCGCAAGGTCGACAAGGACGCGAACCCGTCCGTCCGCGGCGCCTGCCCCGAGTGTCGGCGGCCGATCAGCACCCCGAAGACGAAGAGCGGCGTGCGCACCGTCCACGTCCCGCCGCCGTTCCTCACGACGCTCCAACAACACCTGCTCGAGCACACCGCCGAGGGTCCGAACGGCCTGCTCTTCCCTGGCGACCGGACCGACCACATGAGCGTCCGCTACCTGATGGACCGCTACCGCCGGGCCCGGGAGAAGGCCGGCCGCCCGGACCTGACGATCCACCACCTCCGCCACACGGCGTTGACGCTGGCCGGCCAGCACGGTGCCACCGCCGCCGAGCTCCAGGCCCGAGCCGGCCACGCCTCGCAGGCGGCCATGGCGATCTACCAGCACGCCACGCTCGATCGGGACAAGGCGCTGGCAGAGCGGATCGGCGCGACGTACGACGCCTGGCGCGACTCGCTGGGGTCGCAATGACCTTTGTGTCGGACCGAGAAGGCAGATTCTCTGGCTGAGCGAGCCTACTGTCTCGGAGGTAGACCATGAACGAGCTCGTCCCCCGGGAGGCGCGCCTCCCTGCGGATCAGTCCGTCGCCCCGCGGCGACGGCCGGGCGGATGCCGCGGAAGCTCGATGACCTGCGCCGCATCCTCGACACCCAGAACGACATCGCGAACACGACTGGTACGCCACGTCAGCAACATCTCCAGCAACTGCCGCCCATCTGTCGGGGCGGACGCCACCAAGGCAGCGGCGAGTTCATGACGTCTAGTGTTTGCTCCCACGTCGTTGGCAAGCTTCACAAGCTGGTCGAGGCGCCTATCGATCGGAAACGGCCAAGACATGGCCGCCTGCTTCGTGACGGCACGGTGTGCACTGTCGTCAGCGTCGAGTCGCACGCCGTCCCGATCGGGCATTCCTTCCTCCTGCGTGTCGCCCCAGACCTAACCTATTTAATCGGTACCTTCGTTCTACAGACCGTCTCTATATTTAAGGGCGTCGACGATGAAAAACCCTGCCCTCCCCATGACGGCGACTTCCGCGGCCATCAGCCGCCGAGTCCCCTCTCGGCGTGTCGGCGCGGCGAGCGGGGCCATCTTATGACAGAGTCTGTTGTTTGCCCTGCTGTCGGCAGTCGTCTACCGTTGGCGGTCTCTTCCGGTCACGGTCAGGCATGTTTGCCTGATCTTCTGCGTTGTCATGTCAACGCGGGTACAAAGAAGACCGTGACGCACCGTGGAACGCACAGAAGGGGGCGTTGACATGTCGATCAGTCATTACGTGAGCCCCAAGCGTGCACGACGGCCCAAGGGAACATCGGCGCTCGGCGCCGGTGCAGCCGCGTCGCCAGATGAGAAGGTTGCGCCGACGCAGGGAAAGATCGATGACGACGTCCTCGAGACCTTTACGCCAGAGGGCAAAGAGCTGGTTAAGCGCGTCCTTGACAGCACTGACCTCATCATCGTCGTCGAGCGCGCCCCCCAGGGAAGGCGATCACGCAAGACCCGCGCCTGAGAGAGGGTCCGACTCGGACGGGTTCGCTCGCCGGCAGAGGCGTTTCATTCGCGACCTTCTGGAGGATCCCGATTGGGTGATCCGCCGGGTGGAGACCGTGACAATCCTGTCTACTTCGCTCCGAGAGCGCCGGGTCTCAGTCGACATCGATGTCACCGAAGTCTCCCGGCGAGCTCGCGAGTGCGGTCTAGATGTCGAGCAGCCGGTATGCGTTCCGGTGTCCTTGCTGCCGAAAGGCCTCATCTTCGACTTCGACGCTCGAGGTAACGGGGGCGAACCAGTCTCTCTTGCGAACCGCGCGGTCGACTCCGAAGTGGCCGCACTGCTGGTCGTTGAGTCAGCGGTGCATGCCGACCCCAGCCTCGATGAACCGCCGACCTCGATCGGCGAGATCCTCTTTATGGTTACCCATTCCTTCCCTGACGAGGACCTCATCAAGGGGCTCGGCGGGGCCGACGGAACACGCGTGCTGGAGAACCTCAGCGACTACTTTGGCATCCCCGTAGACGCTTCGGACCAGTCGTGGTGGCTGCAAGCATGGCAGCAGCCACAGTTCAGCCGGGACCTCCGCCACTTTGCCGACCACTTCGTGTCGCTGGTCCTGTTGGATCTGCAGGGTTCTTCACAGATCCTCAAGCTCAGAAGACTTGAGCAAGGGTCTGACTCATCTCGTGTTCTTGCCGGCGACCAGGTTGATCCCAGTGACTTCTCGCTCGCAGCCTACGATGTCGGGCGCGCCGCGAGCGACCATCTTCGGGTGGTTGCGCCGCCTGGCACCTTCTTCACCGATGCCTGGCTTGTCCGGTTGACACCCGGTGTGCTGACGTACTCGGAGCGTACGGCACTGGACCGGTTGGCCTTCTACACTCACGGCGTAGAACCGGGAGCACACTTCGTTTACGCCAAGTTGTGGCCTCAGCGCGGTGGCTTCATGCGTCCGGCGAAGTATCTGAGTGGGTATGGTGCGGCGGTACTTATCCTCGGCGCGCTGGCCGAGTGGTGGTCGTCAGAGCGCTGGGATCACACGCGGGGCTTCCTCTGGCAGCTCAGCGGAGTATCTGACGCCGCTGCCACACTGGCGCTCACGTTGCCGACGATCCTCGTCGCCTACATTGTCCGCGACGGAGAGCATGACGTCCGCTCGCGTCTCCTCGCTCGATGGCGGGCGCTTGCCCTCCTGAGCCTGGTGCCGCTGTGGTGCGCAACGATCACGCTCTTGATTGACCGGGAAAACCTTCTGTACTGGACCCTCGGCGTTGAGTGGGTGGCACTTGGCTTGATCGCGCTCATCATTCACGCCGCGATTCAGATCCAGGACTTCAGGCTGCGCCGCGCCTACCGCAGCCTGGAGCGGGCATCTCCTCGCACTCGGGATACGTCAGTCACGACCAGTGCGCCGCGCCTGTTGCCATCTACAGATTGACCGGCCGACGTTCGACCGCGGCGAAACCGGCCAGGTAGAGGTCTCGGTTCTGCCGATTCAGGCGCGGATCGTCGTAAGCGCCGCCGCCTCGGTTGATCTGGGCAACCTTGGCATGAGTTGTAGGCAGTCGATCACTTTCGTTGAGCACGGCATCACCACTGCACGTACGACTGAGCGCCTACCGCCGCCGCCTCGAAACCGTATCTCACCAGTCCCTCGACGACGGCAGGGGGCGCATCATCGCCTCCAGGTCGTCGGTCTTGACCCTGATGCTCTTGCCCTTGCCACACCGGTATGCGCGCAGGTCGCCGGCCGCGATCCTGCGGCGGATTGTCTCGACCGAGAGGCTCACCCACGCGGCGGCGTCGGGGAGGCTGAGCCACCGGGGCCGGTCGGTCGCGGACTTGGTGGCCATCTCACTCGCCACCCCGGAGGAAGCGGCGGAGCTCACCGACGGTCGTGTACAGCCGGCCGTTGCCGTTGAACCGCCAGAAGCGCGGTCCGACGTTGCGCCGGCGCCAGTCGCGGACGGTCCGCTGCGGGGTCCGGATGAAGGCGCAGAACTCCTCGAACATGATGATGTAGTTGTCGTCCCAGTCGTCAGGGACGGCCAGCAGTTTGATGCTCATCGTCGACTCCTTGGTTCGCCGAGCGCCCGTGTGGCGCCCATGTCGCGAGAAGCAACCGCGCCCGGCACCGATCGGACAGGAGCGGTGACCTCCTCGGCCACCTAGGGCACGGACGGCCCGCCTGGCGATCAGTTCCGGAGAAGCGCGTCGGCGACTCCTCTCAGTCGCCTATGTGCGAAGACCCGCTCCGGGCGATCAATCTCGGCAAGAAATGTCAGCGCCCGATGCCAGGACCTCGCGGCGGAGCAACGGCAGGTTGCCGTTCAGCCAGCCGCCGACGCTCAGCGAGTACGGCAGCCTGCAGTGCCGCCGAGCGATCGGGCGCCTTGGCGCCGTACCGTTCGATGTCCTCGTCGACGCGCGTCGCGGCATGACCCGGGCCGAGGTCGGCGCGGTCGCGAGCGAAGACCTCGACCCACTGCTGCCGCGCATCGTCGACCGACTCGGCCACCAGGTGCGCGACGTTGCTGTGCCGCCCACGAGTCATGCCGACGTACGCCGCCGCGGCGCCGGTCGTCTCGCCGATGACGAGGTGCGCAGAGTCGACGGTCTCGCCCTGGGCGCCGTGGACGGTCGAGGCGAAGGCGAGCTCGACGTGCTCGCTTACGTAGTCGGCAGGCAGCTCCCGTTGGCCGGCGCGGCCGGCGACCACGAGGCTCCCGTCGTCGCCGAGCCCGACGACGGTCCAGACGTCACGGTTGGCGACGCCGAGGTCGTGATCGTTGCGGCGGGTCGCGACGCGGTCGCCGAGGCCGATCCGCTCACCGCGACGGGTGATCAGCTCGCCGTCAGCAGCGCCTCCGTCCTGGCGACGGTCACGGATTACCGCGTTGATGGAGCCGACCTGCTCGCGGGTGTCGGCGATGATCAGCTCGTCGTCGGGCGCCCCGACGTCAGCGAGTGCGGCAGTGCGCTCCACCTCGCTGTTGTGTACGACGACCTGACCGCGCTCGAGCAGGGCGTCGAAGACCTCCCCGGGTCGGTCGCCGCTCCGCATGAGCAAGCTGAGGTCGGTGTACTCCGGATCGCTGAATCGGTGCACCGACTCGAGCTCGAGGTGGGCCTCGGGCCTCACCCAGCGCGCGGCCAGGTCGAGCACGCCTCCGCGGCCGACGGCGGGCAACTGGTGCCGGTCACCGAGGAGCGCCACGGTCGCGTGGGCTCGGTCCGCGATGGCGAACAGGGCGCGAGCCGTGTCCTGGTCGAGCATGCCGGCCTCGTCGACGAGGAGGACGTCGCCGGGCAACAGGCGTGCGCTGCGCTCGGGCTGCGCGTCGACCTGCGACCAGTGGCCATCCTCGTCCCATCGGTAGCCGTGCTGGTGCGCGAGCCACGCGGCGGAGTACGCGTCAGTCCCGGCCTGCGCTCGCGCGGCCTGTGCTGCCTTGAGAGTCGGCGTGACGACCACAAGCCGGCGGTCCTGCGCGTCGAGTGCCTCGCGCGCGACGGCCAAGGTGGTGGTCTTGCCCGCGCCGGCAGCACCTTCGATGACGAGCAGGCCGGCCTCGCCTGCCAGCGCAGCGACGACGGTCTGTTGCGTGGCGTCCATGTGATCGACCCCCCTGACCCAACCAGCACGCTCGACAGGCCGTACCGCGCGCGCTGCGATGCTGTCGACGAGCTCGGCCTCGACTGTGAGCACGCGGTCGGACGTGAGGTTCCGGATGTGCTCGGGCACGTCGCTCCGATCGCGCAGGGCTCGGCACGCGCTCACGGCACGTGCAGTGAGGTCCTCAGCCAGCTCGACCCGTGCAGCTCGTTCGGCAACTACGCCGACGGACGCGATCACCTTCTCGGCCTCGCCGCGGATGTCGGCCGCGTTCCACGCGGAGCGCTTGGCGCCGAGCCTGAGGAGGATCAGCTCGACCGCCACGCCACGGTTGATCGCGCCGATGGCGGGCGCGCCGCCGTTCCATGTCTTTAGATCCTTTAAATGTGGCGCGGCACCGCCCACCTGCGGCGCCCGGAAGCCGAGGTCATGCAGCTCCTCGTTCCAACGCGCCGTGAGATCGCCGCCGTCCTTCGGCACGACCTTCTCCGGCCGCGCGTCCGCCCACGCCCGCCGGTCCCACGAGCGGCGCAGCTTCGGACCCGGCTCCTGTCCCGGATGGTCGGCTCGCCACTCCGCCTCGTAGCGGTCGACGTTGCGGGTGATCTGGCTGGCTCGGTTGCTGAAGGCGGCGACGTACGGCGCGAGCTGCTCGACCTCGCCGGCGGCGTCGAGCGTGTAGCCATGCGCGGCCAGCGTGGCGCGGAACTCGGGATCGCACAGGACGGCCGCGTGGCCGATCCCGTTGAGCGCCTCGAGGGAGTCGACGACGCCGACCGAGTGGAGGCCGCGCCAGGCGTCGGCGGCGTACACGCGCGCATTGATCTGGAGGTGCAGGTGGCGGTGCGGGTCGCCGGCGCGCGAGGTGTAGTGCCGGATCACCGCGGCCTCGATCTTCTCGACCGGGACCTGGACCTGACGTCCGCGGGGCCCGACGCGCGTCGTCGCGTGCCGTGCGACCCACCCGATGATCTCTTCGGCCGCACGCGTCTGCGCTGCGTCGTAGGCACCGGCGAGCTCGGGGTGGAGGGCGGCCGCGAGCGACCAGGTCTTGGGGCCGTTGACGACGATCTCGACGAACCGGAGCGCGTGGTCGCCCTCGCGCAATCGGCCCTTCGCTTGGCCGGTGGCCACGTCGTACCCGGCGACCCAGCGCTCGTAGGTCGGACCGTCGAGGTCGGGTCGGCGTTCGACGTCCAGCTCCTCGTCGCTGACGGTGACGGCGTAGTGCTCGGCCACGCCGCTGCCGTCGGCGAGGTAGTAGTCGTCGGCGCGGGAGTGGTCGGCCTCGACATACGCGCGAGCAGCGGCCGCTGAGCCGCGGTAGAACTTCACTCCGCCGTGCATGATGGCCTCGTCACCGCCCGTCACTCGTCGTCAATGACCCCTGAAGATGACGCTCGGCCCCCCCAGGTGGGCGGACCGATCTATGGACCTTCGTAGCATGCGTGCCGCTGGGTTGGGGGGCGCGAGAGCGCCTTGGTGGGGAGCGGTTTCGGGAGTCGCCAACGCTCGTCAAACGTCGTCACCGTGGTTGATCCGAGGCGAAGGACTGCGGCCATACACTTCGTTACACAAGGTGGTGTGTCACCGGAGATCCGTGCGCCAGGTTCGTGCCTTCACAGCACGTCGACGAACTCCGCCAGCCGTACGTCGAGGGCCAGGGCGACCACGTACAACGTGTCGATCCGTGGCGTCTTGATGGCGCCCTCGAGATTGATGATCGTGCGCCGTCCCACGCCAGACTCCTCCGCAAGACGGTCGATGCTCCAGCCCTTCTGGTGCCTCAACCGAGCCACCCCGATGCCGAGCGCATGCAGCTTCGGGGCCCGGTACGGGCGGGGCACACGTTCAATCTGGCGTGGTGCACTACGGTGCACAGTGTTCTAAAGTGCACTACCTCAGGAGAGCAGATGCGGCGAGCAGATGAGAGCTCACGGCTTCCCTGTCTCGAGTTGCGACTGCCTTTCAGGTGTCGAGCTGTTGCGCGGGCGGTGTAGCACGCCCTGCACCCACGTCCTTCGGTCAACGCCACCTCGCCGACAGCGACCAACGGCGCCTCAGGTTTCAGGAGCAGCCTCGAGGAGGGCTGCGAACATCCTTGTCAACCGCTCTGCAACTGGCGTTGCCACTGCGTTGCCGATCGCGCCCATGGCTCGGGACCGGGCGACCGGGAACTCGTAGTCGTCAGGAAAGCCCTGCATTCGTGCGGACTCGCGGACCGTGAAGTAGCGGAGCGATCCGTCCTCGAACCGAATCATCGCTTCGCCGCCGCTGACCCCGTGAACGCCTGCCTTGATGGTCTTCGCTGGCCAGTCGAACGGACTTCCCGAATGCTTCGGATAGGCGCGGGCGCCGGGAATTCCTTCGTGATTCGAGAAGCCGGGTGATGCCTTCCGGTCGACCGGCTCAGGTAGTCCCTTGATGCAGTCGCGGATCGTCTGCCAGCGTGCGAGGCTCGGCCGACCGTCTTCCTTGAGCTGCACGAGTCGAGACTCGATCCCTTCCGGAACGATCGGCATCACCAAGCCATGCTCGGCCCAATAGTCGCCGCTGACCCATTGGTCGTAAAGCAACGCATCGCGCGAATGGGTGGCGGCGGGCACCGTCCAGCTCGTCGCTCCAAGGACATCACTGCGGATCCCAACCAGGATCACGCGTCGGCGACTTTGTGGAAGCCCATAGTCCGCCGCCTCAACTAGATGTTGGTGGACGACGTAGCGCACGCTCGTCGGGTTCGCCTTCTGAACGCGACGGTGGTGGTCGGTCCAGAGTTCGTCCTCCTTCGGGCGAATCGACGGCTTCTCTAGCTGGTGCTTGATGTAGTTGAAGTACGGCGAGAAGGATGGCCTGGTCAGTCCAGGGACGTTCTCGAACAACACAAACCTCGGGCGCAGCTTCCGAACGGTCTCGATCGCGGCCGGGAACATGTTGCGTTGATCCATGTCGCCGGCGTGGACACCTCCGAGCGAGAAGGGCTGACAAGGCGGCCCCCCGGCGACGAGGTCTACATCGCCAGACTTCAGGTGCGTGCTTTCTAGCCACTCGCGCACATCCTGCTCATGGACGGCTCGCGCAGGCCAAAGCTCCGGATCCTTCTGCGCGTTGTGGCGCAGGATGGCAGCGGCGTTCTTGTTCCATTCGACCAATGCGAGATGTTCGAAGCCGGCGGCTCGAGTTCCCAGAGCCATACCGCCGCCGCCCGCGAACAGCTCGACCGATGTCAGACCCGCCGCCATCAGGTGGGCCTCGCTCGTCGATCCAGGACTGACCGTTCGACGTTGTCAGCGACGGCGATCGGGTCTGCTTCGACGTCCGACGCCCAGACCCGAATTACGAGCCATCCGTCCGACTGCAGGCTGTCGGTCACCTCGACGTCGCGAGCCATGTTTCGGATGATCTTCTGCTTCCAAAAGTCGGAGTTGCGGTGCGCGAACTCGTCCTCGAAGGAGTCGAACCCGCGAATCCTCCAGCCGTTGCCGTGCCATCGATCACCGTCGACGAAGCATGCCACGCGCGCACCGGGGAACACGACGTCGGGCCGACCAATGAGCTTGGACCGAACGCGATAGCGCAGGCCGCGCCGGAACAACTCGCGTCGAAGAATCAGCTCAGGTCTAGTTCCGGTCGAGCGGACCGACGACATGATCCTCGACGTGACAGCAGGATCGCGCGTCACTCGGTGTCCTTCGCATCGCCCATAGGGGCGGCGACACGGTGGTGGCTAAGTCCAATCTTGCAGCGCCCCGTAATTGCAGCCTGCTGGGCCTTCTCGGACGCAGTCGTTGGATCCGTCATCGTCTCGATCACTACTACGTGTGCGTCGCCCGACGGATGGTCGGCGAGGTAGGTGAGGCAAGCCCAGATGAGGTAGCGGAAGTTCTTCGCCTCGCCCCACGTCAGGTACGTCTCTTGGCCATCGACCGTCCCCACACAATGGAGAGGCTTCACACCGAAGCTGTCGTCCACGACGACTGCGCTCGGACCCAGGGCGCGGACGGCAAGCTGCGCCGGTGTGATAGCCGCCTTCGATCCGAACTTTGCGTACCTGCCCACGCCTTGCTGCGCCCGCGTGTATTCCTTCATCGGGCCGTCTTTGATCCAGGAACGGGCCGTTTCAGCACTCATGTACTCCGTCAATACCCCGCCGATCTCTGGCGCAAGGACCCACTTGTCGTACTGGGCCGTGCGCTGATTGATCGGCAGGTACTCCCACTCGACGCGCGTAGCGTCTGCATACAGCGCCCGCACTACTGCTGCGCGCTGGTCGGCCGGCACGCGGCGCGAGTCTGCGCGAGTCACGAGACGGTCACCTCGGGATCGATGAACTGCAAGCGGTGGTCGTCATTTGCGGTCTCGAGCGAGGCAGCGTCGAGGATCCACTGCTCAAGAAGGGACTCGGCCTCAGCATCAGAGAACGTGATCTCTGGCTGCGGCACGTCGGGCAGTACCTCGATCTCCTCGGCCTCGGCTTGCCGTCGGAGATTCAACACTGCTGCAACTCGCCTCAGGTCACTGACGAAGTCCAGCGCAACGACCTTGTTCTTGCCCTCACGCAACCGGAGCCCTCGACCTAGCTGCTGAACGAAAATGCGGCGGCTGTGCGTCACCCGTGCGAAGCAGATGATGTTGACGTCCGGCACATCGACACCTTCGTTCAGGATGTCCACTGCCGTGAGGATTGGAATGCGCCCCGCTCTGAAGTCGATCAACCGTAGTTGCCGCTCTCGCATCGACAGGCCCGGCCCAGTGTGCACAGCTTGGGTATTGCGCCACTCTGGGGTCCGTCGAAGTAGCTCCGCCATACGCTCGGCGTGTTCGATGGTCTGGCAGAAAACGATCCCCCGTGGATCAAGCGTCGAGTTCCAAGCAGCAAGTAGCTCGTCGCGCACGGCCTCGTCACGCTGAGGGAGGAACAGCTTCGTGTTCAGTTCCTTCATCGAGTAGGAGCGACGGGACGCGTCCTTGACGACCTCCCAGTCGATGTTGTCGACGAACAACCGATAGTCGACCTGCGCCAGGTAGCCGCGATGCATGCCCTCCTCGATTCCCAGCTTGTACGAGGCGGGGCCGAAGTGATCTTCGATGTCATAGCGGTCCCCGCGCCAGGGTGTCGCTGTGACGCCGAATTGGCTCGAGTCTTCGAGCACTTCCAGCAGCTTGCTGTAGAACCCGTCTTCGCCAACGTGGTGGGTCTCGTCGACCATGACAAGAGAGGGCAGGTAGCCAGCTTGCGCAGCGCTCAGTGCGCTCGCCACGGTCGCGAACGTGACCCCTCGCAGATCACCTGGCTTCTCGTCGCCTGTGAGGAGCTGGGTCTTGACTGATTTGGGGAGGTGTTTCCAAAGGGCTCTTTCCAGTTGGGCGACCAAGTCCTTCGTGTGCGCAGCGACGAGCACATCGGCGTGAGGGTCGACTTCGAGGTGGTGTGCGACTACCTCTCCACCAACGACCGTCTTCCCGAGGCCAGTTGCGAGCACGAGGAGCGCGCGCCCTTCGGTGTTGAGGTCCTCGATCAGCGACATCACTGCTTCACGCTGGTAGTCCCGAAGTCTGATTGGGCTCCGGCGATCTCGCTGTTCCCACAGCTGCATCAGATCGGATCCCGTCCAGAAGTCGATCCGCTGGCCGATTCGCTTGAGCGCTTGGGCTCGTGCAATTGCGTCGCGACTTGGAGCGACGTTGGTCACGACCACGCCGCGTTCACCTCGGTAGTGATCCATGGCCGACGAGACCTCGTCGACTGCCGACTTCGGCACTGAGCCGCGGAGCTGCCACTTGCACTGGAACACCCATTGCTTCCCCGCGATGGTGCCTAGTAGGTCGCCGCCTTTGTCGCCCGATCCGTCGATGTTGGCGACATCCGAGTAGCCCAACTGGCCTAGAAGGCGCTCGACTTGGGTTGCGAAGCGTTGTTCTCCGCCAACAAGCAGTTGCCGTGGATCAAGGTAGGCGTCAGTCATCGAGTGCTGCCTCGCTGAGCTCTGACTCGAGCAGGCGGCAACTCAACCTCCCACGGCTCAGGTCGTCAGGCCGCGGCGGAGTCCGTCGTTCTGCGAGTAGTCCAACGTCGTTCAGGTACCCAGCGATCCGCCCAACCGACAAGGACCGTGCGTGTGGATCAGCGAACGCCGCGTAGCCGGGGCGGAATACCTTGCCATCGAGGAAGTCACCCGGCCGCTGCTGCATAAGCCTCGTCAGTGCAGTCGCTGGCGCGTAGGTGACCCAGTCGCCTTCCAACCTCACGGTGTCCCAGAAGATGTCGAGTCCCTCACGGGCGTACCGCTGCTCCGTTGCGTCCTGGTCGTCCTTGCCTACGAGCGACCAGAAGCCTTCCGCGTTTCCGGCGATGACCGGTCGCATGACAGACCGGACCCGACCGAGCAAACTGTGCGCGACGGCCGCCAGCGCGTCAGGCGTCACGCGCTGGTCAGGGAGGCACTTGACCTTCAGGTCGGCGACGATGGAGCTAACGGAGGCGCTTGATCCCCGGCGCTCTCGCATGAAGTCGGCGATTCCTACGAGTGCATGCTCACGGGGGTCGCCGCCGAACTCCGTAAAGAGTGCGTGGCCGAAGTCGACGAAGACATGCACTTCGGAGCCGCGCTGGCTCTGAACGTAAACGGGTACGCGTCGGGCGTCACCGTCAATCAGTTCGATGCTGGTCAGCCCGTAGACAGTGACCTTCCAGGTCCCGAACGTCGGCAGGCTGTATTCGCCGGAGATATCGAGGAGCACCTCGCCGGATGACCGATACCGGGCTTGCTTCTGATCCTCAGTCTCTCGGACCGGAGTCGGCTCGTCATCTGGGGACGTCGCTGGGTCCGTTGGTTCCGGGATGTCGAGGCGCGAGCTTACGTCTTGATCGTCGTCCGTCGATGGTTCCGTGGCCTCGGGTGGCACGACCACCTTTGGCTCGTCGTGCTGGCGCGCGGCTTCGTACCAGACATGGTCGTCCTGATACTCCTCGTTGCCCTTCCGGAACTCGTCCGCCCAGTCGCGGGCCTTCTGATGCATCGCCTTCGTGCCGTCGCCCGGTACAAGACTGCGCAACCCCGGATCGAGTCGCCGATAGGCCGTGAACAAGCGCCCAATCGGCGACTCGTTCACCTCGTAGCCAGCGTCCTTGGCATGTTTTGGACGGAGCGGGCCCTCACCGCGAAGCTGTCTCACGGCGTACT
Organism: Actinomycetota bacterium; assembly: GCA_009701885.1. Taxonomy (GTDB): domain Bacteria; phylum Actinomycetota; class Actinomycetes; order Propionibacteriales; family Nocardioidaceae; genus Nocardioides. The sequence goes on from WLJH01000005.1 coordinate 28,939, forward strand.
TCCACTCGGGGCTCTCATATTCGAAGGCGGTCTTCTGGTAGTCGACCCGCACATGATCGAGATGTATCTCGCCGACGATCCTGCCTTCGTTCGGCACCTCGATCGGGTACTCAGGGATTGCGCGCGCGCCTGGCTCGTTGGGGTCAACCCACGCGAACAGAGAGACGTCTCGAATGAGGATCTTCCGCCCGTTCCGCAGGAAGTCGACCCCGAAGTCCGTCTTGTGCGAGTACCTCTGGATGCCCAACCAGCCACGGATTCGGCGCTCGCGGACCTCAAGGTTGTGGCTGGAGCACTCCTGACATGTCTGAACGCCGAGGTCCTGCCACCGGCCACAGTCCTGGCACGCTGTCAGCGGGGTGAGCTCACGGTCGATCTCGATGTAGGCGGGCACCCGCTCGTTGCGCACGACCACGTAACGGTCCTTGTTCCAAACACACGGCAACCGCGGCTGCGCGGCCGTGTTGTCGACCAAGAGGGAGAAGCCCTTCTCGCGAAGCAAGTAGGAGTAGACGTCGCCAAGCAGCCCGCGAATCCTGGTCTGCTGCCTTGAAAGCGCGTCGAACTGCTCTTGCTTCAGCCTGCTGACGACAACTTCGGTCCCATGGAGCGAGGGATCGTCCTTCGGCTCTCGAACCACCGGAACGGCGAAGTCGCCCTTCGCCTCCATGGCCTTGAGGTCGAGCGTAACGCTGAGCCAATCAGGATCACCGGCGCGCGTTGTGCGTACGGTCGTCTGACCACCAAGTCGCGCCGTCGCGATGTTGAAGCCCATCCCGAACAGACCCAACTTCCCGTAACGAGCGTTACTCGTCCATCCAGCCGAGACCGCTCCGGTGAGATGCTCAAGGCTCATCCCACGCCCGTTGTCGGTGATCCAGACTTGAGCGTCCCTGCGATTCGAGTTGCGGCCGGGCAGCGAGATCGCGACGCGCGGTGTCTCGCCTTCGGGTGGCGCGACCAGGAAGTCGTCGAACGCGTTGTCGACGAGCTCGGCCAGACACTGCCAGGGCGCGAACTCGATGTCCCCCAGTACCGCCAGGAGCCGCGGATGCGGCGTGACGTCGATGGTGTCCTCGCTAGACGAGATCGTGATCTCCTCTGTCACCGCTGTACTCCCTGGCAGTCATCTCACTGGGTCCTTACGACCCTAACTGCGCGGGCCGACACATTGCGGCCGTTCGCCCGGGACTGAGCCCGGCCGGCCCTGGAGCGGAACGTTCAGTACGCGAACACGTGTGCGCTCAGCACGTCAATCTCTCGGCGCGGGTCGCCGAAGAACGCGCCTAGCCGGCGGGCGACGATCGGGAAAGGCCGTTCCCTCGGGGACCCGTCCGCCTTCCAGTTGTTCTGCGGCACCATCAAGAACAGGTGATGGGCGTCGGGCGCGATGTGCGCCTTCCACAGGTCCTTGAGGTCGTGATTGTTGGTGGTCGTCCCGCCACGCTCGACCTCGGCGATGATGCCGCGCCCCTCCTCGAGTTCGAAGAAGAAGTCTGGCCGAGCGTGGGTGACAAGGCCGCTCTGCGGGGTGAGCACAACCTCCTCTCTGAAGCCGAGGTCCTCGCGGAGCAGCTTTGCGAAGTGAGTCTGGATGGCCTTGCTCGGCGCACCGTGTATGTGGAGCAGCGCGATCTCGTCCTTGGTCGCGACGATGTGGGCGAGGAGCTTCTCGGCCAACTTGTCGACGGAGGCGAGCTCGATGGCCTGTTCAGGCGAAACGTCCGCCTTCACGTGCCTCGCGTAGCCCTCCACGCGGCGCAGCTTCGCAGCTTCAAGCCGGAGAAGCTACTGGCTTCGCTTGTGAGGCTCCGCTGCCTACGCGACCGCGTGAGACCCGTCTGGATGGGCTCCGCCTCAACGCGCGGCAATTTGCTGAAGCGCAGTGTCGAACTCCCGCAACGGATGGACCGACGTCTGGTGCCGGCGGGCAAGTCCCGAAGCGCGGCACAGGTGGGCCCACCGACGCTCAGTGATGACGATGTCGACGTACGGCAAGGTCGTCGCGAGTGACTGGAGATCGACCCGATCGTGCTGTTCCCAAGGATGAGTCGCGTCGCGGTGCTTGCGTTCTCGCAGCGTGACGAAGGCGTCCCCCGTCGGCAGTCCGGCGATGAAGGCTCGCATTGCTTCTGCGGGTGTGGTGTGTCCAGGGTGATCGAAGAAGAGCGCGTAGGACGAGACATGAGCCCGAGTGCAGACGTCGTTGATGGTTTCGGAGAGCGAGGTGATGACCTCGGCGATAAGGAAGTCACGCAGGCGCCCCTTGACCTGATCGTCGCCGGCCATCAATTCGCGGATCCGCAGCTCGTCTTCGGCGTTCGCCGCACCCAGGCGGTGGGACGGGGTGCGGTCAACGCCGGGGCTCGCGACCACCTCGGGTAGGCCGACAAGTTGAATCCACTCCCAAGCAGCGCCCTCCGGAGGGTTAACGAACTCAGGTGGTGGGTCGACAGCCTCGCCTTCTGGCACGGAGCCGTCCTCAGACGCAAGCGACTCGACGAACCGAAACCGACCATACGGCGAGTCAAACGCGTGCGAAGCGCCGTACCCCAACACTTCGAAAGAAGCTACGCGTCCGTCGTCCCCGGCAAGCCGACGGACGTGCGCATCGATCTCCATCGCTAGGACGGTCTGGATCGGCGCGAGGGTCGTGAACCTCGAGAGTCGCTGCATGACGCGCCCGATGTCTTCTCGACTTTGCCGGTTCGAGCGATGCCACAGCTCGAGGTAGTGACCAGTAGTCAGCGGGACCACGATGTGCTCGGCGTCGACGGCGTCAGCGAGAAACGCGTAGCGACGGGTCCATGTTGGGTCCTGGCCCTTGAGTCCCTTCGCCAACGCGACCCAAACGTTCATGTCGAGGTACACGACTGCTGGCGGGACGTTCACCGGCCGATCTTCGCCCGGATCGCTCCATCTGTCGCCTGAGAACTTGGTAGCACCGCCGCCGAGGTCGCGACCATGTCACCGATCCTTGGGCGAGCTGGCATCGCTAGTCAGGCTTGCCGGCGGTCAGAATGGCGTCAGGTCGGCCCGACTGGCCAACATCCAGATCCCATCCTCGAACAGCACCTCTACCTCATCGACCTCGCCGGACGTCCCGGGATGCAGCTCGTTGACGAGCACGTAGACCTGACCCTCCCGCGCGAGTGCCGCTCCGTCGCGCGTCCGTCGCGGGTGGAAGGTGCCCAGCGGCTTGATCGGGCGGAGAGACATGTCGGCCATCTTGCCCTTCGTGCGCGGCAGTGCGTTCCATCGAACCGCGAGGCTTTCCCCCGCCAGTCCCCCACCGGGCCGATCCGCCGGCAAGTTCCAGCTGCCCTGATACGACGGAAGCCGCAGGCTGACCTGCGGCTTCTCATGGTGGAGCCTAGGGGACTCGAACCCCTAACCCCCTGCTTGCAAAGCAGGTGCGCTACCAATTGCGCCAAGGCCCCGGGTGCACGGCGGCGTACGCCGTGCGGGTGGTGCTGAGGAGCGTGAGGTCAGCTGTTGAGCGGGTCGGTGGCCTGGGCCCACAGGGCCTGCTCGGCCTTGGACTCCTCGAGCTTGCGCCGGGCGACGAGCGCGCCGCCGACGGCGAGCAGGACCATGACGATCTTCTTCACGGGGGTCTCCTCGGTGTCTCTCCGGGACCCGACCCGTGGGGGCCGAGGCCCGGGGGTGGAGTGGGCCTAACAGGACTTGAACCTGTGACCTCTTCCTTATCAGGGAAGCGCTCTAACCGTCTGAGCTATAGGCCCGCTGCCGGCGGACCGGCGGCAGCCCGACGCGAGCGCCGGACCGAGGGGGACACTACAACAGCGCCGCTCACCCGCCCAAAACGGGTGGACGCCGCCGGGCCGCCCCGGGGCGGCGCAGGTCAGTTGTCCTCGGCGAGCGTGACTTCAACGCCGCCCAGGAGTGCGGCGGACATGTTGTAGAGGAACGCCGTCAGCGTGGCGACCGCGGTGAGGATGATGACGTCGATCGCGGCGACGAGCATGGTGAAGCCGAGGACGCGCGAGGTGCCGATGTAGTTCTCTATGTCGAACTCCGAGGCGGAGTCCTCGCCGACGATGTCGGTGACGGTGGCGTTGATCGACTCCCAGACGCCGGCCCGGTCGAGCACAGTCCACACCATGAGCACCGAGACCACGGTGACGATGCCGAAGGCGATCGACAGCAGGAACGAGGTCTTCATGACCGACCAGGGGTCGACCCTGGTCAGGCGCAGTCGCGCCCGGCGGGGGGCACGGCCCGTGGCAGCGGCCGGCGTCGCGGCTGCCGGGGCGGCGTCCTTGTTGGCCTGGTGCTCGTCACCGGCGCGGGCCAGCCGCTCCTTGACCCGGTCGGCGAGCGCCGGCCGGGTCACGGTGTCCTCCGGTCCGCGGGCGGGCACCGGACGCGTGGTCCGCTGCTCGGTGGATCGGTCCGTCATCACTCGTCCTCAGTGTCGGATGCCTCGGGCTCGGATGCCTCGGTGCCGGGGGCGTCGGCCTCGATTGTTGCACTGGCGTCCGCAGGAGCCTCCCCCTGCGAGGACGCCTCCACACCCTCAGCGCCCTCCTCGGGCTCCTCCTCGTCCTCGGCCGCCTCGACCGAGCGGGCCACGACGGCGACGGTGTCGTTCTTCTTCGGCGTCACGAACTTCACGCCCTGGGTCGAGCGGCCGGTCGGGCGGAAGGCCTCGTCGATGGGGCTGCGCACGACCTGGCCGGAGGCGGTGATCGAGAGGACCTCGTCGCCGTCCTCGACGATGAAGGCACCCACGAGACCGCCGCGGTCGGCGTTGGTCAGCGCCATCGCCTTGATCCCCAGACCGCCGCGGGACTGCAGGCGGTACTCCGAGATCCGGGTGCGCTTGGCGTAGCCGCCGTCGGTGATGGTGAAGACGTACTGCGGCTTGACCTCGGCCACCTGCTCGGCGGTCGCCTCGACGGCCGCGGACTCCTCGTCGTGCTCGGCGAGGCCGGCGGCCTCCTCGGCCGCGACCTGGGTGGCGCGGATGACCGACATCGACAGCAGCGAGTCGCCCTCGCGGAACTTCATGCCGGTCACACCCGACGTGGCCCGGCCCATCGGGCGCAGCTGGGTGTCGTCGGCGCGGAACCGGATCGCCTGGCCCCTCCGCGAGACCAGCAGGACGTCGTCCTGGCCGTGCACCAGCTCGGCGCCGATCAGCTCGTCGTCCTCCTCGCGGAAGTTGATGGCGATGACGCCGGCCTGGCGCGGGGAGTTGTAGTCGGCCAGGCGGGTCTTCTTGACCAGGCCGTTGCGGGTGGCGAGCAGGAGGTACGGCGCCTGGTCGTAGTCGCGGATCGCCAGGACCTGCGCGATCGACTCGTCGGGCTGGAAGGAGAGCAACCCGGCCACGTGCCCGCCCTTGGCGTCGCGGGCCGCCTCCGGGAGGTTGTAGGCCTTGGTGCGGTAGACCCGTCCGGCGGTGGTGAAGAAGAGCAGCCAGTGGTGGTTGGTCGTGGCGATGAAGTGCTCGACCACGTCGTCGCCGCGCAGCGTCGCGCCCCGCACGCCCTTCCCGCCGCGCTTCTGGGTGCGGTACTGCGCGCGCTGGGTGCGCTTGGCGTACCCGCCGCGGGTGATCGAGACGACCAGTTCCTCGTCGGGGATGAGGTCCTCCATCGACAGGTCCCCGTCGGCGGCGATGATCTGGGTGCGGCGCTCGTTGCCGTACTTCTCCACGACCTCGCCGAGCTCGTCGACGATGATCTGCCGCTGCCGCTCGGGGCTGGCCAGGATGTCCTCGTAGTCGGCGATCTCGGCCTCGATCTTGGCCAGCTCGTCGACGATCTTCTGCCGCTCCAGGGCCGCGAGGCGGCGCAGCTGCATGTCGAGGATGGCGGTGGCCTGGACCTCGTCGATGTCGAGCAGGTCCATCAGGCCCTGGCGCGCGTCGTCGACGTCGGGGGAGCGGCGGATGAGCGCGATGACCTCGTCGAGGGCGTCGAGCGCCTTGACCAGGCCGCGGTAGATGTGGGCGCGCTTCTCGGCCTCGCGCAGCAGGAACTGGGTACGCCGGACGATGACGTCGACCTGGTGGGTGACCCAGTTGCTGATGAACTGGTCGATGGTCAGGGTGCGCGGGACCCCGTCGACCAGGGCGAGCATGTTGGCGCTGAAGTTGGTCTGCAGCTCGGTGTGCTTGAGCAGGTTGTTGAGCACGACCCGGGCCACCGCGTCGCGCTTGAGCACGACCACGAGGCGCTGACCGGTGCGGTCGGAGGTGTCGTCGCGGACGTCGCGGATGCCCTGCACGCGACCGGAGTCGGCGAGCTCGGCGATCTTCAGCGCGAGGTTGTCCGGGTTGACCATGTAGGGCAGCTCGGTGATGACCAGGCAGGTGTTGCCGCGGGCGTCCTCGTCGACCTCGATGACCGCGCGCTGCGTGATCGAGCCGCGTCCGGTGCGGTAGGCCTGCTCGGTGCCGGCGTTGCCGACGATCAGCGCGCCGTTGGGGAAGTCGGGGCCCTTGATCCGCTCGACGAGCGCGTCCTGGAGCTCCTCGCGGGTGGCGTCGGGGTGCTGCAGCGCCCAGGTGGCGCCGGCCGCGATCTCGCGCAGGTTGTGCGGCGGGATGTTGGTGGCCATGCCGACCGCGATGCCGGCCGAGCCGTTGACCAGCAGGTTGGGGAAGCGCGAGGGGAGCACGACGGGCTCGGCGGACCGGCCGTCGTAGTTGGGCTGGAAGTCGACGGTCTCCTTCTCGATGTCGCGGACCATCTCCATGGCCAGCGGCGCCATCCGGCACTCGGTGTACCGCATGGCCGCGGCCGAGTCGTTGCCGGGCGAGCCGAAGTTGCCCTGCCCCTGGACCAGGGGCGCGCGCATGACCCACGGCTGCGCGAGGCGCACGAGGGTGTCGTAGATCGCGGTGTCGCCGTGGGGGTGGTACTGACCCATGACGTCGCCCACGACGCGGCTGCACTTGGAGAAGCCGCGGTCGGGGCGGTAGCCGCCGTCGTACATCGCGTACAGCACGCGCCGGTGCACCGGCTTGAGGCCGTCGCGCACGTCGGGCAGCGCACGGCCGACGATGACGGCCATCGCGTAGTCGATGTAGGCGCGCTGCATCGAGGTCTGCAGCTCGACCGGCTCGATCCGGCCGCCGGGGCCCTGGGGAGCGCCGCCGTCGGTGGGGGTCTGCGTCACGTGTCTGTGGCTTTCTGGTCGGTTCTACGGGTGTCTAGGGCGCGCGGTAGAGAGTGCTAGCGGCCTAGATATCCAAGAAACGGACGTCCTTGGCGTTGCGCTGGATGAAGGAGCGGCGCTGCTCGACGTCCTCGCCCATGAGGATCGAGAAGATCTCGTCGGCGTGCGCGGCGTCGTCCAGGGTCACCTGGAGCATGAGCCGGTTGTCGGGGTCCATGGTGGTCTCCCACAGCTCCTTGGCGTTCATCTCGCCCAGACCCTTGTAGCGCTGGACCGGGTTCTCCTTGGGCAGCTTCTTGCCCTCGGCCTGGCCCTCGCGCAGCAGCGCGTCGCGCTCGGAGTCGGAGTAGACGAACTCGTGCTCGTGCGGCTTGTTCCAGCGCAGCCGGTAGAGCGGCGGCTGGGCCATGAAGACGTGGCCGTGCTCGATCAGCGGCTTCATGAACCGGAAGAGCAGCGTCAGCAGCAGGGTGTTGATGTGGTGGCCGTCGACGTCGGCGTCGGCCATCAGCACGACCTTGTGGTAGCGCAGCTTGTCGAGGTCGAACTCGTCGGTGATGCCGGTGCCGAGCGCGGAGATGATCGACTGGACCTCGGTGTTGGCCAGCACCTTGTCGATGCGGGCCTTCTCGACGTTGAGGATCTTGCCGCGGATCGGCAGGATCGCCTGGATGCGTGGGTCGCGGCCCTGGCGGGCCGAGCCACCGGCCGAGTCACCCTCGACGATGAAGACCTCGCACTCGGCGGGGTTGGTCGACTGGCAGTCCGAGAGCTTGCCGGGCAGACCGGCGCGGCCGAGCAGGCCCTTGCGGTCGCGGGCGAGGTCGCGGGCCTTGCGGGCGGCGTTGCGTGCCTGCGCGGCGGCCTGGGCCTTGCGGATGATCTCCTTGGCCTCCGCCGGGTTCTCCTCGAACCACGCACCGAGCTGGTCGCCGACGATGCGCTGGGTGAAGCCCTTGGCCTCGGTGTTGCCGAGCTTGCCCTTGGTCTGGCCCTCGAACTGCGGCTCGGCCAGCTTGATCGAGATGATCGCGGTGAGGCCCTCGCGGATGTCCTCGCCCTTGACCTTGTCCTCGGGCTTCTTCATCAGGCCCCAGTCCTCGCCCCGGCTGTTGACCAGGCTGGTGAGCGCGGCCCGGAAGCCCTCCTCGTGGGTGCCGCCCTCGGCGGTGTTGATCGCGTTGGCGAAGGTGTGGACCGACTCGGTGTAGGTGTCGGTCCACTGCATCGCGACCTCGAGGCTCATGTGGTTCTCGACGTCGTCGGGCGACTCGGCCTCGAAGGAGATCACCGTCGGGTTCGCGGCGTGCTTGGTGCGGTTGAGGTGGTTGACGAAGTCCACCAGGCCGTTGTCGTAGCGGAAGACCTGCTCCAGCGCGCCGGCCGAGCGCTGCGGCGCCGAGGCGCCCTCCTCGCTGGAGTCGACGGTGTCGTCCTCGACGGCCTCGGCCACCGCCTCGGCGCCCTCGCGCTCGTCGCGCACGACGATCTCCAGGCCCTTGTTGAGGAAGGCCATCTCGCGGATGCGGTGGGTGATGGTCTCGAGGTTGTACGTCGTGGTCTCGAAGATCTCCGGGCTGGCCCACCACGTGATGGTGGTGCCGGTGCGCTCGCCGTCCTCCATCGGCCGCACCTGCTCCAGCGGCCCGTCGGGGACGCCGAGGCTGAAGGTCTGGCGCCACAGGTGGCCGCGGTTCTTGACCTCCGCGACGACCTTGGTCGACAGCGCGTTGACGACGGAGACGCCCACGCCGTGCAGACCGCCGGAGACCTTGTAGCCGCCGCCGCCGAACTTGCCGCCGGCGTGCAGCACGGTCAGGGCCAGCGTCAGTGCGGGCAGCTCCTGGCCGGGCGCGGTGTCGGTGGGGATGCCGCGACCGTTGTCCTCGACCTTCATCGCGCCGTCGGCGCACAGGGTGACGACGATCCGGTCGCAGTAGCCGGCCATCCGCTCGTCGACGGCGTTGTCGACGATCTCCCAGATGAGGTGGTGCAGGCCGCGCTCGCCGGTGGAGCCGATGTACATGCCCGGGCGCTTGCGGACCGCCTCGAGCCCCTCGAGGACCTGGATGGCCGAGGCGTCGTACTCCACGCCGTTGGGGGGCTGCGGGGTGCTCGCCGCAGGGGTCTCGACCTGGCTGTCCTCGGACACACGCGCTCCATCTCTGCGGGCTCTGCGACGAGCCGTGGCACACAACAGGTCGCCCGAGGCGACCTGAGGGCCATAGTAGCCCGTCAGGGGTCTCCACGCGCGCCCACGACCCGCCGGACGGGGTCGACCCGCGCCCCTGATGGGCGCTCAGCGGCTCGTGGAGGCCTCCAGGAGCGCCTGGGAGGGGGCCGGACAGGGGCGGGTACGTCGGAGGGCCGGTCAGATCGGCTCCTGCGAGCTCGTGCCCCCGACCTCGAGCCCCCTGGCCAGCTGACCGGTCTCGACCCGCGGGTCACGGCTTGCAGGCTCAGCCGTGCCGCTCGCTCGACCACCACCAGCGAGTCCGCTGACGCGTCCTCGGTCTCGACACGCGGGTCACGGCTTCGCAGGCTCAGCCGTGCCGCTCGCTCGACCACCGATCGACGAGTCCGCTGCGCGTCCTCGTCACCCGTAGGTGTCCCGGGGGCCTCGGCCGTCGCGCACCGACCGGGGGCCCTTGCGCCAGGTGGGCAGGTGCGGCCCGAGGACCTCGATGACGGTGACCGTGCCGGCGCCCAGGTCCTCGTTGAGCCGGCGCACGAGCTGCGGTGCGAGGAGCTTCAGCTGGGTGGCCCAGGCGGTGGAGTCCGTGCGCACGACCAGGCGGCCGTCCGCGAACGTCTCCGGCGTGCAGTGCGCGGCGACCTCGTCGCCGACCAGCTCGGGCCAGCGCGCGAAGACGCCGCGCACCCGGAGGTCCAGCGCCCAGCCGTGGTCGGCGACCAGGCGGGCCAGCGTGCTGTCGAGCAGCTGCGGGTCCCGGTCGTCGCCCGGTGCCGGGCGGGGGCCGTCGCCGCCCTGGCGCCGCTTGCGCCTCGGCCGCCGGATGCCCCCTGCGGACGCTCCGGCCACGGCCTTGGCCGTGCGACGGGCGAGGTCCAGGCCGTCGTCGGAGTGCGGGAGGTCGGTGGCCGGCAGGTCGTCGAGGTCCGGGCCGTGGTCGCGCTCGGGGGGCAGGGCGGACCGGCCCGGGGGGCCCTCGGGCGGCCCGTGGTCCGGGTCAGGCGTCGGGGGGTGCTCAGTCGTCACGGGTGACCTGGCCTCCCGCGACGAGGAACCGGACGCCCCGGAGCGCGGCCGGCACGTCCTCGGGGACCGCGGCGGTGACGAGCACCTGCTCCGCGCCGGCCACCAGTGCCGCCAGCTGCTCGCGCCGCTGCGAGTCCAGCTCGGCGAAGACGTCGTCGAGCACGAGGATCGGGTCGTCGCCCTCGGAGCGCAACAGGTCGTACGACGCCAGCCGCAGGGCGAGCGCGAACGACCACGACTCGCCGTGCGAGGCGTAGCCCTTCACCGGCAGCCGGACCGCGGGTCCTGCGTCGGCTGCCTCGGGGTCGCCCGCGCCCTCTGCCGCCTGGTCCTCCGGCTCCGCTGCAGCCACGCCCTCCCCGGGACCCAGGGTCAGTAGGAGCTCGTCGCGGTGCGGTCCCACCAGCGAGAGCCCCCGGTCGAGCTCGTCCTTGCGCCGCGCCTCGACCTCGACCAGCAGCCGCTCGGCGAGGTCGTCGACACCGAGCTCCCACGCGTGGTGCGGCAGCTCGAGGCTCGGGCGGTACTCCACGTCGGCAGCGTCGCGGCCCGCCCCCTGCGCCACGGCGGCGTACGCCGCGACGACGTACGGGCGCAGCGCCTCGACCAGCCGCAGCCGTTCGGAGAGCAGCTCCGCGCCGGTGCGGGCCAGGTGGGAGTCCCAGACCGACAGGGTCGCGAGCGCGCCCTCGGCGGACGTGCTGCCGCGGCGGGCGGCGCCGGCGGTCTTCAGCAGCGTGTTGCGCTGGCGCAGGATCCGGTCGTAGTCGGACCGGACGCCCGCCAGGCGCGGGGCGCGCAGCACCAGGAGGTCGTCGAGGAACTTCCGCCGGTCCGACGGGTCGCCCTTGACCAGGGTGAGGTCGTCGGGGGCGAAGACCACGGTGCGCACCAGGCCGACCAGCTCGCGCGCCCGGGGGAGCGGGGAGCGGTTGACCTTGGCCCGGTTGCTCCGACCGGGGTTGATCTCGACCTCCAGGACCGCGGTGCGACCGTCGCGCACCACCGCAGCCCGCACGACGGCCCGCTCGGCACCGGCGCGCACCAGCGGGGCGTCGCCGGCGACCCGGTGCGAGCTGAGCCGGGAGAGGTAGTCGATCGCCTCGACCAGGTTGGTCTTGCCCTGGCCGTTGCGACCCACGAAGGCGGTGACGCCCGGCTCGAGCGGGACCTCCGCGGTGGGGTAGGAGCGGAAGTCGTGCAGCGTCAGGTGCGAGACGTGCACGTCATGCCAGGTCGGGTTCCGGGCCGGGCTCCCCACCGGACGCCGCCTGCGTCGCGTGCCCGCCGAACTGGTTGCGCATCGCCGCGACCGCCTTCATCGCGGGGGAGTCCTCCTGGCGGGAGACGAACCGGGCGTAGAGCGCGGCCGTGATGGCCGGGGTCGCCACGGCGTTCTCGATGCCGGCCTCGACGGTCCAGCGTCCCTCGCCGGAGTCGTCGGCGTAGCCGCGGATCGATGCCAGGCCCGGGTCCTCGTCGAGCGCGGCCACCAGCAGGTCGAGCAGCCAGGAGCGGATGACGGTCCCCTCGCGCCAGGAGCGGAAGACCTCGGTGGTGTTGTCGACGACGTCGACGGCCTGGAGCAGCTCCCAGCCCTCGGCGTAGGACTGCATGACGGCGTACTCGATGCCGTTGTGGACCATCTTGGAGAAGTGGCCGGCGCCCACCTTGCCGGCGTGCACGGCGCCGAGCTCGCCCTCGGGCTTGAGCGCGTCGAAGGCTGGCTGCACCTTCGCGACGTCCTCGGCGGTGCCGCCGTACATCAGGGCGTAGCCGTTCTCCAGGCCCCAGACCCCGCCCGAGACGCCGCAGTCGACGAAGCCGATGCCCTTCTCGGCGAGCATCGCCGCGTGCGCCTGGTCGTCGGTCCAGCGCGAGTTGCCGCCGTCGACGACGAGGTCGCCCTCGCCCAGCAGGTCGCCGAGCCGCTCGATGGTCTCGTGGGTGGGGGCGCCGGAGGGCACCATCACCCACACGACCTTGGGGGAGGGCAGCGCCTCGACCAGCGCCTCGAGCGAGTCGACGTCCCGCTTGTCGGGGTCGTGGTCGAAGCCCACGACCGTGTGTCCGGCGTTGCGCAGGCGGGTGCGCATGTTGCCGCCCATCTTCCCGAGTCCGACGAGTCCGATGTCCATACCGAGCAGCCTAGGACCCGAGGCGGTGGGAGCGGCCCGTCAGGCGGGTGAGGCGCTCAGGAGAGCAGACGGCGGGGCATGAGGAGGTAGCGGAACCCCGGGTCGCTGTCGTCGTCGGTCACGCCCGAGATGACCACGGGCTTGGAGGCCTGGGTGAAGGCGAGCTGGACCGTCGGCTGGTCGATGGCGGTGAGGCCGTCGAGCAGGAACTGGGGGTTGAAGCCGGTGGTCAGGTCGTCACCGGTCACGACCGCCTCGACCGACTCCGAGGCCTGGGCCTCGTCGCCGGATCCTGCGTCGAGGGTGAGCACACCGTCGGAGAAGGCGAGCTGGACGGCGGTGTTGCGCTCGGCCACGAGCGAGACGCGCTTGACCGACTCGACCAGTGCCGCCTTGTCGACGGTGGCGAGCGTGAGGTGCTCGTTGGGGAAGAGGCTGCGGACCTTGGGGAACTCCCCGTCCAGCAGGCGGGTGGTCGTGCGGCGCATGCCACCGGGGCCCGCGCCCTCGAAGCCGATCAGGCCGTCGCCCGCGCCGCTGGCGCTGAGCGCGATGGCGATCTCGGCGCCGGCGGTCAGGGACTTGGCGGTGTCGGCGAGCACCTTGGCGGGCACGAGCGCGGCGAGGGTCTCGTCAGGGGTGCGTGGGTCCCAGGTGAGCTCGCGCTGGGAGAGGCGGAAGCGGTCGGTGGCCAGCAGCGAGATCGTGGAGCCGTCGATCTCGAGGCGGACGCCGGTCAGGACCGGGAGCATGTCGTCGCGACCCGCGGCGGTGACGGCCTGCGCGACGGCATGGCTGAAGAGCTCGCTCGGGACGGTGCCGGTGGCCTGCGGCATGGCGGGGAGCGTGGGGTACTCCTCGACCGGCATGGTCTGGAGGCTGAAGCGCGCCGAGCCGCAGGTGAGCTGGACCCGAGCGCCGTCGAGCGTCATCTCGACCGGCTTGGCAGGCAGGCTGCGGCAGATGTCGGCGAGGAGCCGGCCGCTGACCAGGGCCCGGCCAGGGTCGTGGACGTCGGCCTGCAGGGTCGCCCGCGCGGAGGTCTCGTAGTCGAAGCTGGACAGGACCAGCCCCTGGTCGTCGGCCTCGACGAGCAGGCCGGCGAGGACGGGGACGCTCGGTCGCACGGGCAGGTTGCGTGCCGCCCAGGCGACGGCATCGGCCAGCACGTCTCGTTCGACGCGGAACTTCACGGTGTCAGTCCTTCAGCAGGAGGGGCGCGGGGCCGGGGTTCGGGCCGGGCGTGGGGCACGGCGGGGGACCCGGGGTGACGGGGAGTCGCATCCTGCCACGCGCCGCCCACCGGAGGGGAGCGCCGGTGGGTTTTCCCCAGGGAGAGGTCCGGGAGGAATTCCACGGGAATTCGGGATGGTCAGGGTTCCAGAGGAGTCATAGGAGCTGTGGAGTCTGTGGACGAGCGGCGTTCGTGCAGGTCGTGCGGAGGAATAGGAGTGCACAGGGGGTGGGGAGGAGAGGTGTGGTCCCGAGCCCCGGCCTGTGCAGCCAGGACCTGGCCGTGGACGGGACGGGATGCGCTCCACAGATCCTCCCCGTGTAGTTCGGGGTGGATCCGTCCTTCGTCCACAGGGGGGAACGACACGAACCGTCCGGTCGGAGCAGGCGTGCTCAGGCCTGGCGGGCCTGCATCTTCACGCGGTTCGTGAGCTCCGAGACCTGGTTGAAGACGGCCCGGCGCTCGGCGAGCAGCTGGTTGATCTTGCGGTCGGCGTACATCACCGTCGTGTGGTCGCGGTTGCCGAACTGGGCGCCGATCTTGGGCAGCGAGAGGTCGGTGAGCTCGCGGCACAGGTACATCGCGATCTGCCGTGCCATCACCAGGTGCCGGCCGCGGCTGGGGCCGGTGAGCTCGTCGATCGTGAGCCCGAAGTACGCGGCCGTCTGGGCGATGATCAAGCCGGCTGTGATCTCCGGCTCGCCGCCCTCGGGGATCAGGTCCTTCAGGACGATCTCGGCCAGGGTCATGTCGACCTCCTGGCGGTTGAGGTTCGCGAAGGCGGTGACGCGGATCAGGGCACCCTCGAGCTCACGGATGTTGGTCTGGATCTTGGAGGCGATGAACTCCAGCACGTCGGGCGGAGCGGTGAGCCGGTCCATCGCGGCCTTCTTGCGCAGGATCGCGATGCGCGTCTCGAGGTCGGGGGGCTGGACGTCGGTGATCAACCCCCACTCGAAGCGGTTGCGCAGCCTGTCCTCCAGCGCCTCGAGCCGCTTGGGAGCACGGTCGGAGGTCAGCACGATCTGCTTGTTGGCGTTGTGCAGGGTGTTGAAGGTGTGGAAGAACTCCTCCTGCGTCTGGGTCTTCCCCTCCAGGAACTGGATGTCGTCGATCAGCAGCACGTCGACGTCGCGGTAGCGGCGCTTGAACCGGTCCTGCCGGTCGTCGCGGATCGCGTTGATGAACTCGTTGGTGAACTCCTCGCTCGAGACGTAGCGCACCTTGGCGCCGTTGTAGAGCGAGCGGACGTAGTGGCCGATGGCGTGGAGCAGGTGGGTCTTGCCCAGCCCCGAGTCGCCGTAGACGAGCAGGGGGTTGTACGCCTTGCCGGGTGCCTCGGCCACCGCGACGGCGGCCGCGTGCGGGAAGCGGTTGGACGAGCCGATGACGAAGGTCTCGAACGTGTACTTGGGGTTGAGGCGCGTCTCCAGGGCGTTCGGGCGTACGCCGCTGTCGACCGGTGCGGGCGGCTCGGGCGTGCTCGGGGTCATCTCGCGCCGGGGTTCGGGGGGCACGGGGCCGAGGTCGGCCGCCGGGGCCGCGGTGAGGGGTGTCGGCTCCTCCCCACTGGCGATGGTGGAGTCGACAGGGCTATAAGTCGACATATCGCCTGGTTGCGCGGCTTCCTCGAGCGCCGGGTTCACCGTGACGGCGATCCTGATCTCCTGGCCGAAGCGCACGGAGAGGGCGTCCTCGAGCTGGGCGCGCAGCCGCCCCTCGAGCTGGTGGCGGGTGAAGTCGTTGGGGACGGCGATGATCGCGGTGTGCCCGTGCAGGGTGATCGGCTCGCTGGCACGCAACCAGGCGCGCTGGTTGGGCTGGAGGTCCGCGACCACGCCGTGCCAGGCGGAGGCGAGGTCCGAGAGGTTGTCGTCCACGGTGGGGGTGCTCCGCCCTGCCCCGGTCGGAGGTGGTCCCTCACGGGTCCGGGGAGCTGCTCGTCTGGTGGGTGTTCGGTCGGTCTCGCGCCACGGCCGCGGCCGGTGTCCCCACCGCGTGCGCTGCTGTGACCCGTTCATGTTCCACAAGTTGATCCACAGGCTGTGAACCCGGGTCGGGGGATGTGGCTCCTCGGTGTCCCGGTGCTCGTGCCGGACCGGGCTCCATCGCTGTCGTCGCAGGTCAGACCCGGTGGATCGACCTGGGCGGGCCCGTCGGCACTGACGGAGCGGTGGTGCCCGAGCGTGACGCGGAGGCGGGACCTCGAGAGGGGGAACCTAACCTGGCACCCGGGGGGGCGCAAGCAGTTCTCCACAGGCTGCCGGGCCGCCCGGGCCACATGGGGTGCGGGGGTCGGCGAGGGTTTGACCCCCCGTCGCGCGCCCGCGTACCGTTGGCCGGTCATCCGAGGAGATCTGTGTGTCGACGGGTGCCGCATGTCCATGACCATCCCCGGTCGTCGCCGGGGACGACGTGGGTGGGCGGTGCCGGCCGAAGGTCGCGTACCGGTGGTGCCTCCGGGCGCCCCGGTCGGCACAGCCGATCACAGGGTGGGAGGTCCGGCACCGTCGGGCCCGACGCAGACGTCCAGCAGAACCCTCCGCGAGAGAGAGCAGTCGTGAGCAAGCGCACGTACCAGCCCAACAACCGCCGCCGTCACAAGGTGCACGGTTTCCGTCTCCGCATGCGCACGCGTGCCGGTCGCGCGATCCTCAACCAGCGGCGCCGCAAGGGCCGCAAGTCGATCGCGGTCTGACCAGACCGTCGGTCGCGCCCGCCCCGTGCTGCGAGCTGAGCACCGGCTCGCCGACGCCGGCCTGTTCCGGCTCGCGACCCGTCGCGGGACGCGTCGCTCCTCGCCCACGCTGGTGACCCACCTGCTGCAGCGCGAGGGTGATGCTCCCCCGCTCGTCGGGTTCGTCGTCAGCAGGGCGGTGGGCAACGCCGTCGTCCGCAACCGCGTGAAGCGCCGCCTTCGCCACTTGGCCCGGGAGCACGTGTCCTCGCTCCCGGGCTCTTGCGTGCTCGTGGTGCGCGCACTGCCGGCCTCCGCTGCGGCCTCCAGCACCGCGCTCGGGACGGATCTCGCGGGCTGCCTGGCAAGGACCTCGGCGTGAAGGACCCCGTGCGGCTGCTGCTCATCGGCTTCCTCCGCGTCTACCGGAAGCTGGTCAGCCCGCTCTACGGCCAGGTCTGCCGCTACCACCCCAGCTGCTCGGCGTACGCCCTGGAGGCCGTGACCGTCCACGGCAGCCTGCGGGGCAGCTGGCTGGCAGTACGACGGCTCGGTCGCTGCCACCCGTGGTCCGACGGTGGCTACGACCCGGTGCCTCCTCGCCACCCGGGGGGCACCATGGACGCGGATACCCCGCCCGGCCCCACCCCATCCCCGCACGTCCGCCCCACACAAGGAGTCTGATCCGTGGGAACCATCGGTGACATCTTCGGCTTCCTGGCCGCACCGCTCTACTACGCCATCTCCGGCGTCATGCTCCTCTGGCACGAGCTCTTCACCCTGCTCGGCCTCGACGAGAACGGGGGCCTCGGGTGGGCCCTGTCGATCATCGGTCTGACGCTGGTCATCCGTGCGGCGCTGATTCCGCTCTTCGTGCGCCAGATCAAGGCCAGCCGCAACATGCAGCTGATCCAGCCGAAGGTCCGGGAGCTGCAGAAGAAGTACGGCCACGACCGGGAGCGTCTCGCGCAGGAGACGATGAAGCTCTACAAGGACTCGGGCACCAACCCGTTCGCGTCCTGCCTCCCGATCCTGCTGCAGATGCCGATCTTCTTCACGCTCTTCAGCCTGCTGAACAACGCCTCGAAGGAGGTGGGTCGGGGCTTCCTGACCGACGAGCGGGCGCGCAACTTCGGTGAGTCCGAGCTCTTCGGGCGGATCCCGATCGCGGACAGCTTCTGGGGATCGGGCATCTGGCGCGAGGGTGGCGGTGACGCCGCTGTCATGGTGCTCGCGCTGTTCCTCGTGCTCGCCATGACCGCCACGACGTTCTTCACCCAGCGCCAGCTGATGAGCAAGAACATGCCGGCCGATGCGTTGTCCGGCCCCTACGCCCAGCAGCAGAAGCTGCTCCTCTACGTCCTGCCGGTGGCTTTCGGTCTTGGCGGTGTGGCCTTCCCGATCGGTGTCCTCCTGTACTGGACCACCTCGAACCTGTGGACCATGGGCCAGCAGTTCTACGTCATCCGCAACAACCCCGCTCCAGGCACCCCGGCGGCGAAGGCCAAGGAGGAGCGCGACCGCGCCAAGGCCCTGAAGCGTGGCGAGGTCGTGGCGGAGGTCGAGGCCCCCGTCGTGGAGGAGCGTCGCCCGGCCCGTCGTGAGCAGCCCCAGCGGCAGCCCCGGGCCGCCCGGAAGAAGGCCGCGCCGGCCAAGGGCGGGAACGCGCGGAACCAGACCCAGAAGAACCAGAAGAAGGGAGGCGGCTCGTGAGCGAGTCGACCCAGACCTCCGACGCCGTGGACACCACGGACGTCGGGCAGGAGCAGCCCACCGTGAGCAACCGCGTCCAGGCGCTCGAGAACGAGGGCGAGATCGCGGCCGACTACCTCGAGGAGCTGCTCGACATCGCGGACCTCGACGGCGACCTCGACATGGACGTCGAGGGTGACCGGGCGGCGGTGTCGATCGTGGGCGCTGACCTCTCCCAGCTCGTGGGCCGTGACGGCGAGGTGCTCGAGGCGCTGCAGGAGCTGACCCGGCTGGCCGTCTACCGCGAGACCGGCGAGCGGTCCCGGCTGATGCTGGACATCTCGGGTTTCCGGGCGCAGCGGCGCACCGAGCTGGAGAAGGTCGCTGCCGACGCCGTGGCCCAGGTGCGGGAGCGGGGCGAGCGGGTCTCGCTGGCGCCGATGTCCCCGTTCGAGCGGAAGGTCGTCCACGACGCGGTCGCCCAGGCTGGCCTGGTGTCGGAGTCCGAGGGTGTGGAGCCGCGGCGGTTCGTGGTGATCCTCCCTGAGTGACGCACTGCCCGATCCGGGCGCTGTTTCACGTGAAACACCCCCCACGCCCGAGGCGGCGCGGGGGGTGTTCCCACCTGACCGGTTGGCACTGGTCGAGCGGTACGTCGGCTGGTTGGCCGGTGCCGGCACCGAGCGCGGCCTGATCGGGCCCCGCGAGGTCGCTCGGCTGTGGGACCGCCACGTCCTGAACTCCGCGGTCGTCGGCGAGTGGGTCCCCGAGGGGGCGCGGGTCGCCGACATCGGGAGTGGGGCAGGGCTGCCCGGCCTGGTGCTGGCGTTGGCGCGACCCGACCTTGAGGTCACCCTGGTGGAGCCGCTCCTCCGGCGCACGACGTTCCTCCGGGAAGTCGTGGCGGACCTCGACGTCCCGGTGCGGGTCGTTCGGGCGAGGGCGGAGGAGCTCCACGGGGCGGAGTCCTTCGACGTGGTCACGTCGCGGGCGGTCGCACCCCTGGACCGGCTCGCTGGATGGTGCATGCCCCTGGTCGCAGCCGGTGGCGCGATGGTGGCCCTCAAGGGATCCAGTGCGGCGGACGAGGTGGAGCTGCACCGCGAGGAGCTGGCACGGCACGGCACCGATGCTCCGGAGGTCCGCGCTCTCGGTGCAGGGGTCCTGGCGTCGCCCACGTGGGCGGTCCGGGTTTCCTGGGCCGGGAGCCCGCAGGTATCTTGGCGCCTCGCCCGGGACGCCCGTCCCCGTGGTCAGCGAGCACAGCGTCGTCCCAGCCCTGGTGGGCGCCGACGCGGGAAGGGCAGCCGGTGACCGGAGACGCCCCCGTCGGATCGGACGGTGCCGGCTCCGGTGACGAGTTTTCCACCGGTGGTCCCACGCTCAACCAGGCGGTTTCTCCACAGATCGAGGAAAGTTCTCCACAGGTGACTGTTTCACGTGAAACATCCGGCGGAGCCGGCGACAGCGGCGGAGCCGGGGCGTTCGCGGTCCGCACCGCAGCGGAGCTTGCCGAGATGGAGCCGGCCGTGAGTGACGACCTGACGCCCCTGGCCCGGGCCACCGAGTTCTCCCTGTCGCTGCGCAACAGCGCTGCTCGACGCTCCCCCTCGCCTCGCCCGGCAGCCACGCGCGTGTTCGTCGTGGCGAACCAGAAGGGCGGCGTCGGCAAGACCACCTCCACGGTCAACGTCGCAGCGGGACTGGCCTCGCTCGGGCAGCGCGTCCTCGTGATCGACCTGGACCCGCAGGGCAACGCCTCCACCGCACTGAACATCGAGCACCGGCGCGGCGTCCCCTCGACGTACGACGCGCTGGTCGACGGCGTACCGCTCACCGACGTCGTGGCGCCGTGCCCGGACGTCGACGGGCTCTGGGTCGTCCCCGCGACCATCGACCTGGCCGGCGCGGAGATCGAGCTCGTCTCGGTCGTCGCCCGCGAGGGCCGGCTGCGCAAGGCGATCCAGGGGCACCCGTGGGTAGGCACGGCCGCGGCCGTGGGCGAGGACCGCTTCGACTACGTGCTCATCGACTGCCCGCCGTCGCTGGGGCTGCTCACGCTCAACGCGCTGGTGGCCGGCGAGGAGATGCTGATCCCGATCCAGGCCGAGTACTACGCGCTCGAGGGACTGGGGCAGCTGCTCGAGACCGTCGACATGGTCCGGGCGCACCTCAACCCGTCCCTGGCGGTCTCCACCATCCTGCTGACCATGTACGACGCCCGGACCCGACTGGCCGCCGGCGTCGCCGAGGAGGTCCGCGACCACTTCGGTGACCAGGTCCTCCGCACCGCCATCCCCCGCTCGGTGCGGGTGTCCGAGGCGCCGTCCTACGCCCAGACGGTCATGACCTACGACCCTGGGTCCCCGGGGGCGCTGTCCTACCTCGAGGCAGCGCGCGAGATCGCCGAGCGAGGAGCCCCGCAGTGAACGCCCGTCCTGCCCCGCGTCGTGGTCTGGGCCGTGGCCTCGGATCCCTCATCCCGACCGCGCCGCCCGAGGGGGCCGCCTCGGGGCCCGGAGCTGACGGCGCCGGGAATGCGGGCCCCGGCGCTGAGGCGCCGGGTGGGGGTGCGAGCGACCCGGGCTCCCCGCCGGAGCCCCGCTCGAGCAGCGGTGGTGCGGCGTCCCCGGACTCCCCGGACCTCGCTCCCGTGGACGGCGCCTACTTCGCCGAGGTGCCGATCGGCCAGATCGTCCCCAACGCCGTCCAACCGCGCCACGTCTTCGACGAGGACGCGATGGCCGAGCTGGTGCACTCGATCCGCGAGGTCGGGCTGCTCCAGCCGATCGTCGTCCGGCGCACCGGCGCGGAGTCCTACGAGCTGGTCATGGGCGAGCGGCGCTGGCGCGCCTCCCAGCAGGCGGGCCTCGAGGTCATCCCTGCCATCGTGCGGCAGACCGAGGACGACGACATGCTCCGGGACGCGCTCCTGGAGAACCTCCACCGCTCCCAGCTCAACCCGCTGGAGGAGGCCTCGGCCTACGCCCAGCTCCTGGAGGACTTCGGCTGCACCCACGAGGAGCTCGCGACCCGCATCGGCCGCTCCCGCCCGCAGATCTCCAACACCCTGAGGCTGCTCAAGCTGAGCCCCGCCGTCCAGCGACGCGTCGCCGCCGGTGTGCTCTCGGCCGGGCACGCCCGCTCGCTGCTCGCCGTGGACGACCCCGGGCTGCAGGACCGCCTCGCCTCACGTGTCGTCGCCGAGGGGATCAGCGTGCGCGGCTTGGAGGAGATCGTGGCCGTGGGCGACCACGGCGACGAGGGTGCCGGCCGCGTCGTGCGCCGGAAGCCGACCGCCCCCGGCCTGGCCGAGATCGCCGACCGGCTCTCCGACCGGCTGGAGACCCGGGTCAAGGTGGACCTGGGGCGCAGCAAGGGCAAGGTGCAGATCGAGTTCGCGTCGCTGGAGGACCTGCGGCGCATCATCGACATCATCGACCCGCGCAACCGGTCGGACCGGCCGATCTGACGTTTCATCGACCTAGCGATAGATTGCTTTGTCGACTTGTTGATAGGTCACCGGGGAGGTTCGGCTGGTACGAGCCGAACCTTTCGGCGTACGGGCGAAGGTTCAGCCGTGGACCGGAAGGTCGAGCTGGTGCCAGCTGAACCTTCGACTCGTGCGGGCCGCCCTCAGGCGCCGGCGGCCTTGGCCCGCCGGGCCTCGGCGCGTCGGCGCTGCTCCTCGGCGTCGAGCCGGGCCGCCTCCTCCGGGGTGGGGGCCGAGCCGCCGAAGCGGGCCGGCAGCCACCAGGAGCCCGGGGGCTGCTCCTCGACGGGGTACGCCGCGATCGTCTTGTCCAGCATCGAGCTCATCCGTGCGCGGAGCGCCGCGGTCTCGGCGACCGGGTCCTCGCCGGTGGGCCGCAGAGGCTCCCCGACCCGGATGGCGATGGTCTTCCCGCGCGAGAAGTCCTTGTCGTGGTCCTTGGTGAAGATGCGCTGGGTGCCCCAGAGGATCACCGGCACCAGCGGGACGTCGGCCTCGGCAGCGATCCGCACCGCACCGGTCTTGATGTCCTTGATCTCGAACGAGCGCGAGATCGTGGCCTCGGGGAAGATCCCGACCGCCTCGCCCCGCTTCAGGTAGTCCACCGCGGTGCGGAAGGAGGCGAGCCCCTCCCCGCGGTCCACCTCGATGTGGTGCATCGAGCGCATGACCGGACCGCCCACGGCGTTCTGGAAGATCTCGCGCTTGGCCATGAACCGCACCTTGCGCCCCGAAGGGTTCGCCGCGAGCCCGCCGTAGATGAAGTCCAGGTACCCGACGTGGTTGACCGCGAGGAGCACGCCCCCCTTGCGCGGGACGTGCTCGGTCCCGGTCAGGTCGAAACGCTGGCCCAGCAGGCGGAAGCCCGTCTTCGCGGCGAGGATGATCGGGGGGTAGGTCAGGTCCAGCACGTGCCGATCCTGTCACGCGGGCCCAGCCCGCAGACCGGTCGCCAGTCGGCGAGAACGGTCGGGCAGCCCTGGGGAGATCAGTTGACGTCGGTGCCGGGGGCGTCGTAGCCCGCGGGCAGCCCGCGCTCGGAGCCCTCGAGCTCCAGCGATGCCCCGAAGGTCGCCCGCAGCTCGATCTCGTCCTCGAGCACGCCGGCCAGGCGGCGTACGCCCTCGCGGATGCGCTCGGGGGTGGGGTAGCAGAAGGACAGCCGCATGGCGCCCGAGCCGTAGCCGTCGGCGAAGAAGGCGGTGCCCGGCACGTAGGCGACGCGGGCGGTCACGGCGCGCGGCAGCATCGCCTTCGCGTCGATGCCGGGCGGGAGGGTCAGCCAGACGTAGAAGCCGCCGTCCGGGACGTTCCAGCGACAGCCGGCCGGCATGAGGTCGTCGAGGGCGGAGACCATCGCGTCGCGGCGCTCGCGGTACATCTCCCGGAACTGCTTGATCTGGCCCTGCCAGTCGTGCGCGGAGAGGTACGCCGAGATCGCCATCTGCGAGAACTGCGGCGGGCAGAGCGTCGCGGACTCCTGGGCGAGCACGAGCTTCTCGCGCACGGGGTGCGGTGCGAGCGCCCAGCCGACCCGGAAGCCGGGGGCGAAGGTCTTGGAGAAGGACCCGAGGTAGATGACGTTGTCGGCGTCGTCCGCACGCATCGCCCGCAGCGGCTCCTGGTCGAAGCCGAGCAGGCCGTAGGGGTTGTCCTCGAGGACCAGCACGCCCTCGCGCCGACAGATCTCCAGGACCCGAGCGCGCCGCTCCAGCGACATCGTCACGCCGGCGGGGTTGTGGAAGTTGGGGATCGTGTACAGGAACTTGATCCGGCGCCCGGCGCGCTTGGTGGCGGCGATCGCCTGCTCGAGCGCCTCCGGCACCAGCCCGTGGGCGTCCATCTCGGCGTGCACGACCTCGGCCTGGTAGGCGCGGAAGACGCCGAGGGCACCGACGTACGACGGCGCCTCGCAGATCACGACGTCGCCCGGGTCGCAGAAGATCCGCGTCACCAGGTCCACGGCCTGCTGGGAGCCCACGGTCACGACGACGTCGTCGGGGTGCGCCTCGATCCCCTCCAGGCGCATCACCTCGGCGATCTGCTCCCGCAGCTCGGGGACGCCCTGGCCCGAGCCGTACTGCATCGCCACCGGGCCGTGCTGCAGCACCAGGTCGTTGATGGCGTGCCCGACCACGTCGAGCGGCAGCCCGGTGATGTTGGGCATCCCGCCGGCGAGCGACACGACCTCCGGCCGGGAGGCGACCGCGAACAGCGCCCGGATCTCCGAGGCCGTCATGCCGGCCGTGCGCGCGGCGTACCGGTCGACGAAGGAGTCGAGACGGGCGTGCGAGCGCGCGGGAGTGCTGTCCATGATCCCTCTAGCATGAACGATGAGGCACCTGCACGCACGCGCAGGCCGCGTGCTGGGCGGGTCGAGGGGTGTGGCGGTCCTCACCCCGTCCTGGTGGAGCAGAGGCTGCGGGAGGTGTGCCGTGGGACGCAGGGTCGTGCCGCTCACCCTGGACCTGCTCGACCGGCTCACGCCTCAGGAGTCCCCGTGCCGGTCCTGCCTGTGCTGGGCCCTGGACGCCGTACGCCGGGAGCGGCTCGGCCCCGACCTCAGGTCCCGGGTGGAGGCCAAGGACGCCTGGGTGTCCGAGCTGCTCCGGGAGTGGGGCTCGTGCGGGCGGGCGGTCGTCCTGGAGGCCGAGCCGGTCGGGGTCGTGCTCTACGCCCCGCCGGCCTACCTGCCCGGTGCGGCGGCCGTGCCGACCGCACCGGCGTCGCCCGACGCGGTGCTGGTCGCAGACATCTGGGTGCGTCCGGACCTGCGCGGCCACGGTCTGGGCCGACTCCTGGTGCAGGCGACGGCGCGGGACCTGGTGTCGCGCGGCGGGGTCCGGGCGATCGAGGCTTTCGGCCGCCGCGGCCCGGGTGCGCCCGGGTGCACCGCCCCGGTCGACTTCTGGCTGCGCACGGGGTTCCGCACGCACCGGGCGCACCCGGTCGTGCCCCGGTTGCGGATGGACCTGCGGAGCACCGCCACCTGGATGGACGAGGTCGAGGCGGCGCTGGAGCGGCTCGTCGGGGTGGTTCGGCCCTCGCCCGCCCCGGAAGCAGCAGTCCCCGTCGTCCGGAGGGACGACGGGGACCGGTGAGGCTGGGGGCGTCAGCTCACGCCGTGTAGTCGGCCAGCTCGTTGAGCAGGGTCGCCTTGGGGCGGGCGCCGACGATCGACTTCACGACCTCGCCGCCCTGGTAGACGTTGATCGTCGGGATGCCGGTGACGCGGTAGGAGCTCGGCGTCACGGGGTTCTCGTCGACGTTCATCTTCAAGAAGGTGATCTTGTCGCCGTGCGCGGCGGCGATCTCCTCCAGGATCGGGGCGACCTGGCGGCACGGGCCGCACCACTCGGCCCAGAAGTCCACGAGGACCGGCTTGTCGGACTTGAGGACCTGCGCCTCGAACTCGGCGTCGGTGACGGCGGCGATGTTGCCCACGACGGGGGCTCCCTTCATCAGTACTGCGGGGGTGTGTCGAACGTGTGGGGAGAACACCGCGCTCCGCGGCGGTGTTCCCGCGCCGGGCTCAGGCGTTGATCTCGGCCTGGGCCCGGGCGGCGGCCTCGGTGGTGCTGGAGGTGACGTGCTCCAGCTCGCCGAGGTAGCGCTCAGCGTCGAGGGCGGCGGCGCAACCGGTGCCGGCCGCGGTGATGGCCTGGCGGTAGTGGTGGTCCACCAGGTCGCCGCAGGCGAAGACGCCGGGCAGGTTGGTCATGGTCGAGGGGTGGTCGACCAGCACGTAGCCGTTGTCGTCGAGGTCGACCTGGCCGGTGAGGAGCTCCGAGCGCGGGTCGTGGCCGATCGCGATGAACAGGCCGGTGGCGGGCAGGTCGGACCGCTCGCCGGTGACGGTGTCCTCCAGGACGACCTTCTCCAGGCGGTCCTCGCCGACGATCTCGGCGATCTTGGAGTTCCAGACGATCTCCAGCTTCGGGTCGGCGTAGGCGCGCTCCTGCATGATCTTGGAGGCGCGCAGCTCGTCGCGGCGCACGATGAGGGAGACCTTGGAGCCGAAGCGGGTCAGGAACGTCGCCTCCTCGACCGCGGAGTCGCCACCGCCGACGACGGCGATGTGCTGCTCGCGGAAGAAGAAGCCGTCGCAGGTGGCGCACCAGGAGACGCCCCGGCCCGACAGCGCGTCCTCGTTGGGCAGGTCGAGCTTGCGGTAGCCCGAGCCCGTCGCGAGGATCACCGCGCGCGCCCGGAACTCGCCGGTGGCGGTGCGCACGACCTTCACGTCGCCGGTCAGCTCGACCTCGACGACGTCGTCGGCGACCAGCTCGGCGCCGAAGCGCTCGGCCTGGGCACGCATCTCGTCCATCAGGGCCGGGCCCATGATGCCGTCGCGGAAGCCGGGGAAGTTCTCGACCTCCGTGGTGTTCATCAGCGCACCTCCCGCGGTCACCGACCCCTCGAAGACCAGCGGGTGGAGGCTGGCGCGAGCGGCGTAGACGGCAGCGGTGTACCCGGACGGGCCGGAGCCGATGATGATGACGTTGCGGATGTCGTCGGACATGCGTGTCCTTCCCCGCCTCGGCGGCGGACGATGACGGTGGGTCGGTGCGCGGCGCCGGACGGCCCGCACAGGGTGGAACCGATCGTAGGCGAGCGGCATTCCAGCGTCCGAGGACGCTCGCGGGTGCACCGCGGTCGGAGGTGCGGATCTGCCGGCTCGGGGGTTCGGAAGTGACGGCTCGGCGGTCAGGGGACGGGCAGGGTGACCGAGCGCAGGACCTCGCCGGTGCCGCACTGGAGCAGCGCCGCGACCTGGGTGGCGCCCTCGACCGGTCGCAGGACGAGGACGGCCGGCGAGCCGTCGTACAGCACGGCGACGTGGGTTCCGGGGCCCACCTCCGGTGGGGTGCAGGACTGCCAGGCGCGCTGCACGCGGGGCGCGGCGTCGCGCAGGGGTTCCGGGCCCTGGGTGCGGGCGGCGACGCGCCGATCGCCCGACAGACGCCGCTGCAGCCGCTCGGCGACCTCGGTGAAGCTGCCCTCCTCGACCTCCACGAGCCGACCACCCACCGCCAGCAGGTCGCCCGGCACGGCCGCCATCGAGCCGGCTGCCGCGCCGCCGTCGGTCGCCGCCTCGGGGGAGGCGTCCAGCGCGTACGCCTCTGCCTGCTCCTCCGCCTCCATCTCGGCCAGGTCCTCGTCGCTGGCCCGGCCCTCGGTCGGGTCGGCGAGCCCACCGTCGGCGGCCACCTCCGAAGTGGCCGCCGCGTCACCCCCGCTCTCGGTGCGGTCGACGACCGCGTCCACTCCCACTCCCGCCACGACCACCGCGGCCGCGGCGACGAGCAGGGTCAGGCCGCGGCGCGGTCGGCGCGGCGGCGCAGCACCCGCAGCGGGCGAGCCCGACGAGGCCCGAGCCGCCGCGGCATAGCCGTCCAGGTCGTCGTGCAGGTCGTGGGGCCTCGCGTCGCCGTCCAGCCGAGCGAGGACGTCGTCGAGCCGCGCCGCGACGTCCTCGGGCACCGGCTCGTCGTGGCGCGCACGGCCCAGCAGCCGTCGCAGGCGCGCCTCGTCGGCCGGGCTCAGCTCCTCGCTCACGGCGGGTGCTCCTCTGGTCAGGGTGCGGGGGATGGGTGGTGCTCGTGCTGCCGGTGGAGATGGTGGTGCTGGTGCGGTCCCGTGGCGGACCTCGACGGCGTACGTCGGTCGGGGGCGGTCCGGTCGGGTGCGGATCGGATCGGGTCAGGGCACGGGTGGTGCCCGGGCGTCCGAGGGTCCGACGTGCGGTGCCGCGACGGGGTTCCCCGTCGGCGGGTGGTCCACCTCACCCGGCGCGGCGTCGAGCAGCAGCGGGGCCAGGACGACGGCGAGCCGGGCCCGTGCCCGGGAGCAGCGGGACTTCACGGTGCCGACCGGGCAGTCGAGGATCCGCGCCGCCTCCGCGACGGGGTAGCCCTCCATGTCGACGAGCACGACCGCCGCGCGCTGCTCGGCCGGGAGCGCGGCGAGCGCGGCGAGCACGGCGCGTCGCTCCTCGGACCGGACCGAGGCGGTGTCCGGCTGCTCGGGGGCGTCCCCAGGGGCGCGACCGGCGACGGGGTGGTCGTCGACGTCGTCGGGCAGCGGCTGGGTGCGGCGCACCTTGGCCGCGCGCAGCCGGTCGAGGCAGGCGTTGACGACGACGCGGTGCAGCCAGGTGGTGACGGCGGAGTCGCCGCGGAAGGAGCCGGCCCGGCGGTAGGCCGAGACCATGGCGTCCTGCAGGCCGTCGGCGGCGTCCTCGGGGTTGCCGGTCGTGCGCAGCGCCACCGCCCAGAGCCGGTCGCGGTGCCGGCCGAAGAGCTCACCGAAGGCTCCCGCCTCCCCGGCGACGTGGGCGGCCAGCAGCTCGCGGTCGTCGCGGGTCGACCAGTCGGTGGGGCCGGGCCCGTCGGTGTCCTCCGCCGGAGCGGGGACCGCGTCCGGGACCTCGGGCAGCGGGACCCCCTCGGGCTGGACCGGGGCGCTCATCCGCGCACCGTGATCTCGGCGACCTCGGCCCGCCAGCCGTCGGGTACCTCGGGCAGGTCGGTGAACCAGACGGTGAGGTAGCGGCCCTGGGTCGGCTCGTCGAGCTCGACGGTCTCCTCCGGTCCGCCGGACACCTGGCCGACCGGCTCGAGCCCTCCGGCGACGGGGTCGCCCCCGGGCGCCTGCTCGGTGAGGTAGAGCGAGAGCCCGGTCGGCGCCCCGACGAGCTGCAGGTCCACGGCGCGGACCTCCTGGCTGTCCCCGAGGTCCAGCACCAGGCCGACGCCGGTCTTCAGACCGGCCGGCCCGAAGTCCTGGAGGTAGGTCGCGGTGCGCCAGGTCGTGGCGGGGTCCCGGTCGACGACCAGCGGCAGGCTGTCGGGGTTCTCCTCGCCGTCCTCGCCCTGGGGGTCCAGGTCGTTCACGCCGGCGACGTCGAGAGGGCGGGCCGGGGCGGCGGAGGTGCGGTCGGAGGGGGAGGCCGAGCCCTGGTCGTCGGGGACGGTGCCGAGCGGGGTCCGGCCGCGGCCGAGGTTGAAGGCCACGACGACCGCCACCAGGACCACCATCGCGGCGAGCAGCACGGCGGCGAGACGGAAGGTGTTGCGCCCGGGCACCTCGTCCTCGACCACGGGGGCGGTGCCGGTGGGCCAGCCGGTGTCCACCAGGCCGTGCGCGCCGGTCGGGTAGCCCGAGTGGCCCGGGTGACCCGGGTGCCCCGTGTGGTGGCCGGTGTCGGTGTCCCACGGCCAGTACGACGCCGAGCCGGTGCTCGGCGCGGGGACCCGGCTGCGGCGTACCGGGGCGCCCTCGGGCGGGTCGGGCGCGAAGAGGGGACGGGCCGGGGGCTCCTCGAACGGCGGCGGCGGGCTGGCCGGGCGGGCCTCGGGGTCGGCGAGGAACCCCGGCAGCTCGGCCTGGGTGATCTCGCCGGTCGTCTCGGCGGGCGGGCCGTCGTCGGTCCTCCCGTCGGGTGCCTGGTCGGGCGCCTCGTCGGACGCCGTGCTCGCCGCGGCCGGCGACGCGGGTGCGGTGGTGTCGGCGTGGGGGTCGCGCACGGCGAACTCCGGCACCTGCGGCAGCACGACGGTCTCGTGGCCGCGGCTGACCAGCCGGGAGACCATCGACTCCTGGATGCCGACCGGGTCACCGACGAAGTCCTCGAGCGCCTCGCGCACCTGGGAGGCCGGGACGCTGCGACCGGGACGCGGGTGGAGCACCTCGTCGCACAGGCTGTCCAGCTCGCGTGGGATGCCGGCGCGCACCTGCCGGGGCCGCAGCACCCGGTCGTGGTCCGTGGGGGCCGGCGGCACCGCCGAGCCGGAGCGACCGGCCCAGCGACCGGTGAGCGCGGCGTACAGCAGGCCGGCGAGGTCGACCACGTCGCCCTCGGCGCTGCCCTCGGAGCACCCGTGCAGGGCAGCGTCGACCGACCAGCCGATGACCCGGACGGCCCCGGAGGTGTCGACGAGGAGGTTCTCGGGGTTGAGCCGACCGTGGGGGACGCCTGCGGCGTGGGCGACGGAGCACGCCGCGGCGACCTCGCCCACCAGCCAGGCGGCCCGTCGCGGCGCGAGCGGCCCGCCGGTGGCGAGCATGATGTCGAGCGACGTGCCCGAGCCCCACTCGTTGACGACGTAGCAGAGACCGGCGCTGCGCTCGGCGTCGAGCACCCGCAGGATGTGCGGGTCGAGCACCGTCGCCGAGCGACGCGCCGCGGCGAGCAGCCCCTCGGCCCGCGGGTCGTCGGCGCTGATGACGTGGAGCGCCACGTGCCGCTCCAGCACCCGGTCGTGGGCTCGCCAGAACCGGCCGTCCCCGCTCTCGCTCAGCAGATCGACCAGGCGGTACCGGTCCGCGAGGACGTCTCCGGGCCGGATCGAGGCGGGCACGCGGCTCCCTGGGGCGGCTGGTTCGGGTGGGTCAGGTCGGTCAGGTGGCTCGGGGGCCATCGTAGGGCGGTCGCGTCCGCCGCGTGGCGGGACGGGTCGGCCGGTCCGCGCCCACCGGTCGGCGTCCACCGGTCCGGGCAGCGCTCACGAGCGCCGGGTGACGAGCGACAGGACGGCGGTGACCTCCCGCACGCGGAACGCCCGGGCCAGCGCGAGGAAGGCGAGCACGTCCACCCCGCCCACGACCGCGACCACCACGGCCGACCACGCCCGCCCGGGCAGCGGGGGCTCCTCGCCGGCCACGGCGTCCAGGCCCAGGTGGACCGCCCAGGCCAGCGCCGTCGAGAGCGCCACCACCAGGACGATGCGCACCGCGAACCGCAGCAGCCGGGCGCCGTCGAGGCCGCCGAGCCGGCGCGAGAGCACGCGGTAGGACAGCACCGCGCCGACGAGGTACGCCGCGCCGTACGCCACCACCAGGCCCGGCGAGGTCCACGCCGGACCGGTGGTCGTCACCACCGCGACCGCGACCGCGACGTTCGTGGCCGCGACCGCGCACTGGTTGAGGAAGACGGTGCGGGTCTGCTCCAGGGCGTAGAAGCCGCGGAGCACCAGGTAGTGCACGGTGAAGAAGAGGACCGCGGGACCGAAGAGGGCCAGCGTCGGGACGTAGTTGTCGACCGTGGCGGCCGCGGCGCCGTACCCCAGCAGCAGCCGGGCCAGCTCCGGGGCGAGCAGCGGCAGCAGGGCGGCGAAGGGGACCATCACCACCAGCGCGGTGCGCATGGTCGAGGACAGCGTCGAGCCGAGCCGGGCCAGGTCGCCGTCAGCCGCGGCCCGCGAGAGCCGGGGCAGGATCGCGGTCGCCAGCGACACAGTGATGACCGAGTGCGGGACCATCACGATGAGGAACGCCGAGGAGTAGACGGTGTAGCCGGTCCCGTCGGCCGCGCCCGCCCCGGTGCCGGTCGAGGCCAGCCGCACCACCACGGTGTAGGCCAGCTGGTTCACCACGACGAAGAGGACGGTCCACGTGCCGAGCCGCAGCGTGTGGCCCAGGCCGGTGTCCCTGAAGTCGAAGCGGGGGCGGTAGCGGAAGCCGGCGGCGCGCAGGTAGGGCACCAGCACGAGCAGCTGCACGGCGATGCCGAGCGTCGAGCCGATGCCGAGCAGCAGCTCCTGGCCGGTGGTGAAGCCGCCGCGCTGCTCGGCCTCCGTGGCCGCCCCGAACACCACGAGGTAGACCACCAGCGTGGCGACCGAGATGACGTTGTTGGCGATCGGCGCCCACATCATCGGCCCGAAGCGCTGGCGGCTGTTGAGGATCTGCCCGACCAGCACGAACATCCCGTAGAAGAAGACCTGCGGCAGGCACAGCCGGGCGAAGGCCACGGTGGAGTCCAGCGCGTCCGGCGGCCAGGTGTCGGAGGTGTAGAGGTCGACGACCCAGGGTGCGGCGGCGACGAGCACCAGGGTCACGGCCGCCAGGAAGAGTGCGGCGAGCGTGACGACCCGGTTGGTGTAGGCCTCGCCTCCGTCGGGGTCGTGCGACATCGCCCGCACCAGCTGCGGCACGAGCACGGCGTTGAAGACGCCGCCGGCCAGCAGGATGTAGAGCATGTTCGGGATCGTGTTGGCGATCGTGAACACGTCGGCGTGCACCAGGTTGCCCAGGGCCGCGGCCAGCAGGATCGAACGGATGAAGCCCGAGAGCCGGGAGAAGGTCGTACCCGCGGCCATCACTGCGGAGCTGGAGAGGATCGAGCGCTGCTCCTCGCCCGGGTCCTCCGCCGGGGGCGCCTGACCGCTCACCGTCGCGGCCTCACGGGCCCGCCGTGCGGCGGGCCTCGCGCACGCGCCGCACCACGCGCAGGCCGATCATCCCGAAGAGCAGCACCGCGCCGCTGCCCATGATCAGCCAGATGACGTTGCTGACCTGCGCCGAGCGGATCGGCAGCTCGGCGCGCGCGCCGAGGGGCTCGCCGGAGGGCGAGGTGACCAGCAGCGACACGTTGTGGACGGCCTGACGGCTGGTGCTCGCCTCGAGCAGCACCGACGCCCGGCCATCGGCGCCGACCTCGATCTCGTCGGGCACGGTGAGCGACATCGGCAGGTCGGACTGAGCGTCGAGGCGCACCGTCACCGGCTGGTCGAGGTCGTTGACGACGGTGACGGGCAGCCGGCCGCTGAGGCTGGAGAGCGTCACCCCGGGCGGGGTGGTGACGCGGACCTGCTCCAGCAGCCCGCGCACCTGCGCGGTCGCCGCCTCGGCCGACGTGCGGGCGGTCGTGCGCACGGGGCGGGTGGTGTACGACGCCGCCGCGAGCGCCTCACCGGCCAGCACGTCGCCGACTCGGTCGTTGAGGGCCAGCACCTCCTCCAGCACCTGGCCGGCGGCGACCTGGTCCTCCACGGCGCGCACCATCGCCGGGCTCAGCTCGGCGACCTCCTGGGAGCCGGGGTAGCGCAGGGAGGCGGGGTCGACCTTGGCCGGTTCCACGCCCGCGACCGCGTCGGCCACGGTGTCGAGGTCGACCCACGTGGTGTCCAGGGGCGGCAGCAGCGCCTCGGGGTCGTCGGGAGACCAGCCGGGGGGCAGCACCACGACCAGCGGCTGGGGCTCGTCCTGCAGGAACCGCACGGCCGCCTCGCTCAAGATGCGCTGGCGCACCGAGACGGTGCTCAGGCGCCGACCCGGACCGGGTCCACCCTGGGCGGCGCCGGAGGAGGCGACCACGACCGTGCGGCCGTCGACGGAGGCCAGCGCGGGGGCGGTCCCGTCGCGACCGGTGCCGACCTCGAGGTCGGTGAGGAGCAGCGTCTCCTCCGGGGACGCCATTGCGACCGCGTCGGCGTCGAGGTAGCCCAGCGGTGAGGAGATCCCCGGCTCGGTCGCGACCTCCGTCTCGGGGAGCCCGGGCAGGGTCGCGCCAGCCAGCTCGCGGGCCCGGGCGTAGAGCTCGGGGGCGCGCTCGGCGGCGCCGGAGACGTCGAGGTCGCCGAAGGGCAGGGCCAGCACCTGCTGGGTGCCGCTCAGCGCTGCGGTGAGGCCGTCGAGCCAGTCGGCGGCGACCCGGGCGGCGGCCCGGGCCTCGGGGTCGAGGTCCTCGGGGTCCACCGGTTCGGGCACCAGGCTCGTCGAGGGGCTGGGCGACGCCGAGTCGTCCGCGCCGTCCGAGCCGTCCGGGCTCCCGGAGCCGTCGCCGCTCCCGGTGGTGTCCTCGGACGCATCGGTGCTCGTGCTGCCGCTCGGGGAGCCGTCGGTCCCGGTGGGCTCGGGCGGCTCCTCCTCGCCGGTCGCCGGGTCGACGGTCGGCTCGATCGAGCGGGGCGGGTTGCCGGCGGCGAGCTGGGCAGCCGCCGTGGTGAGGGCGGGATCGACCAGCCAGGTCAGCGGCGACCCGCCGCCTGCCGCCGCGGAGTCCACCAGTCGCCCGACGGTGCCGTCCGGCCCGAGCTCCTCGATCCACTCCTGGGTCTCGGCGAGGCTGCCGTCGGCGCGGTGCAGCACCCGGCGGCGGATCGGCACCACGACCGCGACGGGCACCGGCTCGACCACGCTCGCGCCGTCGGGGCGCCGGCCCTGCGCGGGCGGCTGGTCGACCAGGGGCAGGAACGTGCGGGCGCGGCCGTCGGCGGTCGAGTCACGACCCGCGGTGTCCTGTCCGAGCACGTGCACGGCGAACCAGTACACCCCGCGCTCGGCCACGCCGAGGCGCGAGCGGGCCACGGTGAAGGAGTACGACGCGGTGGCGCCGGGCTCGAGCCGGTCGACGACGGCGTACGGACCCGGGTCGGTGACGCGCTCGCCGACGAAGCCGAGCGGGTCGCTGCGTCGGGCCGCGCGGAGCTCGGCGGCCGTGGTCATGGGGGCGTCGCCGATGACGGGGTAGAGGTTGAGCGTCGTCCAGGTCTCGTCGTCGACGTTGGTGACCGTCCCGCTGACCTCGACCGTGCCGACGCCGGGGATCTCGCCGGGGGTCAGCTCCTCGATGGTCACCTGGAGGGGCTCGAGCGGCTCGCGGTCGACGGTGCGCCGGGTGGTGGGCAAGGCGTGCGCGGGGGCCGTCGTCGCCGGGGCGGCGGACGCGGCGAGCAGCCCGCCGGCGGACGCGCGACTGCTGCTCGACGGGGTCGCGCCGACGGCTCCGGGCAGCGCCGAGAGCGCCAGGACGCCGGCCGCCACGAGGGTCGCGAGCCCGCGCAGAGCAGGCGTCGACGACCGGGGGACCACCCGCCGAGGATAGTTGCTGCGACCAGCCGCCCCTGCGCACCGGGCCGGGGCCGTGTCCCTGGTCACGCCTGCTGCCCGAGGCCCGCCCCGTCCGCCTCCAGCCGTGACGCGACCTGTGGCCCGGACGGTGGCCCGGACGGTGGCCCGGACGGTGGCCCGGACCTTCCGGGGCGGTCGCCGGCATTCGTCGGCACCCCGGAGCGACGCCCTAGACTGCTCGCCCGTGTCCCCCGCAGATCCGGCTCCCCTGAGCATCGTCGAGGTGCAGCGCTCGGTGGCCGAGGAGCTCGACCGGTTGGCCCCCGTGATCGACGAGCTCGGGCGCCGCTTCGCCGACGCCGGCCACGAGCTGGCCCTGGTCGGCGGCCCGGTCCGCGACGCGATGCTCGGGCGCCACCACCACGACCTGGACTTCACCACCTCCGCGCGCCCCGAGCAGACCGAGCGGCTGCTCCACGGCTGGGCCGACGCGTTGTGGGACGTCGGGCGCGACTTCGGCACGATCGGCTGCCGCCGCGGGGACTGGCAGGTCGAGATCACCACCTACCGCGCCGAGTCCTACGACCCGACGTCGCGCAAGCCCGAGGTGTCCTACGGCGACGACCTGGTCGGCGACCTGGGCCGGCGCGACTTCACCGTCAATGCCATGGCCGTGCGGCTGCCCTCCCGCGAGATCGAGGACCCGTACGGCGGCGTCGTCGACCTCGCGCACCGGGTGATCCGCACGCCGGGCACGCCCGAGGACTCCTTCTCCGACGACCCGCTACGGATGATGCGTGCCGCACGCTTCGCCGCGCAGCTCGGCTTCGAGGTCGACCCGGGCGTGGTCGCGGCGATGAGCGCCATGGCCGAGCGGATCGACATCATCTCCGCCGAGCGGGTCCGCGACGAGCTGGTGAAGCTGGTCTGCGCACCCTGGCCGCGCCGCGGGCTCGCGCTGCTCGTCGAGACCGGCCTCGCCCAGCGGGTGCTGCCCGAGCTGCCGGCGCTGGCCCTGGAGCGCGACGAGCACCACCGCCACAAGGACGTCTACGAGCACACGCTCACCGTGCTGGAGCAAGCGATCGACCTGGAGCACCGGCTCGGCGGCGGACCCGACTTCGTCTCCCGCTTCGCCGCGCTCATGCACGACGTCGGCAAGCCGCGCACCCGGCGCTTCCTCGACGACGGGACCGTGACCTTCCACCACCACGACGTGGTGGGCGCCAAGCTGACCCGCAAGCGGATGAAGGCGCTGCGCTTCTCCAACGACGAGATCGACGCCGTGTCCTCGCTGGTCGAGCTGCACCTGCGCTTCCACGGCTACGGCAGCGGGGAGTGGACCGACTCGGCGGTGCGCCGCTACGTCCGCGACGCCGGTGACCAGCTCGAGCGGCTGCACATCCTCACCCGGGCCGACTGCACCACGCGCAACAAGCGCAAGGCCGACCGGCTGCGACGCACCTACGACGACCTCGAGGCCCGGATCGCCGTCCTCGCCGAGCAGGAGGAGCTGGCCGCCATCCGGCCCGACCTCGACGGCAACCAGATCATGGAGGTCCTCGGGCTCGGTCCCGGCCGTGAGGTGGGCGAGGCCTACCGCCACCTGCTGGAGCTGCGGATGGACCACGGCCCGCTGGGCGAGGAGCGCGCCACCGACGAGCTGCGCGCCTGGTGGGCCGCCCGCTCGGCGGACTGACCCCCGCCACGCGACGTACCGCGGGTACGTTCGCCTGTCATGACGACTTCCGACGAGCTCAGCGCCTCCATCGAGATCGACGCCGCCCCGGCCCAGGTGTGGGCCCTCGTCGCCGACCTGCCGCGCATGCGGGAGTGGAGCGACCAGGTCGTGTCGACCAAGGTCATCGGCGGCGAGGTCAAGGTGGGGGCGCGGATGGTCAACCTCAACCAGCAGGGCTGGAAGCGCTGGCCCACGACCGCCAAGGTGGTGCGCTGCACCCCCCACTCCGACCTGGCGTTCCGGGTCGCGGAGAACAAGACCGTGTGGTCCTACCAGCTCGAGCCCCTCGACGGCGGCGCCCGCACGAAGGTCACCCACCGGCGCGAGACCCCCGAGGGCATCTCGGCGCTCTCCAAGGGCCTGACCAAGGTGGTCCTGGGCGGCATGGACGGTTTCACCGCCGAGATGCGCTCGGGCATGCAGTCCACGCTGGAGCGGATCAAGGCGGCCGCGGAGCGCTGAGGCTCCCGACCCCCCGCCGTACGACGAACCGCCCCGTCCTCCTGCGAGGACGGGGCGGTTCGCTGTCAGCGGC
The DNA here is from genome assembly GCA_009701885.1 of Actinomycetota bacterium. Taxonomy (GTDB): domain Bacteria; phylum Actinomycetota; class Actinomycetes; order Propionibacteriales; family Nocardioidaceae; genus Nocardioides. The sequence continues at coordinate 65,397 of WLJH01000005.1, forward strand.
AGAGGTCAGTAGCCGTAGTCGTAGCGCCCGCAGCCCGTGCCCAGCCGGAACGCGACGGTGCCGGTGAGGTCACCGTCCGACCGCGAGGGGCCCTCGGAGTCGCCCTTCATCGACAGCACCTTGAACGACAGGCAGCGGTAGTCGAAGAGCCAGTCGGTCGTCGCCTCCGCGTCCTTGGCCTGGCGGCTCGGGTCGCTGTAGTTGTCGATCCACCCGCTGCCGAAGTCGGAGAAGGTGCTGCGCCCCCCGCCGGCCTTGAACGCCGCGTCGGCGAGGTTCGGGGTGTCGTTGCCCGGCTCGGGCACCGAGTCGAGCACGTGCTGGGCCGGCGGGTTGTCGGTGCCCGCGTTGCCGTAGCCGTGCGCCTCGTCGGTGTAGGTCAACGACAGGCCCGGCTCGAAGGTGATCGGGTCACGGTCGATCTGGCCCTTGCCGTCCAGGTCGAAGCCCGACCGGTCGCGCATCTCCAGGTAGTAGGCGTGGTCGAAGTCGGCCTCCTGGCCGGCCTTGACGTAGTTCCACGCCAGCGTGCACGAGCCGGGACCGTCGCTTTTGCAGCCACCGGGGAAGACCTGCGGGTCCTCGGGGCCGCCGGTCTTCTCGAAGCTGCTGGCGAACAGCTTCCGCTTCGTGCCGTCGGGCAGGGTCGCGACGACCTCGAGGTCGTCGATGAACCAGCCCGGCCGGGCCAGGCCCGGGTCGGTGGAGTAGCTGAACCGCAGCACCGGCGTCCTGGCGCCGACCAGGTCGGAGACGTCGTAGCTGTCGGCGAGGAAGACCGGCGCGGGGGTGTTGCCCGCCTTGCGGTCCACGATCTCGGTGCCGGCCTGGTAGGAGCCCGAGGTACCCGTGATGCCGTTGTCGTACGCCGCCTGGCAGCCGTTCTGGTTGGGGTTGCCCTGCGTGGGGTCGAGGTTGGACGTCGTGTAGCCGTTCTCCGAGGGGTGCGAGACGAAGTCCTTGCCGTCGGTGGAGGTGAGCACGAAGCCGTAGTCGTAGTCCCACTCGATGTCCCAGAAGGACGTGAACCGGGCGTTGATCGTCGTGCCCGCAGGCAGCTTGGACGCTCCCGGCAGCGAGATGTCGAGGTTCTTGCCGCCGCCGTCGGTGGCGCAGCCGAAGTCGTTGCCGGACCCGGAGAACCACGCGGAGCGCTTGCTCGCGCCGTCACCGGAGTCGAAGACCGACTCCTCGATCAGCGTGCGACCGGGCAGCTTGGCGACGTACATCTCGGAGTTGCGCACGATGCCGTCGCGGCCGTGCACCAGGGTGTACGGCGTGCCCGACGGCGTGCGCCAGGTGATGCGGCCGGTGTCCTGCTTGGAGTCCTTGAAGCCGCGGACGGTCCGCTTGCTGCCCGGCTGGAGCACCTCGGGCACGACCCACCCGAGCTCCTGACGGCTGAAGGCGTCCATGTTCTGGCTCTTGTCGGTGGCCATGAGGTTCCAGTCGCCGTAGGTCTCGCGACCGCCGAGCGAGTAGAAGTCCGGCAGGCCCAGGGAGTGGCCGTACTCGTGGGAGATCACCGAGGCCGCGTCGATGGCCGTCTCGGGGTTGACGTTGTAGGGGCCGACGCGCACGAAGACCTTGAGGTCCTTGCCGGTGTTGCGCGTGGTCATCTTCTTGCGCGCCTTCGTGGTGTACCAGAGCGGCCGGCCCTCGAGGTCCTTGAGCTGGTCGTCGGTGGTGATGCCCGTCAGGCCGGTCTCGGGGTCGGTGAAGTAGGACTCCAGCGACGAGGAGTGCGGCCAGATGTTGTCGTAGGGCGCGACGTCGGTCGGGGCGTCCGAGCAGGCACCGAGCTGGCTGGCGCCGTTGCCGCCGCAGCCGGCGAAGACGGCCATGAAGAAGTCGACGACGCCGTCCTTGTCGGTGTCGAAGTCGGAGTAGTCGATCTCCGGGTCGGCCAGCACGACCGCGTCCGCGACGAGCTTGCCGGTCGGGCCGCAGCCGCTGTCGATCTGCTGCAGGGCCGCGACCCCGCCGAGGGCCCCGATGACCGCCGAGCCGTTGGCGTCGGCGCCGTAGTACTGCGTGGTGCCGGGCAGGTTGTAGACGCCGTTGGTGATCCGCTCGGGGTAGAGCGGGCTGCCCAGGGCGGCCTCGCCGAGGTCACCGAACGTGACGCCGGTGCAGGTGTTCAGGGTGGCCGGGTCGGTCCGGTAGAGCGGGAAGCCGGGCTCGTAGTCGAAGTCCGCGGTCGCGATCCCGGCCGAGGGCACGGTGCCCTCGGGGAAGAGCTGGCCCAGCGACATCTCCTGGAACAGGTTGAACGTCGAGCCGTCGAAGCGGGGGGAGTTGATGATCCGCTCCAGCTGCTCGCCGGTGTGCTCGGGGGTGTAGGCGCGGTCGACGTACTGCACCGGGACGACGGGGAAGGGCCGGTCGCCGTAGCGGGCGGTGTCGAAGCGCTCGGCCGGCGGGATGACCTTGGGGCCGTGGCTGGTGGAGGTGGTGGTGCGACCGCCGGAGGAGAGGGTGGCGCGCGTGGACAGGTCGCGCCACACGACGGTGGGCAGCTCCCTGGTCGACGCGGCGCGCGACTCCACGACCAGGCGGGCGGTGCCGCCCTTGCGCAGGCTCGGCACCGACCACCGGATCGCGCGGGCGGTGGTGCTGTGGGTGCCGGGGCCTCGGCTGGACAGGAACGAGGTGCCCTGCGGCGCCGCGACGGTGACGGTCGAGCCGGGGAGGGTCTTGCCAGTGGGGTTGGTGACGGTGATGGTCGAGGGGTAGCGCTCGCCCGGCTTGACCCAGCCGACCGAGGACACGAAGGAGTTCTCCAGGCGCAGACCGGTCGCGCGCGAGGCGACGGTGACCGCGCGGGCGCCGGCGTCCTCCGCCGCGAACCCGGCGTACGACGCGTCGACGGCGCGCACGGCCAGCGAGACGGCCCCGTCGGTGGCGTCCACGCGCTCGAGCAGCCCGGTCGGGACCGTGGCGGCGAACGAGCCGTCGGGCCCGGCCACGACGTCCTGGTCCGCGAGCACCCGGCCCTGCGCGTCGACGAGCTGGAGGGTGAAGGAGGCCGGGACGCCGGTGTCGGGCAGGCCGAGCCGGGACCGGGTCACGGTCGAGACCGTCCCGGTGACCTCGAGGTCCTGGCCGGGCACGACCTCGTCGAGGTCGTCGAAGGCGACCGTCAGCAGCCGGTCGTCGAGGGTGGAGAGCAGCGAGCCCTCGTCCCGGGCCTGCTCGGCGGCGGCCGGGGAGAGGGCGAGCGGGGCGGCGGCCCCGGAGAGCACGGCCAGCGCGAGGCCGGCGGTGAGCCCACGGCGTACGACGCGGGCGCGGAGGGAGGTGGGCATGTCGGCCTTCGGGTGGCTGCGGCCGCCGTGGGGTCGGGCGGCCTCGGAGCAGGATCCGCGGATCCCGCGGTCCTGTTCGGCCAAACGACGGGTGCCGTGAGGCGTTACGCACCCAGACGCACACCGCCCCGCCGGGACCGGGTCCTGGCGGGGCGGTGCATGGATCAGGTGGTGCTCAGACGGGGCGGGAGGTCACTCCTCGCCGGCGATGAAGGCCTCCACGCGGCGGCGGCCCTCGTCGTCGGGCAGCTGCACCGGGGGCGACTTCATGAGGTACGACGACGCCGAGATGATCGGCCCGCCGATGCCGCGGTCCTTGGCGATCTTGCAGGCGCGCAGGGCGTCGATGATGATGCCGGCGCTGTTGGGGGAGTCCCAGACCTCGAGCTTGTACTCGAGGTTCAGTGGGACGTCACCGAAGGCGCGGCCCTCGAGGCGGACGTAGGCCCACTTGCGGTCGTCGAGCCAGGCGACGTAGTCGGAGGGACCGATGTGCACGTTCTTGTCGTAGACCTTGCCGGCGAGCTCGCCGGAGAGGTTGGACGTCACGGCCTGGGTCTTGGAGACCTTCTTGGACTCCAGGCGCTCGCGCTCGAGCATGTTCTTGAAGTCCATGTTGCCGCCGACGTTGAGCTGGTAGGTGCGGTCCAGCGTCACGCCGCGGTCCTCGAACAGCCTGGCCATCACGCGGTGGGTGATGGTCGCGCCGACCTGGGACTTGATGTCGTCGCCGACGATCGGGACGCCGGCGTCCTCGAACTTCTTGGCCCACTCGGGGTCGGAGGCGATGAAGACGGGCAGGGCGTTGACGAAGCCGACACCGGCGTCGATCGCGCACTGGGCGTAGAACTTGTCGGCCTCCTCCGAGCCCACGGGGAGGTAGGACACCATCACGTCGACCTCGGCGTCCTTGAGCGCCTGGACGACGTCGACGGGGTCGGCGCCGGACTCCTCGATGGTCTGGAGGTAGTACTTGCCCAGGCCGTCGAGCGTCGGGCCGCGCTGGACCTCGACGCCGAGGGTCGGGACCTCGGTGATCTTGATGGTGTTGTTCTCGGAGGCGTTGATGGCCTCGGAGAGGTCCTTGCCGACCTTCTTGTCGTCGACGTCGAAGGCGGCGACGAACTCCACGTCCTTGACGTGGTAGTCACCGAACGTGACGTGCATCAGACCCGGGACGGTGCCCTGGGGGTCGGCGTCCTTGTAGTACTCGACACCCTGGACGAGGGAGCTGGCGCAGTTGCCGACTCCGACGATTGCTACTCGAACCGAACCCATCGGGTCGTTCCTTCCGTGATTGCCTTGCATGGTTGTGACGGTGGTGGATCCGGGCGTGCGGACCGGCTCAGGCCGGCCGCGACCCCGACTCGCTCGTGGTGCTGGTGCCGCTGCCGGACTCGTGGTCCTGGTGCCGGGTGGCACCGTCGCGCTCGGCGTTGATGAGGTCCGAGAGCCACCGGACCTCCCGCTCGACGGACTCCACGCCGTGGCGCTGGAGCTCGGCCGCGTAGCGGTCGACCTCCTTCTGCGTCATGGCGAGCTGCTGCTGGACGCGGTCGAGCCGCTCCTGCAGCCGGGTGCGCCGGCCTTCGAGCACCCGCAGCCGGATCTCCATGTCGGTGCGCCCGAAGAAGGCGAACCGGATGTCGAAGTTGTCGTCCTCCCAGGCGGCGGGGCCGACCTCCGACATCAGCCGCTCGAACTCCTGGTGACCGGCCTCGGTCACCTGGTAGACGATCCGCGGCCGCTTGGTCACCGGGGTCGAGGAGACCGTGGTCTCCTCGATGAGGTTGCTGCGCAGCATCTTCTTCAGCGCCGGGTAGAGCGATCCGTAGGACAGCACGCGCCCCCAGCCGAGCATGAGGTTCAGGCGCTTGCGCAGCTCGTAGCCGTGCATGGGTCCCTCGTGCAGCAGTCCGAGGACTGCCAGCTCGATGGTCTCTCCACGACGTGCCACGGGATGCATCGTAGCGATATATCCACCAGACGCGAACACCCCGTGATATCGAGATGCGCGTCACGGTGGCCGCGCCGTGACGAACGGGTACTCCGCAGCCGGGTGCGTACCCTCTAGGGCGGCACCCGACGTGCCCGACCGACCCCGGCAGGACGGAACGACCTCAGTGACTGGCAAGCGCAGGGCCCCAGGGCCGGCCGTGAAGAAGACCGCGGCGTCCGGCAAGGGCGCGACGAGCGGCAAGGGTGCCGGCACGGCGCCGCGCACCTGGAAGCAGCGCGGGCTCTCGGTGCTCAAGTGGGGCACCGTGGTGGGGCTCGTGATGGCGCTGCTCGCCGGCGGTGCCTTCTTCTACCTCTACCAGGCAGTCGAGATCCCCGATCCCAACGAGGACTTCGAGACCCAGACCTCACTGATCTTCTACGCCGACGGCGAGACCGAGCTGGGCAGCTTCGCCCGCCAGGACCGCACGATCATCTCCTACGACGAGATGCCGGAGTCGATCAAGGACGCGGTGGTCGCCGCGGAGAACCAGACCTTCTGGACCGACTCGGGCATCGACGTGCGCGGCATCCTGCGCGCCGCGGTCAACAACGCCGCCGGCAACGACACCCAGGGCGCCTCGACCATCACCCAGCAGTACGTCAAGGTCCTCTACCTCAGCCAGGAGCAGTCCTACAGCCGCAAGCTCAAGGAGGCGATCCTCGCCCTGAAGCTGCAGCGGCAGATCTCCAAGACCGAGCTGCTGGCCAACTACCTCAACACCATCTACTACGGCCGCGGTGCCTACGGCGTCGAGGCGGCCGCCCAGGCCTACTTCGACAAGCCGGCCAAGAAGCTGGACCTGCGCGAGTCCGCGGTCCTGGCCACCGTCATCAACAACCCCACGCGCTTCGACCCCGCCAACGGCCGGGACGCCAAGGAGGCGCTGAAGGGCCGCTACGAGTACGTCCTGGACTCGATGGCCGAGCTCGGCTCGATCAGCGCCGAGGAGCGGGACAAGGCGCTCAAGCGCCTGCCGACCTTCCCCGAGATCGAGGCCGAGTCGGCGTACGGCGGCCAGCGCGGCCACATGCTCACCCTGGTGCGCAACGAGTTGCTGCGCCTGGGCTACAGCGAGGACCAGATCGACGGCGGCGGCCTGCGGGTCACCACGACCCTCAGCGAGGAGGCGATGACCGCGGCGCAGGAGGCCGTGGTCGAGGCGCGCCCCGAGGGCTTCGGCGACAAGCAGCTGCACGTCGGCACCGCCAGCGTCGAGGTCGGCACCGGCCGGCTGCTCGGCTTCTACGCCGGTCAGGACTACCTCGACTCCCAGATCAACTGGGCGGTCTCCGGCGGCATGGTCGGCTCGACGATGAAGCCGGTCACCCTGGCCGCGGCGATGAAGGAGGGCTTCTCCCTCAACGACACCTTCGCGGGGACCTCGCCCTACGTCTTCCCCGACGGCCTCGAGGTCACCAACCCCTCGGGTCCCTACCCGGCCCGGGTCAACGCGATCGCGGCCATGGAGGACTCCATCAACACCGCCTTCGTGGACATGTCCGAGGCGCTCGGCGGACCCGAGAAGATCCACAAGATGGCCCTCGAGCTCGGCATCCCGCCGACCGAGCGCGACCAGCGCTACCCCGGCATCCCCGCGACCAGCCGCGACCTCATGCCCGACGACACCCTCTTCACGCTCGGCCGCGCGCGCATCAGCCCGATCAACATGGCCAACACCTACGCCACCATCGCCAACGGCGGCCGGCGCGCGGAGGTGCACGTGATCGAGAAGGTGGAGCTGGCCGACGGCACCGTCGACTACGAGTTCGACGAGGAGGCCGAGCGGGTCCTCGACGAGGACATCGCCGCCGACGTCTCGTACGCGATGCAGCAGACGGTCGCCAACGGCTCGGGCCAGACCGTCCTGCCGCTGGGTCGTCCGGCCGCGGGCAAGACCGGCACCGCGACCAACAGCGACGACGACGTCTCCTCGGCCTGGTTCGTCGGCTACACCCCGCAGGTCGCCACCGCGGTGATGTACGTCCGCGGTGACGGCGACGACCAGCTCGACACCTGGCTGCCGTCCTACTTCGGCTCCGGCTTCCCCGCGCAGACCTGGCTGGCGCTGATGACCCGGATGATGGAGGGCGTGGAGGTCGAGGACTTCCCGGACCCGGTCTTCGTCGACGGCGACGCCCCCGAGGGCTACGAGCCCACGACGGCTCCCCCCAGCCCGACCCGACGTCCCTCGCCGACTCGGGCCCCCCAGCCGACCGAGTCCGCGGAGCCGACCGAGGAGCCCACCGAGTCGGCGGAGCCGACCCAGGAGCCCACCGACGGCGGTCCGTGCGAGGGGCTGCTGTGCCCCTCGGACTCCTCCGAGCCGTCGCCGAGCGGGGGGCCGACGCAGTCCTCCTCGCCGAGCCCCAGCGGCAATCCCGGGGGCGGCGCCTCGAGCAGCGCGCAGCCGGAGTCCCGCCGCGAAGACGTCCCGTGACCGCGGCCCGGGCCTGCCGACGATGAGCGAGCCGGACGGTTCCTCGCCGATGCCGGAAGCGTCACGTCGTACGTCGGTGGGAGCCGCGGAGGACGGGGTCGTCCGCGTCCTCAGCGAGGTCGCCGGGGGGCCGGCCGGTGCGCACTCGCGCGGGCACCGGTGGTGGACCCCGGTGCGGGTCCTCCTGGCGCTGACCGCGGTCGTCTTCGCCCTGGGCATGGTGCAGAAGGCCAGCTGCTTCGAGGACGGGTGGACCGACGGAGAGCAGCGCTTCACGCACATGTGCTACTCCGACCTGCCCTACCTCTACACGGGTCGGGGCCTCGCGGAGCTGGCCTGGCCCTACACCGACGACGCGGAGGTGCGCGAGCGCTACCCCGAGGTGATGGAGTACCCCGTCGGGATCTCCTACTGGGCGTGGGGCTCCGCCTGGGTCGCCCAGCTCGTGACCGGGGGCGCGGACCTCGACGAGCGGCGGCAGCAGCCGACCGACACCCTCTTCGGCGACCCCGAGGTGCAGGAGGAGATCCGGGCGTTCGTGGTCGTCAACGCCCTCGGCTTCGCGGTGCTCGCGCTGCTCTCGACCTGGCTGCTGGCCCGCGTCGACCCGCGCCGGCCGTGGGACGCGGCCGCCTTCGCGGCCGCGCCGGTGCTGGCGCTGACCGCGCTGGTCAACTGGGACCTCCCGGCCGTGGTGCTGGTCGCCGGGGCGCTGTGGGCGTGGTCGCGCGACCGGCCGGTGCTCACCGGCGTGCTGATCGGCCTGGGCACCGCGACCAAGCTCTACCCGCTCTTCCTGCTCGGAGGGGTGCTCGTGCTGGCCTGGCGGCGGCGCGACCTGAAGCCCTTCGGGCTGGCCGTCGTCGCGGCGGCGGTGAGCTGGCTGCTGGTGGACCTCCCGGCGATGCTCACGGGCTTCGCGCAGTGGAAGGTCTTCTGGAGCTTCAACTCCGACCGTGGCGCGGACCTGGGCTCCGTGTGGCTCGTGGCCGCGCAGGCCTTCGACCTCGACATCTCCCCCGACACCATCAACACCGTCTCGCTCGTGCTGTTCGGTGCCTGGTGCCTGGGCGTGGCCGCGATCGGCGTGCTCGCACCCCGCACCCCCACACTGGCCCAGCTCGGGCTGCTGGTGGTCGCCGGGTTCCTGCTGGTCAACAAGGTCTACTCGCCGCAGTACGTCCTGTGGCTCCTGCCGCTCGCCGTCCTCGCCGTGCCCCGCTGGCGCGACCAGCTGGTCTGGCAGGGCACCGAGGTCCTCTACTTCGCCTCCGTCTGGTGGTACCTCGGCGGGGAGCTGGCTCCCGGGGGCGGCGAGGACGCCGGGTTCTACTGGCTGGCGATCCTGGTCCGGGTGGCCGGGGAGGTCTACCTCTGCGCGCTGGTCGTGCGGGACCTGTGGCGGCGGGAGGGGGAGGGGTCCGGGGGTGAACCGGGATACTCCGAATCAGAATTGATGCCCAGCTCGCGCTGAGCATCAGAAATGATTCGGACTACCCCGATCGGCGGCCTCAGACCACGTCCACCCGGTCGAACGCGGTGATCGTGTAGCGCACCCGGACGTCGAGCTGCTCGCCGACGACCGGCACGCGTGACCCGCTGGGCACGAAGAGCATCGAGGCCTGCATGTGCGGCGGCTCGGCGAAGAGCCGCTGCTTGCCGTCGAGGGAGAACGGCGAGCGGACGAAGCCGAGCGCGTCCAGGCCGCCGCGGGCCAGGGTGCCGGCGCGGCCCTTGAGGCCGAGGTCGCCCGAGGGGGCCTCGAGCCCGATGCCGTGGGCGGTGCCGCCGGAGACGACGAGCAGGTGCCCGGACTTCGGCGCGGTGCGGCCGCGGTAGCCGAAGGCGTCGCCGCGCTCCACCGGGTGCACGTCGAGCACGGTCGAGGTGACCCGCAGCGCCCCGCGGTCGCCCAGCCACAGGCCGGTGCCGATGCGGGGGCGGAAGGTGAAGTCGGGCCAGCGGTGCCGCAGCGTCGCCAGCTCCTCCTCGGTGAGGTGGGAGACCCAGATGGTGTGGGCGCCCTGCCCTCCCGTCGGGCCCGTCTCGGGCAGCCCGGCTCCGACGACGTCGTTGAGCAGCCGGTCGACCTCGGTGACGTGCGTGCCCTGGCCCAGCGGCAGGTGCAGGGCCACGCCCTCCAGCCGGGCGCCGCGGCCCTGGAGGTGCTCGGCAGCGGTCCACAGCTCGCGGGCGGTCAGCCCGTGGCGCTGCATCGAGGTCGAGCGCTCCAGGACGAACCGGGCGTCGGGGCGGCGCGCGAGCAGGTCGCCGAGGTCCTCGAGCCGGGAGACGGTGTGGACCAGGCGGCGGGCGAGCCGGTCGTCGGCGAGGGCGTCCACGGCCGGGCCGAAGGGGCGCCACGGCGTCAGGACGAGCAGGCTGCCGTCGTACCGGCTGGAGACGTGGGAGAGCTCGGCGTAGGTGCCGACGGCGATCGTGTCGGCGGTGGTCGGCGCGAGGTCCTGGTCGAGCAGCCACTGGGTACGCCGGGCCAGGCGGCCGAGCGTGAAGCCGTAGCCGTTGCCCTTGCAGACCGGGACCAGGCCGGGGTGGGCCTCGGCGGTGGCGCGCAGGTGGGAGCGCCAGCGCTCGCCGTCGACGGTGAGGGTGAGGCTCATCGGGTGCCCACCCGCCTTGCGGTCCCGCTCATCGGCGGGCCATGTAGAGCTCGAAGGCCTTGTAGAGCGGCCGGCTCAGCGGGAGGTCCCACTCGCCGGCGTACTCCACGGCCTGGCCGCCGGTGCCGACCTTGAACTGGATCAGCCCGACGTGGGAGTCCTCGGAGTCGAGGGTGTCGGTGATGCCGCGCAGGTCGTAGACGTGGGCACCGGACGCGAGGGCGTCGCGGACCATCGCCCACTGCACCGCGTTGGACCCGCGGACCTCGCGCTTGTCGGTGGACGAGGCACCGTAGGAGTACCAGGAGTGGGTACCGACGCGGATCGCGATGGTCGCGGCGACCAGGTCACCCTCGTGACGCGCCTCGTAGAGCCGGATCCGGTCCGCCTGGCCGACCGCCTCGCCGTCGGCGGCCAGCGCCTCGACCATGGTGCGGAAGTACGGCAGCGGGCGCGGGGTGAAGTGGTCGCGCTGCGCGGTGTGGACGTAGAGCGCGTGGAAGTCCGCGAGCCGGGCCAGGGCGTCCTCGCGGCCGGTGCTCGCCGTGACCTGGACGCCCTCCTTGGCCGCCTTCTTGATGTTGCGCCGCCACAGCTGGTTCATGCCCTTGAGGATGTCGTCCTCGCTCTTCGGCTTCCCGTCCGCGTCGACGAGCGGGACCTGGAAGACGAACTGCGGCTGACCCGCGGCGAAGCCGCCCTCGGCGACCTGCTGGCGCCAGCCGAGCTCGCGCAGCTGGGTGAGCACCCGCGCGCCGGCGGGGTCACGCTCGAGCGGGGCGAGGTCGCCCAGGCGGCGTACGCCGTCGTCGGCGATGCCGTCCTTGACCTGCTGCGCGCTCCAGCGCGCAGTCACCACCGGCGGGCCGATCCGCAGGCCGAAGGCGCCCCGTGCCTTCACGTGCGCGGCGAGCGGGGTGAGTGCGTCGGCGAGGTCGAGGTCGGCCCAGTCGAGGACCGGACCCTCGGGGACGTAGGCGAGGTAGCGCTTGACCTTGGGCAGCTGCCGGTAGAGCACCAGCGCGGCGCCGACGAGGGTCTCGCCGTCGAAGAAGCCGACCGACTCGCGGCGCCACTCGGCCTTGACCCGGCCCCAGCCAGGGGTCTGCAGGAAGCTGGCGCTGGGCCGGCTCGCGACGTGGTCGCGATGGGTCGCCTCGTCGATCTCGCGGACCTGCAGGGGGGCGCGGGGGGAGTCGGCTGGCACGGGTCGGACGTTACCGCGGTGCGGCACCCGGCCGGTGGGCGGTCGGAGGCCGGTCGCCCGCGGGCCAGGGTCGGGTCACACCCGCTCGCGCAGCCAGGCGAAGTCGGCCAGGTGCGCCTCGGCGGGCCCGGGGGTCTCGCACACCACGGGCGCACCGGCGTCGCGGACGACCGCGGCCAGCAGGTCGGGGTCGATCTCACCGGCGCCGAAGCTCGCGTGCCGGTCGGCCCCGGAGTCGAAGGCGTCGCGGCTGTCGTTGGCGTGCACGAGGTCGATGCGACCCGTGATGGCGCGGACCTTCTCCACCACCGTCTCCAGCTCGTTGCCGCCGGCGTGGGCGTGGCAGGTGTCGAGGCAGAAGCCGACCATGTCGAAGCCTTCGGCCCCGGCGATGGCGTCCCAGACCCGGCCGATCCGCTCCAGGTGGCGGGTCATGGCGTTGTCACCGCCGGCGGTGTTCTCGATGAGCAGCGGGATGGTGATCTCGGTGGCCTCGACCGCCTTGCGCCAGTTGTCGAAGCCCTTCTCGGGGTCGTCGGCCTTGTTGACGTGCCCGCCGTGGACGATCAGACCCTTGGCGCCGATCTCGGTGGCCGCGGTCATGTGCTGCTGCAGCAGCTTGCGGCTGGGGATGCGGATGCGGTTGTTGGTCGTCGCGACGTTGACGATGTAGGGCGCGTGGACGTAGAGGTCCACCCCCGCCGCCTCCGCGTCGGCGCGCAGCTTCTCCGCCCCGCCCGGGTAGCGGACCTCGGGGCCCTTGTAGCCCTGCGGGTCGCCGAGGAAGAACTGCACCAGCGGCGCCTGGCGTGCCGCGGCCTCGGCCAGCGGGTCGTCCTGCTCCACGTGGGCGCCGATCCTCAGCTCGCTCATGGCGCCAGCCTAGGAGCGGTCGCCGACACCGGTCGGAGGGCGTCCGGGTCGAGGCACCTCCGGACCGGGAGCGGACCATCCCCCTGCCGGGGACCCGGGGCTCAGGTCAGGAGGAGGGCGGTGACGAGCAGACCCAGCGCGAGCAGGAGCAGTGCCACGGGGAGAGCCAGCGCGGCCGGGCCGGGGCGGGGGGCGGTGGGGCTCGTGGCGCGCATCCGGTCGCGGACGTCGGGGGTCGGACGGTCCCGGCTCCACGGAGGGCCGGGCGGCAGGTGGAGGGAGCGCAGGGCCGTGAGGGCGGTCGCGGCGTCGGCGGGCCGGCGGAACGGATCGGGGTCGCGGAGTGCCGCCAGGAGGGGAGCGAGGGGACCCGGCGGCAGGGGGGCATCGGGTCCGGCGGCGGTGAGGAGCTGGGTGCCGACCACGCCGACGGCGTACAGGTCCTGCGCGGGGGTGGGTGGACCGCCCGCGGCGAGCTCGGGGGCGAGGTAACCGTCGGTGCCGACCGGTCCCGGCGCCCGGGTCAGCCGCGCGTCGCCCACGACGACCGCGACCCCGAAGTCGGCCAGCAGCAGCCGCGGGCGCCCGGGGCCGGTCGGGTCGAGCAGCAGGTTGGCCGGCTTCACGTCGCGGTGGACGACGCCCGCGGCGTGCACCGCTCGGAGGGCGTCGAGCAGCTGGTCGAGCAGCGCGGCGGCGTACGTCGTCGGGAGGGGGCCGTGCTCGAGCAGCAGGTCCTCGACCGTGCCGCCGCGGACCAGGCTGGTCGCCAGTGCGACCCGGTCGTCCTCGGCGACCCAGCCGGTCGGTGACAGGACGTGGGGGTGCTCGATGCGCACCGACTGCTCGCGCACGAAGCGCAGCAGTGCCGCCGACCCCGGGTCGTGGTGGCCGCCGCGGAGCAGCTTGAGCGCGACCTCCTCGCCGGTGCGCCGGTCGGTGGCGCGCCACACCGTGCCCATGCCGCCGGTGCCGAGGTGGGAGTGCAGCGCGTAGCGGCCGGCGACGTCGCGCTCGCCGGACGGTGCGCCCGGGTCGCGGCCGGGTGGCCGGTGCGGGCGGCCGGGGGTGCGGGGTCGGGTCGGTGGCATCCTGGCCGCGCTCCTACCCCCTCGTCGCCCCGATCACGCCCGGGCCGAGCGGGGCTGTGGACAGGCCGCTGCCGTCGTCGCGGAATGGGCGGGGCCCCGCAGCCGCTGGTAGCCTGCACCGTCCCTCTCCGCGGGCCACCGATGGTCACCGGGCGGGGACACCGCCGGCGTCGCCGGCGGGACGCAAGCCCTCCTGCCACGGAGATGCCGTGGCCGCTCTAGTCCAGAGGAGGTGGAGACCGCTTTGCGTGCTTACGAAGTCATGGTCATCCTCGACCCCAGCCTCGAGGAGCGCACCATCGCTCCCTCGCTCGAGAAGTACCTCGGTGTCGTGACCAAGGACGGCGGCTCTGTCGAGTCCGTCGACGTCTGGGGTCGTCGTCGCCTGGCGTACGAGATCAAGAAGAACGCCGAGGCCATCTACGCCGTCATCTCGCTCAAGGCGGAGCCGGCCACGGTCAAGGAGCTCGACCGCCAGCTGACCCTCAACGAGGCGATCCTGCGCACCAAGGTCATCCGGCCCGACGCCCGCTGATCCCCTCGGGGACGCGGTCGTCTGTGGATGACCCCTGTCGGTTGTCGGTCGGTCGCGGCAAGATCGCGACCTGACCGTACGGATCGGCACACCCGTCGGCCCCTCCGGGGTCGCACACCAACACGTTGGGAGACACCCATGGCAGGCGAGACCGTCATCACGGTGGTCGGCAACCTCACCGACGATCCTGAGCTGCGCTTCACCCCGTCCGGGGCGGCCGTGGCGAACTTCAGGATCGCGTCGACGCCGCGCAACCTCAACCGCCAGACCAACGAGTGGGAGGACGGCGAGGCGCTGTTCCTCTCCTGCTCGATCTGGCGGCAGGCCGCGGAGAACGTCGCGGAGTCCCTGCAGAAGGGGATGCGCGTGGTCGTGCAGGGCCGGCTCAAGAGCCGCTCCTACGAGACCCGCGAGGGCGAGAAGCGCACCGTCATGGAGCTCGACGTGGAGGAGATCGGTCCGTCGCTGAAGTACGCGACGGCCAAGGTCACCCGCACCACCCGACAGGGCGGCGGCGGGGGCGGTGGCTACGGCGGCGGTGGCGGCTACTCCGGTGGCGGCAACGCCCCGGCGGCCGGCAACGACCCGTGGGCCACAGCGGGCCCGCAGGGAGGCGGTCGTCCCCAGGGCGGCGGCTCCGGCGGCGGCCAGGGCGGACAGGACCCGTGGGGGGCGCCCGGCGTCTCCGACGAGCCCCCGTTCTGATCCGGCACCCGCGACCTGATCGATCGCGACACCCGCGTCGGGGACGACGCACCACCATCGCAATCCGCTCAACCATTCCGACCCGGTAGCCACTCCGGGACGGGCTTCTAGGAAGGAAGCACCACAATGGCCAAGCCAGTTTTGCGCAAGCCCAAGAAGAAGGTTTGCCAGTTCTGCAAGGAGAAGGCGACCGGTGTCGACTACAAGGACACCACCCTGCTCCGCAAGTTCATCTCCGACCGCGGCAAGATCCGCGCGCGTCGGGTCACCGGCAACTGCGTCCAGCACCAGCGCGACGTGGCCATCGCCGTCAAGAACGCCCGTGAGGTGGCCCTGCTGCCCTACACCTCCACCGGTCGCTGAGAGGGGCTGAGAAGACAATGAAGCTCATCCTCACCCAGGAGGTCACCGGTCTCGGTGGCCCTGGCGACGTCGTCGAGGTCAAGGACGGCTACGGCCGCAACTACCTCGTCCCCCAGGGCGTCGCGATCCGCTGGACCCGCGGCGGCGAGAAGACCGTCGAGTCCATCAAGGCCGCGCGCTCCGCGCGCTCGGTCCGCGACCTCGGCCACGCCCAGGAGGTCAAGGCCAAGCTCGAGGCCCAGACCGTCAACGTGTCGGTCAAGGCCGGCGAGAGCGGTCGCCTCTTCGGCGCCGTGACCGTCGCCGAGATCGCCTCGGCCCTCTCCGCCACCACCGGCGAGTCGGTCGACAAGCGCACGATCGCCGTCGACAACGCCGTCCGCAGCCTCGGTGCCCACCAGGTCACCGTCCGCCTGCACGACGAGGTCGTCGCCACTGTGTCGCTCAACGTGGTCAAGGCCTGAGCCCCGCACCACCAGCAACGCACGCAGCGCCCCCGTCCGGATCCGTCCGGGCGGGGGCGCTGTCGTCGGTGCTGATGTCGTGGGTGCGGACCGTCTGCGAGGTCGGACTGGTGTCTCGACACGGGCGCCGCGGCTTCGTTCCTCAGCCGCGGCCCTTGCTCGACCCGTCGAGCGTCGTTCGGCGACAAGGCGCCGAACGGCTCAACGCAGCATGATCGCGTCGACCTCGATGAGCTTGCCGCGCGACATGGTCTTGAACTTCATGGTGCCGGTGAACGACTTGCTGCTGGGGTTGCGCAGCACGATCACGGCGCCGCGCTCGATCCGCGAGGAGTTGAGCTTGGCCTTCGCCCAGTTGGGGTTGCCGGGCACCTTGTAGCGCAGGATGCCCGCCTGGGGTCGCTTGGTGGCGATCAGGCGCACCTCGCGGACGTTGGTCCCCTCGACGGCGAACTTCGCGCCGAAGGCGGTGGTCTCGATGTAGGAGCCGCCGAAGGCGCGCGGCGAGGCGGTCTCGCGCCACTTGCCGCCGCTCGGCAGCTCGATGTCGGCGGGGACGGTGAAGGTCGTGGTGGCCGGGTCGGGGTCGACGTTGCCCGCCGGGTCGGTCGCGCTGACGCTCAGCACCTTGGTGCCGGCGCTGAGGCGCCGGAAGGTCGAGTTGCCGTCCTGGCACGGGACCTGGCGCCCGTCGAGGTCGCAGTGGTAGACGACGTTGCCCTCGGAGGAGGCGAGCCGGAAGGTCGGGCTGTCGGTCGTGAGCATCGGCAGGCTCGGGGTCTCGGCGTCGAACGGCGTGTTGAAGATGAACGCCTGCGGGGCTCGGGTATCGATCTTGACGACCTGCGACTGGGGCGAGTCCTCGGTGTCGGACAGGTCGGTCTCGGCCCCGCCGCTGCCGAGGAGCGGGTTGGTCGCTGCCGTCGCGTCGATGCCGCGGTCGGCGGCGTCGAAGGCGCGCACCTTGAAGGTGTAGGGCACCGCGGTGGTGTCGGCGAGGTCGGAGTAGGTCACCGGGCTGGTGCACGACTGCCACTCGGACGGCGCGGCCGCGGTGTTGAAGAACTGGCACTCGAACCCGATCGGGTCGGTGTCCGCGTCGCTGTGTGCCCCGGTGAAGGTGAAGGTGAGCGACCTGCTGCTGACGAAGCCCGCCTCGTTGGGGGCGGGGGCCGTGCTGACCAGCGTCGCCTCGGGCGGGACCTGGTCGTCGCAGCGGGTGCCCGGCGTGAGCGGACCCAGCGGACCGCCACCTTGCGGGACCTCGGTGAGGCAACCGTTGGCGGCCTGGGCCGGGGGGGCGACGAGCGTGACCGGGAGCAGGGCACCCAGCAGCGCGGCGGCGGACGCGGCGGCCACGAGGGAGGCCGGTCGGCGCGAGCGAGGGGTACGGGTCATGGTGGGGGGTCCTCGGGGTCGGGTGCGTTCGTGAAGCGACCGGGCGGGCCCGGGACGCCACCGCGGTGGTCGGACGGGAGTCCAACGCGCGGGGAGGGCCCCAGGCTACGAAGACTCGCCGGTTTTCGGGCGGGAATGGCGGTCTGGTCCACCCGCTGGGCCGCTCCGCCCGTGGCCATGACCGTCGTCGGAGCCGTCCCGGGGCAGGCCGGGCAGCGCCCGCGGGTGGCCCCCGAGCCACGGTGCGCGCGCGGTGACGAGGGCGAGGACGGTGAGGAGGAGGAGCGCGAGCGTGGCGGCGAGCACGGCGGTGCCGGCCAGGGCGTCGACCCCCGCGCCGAGGACGAGGACCGGCAGCACCGCGGCTGCGACGGCGAGGAGGCCGGCGACGGCGAACCACGCGGCCCGCCCCGGGGCACCCGCCTGGCGGGCGGCGTACCGGGCGGCGTCGGCGAGCAGGGCGAGGTAGGCGAGCTGGGGCAGGCTCAGTGCCCACGCCACGGCGTCGTCGGTCGCGCTGACTTGCTCGGCCACCGCTGGCGGCCAGACGACGGCGGAGACGACCAGGGCGAGGGTCGCGCTGGTGAGCAGGGCGCCGCGGTGCCGCAGGGTGGCCGGCAGGGCCCGGGTGCCGACGAGCACCAGGAGCCAGCCGAGCGGGTCGGGGAGGAGGTCCCAGCCGCGGCCGTCGACGACCAGCGCGATGATCACCAGCCCGAGGGCGACGGGGTGGAGCGGGACCATGCGCGCAGACTACGAGGTCCTTCCGCGCGCCGGGTCAGGCCTGACCCGGGCCCACGTCGGCGCCGGTGACCATCCACCGCCCGCCGCGGGCACGCAGCAGCAGCACGAGGGCCCTGCTGCCGATGAAACCGGCGCCGAAGACCGCCCAGACGACCACGAGGTCGGCGCCGCCGACGAGCAGGAGCAGCGGTGCGTAGGCGACGAGCACCACGACGCCGGCCCAGGCCAGGTAGCGGCCGTCGCCGGCACCGATGAGGACCCCGTCCAGGACGAACACGACCCCGGCGACCGGTTGGAAGCAGGCGGCGACCAGCAGCACCGGCACGAGCAGCTCGTGGACCCGGGGGTCGGCGGTGAAGAGCGGGCCGAGGAGGGGCGAGAGCGCGGCCAGCCCCAGGCCGGTGACCACGCCGGCCCACAGGCCCCACCAGGTCATCCGCCGGGTCAGGCGCCGGGTGCCGTCACGGTCACCCGCACCCAGGGAGCGGCCGGTGAGTGCCTGGGCGGCGATCGCGATGGCGTCCAGGACGAACGCCAGGAACGTCCAGATCGTCATCGCCAGCTGGTGGGTGGCGATCCGGGCCGCCTCCTCGGCAGCCAGGCGGGCACCGGGGTCGGGACCGGCGGCCGTGCCCGTGGCGGTCCCGGGGTCGATGGTGGCCGAGGCGACGGCGTACGCCGTGAGGACGATGGCGGCGCGCAGGGTGAGGGTGCGCACCACGAGGGGTACGCCGGTGCGGGCCGCGCGTGCGACACCCGTCGCGTCGGGACGCAGCGGGCTGCCGTGGCGCCGGGCGGCACGCACCAGGACCGCGAGCAGCCAGCCGGCCATGCCGAGCTGGGCCAGGACCGTGCCCACGGCGGCGCCGGCGACCCCCCAGCCGAGCCCGTGGACGAGCAGGACGTTGAGCGCGAGGTTCGCCGCGTTGCCCACGACGGCGACACGCAGCGGGGTGCGGGTGTCCTGCAGTCCGCGCAGCACCCCGGTCACCGCGAGCACCACCAGCAAGGGCGCGGTGCCCAGGAAGGAGAGGCGCAGGTAGTCCACCGCGTGCTGCTCGACCTCTGCGGAGACGTCGAAGAGACCGACCAGCCAGGAGGAGGCGAGGACGCCGGCGGCGGTGACCGCCGCGCCGATGAGGGTGGCGAGCCACGCGCCGTCGACGCCCAGGGCGACCGCGCCCCGGAGGTCGTCGGCGCCGAGGCGGCGCGCGACGCCGGCGGTGGTGCCGTAGGCGAGGAAGATGCACAGCCCGACCACGCTCTGGAGGACCACCGCGGCGACGCCGACCCCGGCGAGCTCGGGCGTGCCGAGGCGACCCACGACCACCGCGTCGCCGAGGAGGAACAGCGGCTCGGCGACGAGGGCGAGGAGGGCCGGGACGGTCAGCCGGAGGATCTCCCGGTCGGTGGCACGAGCCGTGCTCGGTCGAGCGGTCGACACGCTTTCCCACGACCTCCTCCCGAGCAGCAATAGTCCGTTCGGACCAGATGTCCCGGCACCGGTGGATAACTCACCGGAACGGTGGAAAACGTACTGTCCCGGTCCTTTGTCGACATACCGACCGGCGACGAGCGCATGACGCGAATGTGAACCAGGTCACCAGGCAGATTTCTTTCCTGCACAGCTGTGCAACCACGTCTTGCCAGGTCAGCGGCTGTTTTGCAGGCACGACCGGTCACTTGTCCACAGCCTCCTCCCCATCCTGTGCACACGTGGACGGGGGTCCTCCACGGGCCCTCCCCAGTTATCCCCAGGCCCTGTGGACAGGCTCCTTCCGGAGGGGCTCCACCGGCACGTACGGTCACGCGGTCGCCGGGGGTCACCCGCGCGCGCCGAGCCGGCCTCCCCACCGTCGTGGAGGCCTGGTCGAGCACCGGAGTGTCGGTGCTCGGTCCTAGCGTCGGGGCGACGCAGGCCCCCGCCCCGGGGACCGCACCAGAGCAGCCAGCACCGCCGCCGCAGCCGTCATCAGGGAGCACCCGTGAGCATCACCGAGCAGCCGCCGGGCCACCTCTCCGAGCCGCCGTACGAGGACTGGGGCGACGGCCCGGTCTCCTACGCGCCCGGCGAGCGCCCGACCAAGCCCGGCGACCGCACCCCGCCGCAGGACATGGCCGCCGAGCAGTCCGTGCTCGGCTCGATGCTGATCAGCAAGGACGCCTGCGCCGAGGTCTCCGAGGTGCTGCGCGGCACCGACTACTACCGCCCCACCCACGAGACGATCCACGACGCGATCATCGACCTCTACGGCCGCAGCGAGCCGGTGGACATGATCACCGTCGCCGCCGAGCTCCAGCGCCGCGGCGAGCTCGAGCGGATCGGCGGCGCGCCCTACCTCCACACGCTCTCGGCCAACGTCCCGATCGCGGCCAACGCCGCCTACTACGCCGAGATCGTCCGGGAGAAGGCGATCCTGCGCCGGCTGGTCGACGCGGGCACGCGCATCGTCCAGATCGGGTACGCCGGGGAGGGCGAGGTCGACGACATCGTCGACCAGGCCCAGGCCGAGGTCTACAAGATCGCCGACAAGCGCGGGGGCGAGGACTACGCCCCGCTCTCCGACATCATGGACGGCGTCCTCGACGAGATCGAGGCCATCGGCAACCGTGAAGCCGGGCTCTACGGCGTGCCCACCGGCTTCGCCGACCTCGACGAGCTGACCAACGGCCTGCACTCGGGGCAGATGATCATCGTCGCGGCGCGCCCCGCCATGGGGAAGGCGCTGGCGCTCGACACCCGGCTGCCGACCCCTACCGGGTGGACGACGATGGGGGAGGTGGAGGTCGGCGATCACCTGATCGATGCGCAGGGTCGCCCCACGCGCGTTGTCGCCGCCACCGAGGTGATGGTGGGTCGCCCCTGCTACCGAGTCACCTTCTCGGACGGGACCACGATCGTGGCCGACGAGGAGCACCAGTGGCTGACCGAGACGCGAGCCGCGCGGAAGTCGAAGTGGGCCGCGGACAACCAGTACAACCGCTCGCGCCACCAGAACATCCACCCGTCGGTGGTCACTACGCGTGAGATCGCCGAGACCCTGACGGTCGGGACCGAGGGGCGCGCCAACCACGCTGTGCTGAACGCCCGACCCCTCGAGGCTCCCGAGGCGGACCTTCCGCTGCCGCCTTACGTGCTGGGCGCATGGCTGGGTGACGGACACTCCGCCAGCGCTCGCATCACCTGCGAGACAGACGAGATCCCGATGCTCATCGAGGGGTTCGGTCTGCTGGTGGAGCCCCACGGCAACATGCTCTACAACCTCAGGCTCCCCTCACGGGAGCCCGCGGATGGCGGGACCTGTCCCGACTGCGGAGTGCGTTTCCACGGACAATTTCTCTGCGCGAACTGCCGGGCCGACCACGGCTCCGTCCAAAGCCTGCTCCGGTCGATCGGTGTTCTCGGCAACAAGCACATTCCTGCGGCATACCTGCGGGCTTCCGAGTCACAGCGTCGAGACCTGCTCGCGGGGCTGATGGACACCGACGGGACCGTGGTGCGCGGCGTGGGCTCCTGCCAGTTCGCCGTCACCAGCAAGCGGCTGGCCGACGACGTGCACGAGCTCGTGGTCAGCCTGGGTTACCGGTGTGGGCGCACCACCAAGCAGGTCAAGGGTCGATCAACGGCGTCTTCCACCTGCTACATCCTCAACTTCTCCACCGTCGACGATGTCTTCCGCCTCCACCGCAAGCATCAGCTGCACAAGGAGGAGCGCCCGACCAGTACTGCTCGCATCGGGCGCCGCTACATCACGTCCGTCACCCCGATCGAGAGCGTCCCGGTCAGGTGCGTGCAGGTGGACAACGAGGACCACCTCTACCTCGCCGGCCGATCCATGATCCCCACGCACAACTCGACGCTCGCCCTGGACTTCTGTCGGGCGGCCTCCATCCACAACAACCTGGCGAGCGTCTTCTTCAGCCTGGAGATGACGCGCTCGGAGATCACCATGCGCCTGCTCTCGGCCGAGGCGAAGGTGCCGCTCAACCACATCCGCAACGGCAACATGGGCGACGAGGACTGGACCAAGCTCGCGCGGAAGATGGGCGAGGTCTCCAGCGCGCCGATGTTCATCGACGACAGCCCGAACATGACGATGATGGAGATCCGGGCCAAGGCGCGCCGGCTCAAGCAGCGCCACGACCTGAAGCTGATCGTCATCGACTACCTGCAGCTGATGACCTCGGGCAAGAAGGTCGAATCGCGTCAGCTGGAGGTCTCGGAGTTCTCCCGGCAGATCAAGCTTTTGGCAAAGGAATTGGGAGTTCCTATTATTGCGCTATCTCAGTTAAATCGCGGTCCTGAACAACGTGGCGATAAACGACCGATGATGAGCGATCTTCGCGAATCGGGTTCAATCGAACAAGATGCTGACATGGTTATCCTTTTGCATAGAGATGATGTTTATGAAAAGGAATCCACTCGCCCGGGCGAGGCCGACCTGATCGTGGCCAAGCACCGCAACGGCCCAACCCGCGACCTCACCGTGGCGTTCCAGGGTCACTACAGCCGCTTCGTCGACATGGCCCACTGAACGATTGCCCCGTTGTCGAGATGCAGGGAATCTTGACAAGTCGCTGTCAAGGTCAGGATCTACCAAGCGGGGCGACTTTGAGAAGGGATCGGCGCTAAGGTCCGTGGGGAGCAAGGGAGCGTCAGACGTGGATCCGAAGGCGACGATCGACAACGTCGGCCAGTTCGTCCAGGCACTCCGCGACCTCGGCCCTGGGGGCATGACGCGGCCGCTCTGGTTTCGAGGTCACCGAAACGCTGCCTATCGACTGCAAGCCAGTGCTTTGCGCGGCGACCGATTCCGGGAAAACGAGGTCGCCATGCTGAAGCGCTTCATGCAGGATGCGCTACCTCATCTTGCTGAGCCTCCTGCCAACGACTGGGATTGGTTGCTCCTGGCGCAGCACCATGGAGTGCCGACCCGTCTATTGGACTGGTCCGAGAACGCACTCGTGGCCTTGTTCTTCGCCTGCGAGACTGACGACACCCGGCTGGAAGAGGTGCCCGAACCTGACGGCGACGTGTGGGTCTTGATGCCTGAAGGTCTCAACCGGCAGGCAGGTACATGGTCATCGAAGCACGTGGAGGACCTCCCGTTTGTCGGGGTCGACAGCAACTTGGATCCGTACAACCCGATGGCGGGCACCGCACCTCAGGTACCGCTCCGCCATGTCGCTGTCATCGCATCTCGGAACTTCCCGAGGATCATCAGTCAGTGGGGAACGTTCACGATCACGGGAGAGGAGACGGCCATCGAGCACCTGCCGGATGCAGCCAAGTTCCTAGCTCGCATCCGGGTTGAGGGCGCGGCCAAGCAGCAGATCCTGGAGGAGTTGAGATCGCTGGGCGTCGAGGAAAGAACGGTCTACCCCGATCTGCACCGCCTGGGAAGCCGAGTCAGAGAGTTGTTCGCATGAGCCGGTTGGGCATCTCGCGGCGTGGGTTCCGTGTCGAGCAGCTGATCGGCTGGCAAGACAACTTCCTCCTCGATCCGGTCTATCAGCGTGAGGGCGGAATCTGGACTCGCAGCCGTCAGCAGCTGTTCATCGACAGCATCCTCAACGGGTTCGACGTTCCGCCGCTTTACCTGCACCAGCTGCGCCCTCCTGAGTTTCGGGATGGGCGCGCTGCCAGTTACGCCGTCATCGACGGGCGCCAGCGGTTGGAGGCGCTTGAGGAGTTCGCGTCCGGCCGGCTGCGCCTGGATGACGACTTCCGCTTGCTGGAGGACGTGGAGGATAGTCAAGCGGTTCTGTTGGAGGACTTCGCCGGAGGACGCGGTCGATTCGGCGGACTCACCCTTGGTGAGCTCCGCGCGGAAGCGCCGTCTCTTGCGTACCGCTTTTTGGACTACGAAATCCCGGTCACGGTGGTCGACACGGAGGATCCGGAACTCATCGAAGAACTGTTCTTCCGGCTTAACGAGGGTGTCCCTCTCAACCCAGCTGAGAAGAGAACCCGAGGCGAGCTTTTGCGATCCCACGTCATACCGCTCGTTCGCAACGACGACTTGTTCCGTTGCGCCGGGTTCAGGAACGTGCGTCGCAAGCACGAAGACCTTCTCCTGCGGCTCCTCTTCGTCAAGTCGCGTCAGGGCACGATTCACAACGTGCCGGACATGAAGCGAACGCTGATCGACCAGTTCGCGTCTTCCTTCAGACCGGACTTCGGCGAATCGTTCAGCGACTCGGAGCGGCAGAACGTGCAACGAACCCTGGCTGCCTTGGTTGACGCCGTTAGGCCGACCCTCGAGGCGATGAACGAGATCTTCGAAGAGGGTGATCCACTTCTGCGTCAGCAGTCCACCTTCTTCATCTACTACCTCGTGATCGAAGACTTCCTGCGAACCGGTGAAGCACTGCCGGCTCGTGCCGACTTCGTGAGGTTCGGAGAGGAGTTGGGGACGTTGCAGGGGCGCGATGAAGAGCAACTGACGGCCGATCAGCGGGAAGCGTTGGAGTACGCCGCCCCACTACGCGAGACGACAACAGGGTCCTACACGCAAGAGAAGGCGCAGATCCTGCTGCGGTACTTGCGGGGGGAGTTGTCCGTCGTCTGACGTGCGCCGCGGTCCCGCTTCAGGTGATCTCGGCCTTGAGGTTCTCGTGCACCAACTCGCCCAGGAGCTTCACCAGCTGGACCTTCACCCGGTCGTCCGTGAAGAAGTAGTCAGCCATCTTGTGGTGGCTCGTCTGGTTCCCGAGGACCGCCTCGGTGACGGCGTCCGAGAGGTCGGGCGACTCGACGAACTGCTTGCGGGTGTTGGCGCCCGCCTGGGCGCGGATGGTGTCGTCGTCCATCAGGACAGTGACGAGACCTTCGACCCACGACTGTTGCTCGGCAGGAGTGAAGTCCTCGCCTGAGAACAGGTCGTTGATCTTCGCCAGCACCTCGGCCAGCCGCACCATCCGCGGGTCGCGCGCGGCGCCGGTCCCGGTGGCGGACACCGGACGCAGAGCGACAGGTTCGCCGCCGTCGAGGTCGAGAGCGTGGTCGCCGGAGCGAGCCTGCTTGATGTGGGTGAGCTCGACGGTGGAGAAGTCGACGGCCTCGGCGCCCAGGCGTCCGGTCAGCCGGCCAGCGAGGAGGCGAAGGAAGAGGGAGCGCCTCTCCAGGTCGGTGTCGGCGTAGTTCACGATCTGGGAGAGGAAGTCGTAGAGCCGGACGAAGGTCCCGACGTCCTTGCGGAACAGGTCGAGCTCATCGACGGTGGCTGCGTCGCCGTCGGTGACGGCGGCGGCGTAGCGGCTGTTGAACCGGTCGGCGGCGGACTTGAGCGGGGCCGAGATCGCGCCGTGCCTGCCGGCCAGGTAGGCGTTCACGAACGCGTCGACCTCGGCGTCGGTGTAGATCCCCGCCGCGTCGAGCTTGGCCTGGAGGTCGTGCACGATGTCGGGGTCGGTCGCTCCCTCGATCGTTGCCTCGCGGTAGTAGGGCTTGAACGAGCCGAGGATCTCCGCGGGGTCGTTGACGAAGTCCAAGACGTAGGTCGTGTCCTTGCCACCCGCGGGGTAGGTCCGGTTGAGCCGGGAGAGCGTCTGCACGGCCGTGACCCCGGAGAGTCGCTTGTCGACGTACATCGCGCTCAACAGCGGCTGGTCGAAGCCGGTCTGGTACTTGTTGGCGACGATCAGGATCTGGAAGTCGTCGGTGCCGAACGCGACCGGGAGGGTCCGCCCCCGCAGCCCGGAGTTGAGGCTGGCCTCGGTGTACGGCGGCTCCGCGCCGGCGAACGCAACACCGTCGACGGTGATCGAGCCCGAGAACGCGACCAGCGTGGCGAGCCGGTAGCCGCGCTTGGCGATGTAGGCATCGATCGCCTCCTTGTAGCGCACGGCGTGCTCGCGAGAGCTGGTGACCACCATGGCCTTCGCGTGCCCGTCGAGCAGGTGGCGCACGTTGGCGCGGTAGTGCTCGACGATGATCTGCACCTTCTGCGCGATGTTCGTCGGGTGCAGGGAGACCCAGCGCATCAGGCCCTTGGTGGCCTCGGACTCGTCGACCAACTTCACCTGCTCCAGATGCTGCTTGGAACGCTCGGCGATCTGGAAGGCGGTGTTGTACGTCGTGTAGTTGCGCAGGACGTCGAGGATGTAGCCCTCCTCGATCGCCTGCTGCATCGAGTAGACGTGGAACGGCCGCGGGACGCCATCCGCGTCGGGGCGGCCAAACAGCTCGAGCGTCTTGTTCTTCGGAGTGGCGGTGAAGGCGAAGAACGAGAGGTTGGGTGACTCCGCCCGCGCCTCCATCTCTGCCGCGAGGATCGCCTCGGTGTCGATCTCGCCGCCGTCGTCGAGGGCTGCGAGCTCCTCAGCTGTGAGTACGGCGCGCAGCTGCTGCGACGTCCGTCCGGTCTGGGAGGAGTGGGCCTCGTCGGCGATGATCGCGAACCGCTTCCCGGCCAGTCCCGCGTTGTCGCGGATCGCCTGGAGAGCGAACGGGAAGGTCTGCATCGTGACGATCACGATGAGCTTGCCGGCGAGGAGTTCGGCGGCGAGGAGACCGGACTTGGATCCGGTGCCGGCGTTGCGGACTTGGTCGGCGTTGATGGTGGCGACGGTGCCGTCGACGCCCTCGATCTGCTTGATCGCCTTCTGGAGCTGGTCGTCGAGCACGGTGCGGTCGGTGACGACGATGACGGTGTCGAAGACCTTCTGGTTGCGCTCGTCGAACAGGGTGGCCAGGCCGTGTGCGGTCCAGGCGATGGAGTTGGTCTTGCCCGAGCCGGCGGAGTGCATCGCGAGGTAGCGGTGTCCCGGCCCCTCCTCCGCGACGGTGGAGAGGATGTTGGTGACCAGTTCCCATTGGTGAAAGCGCGGGAACAGCAGCGTGGTCTTCTTCGACGTCTCACCGGTGATCGGGTCGATGTTGGTGCGGGTCTCGAGGTGGAGCAGCTTTCCGATGATGTGCAGCCAGGAGTCGCGCTGCAGGACCCGCTCCCACAGGTAGGAGGTCGCGGCGCCGTAGGGGTTGGCCGGGTTGCCCGCAGCCCCGTCATTGCCCATGTTGAAGGGCAGGAAGTGGGTCGCCTTTCCGGCGAGCCGCGTCGTCATCGCGACCTCGTCGTTGGAGACCGCGAAGTGCACCAGGCATCGGTTGGCGAATCCCAGAAGTGGCTCGCCCTTCGGGTCGCGGTCAGTGCGATATTGCGCCTTCGCGTGCTCGATCGACTGGGTGTTGTCGGTCTTGAGTTCGAGCGTCGCGACCGGCAGCCCGTTGACGAACAGCACCAGGTCGATGGATCCCTTGTGCTCCCCGGAGTAGTAGACCTGCCGCATCACGCGCAGCCGGACGGCGCTGTACCGTTCCATCGCGGCCGCATTGAGCGTGGTGGCCGGCTCGAACTCGCACATCGAAAACCGCGCTGGCGTCTTCTTGAACCCCTTGCGGAGTACGGCGAGCGTGCCACCGCCCGACTCCAACGGCAGGTCGAGTGTCTTCACGAGCCGGTCGAGCAGCCGCTCCTTCGCGCGCTCCTGCTCAGCGGGTGACAGCGACGGCTTGACGACCTTCGCCCACTCCTCGGGCTGGGTCACCTGGAGCCAGGCGAAGACGTCGGCGGGGAACAGGGCTCGAGTCTTGTCGTACCCATCGCCGGTCGGCGAGTAGAGCCAGCCGTTGGCGGCCAGGTGGGCGCAGATCTCGTCCTCGAAGGCTCGCTCGTGCTCGACACTCACACGCGTCACGCTAAGGCGCTGACGCGTCCACCGTGGCCGACATGGCGAGAACGAGCGGCTCGAGGCGCAGCAGCTCGTCGCGAATCTCGCCGAGGGTGAGCGTCGGTGCGAGCTGCATCCGTGCCCCGAACAGGCACTCGCGATAGGCCCTGGTCGCGACCGCCATCCCGAAACCCTTCCCGAGCCACTTCGGCCCGCCGGCTTCGACCATCGCCTTCCACGCAGCTCGGTCGACGGGATGTCGAGGGTTGGCCGGCGTGAGCTGCCAGGGCCAGTCGGGCAACGGATCACCGTTGGCGTCGAGGACGTGCTCGACGAAGACCCGGCGCAGCAGCCCCCAGTCGAAGTCCTCGGAGGTGTCGACATCGCTCAACCGCAGCGACACGACCGGTGCTGGTCCCTTCAGCCGGTCGCGGTAGCGGCGATCAGGGTCATGGCGCCACTCGTACGCGGTCATGCCTTCCTGCACCTCGACCTGCACCCGCAGGTTCGGCACGGCCGTGGCGGACCAGAAGCGCAGCACCCAGATGCCGCCGCCCGAGGACTGGATGAGGTCGCGCTCCAAGGTCATGCCATCCAGGTGATGCGAGAGCCAGGCGATCCTGGCCCGCAGCGCGAACTCAAAATCGGGCGGATCGTCCGGCACATCGTTCCAGACCGTGTCGGCATCGACGGCCGGGACGAGGGTGTCCAGCTGCCGCAGCCAGGCCGTCGCTGTGGCCGCTACCCAGGGATGCTCGCTGCACGAGTACGCCGCGAGCACCGCCTCCCACGAGAGCTCGTCCCACCCGGGAGTGGTGGTTGGGTTGACCGGCAGAGCGGCGAGATGAAGCACGTAGCGCCGCTCGGCGTCGGGGAACACCTTCGCGTAGCGCGCGAGCTGGTCCAGGCCCAGGTCGGAGAGCACCTTCGCCTCGATCGTGGCGACCTGTCGCTCGCCCACCGCCAGCAGAAGGTCGAGCCGGTCGGATTTCCGCCCTGTCCCACCCGGTACGGCGACCTCGCGCCGGACGTCCTCGGGTGCGACCCCGATCAGCTGCTCCATGGGATCGGGGTCGGTTTTGATCAGCGAGGCGAGGAGGTCGCTCCACCGGTTCTCGCTCCAGCCAGGGATGACGTAGCTCAGGTCCGGCTGACGAAGCCCGCTCACGCCGACACCCGGACGCCGCACTGCCCCGTCACCGCAGCAGTGATCAGCGCCGCCCTGCGCTCCTTCGACAGCTCGATGAACCGCTCGGTCTTGGCAATCAGGGCATCGATCTTCGCGGTCTTCTCGTGGACGAACGCGGCGATTCTCTGTTGCTCCTCCACTGAATCTGGGGCCGCCACCCGGATGCCCATGAGAGCTCTTGCGGTGAGCTTCGGCTGTGCCGAACCCGAAACCAAGGGCGCCACGTCGATCGCCTCCAGCCGGTTCGCCCAGTAAGCGACAGGACCGGCCAGAGGTCGCAAGACGTGGGCGTGGTTGTTCACCCAGTACTTGCCAGTCGCGGCAAAGGCAATCGGCGTGGACCGCATGAGCAAGTTGGCGCCGTC
Organism: Actinomycetota bacterium; assembly: GCA_009701885.1. Classification (GTDB taxonomy): domain Bacteria; phylum Actinomycetota; class Actinomycetes; order Propionibacteriales; family Nocardioidaceae; genus Nocardioides. The sequence continues at coordinate 94,371 of WLJH01000005.1, forward strand.
CTCCGACACGAGTACCAAGTCCTCGTCGAAGATGTAGTCGTCGACGTGGTCGATCACTCCCGAAGCGCCGAAGTACTCGTATGGGCCTCGGCGGTCGTCACGCTCTTCCGAACTCAGAGGAACTCGTCGTCCATCCAGGCTTAAGAACCAACGACGGATCGCCTTGATCGTCCAGTGCGTCGGCACCATGCCTAACGTCGGATCCCCGCTGTCACGAAGCTTTGCAGATGGGTCGATCCCGACGGTGACCGCTCGCGTGATGAGTGACTTCCTTCGCTCCCGAAGGGTCGCGACCAGTTGCTCCTGCTTGGCGATGAGTGTGTCGATCTGGGCGGTCTCGCGGTCGAGGTAGTCGGCAATGGCGCGTTGTTCGTCGGGAGGTGGAAGGACCACGGGGACGCGGGCGAAGGTACTCCAGTTTCGGAAGTCGACGCTGCGCTCGCGCACACTCGGTGCCTGAGTAGTGAGAAAGCCAGAGGTGCCGAGATGGCGAAGCAGGTGGGCGAAGAACTCCGGGTGACAGCCGTCGATCGCCTCGCACACGTGATACACGGGGGACCCGTTTCCGTGGCTGTCCGACACTCCGACGGCTCCGGCGAAGCCATCGAGAGCATGGAAGACCAGGTCTCCTGGCCTCACCTCTTGGTAGCCGTTCTCGGTGTCGGAGAACGTGTAGCCGTCCTCTCGACGGTTCGAGCGCAGCGTGACAGTGCCGTCCCTGTACGCCGTGATGACGCCAAGGTCCGCCTGTGCGGGCCGATCGAGCCGCCGCAGAACCCGCCGAATCGTCGTCTCTCGCCAACCGGCTGGTCGCGATGGACTCACTTTTCGACCTCGTGCAGCAGCTCCAGGATCTCAGAGACAAGTTGGTTGAGGTCGGCGTCGATCTCCTCGAGCGGCCGTGGCGCGACGTACTTGTAGAAGTGACGCGTGAAGGGGATCTCGTAGCCGACCTTCGTCCTCTTCTCATCAACCCAGGCGTCGGGGACGTGCGGGAGCACCTCGGCCTCGAGGTACGCCTTGATCGTGGCGTCGCGGCCAGCGTCGCCGACGTCGTTGCCCGCGTAGGTGAACGGGACGTTCTCGGTGTCGCGGCGTTTCGGGTCGGGCTTCGGGTTGCCTTTGCGGTCGCGGACGACCTCACCCTGCTCGTCAAGGAGTGGCCGTTCGAGGGTGATGGTCCAGTAGCCGAAGGTGTCGGTGGGGAAGATCTTGGAGTGCTCGGTCTCGTCGTAGGCGGCGTAGAGCTTGACGATCTGTTCCCGATCGGCGGCCGTGATCTCGCGGGACTTGTTGCCGAGGTTCTTCCGCATCTTGGAGTAGAACCCGGTGCCGTCGATGAGCTGGACCCTGCCGATCCGCTCGGCGGGCTTGGCGTTGTCGAGGATCCAGACGTAGGTGGCGATCCCGGTGTTGTAGAACATGTTGGTCGGCAGGGCGACGATCGCGTCGACCAAGTCGTTCTCCAGCAACCAGCGGCGGATCTGCGACGGGCCGGACTCGGCGGCGCCGGTGAACAGCGGAGAGCCGTTGAGGACGATGCCGGCGCGGCCGCCGCCGTCGTGGACGGGCCGCATCTTGGTGGCGAGGTGCTGGAGGAAGAGCATCTGGCCGTCGCTGATCGAGGGGAGTCCGCCAGGAAAGCGCGACCGTTCGCCGGCCCGGGCGACCTCGTCCTTAACCGCCTTCTCGGACGCCTTCCAGTCCACGCCGTAGGGCGGGTTGGACAGGCAATAGTCGAAGGTGGTGCCGGCGAACTTGTCCTCGGCGAGGGTGTCGCCGAGCTGGATGTTGGAGGCGTCCTGGCCCTTGGCGATCATGTCGGACTTGCAGATCGCGTAGGACTGGTCGTTGATCTCCTGGCCGTAGAGACGCAGTCGAGCGTCGGGGTTCAGGCCGGGGTGTTCGGGAGTACCTACCAGATGCTCCTCGGCGACCGAGAGCATCCCGCCAGTGCCCGCTGTCGGGTCGTAGACCGTGCGGACCGCCCCCTTCTCGACCAGCGCCTGGTCGTCGCCCGCGAACAGCAGATCCACCATCAGCCGGATCGCGTCGCGTGGTGTGAAGTGCTCACCGGCGGTCTCGTTGGAGGCCTCAGCGAACTTGCGGATCAACTCCTCGAAGAGGTCGCCCATCTCCGCGTTGCTGACGGAGCTCGGATGCAGGTCGACCTCAGCGAACTTCTGGACGACGATGAGCAGCCGGTTCTTCTCCGACAGGGTGGCGATCTGGTGGTCGAACCGGAACCGCTCGAAGACGTCGATGTTCTTGGAGAATCCCGCGATGTAGTCCGTCAGGTTCGCGGCCAGGCCGTCGGGGTCGCCCACGAGTCGGGCGAAGTCCCATGGGCTGGTGTTGTAGAAGCCCAGGCCAGTGGTGCGCTTGATCTTGACGTCGCGCAGTTCCTCACGCGACTCGGCTTCGGCGATCTGGCGGACCTGGTCGCGGGTCGGCTCAAGGACGCAGTCCAGTCGCCGCAGGATCGTCATCGGCAGGATCACGTCGCCGTACTGATGGGGCTTGTAGACGCCGCGAAGCTGGTCGGCGATCGACCAGACGAAGTTGCCGAGGGTGCTCACGAATCTCCTGTGGTGGTCGACGGGCCCCTCTCATTCGGCGGTGCCGCGTTCGTCGTGAGATTACGCGGCCGGTCCGGCACTTCGCTGTCGGACCGGCGAAGGGCGACGGGGGCAATGTCGTCAGGAGTCGGCTGGCCGGACAGGGTCTCTGGTCCGCCTGGTCGACTCGGGGTAGGAGCTCAGGAGCCATTGCACGCGGGAGAGCGCTGCGCGGAGGGCGCGCACTTCGCGGTAGGTCACTGCGGATTCATACAACCGTCCCTTGAGTTGGTCGACCTGGTGCTCAAGGCGCCCGGCGGCACTGATCGCGCGCTTCCGGCATGCGGCGGAGCAGAAGAGTTGGGGCCTCCCACGCTGGCCCGACCAGTGGATGCGAGCGGGGCAGTCAGGGTTGTCGCAAGCTCGGCCAGCGGCCATCTCCACCTCGGCGTGCACATTTGTAACTCCGTCTGCCACGGGCGACTCCATTCTGGCTTGGGTGCTCTGCATGGTTTGGTCCCCTGCGTCGGCGGCGCCAGACGGCTAGGACGAGCGCGACCGGGCGGTAATTGTGCACCCCAGGCGCACATTTGGCGGCCAAGGAACAGAAATAATAGAACTCATAGAGCCTGACGCATGCCGGTAAATGGGCGGTCGATCCCTTGCCGCAATGCCATTGGCGGGCCTACTCTCAAGCGAGTCGACAGAGGTGAGAAGCGCCCTCCCCAGAGATGGGATGGGGCCCACCCGCAGCAACGGGCACGCCCCTGAACGACTCCCGATGGACGCTTGAAAGCGAGGGAATCGCCTTGCGTGATTCTAGTGGCGGCGACTGGCGATGGTCAGCCCCCAGGCCAACCGGTACGGCGTGGACCTTCCGGACCGCGGGAAACGCCGGAGTGTTGAGCTGGGACGGCGGCGCGCCGGATCCCCGGTTGCTCCTCCCAGTGCGGAGACCTCGCTCGGGTGCCTTGAGCCGACACATCCCGGTTCGGGCATTCAGCACGACCACCGGCGCCCACATCGCTCTGGGTGGCCGGCAGCCTGTTCACTCGGTACATCGGCTTGGACACGACCGAGGCGAAGCGTTGGGTGCCGCAGGTGGAGGACGGCATCCTCACGCTCGATCTCAAGGTCGAGGGCCAGCCGGTCTCGAGCAATCGGCGCGGGACGGGCGAATCGGCACGGGAGACCGAATGAGTCCGGGCGAAGCAGAAAAAAGAAACGGCCCCCGCGATCTGCCGACATGGCCACTAGCAGGAGGTCTGCATTCAGGTACCTCGTGAGGTCCACCCCAACCTGAGGTGCCTTCCTGACGCCAGCCCAGGTTTCGGACCCGGTAGTGGTGGTTGCGTCCTGCCGCACGATCTGGAGGAGCTCGCACAGCGTGAGCTTCGTGATCATTACCAGGATTCCGTCCGTCGTGGCTGGCTGCTGATCGCGGCTTGACCGATGTCGCATCGCCCGGCCGCACACCTCGTCGGGCGATGCGACGCGCAGGATGCGAAGTGCCCCATCGTCAAGACGGTCGTCGACAGACATCGTGAGCCCGTCTGCTCGGCGAAGAGCCGCGGAGGGCTCGCCGCGCTAGACATCACTGGGAGGATGAGGCCATGTCAGAGAACAAAGAGACGCCGCAGCCGACGGCGCCCGAGCCGGTCATCGAGCACAGCGAGAAGAGTCTGACCGGGTCAGCCGCTGTCGTGGGCCTGGTGCCCTCGGATCAGTTCGACCGGCCGATGATGAACCTCGACGGTCCGCCGCCGCCGAGCTCCACGGCGACGGACTCGGCCGACGAGTAGGTGCCCGCAGCAAGCTCGTTCGCGGCGCTCGTTCTCGTCGCGTTGGTTCCTGGCTACCTCTATCTCCGGCTCACGGAGAGTGCTCGTCGCCCGCGCCACCACAGCGAGTTCAGTGAATTCCTAGAGGTGTTGGCGGTCGGTCTCGCGACAACGGGCACCGCTCTGGGAGGCGTGATCCTGATCTGCCCGGCCTTCGTCGCGGAGACCCTGAGGCACACCTCCCTCCACGAGCCCGCCTACCTTCGCCGCTCGGTTGGCCTGCTCGCGCTCGTTGGAGTGCTGGCACTCCTGCTCGCGTGGGCGGGAGCTGCTCTCACCAATCGCCTGCGGGGGGACTCGTTTGCGCCGAACGTGTGGCATGCCACGCTGGGTCAGCGGCGGAAGGGGCATCTGCCCTACGTGATCGTCGAGCTTGAGGACGACAGGCGTGTGGAGGGCGTTCTCCACGCCTACACGACGATCGACGGCGACCATCCTCGCGACATAGCGGTGATGAATCCGAAGGTCACCGCCGGCGGCGAGGCATGGGAGCCCGGCGCGGATTTCGTCATCATCAACGCCGACCGGATCCGGAAGATCTGGATGAGCCTGGCGCCAGATCCCGGCGCCCCTACTCGACGGCCATCAGCCGCCGTCGCGCCGTCCTCGGCTGCGGCGGAGAGAGCATGACCTCGGTGATCTCGTTCGCGATGATCGTCGGGGGCACCATGAGTCCGAGGCGAAGGGTGGACGTGTGACCACACTCGTGTGCGTGGGCGACACCGCGCCTGCGCGCCAAGGCAAGGGCGTCGGCGAGTCCCACCTGTGGAGCAGCGTCGCGCGGACGTCGTGCTGCTGTCACTGGGGACGTGCTTGGGCCGTGCCTCGCCGCGTCGTGGTCGATCTCGGATATGCGGGAGGCGGCGCACCGAAGCTCGCCGCCGAGTTCGACCCCCACGTACTCGTTCTGACCCACTCGGATCGCGACCACATCGGCGGTATCGACCGGTTCTTCAGCACCAGCCTCCACAGCCTCGAGCAGCTGTGGGTGCCGCAGGAGTGGGGGCTGCTGGTCGAAGCCGCCGAAGCCTTGACCGCCCGCTCGGGACCTGTCGATGGCCCCCTGATCACCGTTGAGCAGATCAGGACCATGGGCCGCGCTGCCGAGCATGGCGACACCTGGCCAGATTCGGTAGCCGTAACGGTGCGCGACATCGACGAGCCGGATCGGCGATCACCGGAGCAGGAGCACATCGGGGAGCATCAACGGAGCGCGAGCGTGCTCCGGCTCGATCAGCGATCCGACGCCCTGATCGAGGCCATCACAGCAGTGATCGAGCAGGAGCGCGACAAGAACGTCGACTGGCCACCGGTGCCCTCGCCCGAAGAAGCAGAGGAAGTCGCCGTCGACACCGTCCGCAAGAGTTCCCGGATCGCGCTCGCCATCTCGGCTGCGCGAGCACGCGGCGTACGGGTTCGCTATTTCTCGACCGACCACGTGTCCGAAGAGGTCCAGCCGTGGCTGACAAGTGGTGATCGGGGCACGGCGACGATCGTGAACGCCGTCGAGGTCATCGTTCGACGCTGTCGCGTCGAGGAGCCCGCGACCTCGTTCTACCTATTGGCAAGGCTCACGGCCCAGAACCGCCGTGCGCTCATGCCCTTCTTGTGGGCCAGCGGCTCACCAGACTGCTGTCGCGAGCTGGCTTGGCTACATCGCGAATGGCCGGACTACTGGTTGAACACCGAGTGGGAACCGGATGCCTGCAAGCCGTGGGGCGCGCTGATCTGCAGCGACAGCTCGGCAGAGTCGGCCCGCGGGCAAGGAGGTCTCGCGGGCACCCTCATTCCGTGGGAGCACCTGTCCGTCATGACTGCACCCCACCACGGATCCGTCGATGCGGCACACGCCGGGATCTGGGAACAACGCCGACAGCATGCCGCCCTGATGGGACGCGAGATCCCGGTGGTCCTGGCCGGAGGAACACACCGGCACCCGGTCACCGAGGAATTCACCAACCTGGACCGACAGTTGCGGGCCTGCACTCGATGCCGGCACGGGAGCGACAGGGTGTCGAGAACCGTCACGGTCGGCGTCACCGGCGCCGAGGCCGCGATCACGCCCCACCGCAGACACTGAGCCGCCGATCGTCCGAACAGTACGGCGCCGTACGTGGCCCGCAAGGATGTGCGCGCCCGCAAGGACGAGGCTCGGGTCGCATCGCTACCGGCAGTCACGTCACGCGCCTGAGGTCCCCGCCCACGCAAGTCCCTCGTCCTCACACTTTGACTGACTATGGCCGCGGCGGCAATCTCGCCAAAGTTGCCTTCGGGACGACCGTCAACCTTCGCTGCATCTCGACACGTGCCTGGTCGTGGGCGACGAGCCGGACCGCGCGGAGGTGCGGCTCGTCGGCGCCGACCGGAGTGCGGCTGGCGTGTCAGGCGCGTCGCCGGCACTCCGGTCCTGAGCGGCGCCGGACCGGCCCCGCACGGACGGCCGGCGCCGGCCCAGACCGGCAGGGTCGACGCAGCGATTTGCCACCAGTCCGCCCCGGGGCGGCCGATGGGAGCGGCAACGACCTCCCCGCCGTACGCGGCGACCACCCGTCGAGGACCGCCATGCCCCACCCCGAGGACCAGGACCCCAGCCCGAGCCAGGCCGGCGCGCCGCTGCAGCGGGACGCCATGGACCTGCCGCCGCCGGAGTGCGTCGCGCTGGACCGACGGCGCGCGATCGACACCCAGCAGGCCACCGGCCTCCTGGTCGGGACCCTGGCCCTGGTGACCGCGGCGCTGCTGGGGCTCAACGCCGCGCTGCCGACCTGGAGCCGGGGGTTCCTGCTGCTGCTCGGCCCGGGGCTGGTCGCCGCGGTGCTCGTGCGGTACCGGCTGCCCGTAGGTCCTCGGGCGGCGCTGGCAGCGCTGGCGGCGACGTACGTCGTGGTGCTGCTGCTCGTGATCGGCTGATCGCGTCGAGCTCGGCCCGGGGTCTCGCGGCTCGCTGCGCTCGCACCTCGACCAGCGGTGGGCGACTGCTCCTCGACCCGCGGGGCGCATCGTGCCGAAGGGCGGGCGGCCGGCGCCGGGAGGCGGCACAGTGTCACCCGTGAGCAGGTTCAACCGCCGCGCCGACGAGCCCCCCGCGCACAACGGGCCCGGTCGGCTCGCCGACATCAACGACCCGTCCGTGCCGGAGTCGCTGCGGCGCGTGGTGAAGAGCAGCGGTGGCCGGTCCCACCCACACGTGCTGCGGATCGTCGGCGGACGGCCGCGCGTGCTGGTCGCGGCCCGACCGGAGGCGCTGGTGCACGTCAGCTTCGCCGGCGAGGACGAGGCCGAGGCCACGGCGGCCTTCTCGGTGGCGTTCGTGCCGTGGGCGCAGGTCGAGGAGGTGCGGGTGACCGGGGTGTCGATCGCCTTCAAGTGGTCCGGGCACAGCGTGTCGTTCGAGATGGACACCCACGAGGACGCCCTGCAGAAGGTGCTGTTCTTCCTCGACGTCGCCGCCGGAGGGGATCGCTAGGGCCGACTCAGCGACGGTTCCGGACGCCGTGGCGCAGCACGGTCAGCAGCCCGCCGAGCAGGTGGTCGGTGAACTGCGGCAGGTAGTACATCCCGATCTCGTGGCCGAGCGCGGTGTACCAGGAGCGACCCCGCCCGACCCGGTGGGTCCAGGCCATCGGGTGGTCGCCCATCACCCCGGAGACACCCGGGAAGGTCGGCAGCGGGTTCTCCGGGCCGGTCGGCAGGTTCGAGGTGTTGGGGTCCTGCAGGTAGGTCGACTCGTCGATCGACAGCAGGACCCGCGACCGCCCTCGCACCGAGCTGGTGAAGGAGTAGAACTCCTCGAAGGGCACCAGCCAGGTCTCGCCGAGGTGCTTCGTGGAGCGGTGCTGCTCGTCCTCGCGGACGATCAGGCCCGGCTGCTGGAGCGGGTGCGCGAGGAACCTGCCGCCGGCGAGCAGCTCGGTGTAGAAGTCGTTGGAGTACTCCGTGTCCGCCGCCGAGTGCACCCCGGCCCAGCCGCCGCCGCTGCGGACGAACCGCTCGAGCGCGGTCCGTTGGGTCCCCTCCAGGACGTCACCGGTGGTGTTGACGAACGCCACGGCGTCGTACGCCGCCAGCGAGCGTCGCGAGAAGACCGTCGGGTCCTCGGTGGCGTCGACGCCGATTCCCCGCGCTGCGAGCATGCCCTGGATGGTCGAGACGGCCGTCTCGATCGAGGCGTGCCGGAAGCCCGTGGTGCGCGTGAAGACCAGCAGGCGCGGCAGCGACGCGGCCTGCGTCTCAGCGGTGCGAGCCACCGCAGGCGGGGCGAGGAGCGCGGCCGGGGTGGCGAGGGCGGCCCCGAGCAGGGCGCGGCGGCCCAGTCCGGTCCTGGTCGGGCTGCCGGCTGAGCAGGACGTCTCGGTGCACATCGGTCTCTCCGTCGTCTCGGGGTGCGCAGCAGCTCAGACCGCCGAGCCGTCGGCGATGCCGCGGGCGATGCGCAGCGCGTTGGCCATGACGGTCAGGGTCGGGTTGAAGCCGGGGAAGGTCGGGAAGGTCGAGGCGTCGGCGACGAAGACGTTGTCGACGTCGTGGAGCCGGCCCGACGCGGTGGTCACCGAGGTGCGCGGGTCGGTGCCCATCCGGGCGGTGCCGGCGAGGTGCGCGGTGTAGGTGATGCCGTCGCTGAGGATCGGGAACGGCAGCGCGATCGCCGCCAGCGACTGCGGCGCCGCCTGGTGCGCCAGCAGCATCCGCGCGCCCAGCAGGGCGGCCGCGGCCTGCTCGTGGCGGTGCGGGGAGTAGGTGATGCGCGCCGCGGGGTTGCCGAGGAAGTCGCGCACGTCGGGGTCCAGGTCGACCCGGTTGTCGGCCTGGGGGAGGTCCTGGTGCACCAGCTGGGAGCCGGCGACGCCCGAGTGGGGCCCGACCCGCATCGCCGCCTTGTGGGCCAGGCCGTAGCCGGCGAAGCCCGCCAGCAGCTGGGCGCCGTTGATCGGCGGCCCGCCGGAGCCCAGCTGGATAATCCCGCCGGTGACGTAGGGGACACCGAGCGCCTGCACCTCGGGGCCGGTGAACGGTCCCACCAGGTCGTCGATCTGCAGGGTCGTGGACTGCGCGCGCAGCGGGTGCACGTCGTAGGGGAAGGCTGCGGCCACGATCGTGAAGTTGTGGAACATCATGTTCCGCCCGACCTGGTCCGAGCGGTTGCCGAGGCCGCCGGGGTGCGCGCGGCTGGCCGACATCAGCAGCAGCCGGGCGGTGTTGATCGGGCTGCCGGCCAGCACGACGGTCTGCGCCGGGACGCGGTGGACCCTGCCGCGCACGTCGCGGTAGCGCACGGCCCGCGCCCGCCGCCCGTCGCGGGTCGTCTCGACCCGATCGACGAACGCGCGGTCGATGACCCGCACGCGCCCGGTCCGGACGGCGGGGTTGAGGAACGAGACCAGCGCGTCGCCGCGCGCGTTCGTGGGGCAGCCGAAACCGGAGCACAGCCCGCACGAGTTGCAGGCCGGTCGGCCGTCACGCTCCACCGAGTTCACGGCGGCGGGGTAGGGGTAGGGCTCCATCCCGACCAGCCGGGCGCCCTCGGCGAGCAGGCTGGCGGCGTACCCCGTGGGGTTGGGGGGCATCGGGAAGTCGCGCCGGCGCGGCGATTGCTCGAGCGTGCGCGCGGGCATCGCCGAGCGGTCGCCCTGCACGCCGAGCCGCTGCTCGACGGTGTCGTAGAACGGGCTGAGGTCGTCGTAGCCGATCGGCCAGTCCGCGACCTGGGCGCCGTCGATCGGACCCATGTCGGAGAGCAGGCTGAAGTCCTGCTTCCAGAAGCGCGGGGTCTTGGCGTTGTAGTGCAGCGTCGTGCCGCCGACGGCCGCGCCGAGCTGGCCGAGGGCTCCCTGCGCGGAGCGGGCCACGCCGGAGGCCGCCTCGGCCTGGGTGCGCGTCGTGTAGGGCTCGAGGTCGCCGTCGGGGAAGCCGAAGCCGCGGTAGCCCTTGACCTCGTCGGAGCCGTACGTCGTGCCGAGGTCGCCGCTCTCGCGCCGACCGAAGCCCGGGCGCAGGTTGCGGCCGCGCTCCAGCACGGTCACGTCCCAGCCCTGCCGGGCCAGCTCCCACGCCGCCACGGACCCGGCCGCGCCGGACCCGACCACCACCGCCTCGCGGCTCATCGCCGGGCCTCCGTCGCGCCGCGGCCGCCCAGGAGCCCGTCGAGCAGCTCCGCCAGCGCACCGCCCGGGGCGCCGTCGCGCACGCCTGCGGCGACGTCGTCCAGCACGCCGGCGGCGTTGCCGAGGAGGGCCTGCACCCGGTCGGCGAGCACCCGTGCGTCGCCGTCGGCCAGGGCCAGCAGCCCCATGGAGGCTTCGGAGGTGGCCAGCGCCAGCGCCGGCCCGTACGCCGCCAGCGCGCCGGTCACGTCGAGCACCGGCAGCGGCTCCATCGGGGGGTTCAGCACCTCGTCCTCGGTGTAGCCGCGGGGCTGGCGGTCGCCCTCGAAGCCGATCGCCTGCCACCCCAAGGTGTCGCGGTTCCCGCCGTACTCCGGCGCGCCCCAGGTGCCCTCGAAGGCGTGGGTGACGGCGAGGCCCATCATCGCGGTGACCGCGGGGTCCTGGCTCGACTGCAGGACCAGGTCGCGGGCGGGGCCGGGCAACATGGCGAAGCCCGGCGTCGAGGCGGCCAGGGCGTCCAGACCCGCGGTGTAGGTCTCCTGGAACCGGCGGACCTTGCCCTTCCAGGCCCTCTGCTCGTAGGCGTCCAGCGGCAGGAACCGCTCGAAGTGGTTGACCCGCGAGCCGGCGCGGTCGGAGAACGGACCGCCGGCGTAGATGCGCGGCGGGTCGGTGCGGAACGCGCCGAGCAGGGCGTCGATGCTCTCGTGCGCGCCCACCTCGAGCGCTCCGGGCGTGCCGTCCTCGCCCGGGACGACGCGGTCCACCACGGCGGCGAGCGTGGCCAGCTGCTCCTCCGAGAGGAAGCGGTTGCGGTCGCGACCGACCGGGACGGCCACGGTCGGCAGGCCGGGCAGGGCGACCAGGGCCACTGCGCCCAGGGCGGCGCCGGCGAGCAGCCCGCGGCGGCTGGGCCAGGGCAGGTCCGTCGTGGGGGTGTCGGGCGTCACACCACGTCAACGCCGGGAACTGGAACGGGTTACACCCGGCGGGGGCGACCGATCGACGCGCCGGGGCGACTAGATCTTCCACACACCTTCCACAGACACGCTCAGGTGACGCCGCTCCGCGTCGATGGGAGCGGGCACACCAGACCGCGCCCTCACGGAGGAGAACGCCATGGCGTCCACCGCTCGACCGTCCGCACGGATGCAGGACCTCGGCATCGGCACGCGGATGGCGCTGCTCACCGGCGTCGCGCTGCTGCCCGCGGCGCTGGTGACGGCCACGGCGCTGCACAGCTCGAGCCGCGTCGAGACCGAGACCCGCCACGCCCTGGAGCTCGAGCGCGCCTCGGCCAAGCTGTACCACCTTGACAACCGCAACAGCGAGATCAAGGCCGACGCCTACCGCGCGCTCGTGGAGACCGACCTCGACGTGGTGCGCCAGGACACCGTTGACGACATCGCCAGCGCCGAGGAGGTGCTGGCGGAGGTGGAGGCGCGCGAGCTGCCCGGGTCGATCAGCGACCAGCTCCCCGGCCTGCGCACCGCGCTGGGTGAGTACACCGCGACCCTGTCGTCGTACGTCGACCTGGCGGTGGCCGCCCCCCAGCGCGCGCTGGAGCGCCAGGGCGAGGTCGCCGCCGCCAACAGCGTGCTCGACGACCTCCTCGACGGCCTGCGCAGCGACATCGACGCCGAGGTCTCCGCCCACCGGGTCGACGTGGCGGCACTGCAGTCCGACATGCGCCGGCAGGTGTGGATCGCCCTCATCGCCGGACTGCTGCTCGCCGTGCTCGTCGCAGCGTGGGTCGCCCGCGGCATCACCCGCCCGCTGCGCCGGACCGTGGCGGTGCTGGAGCAGGTCGCGCAGGGCCGCCTCGACCAGCGGCTCGGGCTCACCTCGCGCGACGAGACCGGGCGGATGGGCGCCGCGCTCGACGCGACCCTGGACCGGCTCGGCGACGCGCTGCGCTCCATCGACGGCAGCTCCCACTCCCTGGCCTCGGCCTCCCAGGAGCTCTCGGCGGTGGCCACGCAGATGACCGCCTCGGCCCGCGCCTCCGCCACCCAGGCCGGCGTCGTCGACGAGGCCGGCGCGGAGGTCTCCCAGCACCTGCAATCGGTGGCCACCGGCACCGAGGAGATGACCGCCTCGATCGGCGAGATCGCCCAGAACGCCACCCGCGCCGCCGAGGTCGCCTCCCGGGCCGTCGAGGTGGTCGGCGACGCCGACCGCACGATGGTCAAGCTCGGCGAGTCGAGCGCGCAGGTCGGCAGCGTGGTCAAGGCGATCAGCTCGATCGCGGCGCAGACCAACCTGCTCGCCCTCAACGCCACCATCGAGGCCGCCCGCGCTGGGGAGGCCGGCAAGGGTTTCGCGGTGGTCGCCAACGAGGTGCGCGAGCTCGCCCAGGAGACCGCGCGCGCCACCGAGGACATCGTGCTGCGGATCGAGACGATCCAGGCCGACACCACGGCCGCGGTCGAGGCGATCGCGCAGATCAGCGAGATCATCGTGCGGATCCACGACACCCAGACCACCATCGCCTCGGCCGTGGAGGAGCAGACCGCGACCGCCGCCGAGATCGCCCGCCGGGTCGCCGACGCGGCCCACGGCTCGGCCGAGATCTCCCGCACCGTCACCGGGGTCGCCGCGGCAGCTGAGGACACCACCGCGGCCGCGGGATCCACCAGCGAGGCGGCCGCCGAGCTGGCCAGGATGGCGACCGAGCTGCAGCGGCTGGTGGGTCAGTTCGAGCTGGGCAGCGGGTCGTCGATGGCGTCGGTCACCGCGCTCGGCGCGGTGGCCGAGCCGGTCGCCCTCGGCCAGCGCGGGGCGGCCTGACCCCCCGCCGCTCAGGACTCGTCGGTCTCCTCGACCGTGTCCGGCTCGGGCTCGGTGGCGACGGCCTCGGCCCTGGCCCCGAGCTCGAGCACCTCGGCGAGGTGGACGACCGCGTCGCCGGAGCTGACCAGGGGCGCCTCGGTGCGACCGATCACGATGCCGTCGCGGTCGGCGTGCACCAGCCGCACACGCTTGCCGAAGGAGTCGAAGAGGCCGCCGAGCCGCTGGCCGCGGGTCACCCGCTGGCCGAGCTCGGCCTCCAGGTGCAGCATCCCGGTGCCGCGCGCCCGGACCCAGCCCGAGCGCCACGACTCCAGCGTCGCGGGGGGTGAGTCGTCCTCGAGCGGGTCGATCATCCCGAGGTGGGCCAGCACCCGGCGTACGCCGAGGACACCGGCGTCGACCGCCCAGCCGTCCATCCGCCACGCCTCGCCTGCCTCGTAGAGCAGCACCTTCGCGCCGGCCTCCCGCGCCGCCGCGCGGAGCGAGCCGTCGCGCAGGCGGGCGTGCAGCATCACCGGGGCGCCGAACGCCAGGGACAGCTCGCGGGTGCGCTCGTCCTCGAGGTCGGCGCGGATCTGCGGGAGGTTGGTGCGGCGGTCCGAGCCGGTGTGCAGGTCGATGCCGACCTCGCACTTGGCGACCACCTCGGTCATCACGAGGTGGGCGATCCGGGCGGCCAGCGACCCGCGCTTGGAGCCGGGGAAGGAGCGGTTGAGGTCGCGGCGGTCCGGCAGGTAGCGGTCGCCGTTCATGAAGCCGAGCACGTTGACGATGGGCATCGCGATCACCGTGCCGCGCAGCTTCTTGGCGTCCAGGTCGGCCAGCACCTGCCGGATGACCTCCACCCCGACGGCCTCGTCGCCGTGGATGGCCGCATCGATCCAGACCGTCGGGCCCTCCTGGCGGCCGTGCACGACGCGGACCGGGAGGTCGACGTCGGCGCCGGTCACGAGCCGGGTGATGGGCAGGGCCAGTGCCTGCTTGCGACCCGCACGGACCCGCACGGGACCGATCTCGAAGGAGTCGCGGGGCACGGGGGCAGCCTAGGGCGACCGGCCGGGTGGTCGGGCCGGGTCGTCCAGGCCGGGTCGTCCGGGCAGGTGCGGCTCAGCGCCCGCGGTTGCGGCGACGTACGGCGACGGGCGGGCGCGGCCCGAGGTAGGACCGTCCCGGGTCGACGGCGTACCCCTGCCTCAGCGCCTCGCGCCCCACGAGCATCCGGAAGCCCATCTCGTCACGCCGCGACAGCGTCATCTCGCAGGAGATGGTGCGGCCCATGAGCGTGACGTCCATCGGCACGACCAGCCGCTCCTCGGCGTGGCCGGAGGAGGAGCGCACCTCGCGCACGTCGATGACCGGGCACTGGGCGGCGACGGCGTCCTCGTCGGTGGCCTGCCAGGGGTGGACGGAGAAGGAGACCCAGCGCTCGCCGCCGACCCGCTCCTCGCTCAGGTCGAAGGCGTGGATCGCCGAGCTGCGGGCGCCGGTGTCGAGCTTGGCCTTGATCCACGGGACTCCCACGCCGGGCAGGCTCACCCACTCACGCCACCCCGCGAGGGTGTAGGAAGGGTCGGGGGCGGGCAGGTCGTCAGGCACGTCCTCGACTCTCCTTCCTCCAGACTCGGGTGGTCATGAAGCTAGCGATCCTCTCCCGCGCACCCCGCTCGTACAGTACGCAGCGCCTGCGCACCGCCGCGCTGGACCGTGGGCACACGGTCAAGGTGCTCAACACCCTGCGCTTCGGCATCGACCTGTCGGGTGACGAGCCGGACCTGCAGTTCCGCGGCAAGCAGCTCTCGCACTACGACGCGATCCTGCCGAGGATCGGCAACTCCATCACCTACTTCGGCACCGCGGTGGTGCGGCAGTTCGAGCAGATGGACGTCTACACGCCCAACACCTCGTGGGGCATCGCCAACAGCCGCGACAAGCTCCGCGCGACCCAGATCCTGTCCCGCCACCAGATCGGGATGCCGGCCACGACCTTCGTCCAGGGTCGCGGCGACGTGATCCCCGCGATCGAGCGGGTCGGCGGGGCGCCGGTCGTCATCAAGCTGCTCGAGGGCACCCAGGGCATCGGCGTCATCCTCGCCCCGGACATCAAGGTCGCCGAGGCGATCATCGAGACGCTGCAGTCGACCCGGCAGAACGTGCTGATCCAGCGCTTCGTCAAGGAGTCCAAGGGCCGCGACATCCGCGCCCTGGTCGTCGGAGACCGGGTCGTGGCGGCGATGCGCCGGGTCGCGCAGGGCGACGAGTTCCGCTCCAACGTGCACCGCGGCGGGTCCGTGGAGCCGGTCGACCTCGACCCGGCCTTCGAGCGCGCGGCCGTGCGGTCGGCCCAGATCATGGGCCTGCGGGTCGCGGGCGTCGACATGCTCGAGGGCAACGACGGTCCGCTGGTGATGGAGGTCAACTCCTCCCCGGGCCTGGAGGGGATCGAGACCGCCACCAAGCTCGATGTCGCCGGCGCGATCATCGACTACATCGACAACCAGGTCGCCTTCCCCGAGATCGACGTGCGGCAGCGGCTGACCGTCTCGACGGGGTACGGCGTCGCCGAGATCCAGGTCGGTGAGGCCTCCGACCTCGTGGGCAAGACGCTCGGGCAGTCGAGCCTGCGGGAGAAGGACATCAGTGCGCTGACCCTGCACCGCGGCACCCAGGTCATCCCCAACCCCAACGCCCAGCACGTCCTCGAGGCCGGCGACCGGCTGCTCTGCTTCGGCAAGCTCGAGGAGATGCGCTCGATGATCCCCAGCCGTCGCAAGCGCAGCCGCAAGCTGAAGAAGCTGCCCAAGGAGCCGATCCACGACGTGCCGCCCGCGGGCTGAGGCCTCTGCTGGGTCCTGCCCGCGCTGCCTGGGACGTCATACGGAGGGGAGGAACCGACCTCCCGTCCGTATGACGTCCCGCGGGACCGGCGGGCTCAGGCCTTGCCGGCCGAGAGGCGGTACTGCCGGACCGAGAGCGGCACGAAGACCAGCAGGATGATCGCGACCCAGATGAGGGTGTAGATCTCGGCGTTCTGCTGGGGCCAGGCGTCGGGTGCGGGGATGCTCGGATCGATGTTGCCGAAGAGCTCGCGGCTGGCCTGCGTGAGCGCGGAGACCGGGTTCCACTCCACCAGCGTGCGCAGGAACCCGCTGAAGGACTCCAGCGGCACGAAGGCGTTGGAGACGAACGTCAGCGGCATGATCACGATGAACGAGGCGTTGTTGATGACCTCGACGCTCGGGACCATCAGGCCGACCCAGGCCATGACCCAGCTGACGGCGTACGCGAAGAGCAGCAGCAGCCCGAAGCCGAGGATCGCGTCGACGACGCCCTCGCGGATGCGCCAGCCGACGGCCAGGCCGGTCAGCGCCATGATGATCAGGCTCAGCACGTTGTAGACGACGTCGGAGGTCGTGCGGCCGACGAGCACCGCGGCCGGCGACATCGGCAGCGACCGGAAGCGGTCGATGATGCCCTTCTGCATGTCCTCGGCCAGGCCGGCGCCGGTGAAGGTGGCGCCGAAGACGACGGTCTGGGCGAAGATCCCGGCGATGAGGAACTCGCGGTAGGCGACCTCGCCGCCCGGGTCGATCGCGCCGCCGAAGACGAAGGCGAACAGCAGCACGAACATGATCGGGCTGATCAGGACGAAGACGAGCACCTCGGGCACCCGCTTGATCTTGATCAGGTTGCGCTTGGCGACGACCCAGCCGTCGGTGAGGGCGCGCACGACGCCGTTGGGACGGGCCTGCTCGAGCGGGCTGGCAGGCGAGGAGGGGGCGGGCGTGGTCATCGGGTCACCTCGGCGGTCGGGTCGGTCGTGGCGTCGGCAGCGGCGTCCTCGCTGGCGTGGCCGGTGAGGGTCAGGAAGACGTCGTCGAGGGTGGGTCGGCGCAGGCCGACGTCGAGGACCTCGACCCGCTCGCGCTCGAGGCCCTCGAGCAGCCGCCGCAGCGACCCGACGCCGCCGTCGACGGCGGCGGTGAGCTCGCGGCCGTTCTCGGCCACCCCGATCTCGCCGGTGGCGACCTCCGCCATCAGCCGCCGGACCCGGTCGCGGTCGGCGGGGTGGGCCAGCACGACCTCCACCCGCTCGCCGCCGGTCTGGGCCTTGAGCTGGTCGGCGGTGCCGCGCGCGATCGCCCGGCCGTGGTCGATCACGAGGATGTCGTCGGCGAGCCGGTCGGCCTCCTCGAGGTACTGCGTCGTCAGCAGCAGGGTCGCACCCGAGGCCACCAGCTCGCGGATGACGTCCCACATGCCCACGCGGCTGCGCGGGTCCAGGCCCGTGGTCGGCTCGTCGAGCACCAGCACCGGCGGGGCCGCCACGAGCGCACCGGCCAGGTCGAGGCGGCGGCGCATGCCGCCCGAGTATGTCTTGGAGGGGCGGTCCCCGGCCTCGGCCAGGTCGAAGCGCTCCAGCAGCTCCCGGGCACGGGCCCGGGCCGCCGTGCGGGACATGCCGTAGAGGCGCCCGACCATCTCGAGGTTCTCGAAGCCGGTCAGGTGCTCGTCGACGGCGGCGTACTGACCCGACAGGCCGATGCGCGAGCGCACCCCGTCGGGGTCTGCGAGCACGTCGACGCCGGCGACGACGGCCGAGCCGGCGTCGGGCTTGAGCAGCGTGGTCAGCACGCGCACGGCGGTGGTCTTGCCGGCGCCGTTGGGGCCCAGGAGCGCCAGCACCTTGCCCTCGGGCACGTCGAGGTCGAGCCCGGCGAGGGCCTCGACGTCCTTGTACCTCTTCACCAGGCCGGTGGCCCTGATCATGTCGGTCATCGCGTCCTCGGGTCTGCAGGGGGCTGCGGGGATGTGCGGGGTGGGTGCCGCGTCCGCGGCTGACGGCACCTGACGATGCCGTGCGCAGGCTATGGACCGCCACCGACATTCGGACTCATCGGTGCGCGCCACCCTGGACACCGGCGGTCGCGTGGTCCAGCGTGTGCCGCGTGGATGGACGGGCGGACACACGGGCGGTGACCTTCCGGCAACGGGGGGGCGAGGACTGGGCGGACCCCTGGGCGGAGTACGCCGCGCTGCGCGACCACGACCCGGTGCACCACGTGGTGCCGCACGCCCGGCCCGACCACGACTTCTACGTGCTGTCCCGGCACGCCGATGTCCTCGCCGCCGCGGTCGACACCGCGACCTTCTCCTCCGCGCAGGGCCTGACGACGGCGTACGGCGAGCTGGAGGCGCTCGGCCTGGCCGAGCCACCGCTGGTCATGCAGGACCCGCCGACGCACACGGCCTTCCGCAAGCTGGTGGCCCGGGGGTTCACGCCGCGCCAGGTGGGCGACCTGGAGCCGGTCGTGCGCGACTTCGTGCGCGAGCGGCTGCCCGCGTTGGCCGACGGCGGGGACGTCGTGGAGGCGCTCTTCAAGCCGCTGCCGAGCATGGTGGTGGCGCACTACCTCGGCGTGCCCGAGGCCGACCGGGCGTCCTTCGACGGCTGGACGGAGGCGATCGTGGCCGCCGGCGGATCCGGTGACGCCCTGTCCGCGGCCGAGGCGGCCGGCGAGATGCTCACCTACTTCGCCGCGCTCGTGGAGCGGCGCCGGCGCGAGTTGCGCGAGCGGCCCGGCACCGACCCCGGGCCGGACACCGTCTCCCACCTCGTGGCGGCCGGTCGCGCCGACGACCCCGACGGGCTGGTCGCGGTGCTGGGCTACGTCTTCACGATGGTCACCGGCGGCAACGACACCACCACCGGTCTGCTCGGCGGCGCCGTCCAGCTGCTCGCCGACGCCCCCGAGGAGCGCGCACGACTGGTCTCCGGCGAGGTGCCGGTCGACGTGGCGGTGGAGGAGCTGCTCCGGCTCACCTCGCCCGTGCAGGGGTTGGCGCGCACCGCCACCCGCGACGTAGAGCTGCACGGCGTACGCATCCCCGAGGGCCGCAAGGTCCTGCTGCTGTACGCCGCCGGCAACCGCGACCCGCGGCGCTACGGCCCCGACGCCGAGCGGCTCGACGTGGGGCGTCGGCCGAGCCAGGTCCTCAGCTTCTCCCAGGGCAGCCACCACTGCCTCGGAGCGGCCGTCGCCCGGCTGCAGGCGCGGGTGGCGCTGGAGGAGCTGCTCGCGGCGTACCCGGGCTTCGAGGTCGGCACCGCGGGTGTCACCTGGGCGCCGGGCCCCTACGTCCGGCGGCCGCTCTCGGTGCCGTTCGTGGGTCGCCCGTGACGGGCGTCGGCCCGGTCGTCGTGGTGGGCGGCATCAACGCCGACCTCAAGGCCCGCACCAGCGCCCCGCTCGTGCCCGGCACCTCCAACCCCGGCACCGCCACGCTCACCCCGGGCGGGGTCGGGCGCAACGTCGCGGAGAACCTCGCGCGCCTCGGCACCCCCGTGGCGCTGGTCGGCGTCGTGGGCGAGGACACCATGGGGACGCTGGTGCTCGAGGCGACGGCGGCGGCCGGCGTCGACGTCGCGGCCGTGCGGCGCCGCCCGGGGCCGACCGGCTCCTACACCGCCCTGCTGGACCACCGCGGCGAGCTGGTCGCCGGGGTCGCCGACATGTCGGCGACCGACGACCTCGCCCCCGTCGACGTGCCGCCCGCGCTGGTCGCCTCGGCCGCCCTGCTGGTGCTCGACGGCAACCTGCGCGTCGACACCTTCGCCGCGGCCCGGGAGCTGGCGCGCGCGGCCGGGGTGCCGGTCGTCGTCGACCCCGTGAGCGTGCCGAAGGCGACCCGGCTCGCACCCGAGCTGCGCGACCTGCGCTGCGTCACGCCCAACGCCGAGGAGCTCGTCGCGCTCGGCGGCGCCGCGGTGCTGCACGCCCAGGGGTGCGCGCTGGTGTGGGAGCGGCTGGGCGCCGCCGGTTCCCGCCTGCACGTGGCCGGGTCGCCGCCGGTGGAGGTGGCCGTGGGAGTGCTGGAGGCGGAGGTCGTGGACGTCACCGGTGCGGGCGACGCGATGCTCGCGGCGTGGTGCCACGCGGTCCTCGGGGGTGCGGGGGACGCCGAGGCGGCGGCGTACGCCCAGGAGGCCGCGGCGCTCACCGTGGCCTCCCCGCTCACCGTGCGCCCCGACCTGCGGGAGATGCTGGCCCGATGAGCCGTCCGACGCCGCACCCGATGCTGACCCTCACCGACGAGGTCGCCACCGCCCTGCGCGAGGGGCGACCGGTCGTGGCGCTGGAGTCGACGATCATCAGCCACGGCATGCCCTACCCCGACAACGTCGCCATGGCGCTGGAGGTCGAGGGGATCGTCCGCTCGTGCGGCGCCGTGCCGGCGACCATCGCGGTGCTCGACGGCCGCCCGCGGATCGGGCTGACCGGCGAGGACCTCGAGCTGCTCGCCTCGCACCCCGACGTGGTGAAGGCCAGCGTGCGGGACCTGCCGTACGTCGCCGCGCGCGGTCTGCACGGTGCCACCACCGTCGCCGCCACGATGCGGCTCGCGGCGATGGCCGGCATCGAGGTCTTCGTGACCGGCGGCCTGGGCGGGGTGCACCAGGGGGCCGCGACCTCGATGGACGTCTCCGCCGACCTCACCGAGCTCTCCCGCACCCGGGTCGCGGTCGTCTCGGCCGGGGTGAAGTCGATCCTCGACATCGGGCTGACCCTCGAGGTGCTCGAGACCCTGGGCGTCCCGGTGCTGGTCGAGGGGGCCGAGGAGTTCCCGTCGTTCTACTCCCGCGCCAGCGGCTTCGCCGCGCCGATGCGGGTCGACGGCGCGGACGAGGCGGCTGCCGTCGTACGCGCCACGTGGGACCTGGGGCTCGACTGCGGCGTCGCCATCGCCCACCCCGTCCCCGCCGAGGACGAGATCCCCGCCGAGGAGATCGGCGTGGTCATCGACCGGGCCCTGGCCGACATGGCCGCCCTGGGCATCACCGGCAAGGCCACCACGCCCTACCTGCTCGGCCGGATCGTCGAGCTCACCGACGGCTCCTCCCTGGCCACCAACATCGCCTTGGTCCGGGCCAACGCGGCGTACGGCGCCGCCCTGGCCGCCGCCCTCGCCGGCTGATCCTCGTTCCTCCGTGCTGCTCCCGGGGTCTCCGTTGACCCGCCCCGTCTTAGGGGGTGACCTGCCCTGTTTTCGGGGGTGACCCGCCCCGTTTTCGAGAGTGACCCGTCGCGTCCTCGGGAGGATCGAAGATGCGGCGGGTCAGCACCGAAGTTGCGACGGGTCAGCACCGAAGACGCGGCGGGTCGGCCCCGAAGTTGCAGCGGGTCAGCACCGAAGTTGCGACGGGTCAGCGGGGGGTCGGGGCGGTGGTGACCCGGTAGCGGACGAACGAGGGGACCAGGACAGCGGCGACGACGACGCCGACCACGACGAGGACTCCGCCGCCGGCCGCGGCGGCGCCGGCCCCGACGGCTGCGGCGGTGGCGCCGTGCGCGACGTCGGCGACCCGGGGGCCGCCGGCGACGACCACGGTGAAGACCCCTTGCAGGCGGCCGCGGACCGCGTCGGCCGCCGCGCTCTGCAGCATCGAGGACCGGAACGCCGCGGAGGCCATGTCGGCAGCACCGCCGACGACGAGCATCAGCAGCGCGACCACCAGCATCAGCCGCTGCCAGGACTCCCCGAAGGCCCCGGCCAGCAGCACCGCGACGCCGAAACCGGCCATCGCCAGGCCCCACACCACGATGCAGACCACGACCGCCAGCCCCTGGCGCGAGACCCGCGACACCCACCCGCTGAGCACGCCGCCGACCACGGCGCCGGCGGGGATGCCGGCGAAGAGCAGCGCGAAGACCAGCCCGCCCTCGGCCGGTCCGCCGAAGTCACGGTTGGCGATCTCGGGGAAGAGCGCCCGCGGCATCCCGAAGACCATCGCGATGATGTCGACGACGAAGGACATCAGCAGCACCGGCTGGTGGCGCAGGTAGGCGAAGCCGTCGACCACCGCGCGCACCCCGGGCACCCCGCCGACGACCCCGTCGACGGCGAGCGGCGGCAGCCGCAGCACGGCGTAGATCGTCGCGAGCAGGCAGAGCGTGTCGGCGGCGTACAACCAGGCGAAGCCCGTGAACGGGATGAGGATCCCGGCGACCAGAGGCCCGGCGATGGCGCCGGCCTGGAAGACGGTCATGTTGAGCGAGTTGGCCGCGGGCAGCAGCTCGTCGGGCAGCAGCTTGGGCAGGAGCGCGGCGCGCGTGGGCTGGTTGACCGCGAAGAAGGCCTGCTGCACCGAGAACAGCGACAGCAGCAGCCACACGTTGGTCGAGCCGGCGAAGGCCTGGGCCGCGAACAGTCCGCTGGTCACGACCAGCCCGAGCGTCGTGACGACCAGGATCGAGCGGCGGTCGAAAACGTCGGCCAGCGCTCCGCCGTACAGGCCGAAGACCACGAGCGGGACGAGCCCGAACACCCCCGTGAGCCCGACGTACGCCGAGGAGCCGGTGTCGGCGTAGATCTGGGCCGGGACCGCGACGACCGTGAGCTGGGCGCCGATGACCGTGATGATGTTGGCGGTCCACAGGCGACGGAAGTCCGGGACCCGCAGCGGTCGGGTGTCCGCGGTCAGCCCGCGCAGCCGCCCGCCGCGTCCTGCCGCTGCCCCGCCCGCCACGGCTGGGAACCTACGCCGGGTCACGAGCGCGCAACGAACCGGCGTCCCGCGTTGCGACCGCGGCAGGCCTTGCTGTCTGCTGGCCCCCGGACAGGAGGTCATCTGGTGACGGTCGTCGATGCCGACGTCGACTTCGGGGAGCTGGACAGGCGGGGCGGGCTGGGCGTGCGGTGCCTGGGCGTCGTGCACCTGTACCGCACCTTCGAGGGCCACGACGTCGTCGCGCTCCAGGGGGTCGACCTCTCCGTCCGACCCGGGGAACGGGTCGCGTTCCTGGGGCCCTCGGGCTCGGGCAAGTCGACGCTGCTGACCCTGCTCGGCGGCATCCAGCGCCCCAGCGCGGGCCGGATCTTCCTGGGCGAGCACGAGATCTCGCGGCTGCCCGAGACCGAGCTGGCGCGGCTGCGCAGCCGCCGGGTCAGCACGATGCTCCAGGGCGCCACCCGCAACCTGCTGCCCTACGCCACCGCACGGCAGAACATCGCCTTCGCGCGTCTGGCCCTCACCTCCGCCGAGCGCAAGGAGGTCGCCCCCGACCGCGAGCTGCTCGCCCGCGTGGGCCTGGAGGGCGTCGCCGACCAGGTCGTCAGCACGATGTCCGGCGGGCAGCGCCAGCGCCTCGCGCTCGCCTGCGCGGTCTCGACGGGGCCGCAGCTGCTGCTGGCCGACGAGCCGACCAGCCAGCTCTCCCACGAGGACCGCGACGCCGTCATCGGCCTGGTCCACGAGCTCGGCGACGAGCTCGGCACGACCATCATCGTGGTGACCCACCAGCCCGAGGTCGCCGCGACCTTCCCGCGCACGATCACGATGAAGGGCGGCCGGGTCGGGCTGGAGGGCCGCGACGGCGCGGAGTACGTCGTCATCGGCGCCGAGGGCGTCGTCCACCTGCCGACCCACCTGGCCGAGCAGTGGCCGCAGGGCACGCTGGTGCGCATCGAGCCCGAGGCCGCCGACCGGCTCGTCGTGTCCAGGTCGGCGGAGTCGGAGGAGGACGCGTGACCGACCTCGAGCTGCGAGGTGTGCGCTACGAGCTCACCCGCACCCTGCTGCACGACCTCGACCTGACCTTCCGCGCCGGCCGGATGACCGCCCTCTCGGGCCCGTCGGGCTCGGGCAAGACCACGCTCCTCTCGATCGCGGGCGGGCTCCTGCAGCCCTCCCTCGGTGAGGCGACGTACGCCGGGGAGCCGATGTGGCGCGGCACCGGCGACCCGCGGCCGGAGGTGGCGTTCGTGCTGCAGGTCTACGGCCTGGTGCCGATCCTGTCCGCGCGCGAGAACGTCTCGGTGGCACTGCGCGCCCGCGGCACCGACCCCGACGAGGCCGACGAGCGGGCGAGCGCCGCGCTGGCCCGCTTCCACATCGGCGACCTCGGCGACCGCCAGGTCGAGGAGCTCTCCGGCGGCCAGATGCAGCGCGTCGCCCTGGCCCGCGGGCTCTGCGTCGGGGCCGCCGTCCTGCTCGCCGACGAGCCCACCAGCGAGCTCGACGAGGGCAACCGCGCGCTGGTCCTCGCCGAGCTGCGCCGCGAGGCGGACCGAGGTGCCGTCGTCGTGGTGGCGACCCACGACCCGGCGGTCGTCGACGCCTGCGACGACCACCACGCCCTCGACGACGGACGGCTGGTCGACCACACCGAGCCGGTGCACCTCGGGGTCGGCCGGCACCGTGCCGCCGAAGGCGCCCCCGCGGCCGGGACGTCCCCCGCTGGTCGAGGTGCGAGCGCAGTCAGCCACGAGACCCCGCCGCAGTCGATCCAGCCCGTCGCCCCGGTCCCGGCGACGGCTCCCGTGACGACCACGCACCCGGCACCCGCGCCGCCCGCCCCCGCGACACCCGCCGACCCCGACGACGACCCGCACCGGATCTACCGCCGCCCGGGGAGCGCGTGAGCGCCTCGGCGCCCCGGATCCGCTCCCGCACCCTCCAGGGCGCGTGGTCGCGCCGGGGCACGCTGCTGCCCCTGATGCTGCTGACGGCGGTGGTCGTGGCGGGCGTGGTGGCGGTGGTCGGGTTCGCCGCGGCGGCCGGCACCTCCCGCCTGCTGGCGGTGCCGCTGCTGCTCATCGGCGCGGTCGCCGTACCCGCCACCGGGCGGGAGCTCGCCTCGGCCCGACGTGGCGAGATCGCGCTCGCCCGCCTCCGCGGCCTGGAGGGCGGGGAGCTGTTCGCCCTGCTGGCCCTGGAGCCGCTCATGGTGCTGCTCGCGGGCTCCGCCCTCGGCGCCGGCGCCGGGGTCGGTGTCTCGGCGCTCGCCACCCGGACCTGGCTCGACGAGCCGGTCGGGGTGCCTGGCTGGGACGTCCTGTCCGCCGTGCTGGTGGTGCTCCTCGTCGCGCTCGCGGCGGTGCTGGTCGGGATGGCGGCCGCGCTGCGCGAGCCGCTCGTCGCCCAGGTGCGCGGGTCCGCACGACCGCGCACCTCCACCTCCGCGGCGGTCTTCGGGCAGGTGCTGGTCGTGGTCGGCGCGGCCGTGGCGATCTACCGCGCCCGGGTCGTCGACGGCACCCAGTCCGACCTGCTCGTGCTCGCGGGGCCCGCGCTGGTCGGCCTCGCCGCCGGGCAGGCGAGCCTGTGGCTGATGGCGCGCTCCGCGCGCCTGGCCGTACGACGCACGCGCCGCCGCGGCCTGCCGACGTACCTCGCCTCCCGGCGCCTCGCGCGCTCGGCCGACGCCGCGGCCCCGCTGCGGGTCCTCGTGGCGGCAGGGGTCGTGGCCGGGCTGGCGGTCACCGGTGCGGCCCAGGTCTCGGCCTGGGCGGACGAGACGGCGCGGCTGCGCGCGGGTGCCCCGCTGCGGATCGACCTGGAGCGCGGGGCGGGCGGCGACGCCGCGAGCGTGCTCGCGCTGACCCAGCGGCTCGACCCCGAGGGGCAGTGGCTGATGGGCGCGGTCGTGGTGCCGGGCGAGGGCTCGGTGCCGGCCCGGCGGGCCTTCGTGGACGTGGCACGGGCCGACCGCGTGGTGGGCGACTTCTTCGCGGGCACCAGTGCCGCCCGGATCGGCGGGCTCGCCGACCGGCTGACCGATGCCTCGTCGGCATGGGCGGTGCCGTCGACGGGCACGAGCATCCAGGTCGAGGTGGCCGGTGTCTCCGCGCGTGCGGACGGGACGCTGCGGCCGCGCGTCGACGTGGAGATCGCCGACCCCGCCGGGCAGGTGCTGGTGGCGGGCATCCGGCTGGAGCTTCTGACGTCCGGCGCGCCGGTCGGCTCGAGCATCCCGGTCGACTGCGTCGCGGGCTGCACGGTCCGCTCGGTCACCCTGTCGCGCACCCCGGGCGACCGCGACCTGCCCTTCGTCCTGACCCGGCTGCAGATCGGCAGCACCGACCTGGTCGAGAGGGAGTGGGAGCCTGCGGAGCCGGCCACCGACGAGGGCCCCGGCGGTCCGGTGGAGGTCACCGACGGTCTGCTCGCCCCGGCCTCGCCCGGCCGGCTGACCGCGCTGCCCGCCCGCGGCGAGGGCCCGGTGCCGGTGCTGGTCACCCGCACCGCCACGTGGGAGGGCGACCCCGTGCTGGAGTCGCCCGGCGGCGAGGACCTCCCGGCCCGGGTGGTCGCCCGCTTCCCCGCGCTGCCGCTCGTCGAGGCCGACGGGGTCTACGCCGACCTCCCGCGCGCCGCGGCAGGCGCCCCGCCGACCGTGCCCGCGGCCGAGGTGATGGTCCTGGCCCGCGCCGACACCCCGGCGGCGCTGCTCGCCGAGCTTCGCGAGGAGACCGGGGCCGAGCCGCGGGCGCTCGAGGTCGTCACCGCCGACGTACGTGCGGCCACGGGCGCCGCCCAGGCCCAGGCCTACCTCCTCATGGCCGGCTGCAGCCTGCTCGTGGCGATGCTGGCCCTGCTCACCGCGGTCATCCGTCAGCGCCCGACCTGGGTGCGCGACGTCGCGGCCCTGCGCGCCGTCGGCGTCACCCCCGCCACGCTGCGCCGCAGCACCCTGGTCGAGGCCGGGCTGCTGCTCGCGGTCACCGGTGTCGCCGTCGCGCTCGGCACCTGGGCCTCGGTCGGGCTGCTGCTCGGGCGCCTCGGGCTGGTCACCGTGCCTGAGCACGCCGTGGAGCTGCGCACCGCGGTGGCCCCGCTGCCGCTGGCCGCAGCGGCGCTGGTGTGCGCGGTGCTGGTCGTCGCCCTCGTGGTGCGTGGCCGCACCGTCGACCCGGCCGAGTCCAGCCCGGGCCGGCTGCGGGAGGAGGTGCGATGAGGCTGCCCACGCCGGGGCCCACCCTGCTCCCCACCGTCCTGCGCGGCCTCCGCTCCCGGCTGCTGCTCTCCCTCGGCTCGGTCGTGCTCACCGCGCTGGCGGTCGGCTCGGCCGTCCTCGGTCCGGCCTTCCAGGGCGCCGTCACCAGCTCCTTCCTCGTCACCCGCCTGGCCGAGGCACCGCAGAATCTCACCGGGCTCTCCTGGGTCTGGACGCCCGACCCCGCCGACACCGGCTTCGACATCGACGCCACCCTCCTGCGTGCCGGTGCCGCCGCTGAGCAGGCGAGCGAGCAGGCCGGGCCCGGCGCCGAGCGCTACCTGCCCCCGCAGTTCTTCCTGCGCACCCTCCCGACCGAGGGTCTCGGCGGCGAGGCGCAGCTGGGCTGGGCCCCGGGGTACTGCGCCCACCTCGTCATCGAGGGCGCCTGCCCCGAGGAGCCCGACGAGGTCCTGCTCCTGGCGCTGGACTCCACGATCACGGGTCTCGGGATCGGTGACACCACGCCGGTCGAGGGCCTGGGCGAGGTGCGGGTGGTCGGCACTTACGCCACCCCGGGGCCGGACGAGGAGGACTACTGGTTCGAGTACGGCCGGCTCGCCAGCCGCCCCCCGACACCCGCGCCGGCCAACCAGCCCTACCAGCCCGCACCGATGCTGGGCACCAAGCAGGCCATGGCCGAGGCTGCCGACACGGTCGGCTACGAGGTGCTCGTCGACCGTCGGCTCGACGTCCCCGCCGACCTCGCGGTCGAGGACCTGGACGAGGTCGTCGCCGTCGCCCGGGCCCAGGACGACCTGGTGCTCGAGGGCGACCGGGGGACCCTCACGGAGTTCTCCATCAACGACATCGGCGGGGTCGTCGAGGAGGTCCGCGACCAGCAGGCCACCGCCCGAGCGTCGGTCTCGCCGGCGGTCATCAGCCTCGTCCTGGTCGCGCTCGCGCTGCTGCTGCGCCTGCTCACCGCGGCCGCCGACCTGCGGATGCCCGAGCTCGCGCTCGCGTCACTCCGCGGCCTGCCGCGTCGGCGCATGTGGTCGCTCGGCATGTCCGAGCCGCTCGCACTCCTGGCGATCTCGCTCCCGGTCGGCGGCGCCCTCGGTGTCGGCGCCGTCGTGCTGCTCATCGAGTCGTGGCTGGTCCCCGGGCTGCCGCTGCGGGTGCCGTGGACCTCGGTCCTCGCCGGGGGGCTGGTCGGCCTGGGCGCCGCCGTCGTGGCGCTGGTCGCGGTCGGCCTGGTCGTCCGGATCCCGCTCGAGGCCCAGCTCGGCGGCGTACGTCGTCCGCGCCGCGCGCGGCGGGCGGCCGTCGTCGCGCAGCTGGCGCTGGTGGCCGCGGCGGCCGCGGTGCTGCTCAGCAAGCTCAGCTCGACCGAGCGCGGGCGGCCGGACGTCACCGACCTCGTGCTCCCCGTGCTGCTCGCCGTCGTGGCGGGACTGGCCGCGAGCCGGGCCACCTCCTCCCTGGCCGGCTGGTGGACCCGCGCCGTCCCGCACACCCGCTCGCTCGGGTCCTACGTCGCGGTCCGCGCCCTGTCGCGGCGCCAGGAGGGGACCCTGGTGATCCTGCCGGTCACGGCTGCGATCGCCATCTGTGTCTTCGGTGCCGGGGTCTACGACTCGTCCTCGGCCTGGCGCGGCTCGGTGGCGGCCACCCGGGCACCCGCTGCGACCGTGTGGACCTCCTCCCAGACCCTCGAGGACACCGTGGGACTGACGCGTCGCCTCGACCCCGAGGGGCAGTGGCTGATGGCCGGCAGCACGATCATCACCCCGCAGCCCGGCCCGGTGTTCGCAGTCCTCGACACCTCCCGCCTGGAGCGGGTCGGGCTGTGGAACGAGCAGTGGACGCCCGGCACCTCCGCCGGGCAGGTCGCCGAGCTGCTCGCCACCGGCCCCGTGCCCGTGGTGGCCGGCCGACGGATCGGCATCCAGGTCGAGAACGCGCTCGAGACCAGTGACGACCTGGTCGTCCGGCTCCGGCTCGTCCCGCCGGAGGGGCGGCCGCGCTCGATCTTCCTCGGCCCGGTCGGGCCGGGGGTGTCCGAGGTCAGCGAGCCCGCCGCGTACTGCCAGGACGGCTGTCGGGTCGAGGAGATCACCCTCGGGGGGCCGGCCGCCCAGCAGGTCGAGATGGAGGGCTCGCTCGCCGTCCGCGCGCTCCTCGTCGACGGCGAGCCGGACCGCGCGGCCATGACCGACGGCGGCTGGACGCTGGTGCCCGGCGCGACCGGCAACGACGCCGTCGACGACGTGTCGGTCGGCGCCGACGGCCTGGAGGTGCTCGTCGCCACCAGCAGCCCGGCGATCGTCCAGCTGGGGGCCGGCGACCCGCCCGCGGCCCTCCCGGTCGTCGCGGGGGAGACCGCCCGCACCAACACCTCGTCGGCGACGTACGGCGGCGGGTCGGCGCTGGACTTCGACGTCGATCCGGTGCTCACCGCAGGCAGCGTGCCGCTGCTCGGGCCGCGCGGACTCCTCATCGACTACGACACCTTCTCGGTCGGCCGCGCGGTCTACGACCAGGACACCGACGTCTACGTGCTGGCTCGCGACGACCTCCCCGACGGCCTGGTCACGCGGATGCGCGACGCCGGGCTCGTGGAGGACACGTCGTACGCCGAGGTGAAGAGCGAGCTCGACGGCACGGCGTACGCCCTCGCGCTGCGGCTCTACGCCGTCGTCGCCGCCCTCGTGCTGCTGATGGCCGTGGCGTCGCTGGCGGTCAGCACCGCCGTGCAGCTGCCCGCCCGGCGTCGCGACGCCGCCGCGCTGCGGGTGGTCGGCGTGCCGCGCCGGCAGGTGATGGGCTCGGTGCTGCGCGAGCTGGTGCTCGTGCTGGGGGGCACGGCGGTGGCAGGGCTGGTGGCCGGGTCGCTGGCGCAGTACGTCGTGCTGCGCACCGTCACCCTGGGCTTCTCCGAGACGCTCTCGACCCCGGCCCTCGTGGCTGCCATCGACCCCTGGCGCCTCGCGCTGCTCGCGCTCGTCACCGCCCTGCTCTTCGGCACCGTGGCGTTGGTGTCCGCGGTCCTCACCGTCCGGGGGGCGCGGGGGTCGACGCTGCGGGAGTCGGCGCGGTAGATCGGCCTGGCGGGTGTGAGGTTCAGCGGGGCCCCGAAGAACCTGACGGTCCCCCGACGCACCTGCATCGGTGCGCCGCAAGGTCCAGCGGCGCCCCGCTGAACCTCACCAGCCCCGGCCCGCGACTCACCCGTCGTGCGCGTGCCGCCCCACGTGCCAGCCACCCGGAGGCAGCTCGAGCGCGGCGTCCGGGCCCCAGGATCCCTGCTCGTAGGGCTGGACCTCCGGCGGGGAGTCGAGCAGCGGCTGGCAGACCTGCCAGATCCGGTCGACCTCGTCGGCGCGGGTGAAGAGCGTCTGGTCGGCGCGCAGGACGTCGAGGACCAGCCGCTCGTAGGCCTCGAGCGGGTCGGCGTCGGGTACGGCGTCGCCCAGGTCGAGGCACATGGTGGCCGCGGCCAGCTCCATCTCCGGACCGGGCTTCTTGCCCTGGAGGTCGACGCGGACCTGCGGGGAGTCGGTGAGCTCGAGGACCAGCTCGTTGCAGCCGGCGGTCTCCCCGAAGAGCGCCGAGGTGGGGGTGCGGAACCGGACGGTGACGGTACGCCGGGTGGCGGCGAGCGCCTTGCCGGTGCGCAGCAGGAACGGCACGTCGCGCCAGCGGTCGCAGTCCAGCCGGACCTCCAGCGCCACGAAGGTCTCCACGTCGGAGTCGTCGTCGACGTCCTCGTCGTCGCGGTAGCCCTCGAACTGGCCGAAGACCGCCCGCTCCGGGTCCAGCGGCAGGACCTTCTCGAAGACCGCCGACTTGGCGTCGCGCAGCGACTCGGCGTCCCCGGCGCCGGGGTCCTCGAGCGCCACGAAGCCCAGGATCTGCATGAGGTGGGTGGAGATCATGTCGCGCAGGCAGCCGGTCGACTCGTAGAAGGACCCGCGGCCCTCCAGCCCGAGCTCCTCGGGCACGTCGATCTGCACCGACTCCACGTGCCGGGCGTTCCAGGACGGCTCGAACAGGCCGTTGGCGAAGCGCAGCGCCAGGATGTTCTGCACCGCCTCCTTGCCCAGGAAGTGGTCGATCCGGAAGACCTGGTCCTCGTCGACGACCTCCTTCAGCGCGGCGTCGAGGGAGCGCGAGGACTCCAGGTCCAGCCCGAACGGCTTCTCCACGACCAGCCGCGCCCGCTCGGTCAGGCCCTCGTTGCCGAGCATCGCGATCATCGGCTCCATGGCGGCCGGCGGGATCGAGAGGTAGACCAGGCGGCGTACGTCGTCGGCGTCCGCGCCCATCGACGACTCGGCCTCGCGGACCGCCGCGGCCAGCTCGCCGCCGTCGTCGGCGTCGGAGGTGCAGAAGGTGACCCGGGAGAGCAGCTGCTCGGCGACGTCCTCGTCGAGGTCCTCGACAGTGTCGGCCAGGCCCTCGCGCAGGCGGTCGCGGAACTCCTCGTCGG
The DNA here is from genome assembly GCA_009701885.1 of Actinomycetota bacterium. Taxonomy (GTDB): domain Bacteria; phylum Actinomycetota; class Actinomycetes; order Propionibacteriales; family Nocardioidaceae; genus Nocardioides. The sequence continues at coordinate 125,877 of WLJH01000005.1, forward strand.
AGCCGGGGGAGTGCCGACCGCTGCCGATCACGGCGTACTCCTCCGGCAGCCGCCCGGCGGCGGCCAGCCGGTAGAGGCCCGGGAAGAGCTTGCGGGCGGCGAGGTCGCCGGTGGCGCCGAAGAGGACCAGGACGTGCGGCGGGACGGTGTGGGCGCTGTCGGTGCTGGGCTCGCGGGGGTCGGGGGAGGTCACCGCTCGAGCGTCCCCCGAGGCCCCGGGCAGGACACCACCCGACCGGGCCCGCCTCGTCGCCCGAGGCGACGACCGAAGGGATGGGCCGGCGTGGCCCGGGCCACGTTCGACCCAGTGCGGGGTTCTGACCTGGCATATTGGCGACATGAGTCTCGACAACGACACCGCGACGCAGGCCATCGAGGCCTACTTCGGGAGCAGTGTCCTCACCGACGAGCCGACGTGGACCAGCGTGGTGCTGGCCGAGGCGACGAAGTCCTTCGACTCCGCCGACGAGCTCGTGGCGGCGCTGGACCTGATGAACCTGCGCGCGGAGACCGGCCCCGCCGCCTGACCTCCTCGCCGGCCGTCGTCCGTGCCGGACGGCCGCCGGCCCGACCGACCACCGACGGCTCCGTAGGCTCGCATCCGTGAGGCCCCGCCCAGAGAAGCCCGGTCCCGGCCAGGAGTCCGTCTGGGACTACCCCCGACCGCCGGCGCTCGTGCCGAGCAGCCAGCTGGTCGAGGTGGTCCTCGGCGGCGTCGCCATCGCCCGCACCACCACCTCGTGGCGGGTGCTGGAGACCAGCCACCCGCCGACCTACTACCTGCCCCGCGAGGCCTTCGTGGACGGCGCGCTCGTCCCCACCTCCGGCAGCTCGGCGTGCGAGTGGAAGGGGCTGGCGGCGTACGCCGACCTGCACGGGGGCGGGGTCGTGGCTCCGCGCGCGGCCTGGACCTACCCGGACCCGACGCCGGCGTTCACCGCGATCAGCGACGCCTGGGCCGTGATGCCGGGCGCGGTCGACGCGTGCCGGGTCGACGGCGAGGTCGTCCGCCCGCAGGAGGGCGGGTTCTACGGCGGGTGGATCACCGACGCGGTGGTCGGGCCCTTCAAGGGAGTCCCGGGTTCCTGGGGCTGGTGATCAGCAGCCCGGACCGGGGTCCTTCTTGCCCAGCAGCCGGTCGGCGAGCAGGTCGCACCACTGCCCCGACCCCGGCCCGCCGTTGACGGTGCCGTCGGACTCCCCGGGGTGCTTGACCCACAGCGTCCCGTCGAAGGCCCCGTCGAGCTGCAGCCGCGGGGCCCGGCCCAGCCTCGCCCAGGTGGGGTTGATGACGTCCCCGTCGACCGGGTTCCGCGCGCCGTTGCGCGAGGTGTCGACGACGTACTTGGTGCCCTTGACGCCGAGGCCCTTGAGCTCGCGCACCAGCCAGCGGGCGTAGTGGTGCTCGTCCTTGGTGCGGCGGAAGTTGGAGACGTTGGTGCTGAAGCCGCGCGCGTCGGCGACGCCTGCCTTCTTCAGCAGCTCCGCCCGGCCGTCCCAGGGGGTGTCGTCGGTGGAGGTGTCGCCGGTGGTCCAGCCGGAGTGGCCGGCGTCGATGTAGACCCAGGCGCCGGCGTCGGCCAGCCGACGGGTCGCCCAGCGCAGGAGCTTGACGCGGTTGTCGGCGTTCCCGCACTCCCCACCGTGGTAGAAGGGCAGCGCGTCCGGCTCCAGGACCAGCAGGGGGCTGGAGCCCTCGAGACCCTCGGCCACCTGCGCGACCCACTTCTTGTAGGCCTCGACGCCGGGCAGGCCGCCGGAGGAGTACTGCCCGCAGTCGCGGTCGGGGATGGAGTAGACGACCAGCATCGGGGTCTTGTCGGCGGCCTCGGCCATGTCGACGTAGGTGTCCACGATCCCGGCGACCTGGTCGGTCGGGTAGTACTCCGAGCCCAGCCACAGCGCCTGCGCCTTCTTCGCGATCGGCTCGTACGCCGGGCCCTGGGCGTGCACGGGCATCCGGTTGTCCACGTAGAGGCCCCGCACGGTGCGCGGGTCGGGCGCCTTCCGCTCGGTCGCCCACGAGGAGGCCGCCGAGGATGCGGCTGGGACCGCCGATCCCGGGCCCGGTCCGAGCACACCCAGGACGCCCAGCGCGAGGGCGAGGAGCAGCCCGAGGAGCGCGGGCAGGCGGGCAGGACGCAGGAGCACCCGTCCAGGGTGCGGCACGCGGGGGGCCCGTGTCCGGACTATGCCCGGACCCGCGCCCCGCCTGGCCGGCAGCGCGGCCGGCAACGTGGGCCGACCGCGCGACGGCGTACCGGCTCAGCGGCCGGCGCGCCGCTCGTACTCCGCGCGCGCCTCGAGGTCGACCTTCGACAGCGACGTGTCGGCGCCCATGGCGTGGCTGACCGCGTCGCGGGCGCGGCGGGGCAGGGTGTTGGAGGAGTAGAAGATGCCCTTGGCGTAGGCCGGCACCCAGGTCTCGAAGCGGGGGCGGCGGGCCACGGCCAGGATCGCGTCGGCGACCTCCTCGGGCTTGCACGGCCGCATGCCGCGGGTGGCCTGCACGCCGGCGCCGAGCTCGGTGGCCACGACGGTGGGCAGGACGACCGAGACGTCGACGCCGCCGGGGGCCAGCTCGGCCTGCATCGCCTCGGAGAAGCCGACCACGCCGAACTTGCTCGCGGAGTAGACCGCGCCGCCGGCCATGCCGATCCGGCCGACCGCGGAGGCGACGTTGACGACGTGGCCGTGGCCGCGCTCGAGCATGGTGCGGGCGGCGAGCTGGGTACCGGTGATGACCGCCCGGAGGTTGACCTCGAGGATCTTGTCGATCGACTCCTCGCTCTGGTCGACCAGCGGGGACAGCGGCATGATCCCGGCGTTGTTGACCAGCACCTCGACCGGGCCGAGCTCCTCGGCCCGGGCCAGGAACGTGGCGAACGAGGCGCGGTCGGCGACGTCGACGACGTACCCCTCGGCGCCACCGCCGACCTGGGCGGCGGCCTTGGCGGCGACGTCGTCGTCGAGGTCGCCGATGACCACGCGGGCCCCGGCGTCGGCGAAGCGGCCGGCGGTGGCCAGGCCGATGCCGCGACCGGCGCCGGTGATGGCGACGACCTTCCCGCGCAGGTCGCGGTCGGGGGTGCGGGCCAGACGGGGCCGGTGGGTGCTGCTGCTCATCGCTGGTCTCCGAGGGGGTAGAGGTCGACGGGCTGTCCGTCGACCGGGAAGGGGAGGGAGTGGTTGTCGAGGGGGGCGGTGTAGTCGGGGTCCACCCGCCACTCGAAGCGGCGCAGCAGGTGGTGCATGACGGACTTGACCTCGGCGCCGGCGAAGAACATGCCCAGGCACTTGTGCACGCCGCCACCGAAGGGGTCCCAGGCGTGGCGGTGCCGCTTGTCCTCGCGGCGCTCGGGCCCGAAGCGCTCCGGGTCGAAGCGGTGCGGGTCGTCCCACAGCTCGGGCTGCAGGTGGGTGAACTGCGGGGAGACCATGAGGAAGGTCCCCTCGGGGATCCGGTGGCCGAGGACGACGGTCTCCCGCACGGCCTTGCGCACCACGACCGGCACCGGTGCCCGCAGCCGCAGGCACTCGCGCATCACCAGGTCCAGCGAGGTGAGGGTGTCCAGCTCGGCCAGGGTCGGCTGCTCGCCGAGGGCCTGCGACTCCGCCCGGCAGCGCTGCTGCCAGTCGGGGTGCTTGCCGAGCAGCTCCAGCATCGTGGAGAGCGTGATGGTCGAGGTGTCGTGCGCGGCCATCATGAGGAAGACCATGTGGTCGACCACCTGGTCGTCGGTGAGGCCCTCGCCCTCCTCGCTGCGCACGTGGCACAGCTGGCTGAGCAGGTCCGGGGTCTCGGTCGCACGCCGCTCGGGCAGGTAGGAGCGCAGGAACTCCTCCAGCAGCCGGCGGCCACGGTGGCCCCGCCACCAGCGCCCCGGCGGGACCGGCAGCCGCACCACGGAGGTCGCGGCCTGCACGCAGTCGACGAAGGCGCGGTTCACCCGGTCCATCTCCGCCGGCGAGGTGTGCTCGGCCCCGCCCATGAAGAGGTCGGCGGCGATGTCGAGGGTCAGCGCCTTGAGCGCGGGGTAGGCGCGGAAGTCACGGGCGGGCTCCCAGGAGGCGACCCCGCGGGCGACGGCCGGGTGGACGCGCGAGGTGTAGCCCTCGAGCCGGTCGCGGGTGAAGGCCTGCTGGAGGATCCGCCGGTGCAGGTGGTGCTCGTCGAAGTCGAGCAGCATCAGCCCGCCGTGGAAGAACGGGCCGACCAGGTAGGACCACGCAGGCTGGTTGGCGAAGGTCTTGTCCCGGTTGGCGAAGACGGCCTCGAGCGCGTCGGCGCCCAGCAGCATCGCCCACCGGTGCCGGCCGGCGACCCGGAGCGGCGAGACGGCGCCGTACGTCGTCCACTGGCGCTCGAAGAGGGCCTGCGGGTCCCGGGCGTAGTCGAGGAGCTGTCCCAGGACGGGCAGCCCGTGGGCCCCGCGCACCGGGCTCGGGATCTCGCGCACACGCTCGTCCGTGGTCTGGGTCACGCCGTGATCGTATTCTGACAGGACGCCCTGTCAAGAGGCTCCGGGTGACCGGTCCGGACCGGCGCGCAGTCCCCCTGGGAGGGGACGGGCGTGCCGGGTGCCCGGCGCCGGGACGCCATGGCAGCCTGGGGCCCGTGGCAGTGAAGAAGGGCGTCTACCGGGGTCTCACGGCGCAGGAGCGCGCCGCCGAGCGGCGCGCGCGGCTGCTCGAGGCAACGCTCGAGGTGTGGGGACGCGAGGGCGGCCCGCCGGTCACCATGACTCGCATCTGCCAGCAGGCCCAGCTCACCGAGCGCTACTTCTACGAGCAGTTCGCCAACCTCGAGGAGGCCCTCGAGGAGGTGCTCAAGTCGATCTACGACGAGATCGTCGAGGTCACCGCCGCCGCCCTGGAGCAGACCAGCGGCGACCCCGCCGACCGCGCCCGGATCGGCATCGCGGCCTTCCTCGACGTCTTCGTGAAGGACCCGCGCAAGGGACGGGTCGCGATGATCCTCGCTCCCGGCCGCGCCGAGCTGCGCGAGCGGCGCCAGGAGATGCTGCGCTCGCTCAGCTCGTTCGCCGCGATGGAGGCCGGCGAGCTGTACGGCGAGGAGGCCGAGCCCGGCTCGCGCGGCGAGCTGGCCGGCATCCTGTTCGTGGGCGGACTCTCCGAGCTGGTCGCCGGCTGGATCGAGGGCACGCTCGACACCGAGCCCGCCGAGCTCGTCGACGCCGCCACGCGAGCGTTCACCCGGCTCGCCCACCGCTGACCCGAGCGGTCCTCGCCATGATGGGCGGCGCGTCCCCGGGACCGGTTGCGCGGATCCGCTGACCGGCCGGCGGTGGCCGTGCCACCCTCGACAGGTCCTCGACGTCGCTGCTCGACACCCGCGGCGTCCCGCCAGGCCCTGCGTCCCGGAGGTCGCGCTGTGCTCCCCACCCTGCTCGTGCACCGGGGCCTGACCCCGTTCGCCCTGCTGGCGGCCCTCGTCGCGGGATCGGTGCTCGTCCCCACCGCCGGCCAGGCCGACCCGGCGGCCCCCTCCGACCGGCCCGCGCCCGTGGCCTCCGGCACCTCGCCGCGCACCGCCGGGCCAGGTCTGCGGGGCTGGCCCGAGGACGAGGTGGAACCGGGGAGCGACGGGGTGCTCGGCTTCACCCTGCGGCTCACCGGGAGCCGTGCGACCCGGGCCGACCGCCTCGTGCTCCTCCAGACCGCGACGGACCGCGGGTGGGTGGACCTGGACAGTGACCGGACCGACCGCCGCGGCCGCGTGGTGCTGTCGTGGGCCGACGCCACCGTGGGAGCCGAGCTGCGCGCCGTCGTACGTCGGGCGCCCGGTCGGCCCGGGCTGGTGACGCCCCCGGTGCGGGTGGCGGGCGACGCGACGCCGACCGCGAGTCCGACGCCGACCGCCAGCCCGACGCCCACGGTGAGCCCGTCGCCGACCGCGAGTCCGACGCCCACGGCGAGCCCGACGCCGACGACCCCCGGCGACGACCTAGCTGCGGTGCTCTCCCTGGTCAACGAGGTCCGCGCGCAGGGACGGACCTGTGGCGACACCTACTACCCCCCGACGGGCCCGCTCGCCCACGACGCGCGGCTGGCAGCCGCCGCCCAGGGCCACGCTCGCGACATGGCGACGCAGGACTACTTCGCCCACGACTCGCTCGACGGCCGGTCCGCCGCGGACCGCATGACGGCCGCGGGCTACACCGGATGGCGCACTGTCGGCGAGAACATCGCCGCCGGCTACTCCTCGGCCGAAGCCGTGATGGAGGGCTGGCTGCGCAGCCCCGGACACTGCCGGAACATCATGAACCCCGCCTTCGAGGACCTCGGCGTGGGCCGGGCGAGCGACGAGGACAGCCGCTACGGCACCTACTGGGTGCAGAACTTCGGCGCGCTGTTCTAGCCTGCTCCGCCCACCCGTCGCGGGTTCCTCGCCTGGACACTGTGTCGCAGCCTCTCTGGTGATGCGATGACGCCACCGTGCCGACGTTCGGCTCCTCCCTTGACCCCGTCGAGCGGCATCAGTGGCTGCACGCGGCCGAGCTGATCCACGCCGCCTCCCGGGCCTTCGCCGGCTCGCCCACCGCTGAGGCGCTGACGCGCCGACCGTCAACCTTTACCCTCGAGCTGATCGATGGGAAGCGTCTCGCGAGGTTCATGCTGCTGTACAGCGTCGGCGTTCAGCCGCAGAGCAGCGTGACCCTCTACGAGGTGGACGAGGACTACTTCGAAGGTCACTGATGCGCCCCGGGTTCAGACGCCGACTGATACTGAGAAAGTCTCGGAAACGTCTGTGGATGGCGGGTTCTGAGGGCCGAAACTGTCGGTGCTCGCTGCTGTACTGAGGTATGTCGGATCTCGGACAGCACCCTCTCGACCGGGTGGTCGAAGCGCTGTCCGTTGCCCTCGACCAGGGTCACGACATCTCTCTCATCGGGCTCGATCAGGCCGCCACTGCGGCCGCGATCCGCCGACTCGGGGCGATGTCCGCCCGGTTGGCCGAGCTGACCGCCACCGTCCTGCGCCACGGCGCGGACGTGCAGGTGCAGGACACCCGCTGCGCGACCTCCATGACCGCGTGGTTGGCCGCGGAGACCCGGACGTCGCACACCCACGCCCACCGCGGCGTGAAGCTGGCCGAGGAGCTGGGGCGCTGGCACCGCGTGGCGGAGGTGCTCTCCACAGGCGCGGCCAACGTCGAGCAGGCCGCCGTCCTCATCCACGCTCTCGACGCCCTGCCCGACGACCTCGACCCGGCTCTCGTCGAGAAGTGTGAGCTGCACCTGGTGGGGCTGGTCGGTGACTTCGGACCCAAGCAGCTGCGAGTCCTCGGCCGGCACGTCCTCGCCGTGGTGTCACCCGAGATCGGCGAGGCCCACGACGCGAAGCTGCTGGCGGACGAGGAGCGTCGGGCAGGCGAGAAGGCGCGGCTGTCCATGGGGCGCGACGGTCACGGATCGGTGCACGGCCGCTTCACCATTCCGGAGCTGCACGCCGCGATGCTGGAGAAGGCGTTGCTGGCCCTCACCTACAACGATCACGACCCTGCGCAGCGGGCCAAGCCGAGCCCGCAGCGGCAGGGCGAGGCGTTCTGCGAGCTCCTCGAGCGCGTGCGCGACCGAGACGTCCCGACGGTGGGCGGCACCGGTGCGACGGTCGTCGTCACGATGACCCTCGACTCGCTCCTCGGTGGACTCACCGAGGCGGTCCTCGACAACGGCGACCGCATCAGCGCCGCCACAGCCCGACGTCTGGCCTGCGAGTCCGGCATCGTCCCCGTCGTCCTCGGTGGCAGGAGCGAGGTGCTCGACCTGGGCCGCCGTCGCCGATACCACTCCAAGGCCCAACGCATCGCCATCGCCACCCGCGACCACCACTGCACCGCCGAGGGGTGTGACGCCGCCGCCGCCCGCTGCCACGTCCACCACGACAATCCGTGGGCCCTGGGTGGCCACACCACCGTGCGCGAAGGCCGGCTGCTCTGCCCGAAGCACCACCGCGCCGTGCACGACCCTGCGCGCAGCCTGCGACTCCGGACGTGAGGCAGTCCTCGAACAGAAGAGACAACCCTCTCCAGCGGGCGCCGGACTCGACGCCCCGCGGACCAGCCCCCGAGATCATCGCCCGCGAGATCGTCGAGGACCTGACGGCCGCGCTGGCCGAGTTCGAAGCCGTGGCCGCGGCGCTCGAAGCCTCGTCGTCGGCGTCCGCCGAGGCTGATCAGTTTCCGCTGTCCTGCTGCTCGGGACCGCGTCCCCAGGGCCCCCGGCGGCGGTACGTTGCGCAGCGCCGCCGCCGCGCGGCGATCCCCCGACAGGAGAGCCCCATGACCAGCCGCCCCTTCACCCGCCAGTCCACCGTCGCCGAGCTCGCCACCACGGCCCCCGGCCGGGCGTTCAAGGCGATGATCCTGCGCCAGCTCCCGCCGACGCAGACCGAGAAGGAGCGCCGGGAGCTGGAGGAGATGACCCTCAACTTCCCGCTCGAGACGCTGGTCGAGCTCTCCGAGGGCAAGCTCACCTGGGGCATCGCCGACTCCCTCGTCGACCTGGCCAACCGCCAGCCGCACCGCGTGGCTGGCCGTGCCGCCGGCGCCGGCGTGGGTGCGCTGAAGAAGGTGGCGGGCAAGGTCCGCCGCTGAACCCGGACCTCGACGGTCGGAAGGCGGGACAGTCCGCACGCTGGCCGGTCCAGCCCGCCGGCGTCTCGTCGTGGGATTTCCTGCCGTTGACACCGTGTCGCAGTTACTCTCGGGTACGTGACGGACGCACCCGTGCCGAGCTTCGGCCCCTCCCCCGACCACGTCGAGCTGCAGCAGTGGCTGCACACCTTTGCAGCGGATGTCATCCGACCCGCGGCCGCGGAGTGGGACGAGAAGGAGGAGTTCCCCTGGCCCGTGGTCGAGGAGGCCGCGAAGGTCGGGATCTACTCCCTCGACTTCTTCGCCACCCAGTCCTTCGACCCCACCGGTCTCGGCATCCCGATCTTCATGGAGGAGGTGTTCTGGGGTGACGCCGGCATCGGCCTCTCGATCGTCGGTACGGCGCTGGCCGCGGCCGGCCTGGCCAGCAACGGCACGCCCGAGCAGCTCGCGGAGTGGGCGCCGGAGATGTTCGGTACCCCGGGCGACCTGAAGATCGCGGCGTTCTGCTCCTCCGAGCCCGACGCCGGCTCGGACGTCGGCGCCATGCGCACCCGCGCGGTCTACGACGAGGCCACCGACGAGTGGGTCATCAACGGCACCAAGACCTGGGCGACCAACGGCGGTCTCGCCGACGTCCACGTCGTGACGGCGGTCGTCGACCCCGACCTGCGGACCCGCGGCCAGGCCTCCTTCATCGTCCCGCCGGGCACGAAGGGGCTCTCCCAGGGACAGAAGTTCCACAAGCACGGCATCCGCGCCTCCCACACCGCCGAGGTGGTGCTCGACAACGTGCGCGTGCCCGGCCGCTGCCTGCTCGGCGGCAAGGACAAGCTCGACGCCCGGCTGGCCCGGGCCCGCGAGGGTGCCAGGAGCGGCGGCGGCAACGCCAGCATGGCGACCTTCGAGCGGACCCGTCCCGCCGTCGGCGCCCAGGCGGTGGGCATCGCCCGCGCGGCCTACGAGACCGCGCTGGACTACGCCAAGACTCGCGAGCAGTTCGGCAAGCCGATCATCGAGAACCAGGGCGTGGCCTTCCAGCTCGCCGACATGGCCACCCAGATCGACGCCGCGCGGCTGCTGGTGTGGCGCGCGTCGTGGAAGGCCGCCACCGGCGGCGCCTTCGACAAGGCCGAGGGGTCGATGTCGAAGCTGTTCGCCGGCGAGACCGCCATCAAGGTGACCGGCCAGGCGATGCAGATCCTGGGCGGCAACGGCTTCACGCGGGAGTACCCCGTCGAGCGCTGGGCCCGCGACGCCCGCATCTACACCATCTTCGAGGGCACCTCGGAGATCCAGCGGCTCGTCATCGCCCGGACGATCTCGGGCGCGCCGATCCGCTGAGGTCGGAGCCGGGGGTACTCCGCATCACTTCTGATGCTTGCTGCGAGCTCGCCATCAGAATTGATGCGGAGTACCCGCCCGCCCGTCCCACAGGTCACACCAGCCACGACCCGGCCACGCCCGGACCTCCCGGGGTGAGCCGGGCCGGCCACGGCAGCGGGAGGGTCGGGTCATGAAGATCCTGATCGGCCTGGCCATCATCATCGCGCTGGCCTACCTCGGCTACCGCATGTTCTTCGTCAACGCCCACAAGAAGTGACCGCCTGAACGGACCCGCGAGAAGGGACGCGACGCGGTGCGACAGCGCTTCGAGGGCGCCATCGCCGGGATCGGCTCGACCTCCGGCGTGCGCGTCGTCGTGGGGCGCTGGGACCGCTCGCCCCTGGGCTCGTTCGCCGACGCCATGGTCGCCGAGGCCGACGGCCGGCGGGTCCTGCTCGCGCCGAACCAGGACGTCGCGGACTTCGTCGCGGCGACGTACTCCTTCGACGAGGTCAGGATCGAGCCGCTCACCGTCGAGGGCGTGACCCGCTGGCTGGTGCGCTCGCCGTCGCTGCGGCTCGACCTCGAGCTGGGCCACCGCACCACGCTCGGCCGGCTGCTGCGCGCGGTGCCCGAGGCGGTGGGCACGAGCCCGGCCTGGTGCACCGTCACCGACCCCGTCGCGCGGGTCGTCATGCGCGGCGTGCGCACCCGCGGCTCGGCCGGCAACGGCCGGCGTGAGTGGTACGCCGCCACCGACCACCACGTCCTGCGCGCTGCCACCGGCTCGTACGCCGGCGTGGACCTCGGCGCGCTCCGGCCGGTGCGCCCCGAGCCGGGCTTCGGGTTCTCCTCGACCCCCGCCCGTCCCTCGGTCACCTCGCTCGTGACCACCGTCGAGGTCCCCGGCTGATCCTCGTGTGCCCTAGCGGGCAGGACGCTCCCGACGTCTGACCGTGCGGCGTGCGGCCGCGCTGTCGAGTGGGCAGGTCCCTCCGAGGGTCCCGCCCGTCTGCCTCCCGGGGGTGGGCCCCGTCGGGCAGGGTCGGTCAGGTGAGGTCGACGGCTCGGTTGACCCAGGTCGAGGTCACGACCATGCCGACCTTCTCGTAGAGCCCGAGCGCGCCGGTCCGGGAGTCGGTGGAGAGCGAGCTGGACGTGGCGCCGTGCTCGCGGGCGACCCGGAAGGCGTCGGCGAGCAGCGCCTGGCCCAGTCCCCGGCCGCGCTGGTCGGCGGCGGTGGCGAGCCGGTCGATGTAGGCCTGGACCGTTCCGTCCTCCTGGGCGGCCATCACCAGGAAGGCCATGCCGACGACCCGGCCGTCGGGGTCCACGACGACCCTGAGGTGCCACGGCTCGAAGCCCGGGCGCAGCACGGTGCCGGCCGCCCACTCCTCGTAGGTGTCGCGGGGCCGCTCGGACCACTCGAGGAAGGCGTCCTCCTGGACGGTCCAGGCACCGTCGTGGTCTGGGCTGCGCCCGCCGTCGGGGGCGGGCCGGGCAGCACGGACGACGAAGCCCTCCGGCAGCGGGCGGTCCGCGACCTCGGCCCCGGCTGGCAGCTCGAGCACCCAGGAGCGCCAGCGCACGTGGTAGCCCAGCGCCTCGAGCAGCCGGTCACCGGCCGAGCCCTCGGGCACGGGCATGCCGACGACGCTCGCCCCCGCGGCGCGCGCGGTCTCCTGCATCCAGCCGGCCAGCGCCGTACCCAGGCCGCGACCGCGGTGGTCCGGGTGGACCGCGGCGTCACCGCGGTCGTTGCGCACGTGCTCGGAGTAGGCGACCAGGGTCGATCCCTCGAAGACGCCGACGCCGTGCTCCTCCACGACGTACCCCGGCCGCTGCCAGTCGGCCACGATGTCGGCCGGCTCGATCTCGACCGACCCGGTGTCGTGCTTCTCCTGGGCGGCCATCACCTCGTAGACCGCGTGGGCGTCGTCGAGGGTGAGGGGACGGGAGGTGTAGCCCTCGGGGACGGTGAGCGGTGCGGCCATAGCGGCATCGTGGCGGCAAATGCGGCGCGGGGCCTCCGATTTTCCTCGGAGGCCCCGCGTGCGGGTGCGAGCGCGTGCTCAGGCGTTGCGGATGGCGGAGACGTCGAGGTCGAGCTTGATCTTCTCCGAGACCAGGACGCCGCCCGTCTCGAGCGCGGCGTTCCAGGTCAGGCCCCAGTCCTTGCGGTTGATCGTGGTGGAGCCCTCGAAGCCGATGCGCAGGTTGCCGAAGGGGTCGCGGGCCGAGCCGGTGTGCTCGAACTCGATGGTGACCGGCTTGGCGACGCCCTTGATGGTCAGGTCGCCGGTGATGGTCCAGTCGTCGCCGCTGCGCGAGACCTCGGTGGAGACGAAGGTGATCTCGGGGTTGGTCTCGGCGTCGAAGAAGTCGGCGGAGGCGAGGTGGCCGTCGCGGTCCGCGCTGCCGGTGTCGATCGAGGCGGTCTTGATCGAGAGCTCGACCTTGGAGGCAGCGGGGTTGGCGGCGTCGACGTGGGCGGTGCCGCTCCACTCGCTGAACTGGCCGCGGACCTTGGTCACCATCGCGTGGCGGGCGGTGAAGCCGAGGCGGCTGTGGCTGGCGTCGATGGTGTAGTCGCCCGAGATGTCGTCGAGGGCGGTGGTGGGGGCGTCGAAGTCGGCGGTGGTCATGGTGGCTCCTGGGAGGTGCGTGGGTGAATGTTCAACCATCATAACCGGACCCAGGTCCGCTTTCATTCCCCCCGGTGGGTGGATGGTCTGGACCGGACGCACGCGAGCCCCGCTCCCGGCGTGGGAGAGCGGGGCTCGTGGACTGGGTCGCGAGCGGGGCTCGCGTCAGGCGGCGTGGGTCGCGTGCAGGACGGTCGCCTGCTCCGCGGAGGTCCAGCGCGACTCCAGGCGGGAGGACCCGTCCGCGTCGGTCACCGTGATCCACACCTGCGTCAGCGCGCCGGTCATCTTCATGTCCTGCATGGGACACCTCCTGTTCACCTTCTGTTCACCAAGATAGCACGCGCTCCACCTGCCGGGCCAGAAGTCACCCGAACGCGGTCTGGGCGCTCCACCTGGAGGGGTCGTCGTCGCCGCGAGCACAGGGCAGGCGCTCCCCACCGAGCCCGCGCCCGGGCGTGACCCCGCGCTCCCCGTCGTACGTCCTGGAGCGCGCGGCCCCGACGCTGACCCACTGGTGACCGACCCCACCGCAGCGAGGACTCGGGGGCCGGGGCCGCGGCCCACTACCGTGGACGGGTGAGCGAGGCAACAGGCACCCCCGAGGACAGCACCACCACCGACGACCACGGCAGCGCGCAGACCGAGGCGCAGGTGACCTTCCAGGACCTCGGACTCTCCGCGCCCGTGCTCAAGGCGCTGCGCGACGTCGGCTACGAGACGCCGTCCGCGATCCAGGCGGCGACCATCCCGACCCTGCTCGGTGGGCGCGACGTCGTGGGCCTGGCGCAGACCGGCACCGGCAAGACCGCTGCCTTCGCGCTGCCGATCCTCTCCAACCTCGACGTCTCCCAGAAGTCGCCGCAGGCGCTCGTGCTGGCCCCCACCCGTGAGCTCGCGCTCCAGGTGTGCGAGGCGTTCGAGCGCTACGCCGCGCACCTCAGGGGCGTGCACGTGCTGCCGGTCTACGGCGGTCAGGGGTACGGCGTGCAGCTCTCGGCCCTGCGCCGCGGCGTCCACGTGGTCGTCGGCACCCCCGGCCGGATCATGGACCACCTGGAGAAGGGCACCCTCGACCTCAGCGAGCTGCGCTTCCTGGTGCTCGACGAGGCCGACGAGATGCTCAACATGGGCTTCGCCGAGGACGTCGAGACGATCCTGGCCGACACCCCCGACACCAAGCAGGTCGCGCTCTTCTCCGCGACCATGCCCGCGCAGATCCGCCGGCTGAGCAAGCAGTACCTCACCGACCCGGCCGAGATCACCGTCAAGAACAAGACGGCCACGGCCAGCAACATCACCCAGCGCTACCTCATCTGCAGCTACCCGCAGAAGGTCGACGCCCTCACCCGCATCCTCGAGGTCGAGAACTTCGAGGGGATGATCGTCTTCGTCCGCACCAAGAGCGAGACCGAGGCGCTGGCCGAGAAGCTGCGCGCCCGCGGGTTCACCGCCGCTGCCATCAACGGCGACGTGCCGCAGAACGTGCGCGAGCGCACCGTGCAGCAGCTCAAGGACGCCAAGCTCGACATCCTGGTGGCCACCGACGTCGCCGCCCGCGGCCTCGACGTCGAGCGGATCAGCCACGTCGTCAACTACGACATCCCCACCGACACCGAGTCCTACGTCCACCGGATCGGCCGCACCGGTCGCGCCGGGCGCAGCGGGGACGCGATCTCCTTCGTCACCCCGCGCGAGCGCTACCTGCTGCGTCACATCGAGAAGGCCACCAAGCAGCCGCTGACCGAGATGTCGCTGCCCAGCGTCGAGGACGTCAACAGCACCCGGCTGACCCGCTTCGACGACCAGATCACCGCGGCGCTGGAGCAGACCGACCGGATCGCGGGCTTCCGCGACATCATCGCCCACTACGTCCGCAACCACGACGTGCCCGAGACCGACGTGGCCGCCGCCCTGGCCGTCGTCGCGCAGGGCGAGACGCCGCTGCTGCTGGACCCGGCCGCCGACAAGGTCCGCACGCCTCGGGTCACGCCCGGCGACCGCGACGACAGGGAGCGTCCGGCGCGTCCGGCGCGCTCGCGCAACGGCGACACCCCGATGGCGATGTACCGCATCAACGTCGGCAAGCGGCACAAGGTCGAGCCCCGCCAGATCGTCGGCGCGCTCGCCAACGAGGGCGGCCTCAACCGCAAGGACTTCGGCAAGATCCTCATCAAGCCGGACTTCTCCCTGGTCGAGCTGCCCGCCGACCTGCCGTCGGCGACGTACGCCGCGCTGGCCGACACCCGGATCTCGGGCAAGCTGATCGAGCTGTCGCCCGACAACGGCCCGCGGCCGCGCAGCAGCTCGGGCCCGCGCAGCGGCTCGGGACCGCGCCGCAGCCGCGAGGACCGCGGTCCCGAGGTCACCACGTGGGGCGACGACAAGCCCTCGAGGAAGCCCCGCCACAAGGGCTGATCGAGGCGGCGCCAGCGAGGGCGTCCCGCACTGTTGGTCGAGCAGCCCGAGCGCCAGCGAGGGCGTCGTCGAGACCGCCGCACCTGCCTGTGGTCGGCGACCACAGACAGCTCACGCGGTCTCGACGTCGCTCGCTAGCGCTCGCTGCTCGACCATCAGGCGTCAGAGCAGAGCGGCCACGAGTGACCCCGCCGCCATGGCGCCCGAGGCGGCCGCGCCGACGACCGAGGACATCGGCATCGGCAGGGCTGCGACGTGCGCCATGTCGCCCGCGGCGTGGACGCGGGGCAGGGACGTGCGGCCCATGACGTCGACCTCGACGCACCCGCTGGGCAGGGTCCGCAGCCCCAGCTGGGCGGCGAACGGGGTCGTCTGCTCCAGCGTCGTGGAGACGTACACGCCCGCGACCTCGAGGTCGGGGCCGTGCTCGAAGGTGACGCGCACGCCGCTGCCGGTGGGGTGCAGCCCGGTCACGCGCTCGGTGCGGGTCGTGCCGGCCGCGGTCGGCACGGGAGCAGCGCCGTCGGTGAGCACGGTCGTGTGCGACACGACCGGCGCCAGGATCGCCGGCAGGTGGCCCGCGGGGACCGTGCCCAGGACCGCCACGGGCTGACCCGCGAACTCGTGGCCATGGCAGAACGGGCAGTGCACCACCCGGTCGCCCCACAGCCCGGCCAGCCCGGGGACCGCCGGCAGCACGTCGCGCACCCCCGTCGCGAGCACCAGGCCCCGCGCGGTCAGGACGGTCGCGTCGGGGTCGGCCAGCTCGACGGCGTACCCCCCACCGTCGGGACGGACCGCCACGACGGTGTCCTCCCAGATCGTGGCGGTGGGGTAGGCCGCCACCTGCTCGCGCGCGAGCTTGCGGAAGTCCGCGGGCGGGGTGCCGTCGTGGGTGACGACGTTGTGCATGTGGCCGGCCGGGTCGTTGCGGTAGCGACCCGAGTCCAGCATCAGCACCCGGCGGTGGACCCGGGCGAGGGTGAGGGTGGCCTGGAGGCCGGCGGGGCCGCCGCCGACGACGATCGCGTCGTAGTCGTAGTCGTAGTCGTGGCTGGTGTGCGTCATCTCTGCTCCTGACGAGGTCGGACTTGTGCTGGTCACGAGCCTGTGACTTCATGTCGACATGAAGTCAAGCGAGCGACGCTGGAGCGTCGGTGGGCTGGCCGAGCGCTTCGGCCTGGCGACCCACGTGCTGCGACACTGGGAGGACGTCGGGCTGCTGCACCCGGACCGGGACGGAGCCGGGCGGCGGGTCTACCGCGAGAAGGACGTCTACCGCGTGGCCGTCGTCGTCCGGAGCAAGGCGGCAGGCATGAGCCTGGAGCAGGTCGCGGTGCTGCTGGACGCCGACGCCCCCGACCGGCACCGCGTGCTGGAGGCGCACCTGGCCGAGCTCGACCGGCGTACGGCGGAGATGGCCCTGCACCGGGAGATGACCGAGCACGCGCTGCGCTGCCGGGCGCACGACATCGCGACCTGCCCGCGCTTCGCGGCGGCCGTGGCCGACCTGGTGGACGGGACCGCCCCGGGGCCCTTCGACGGCCGCAGCGCCGAGCCGGCCGGAGTCGCGGAGGCCGTGGAGGGCGCGGAGGTCCCGGGCGACCGGTGAGGGGCATGGCGGTGTCGCCGGGGGCTGGTAGAACCGCGGGCATGCTGCGCTCTCGGACCCTCGCCCTGCCGCTGGCCGCCGCGCTCCTGCTCCTCGCCGGCTGCACCGAGGTCCAGGAGGCCGTCGCCGGACCCGACCCGGAGCCGACCGCGCGGGAGCTGGCGGAGGCGTTGACGGCGCAGGACCTCACCGGCGCCCCGGTCGGCGGGGCCGAGCGCGCCGAGGAGGAGCGGGCCGCGATCGTCGAGGGGATGGGCGGGGTGGCACCGCAGGTCGGGGTGATCGACCTGGAGGAGTCCGGCGACACCGCGACCGCCACCCTGTCGTGGTCCTGGCCCGTGGTGACCGGCGGTGAGGGGGTCGAGTGGACCTACGAGTCCACCGCCCAGCTGGAGCGCGTGGCCGACGACTGGTCGGTGGTGTGGGCGCCGTCGGTCGTCGAGCCCTCCCTGGCCGACGGCGAGCGGCTGGACCTCGTCACCCTGGCTCCGCGTCGCGGCGACGTCCTCGGCGCGGACGGGCTCGCGGTCGTGACCCAGCGGCCCGTCGTGCGCTTCGGCATCGACCGCAGCCAGGTCGGCGAGGCCCGCGCGGTCGAGGGCGCCCGGCGCCTGGCGGCGCTGCTCGACGTCGACGCGAAGGCCTTCGCCGAGCGGGTCGAGGCGGCCGGGGAGGCGCAGTTCGTCGAGGCCATCACCTACCGCCGTGACGACGTGCCGCCGGCCGTCGCGCAGGGCTACGACGAGGTCCCCGGCGCCCTGGCGGTGCCCGGCGAGCTCGCCCTCGCCCCGACGCGCGACTTCGCCGCGCCCATCCTGGGCTCGGTCGGCCCGGTGACCGCCGAGATGGTCGAGGAGTCCCCGGACACCTACCGCCCCGGCGACGTCGCCGGCACCTCCGGGCTCCAGGCCCGCTACGACGACCGGCTGCGCGGCACCCCCGGCGCCAGCGTCGACGTGCTGCCCGCCGAGGAGGGTGGCGAGGCCCGCGAGGTGTTCCGGGCCGAGCCGACCCCGGGCGAGCCGCTGCGCACGAGCCTCGACCTCGACCTGCAGCAGGCCGCCGAGCAGGTGCTCGCCGACGTGGGTCCGCCCAGCGCGCTGGTGGCGATCGACCCCGGGACGGGGGCGATCCTGGCCGCGGTCAACGGCCCCGGCACGGGGGGCACCAACCTGGCGACGTACGGCCAGGCGGCGCCGGGCTCGACCTTCAAGACCGTCTCCTCGCTCGCCCTGCTGCGCGCCGGGCTCTCGCCCGACAGTGCGGTGGAGTGCCCGGCCACGACGACGGTCGACGGGCGGGAGTTCGGCAACTACTCCGACTACCCCGCCTCCGCGGTCGGTCGCATCACCCTGCGCCAGGCGGTGGCGCAGTCGTGCAACACCGCCTTCATCACCGAGCGTGACGAGCTCGGCGGCACCGAGCTCTTCGACGCCGCCGCCTCCCTGGGGCTCGGGCCCGACCAGGACCTCGGCTTCCCGGCGTACTTCGGCCAGGTGCCGCAGCCGGAGACCGAGACCGAGTCGGCTGCCGAGCTGATCGGCCAGGGCCGCGTGCTGGCCTCGCCGATGGTGATGGCGACGGTGGTGGCCTCCGTGCAGTCCGGTCGCACCGTGGTGCCGTGGCTGCTGCGCGACTACCGCCCCGACCCGCCCGAGGGTGCCGCGCCCCTGACCGGCGCCGAGGCGACCGCGCTGCGCTCGATGCTGCGTGCCGTGGTCACCGACGGCAGCGGCCGCGGGCTGCTCGACGTGCCGGGCCCCGAGCTGATCGCCAAGACGGGCACCGCGGAGTTCGAGCGGGACGGGCAGGTGCTCACCCACGCCTGGATGGTCGCCGCCGGATCCGACCTCGCCGTCGCGGTGTACGTCGACGAGGGGGTCTCCGGGTCACGCACCGCCGGCCCGCTGCTGGAGGAGTTCCTCCGGGCGGCGCGGGGCTGACGGCGTCCCGGGTTCGTCGGCTCCCCGACACACCCGGAAGTCAGACGACGAAGCTCCGTCGTCTGACTTCCGGGTCCCTCGGGTAGCCGACGAAGTTCGCCGCGCCCGGGCGAGACGGGCAGCGCGACGGACGAGGGGCCCGGCGGACCGGGCCCCTCGTGGCGGCGTCGGGCGGGGGACGTGGGGGACGGGCCGCCGGACGTAGATGAACCCCTCGCCGCATGGGGTCAGCAAGGGGTTCACAGCCGTCTTCTGAGTGCTCCCTCCGAAGTCGACAACAGCAATGATGCCACCAGCGGGACCACCCGTGTTGCGGATTGGTGCGAACTGGTCGAAGTGCCAGGATTCGGACATGACTGGTCCAGACACATCTGCCGTGCTCGACCGCCTGCTGCCTGCCGAGCACCGCCGCCTGTGGGTGGCCGGCGAGTGGCGCGACGCCGAGGGCGGTGACACCTTCGAGGTCGTCGACCCGGCCGACGGACAGGTGCTCACGCGCGTCGCCGACGGCTCGGTCACCGATGCCGTCGAGGCGCTGGACGCGGCGGTCGCGGCCCAGCCGGAGTGGGCGTCGACCCCGCCCCGCGAGCGGGGCGAGGTGCTGCGCGGGGCGTTCGAGCTGATCCGCGAGCGTGCCGAGGACCTGGCGCTGCTGATGAGCCTGGAGATGGGCAAGGCGGTGGCCGAGGCCAAGGGCGAGGTCGCCTACGGCAACGAGTTCTTCCGCTGGTTCTCCGAGGAGGCCGTGCGCATCCACGGTCGCTGGATGCAGGCTCCCGCGGGCGGCTCGCGGCTGCTCACCATCAAGAAGCCGGTGGGTCCCTGCTTCTTCGTCACCCCGTGGAACTTCCCCCTCGCGATGGGCACCCGCAAGATCGGCCCGGCGATCGCCGCCGGGTGCACGATGGTCGTCAAGCCCGCGCACCAGACGCCGCTCACGATGCTCGCGCTCACCGCGATCCTCACCGAGGCCGGTCTGCCCGACGGCGTGCTCAACGTTGTCCCGACCACCCGGGCCAAGGAGATGAGCGAGGCGCTGCAGGCCGACGACCGGCTGCGCAAGGTCTCCTTCACCGGCTCGACCGCGGTGGGCCGCACGCTGGTGCGCCAGTCGGCCGACCAGCTGCAGCGGGTGAGCATGGAGCTCGGCGGCAACGCGCCGTTCCTGGTCTTCGAGGACGCCGACGTCGACGCCGCCGTGGACGGTGCGATGGTCGCCAAGATGCGCAACATGGGCGAGGCCTGCACCGCGGCCAACCGCTTCCTCGTGCACGCCGGCGTGGCCGAGGAGTTCGCCGAGAAGCTCGCCGCCCGCATGGGCGCTCTCACCGTCGGCCGCGGCCAGGACGAGGGCGTCGACGTCGGCCCGCTCATCGAGGAGAAGGCGGTGGAGTCGGTCTCCCAGCTGGTCACCGACGCCGTCCACGACGGGGCGCGGCTCCTGGTCGGCGGCACGGTGCCCGACGGACCCGGCTTCTTCTACCCGCCGACGGTCCTGGTCGACGTCCCGGCCGACTCCGCGATCAACGCCGAGGAGGTCTTCGGGCCGGTCGCGCCGATCACGACCTTCACCACCGAGGACGAGGCGGTCGAGCGCGCCAACGCCACGGAGTACGGCCTGGCCTCCTACGTCTACACCCGCGACCTGTCCCGCACGATCCGGATGGCCGAGCGGCTCGACTACGGCATGGTCGGCATCAACACCGGGCTGATCTCCAACCCGGCGGCGCCGTTCGGCGGCGTGAAGGCGTCCGGCTTCGGGCGGGAGGGCGGCTTCGAGGGCATCGAGGAGTACCTCGAGACGACGTACGTCGCCCTGCCGGTCTGACGCGCGGCGGGCAGGCGTGGACCTCTTCGGCGGCACCCGCGAGACCTACCTCGCCTTCGCCGACCAGGCCGCCGACTCCCCGACGCTGGCCGGGTGGTCGCGGGCGGTCGCCGAGGACGAGGAGGTCCTGGCCTGGCTGGGGGAGCTGCCGGTCCTCAAGCAGCAGCCCAACCTGGTGTACGCCGCCGCGCGCTGGCACGGGCTGGCGCCCACTGCGGCGTACGCCGACCTGCGCCGGCTCCTGCTCGCCGACGACGGGACGGTGCGCGCCACGATCCTGGCGCGCGCCACCCAGACCAACGAGGCCGGGCGGCTGGCGACCCTGCTGCCGGTGCTGGCCCGGATCGCTGCCGAGGACGGGCCGATCGCGCTCGTCGAGGTCGGAGCGAGCGGAGGGCTGACGCTGCACCCCGACCGGTGGGCCTACCGCTACGCGACGCCGGCCGGGGAGGTGCGGCTGGGCGCCCCCGGCGCCCCCGTGCTGGAGTGCGCCGTGGAGGGGCCCGCGCCGCTGCCCGACCGGTTGCCGGAGGTCGCCTGGCGCGGTGGCCTGGACCTCAATCCGCTCGACGTCACCGACGACGACACCGCCCGCTGGCTCGAGACGCTGGTCTGGCCCGAGCACGAGGACCGGCGGGTCCAGCTGCGCCGGGCGATCGAGGTCGCCCGCGCCGACCCGCCGCACCTCGTGCGCGGCGACCTCCTCACCGACCTCGACCCCCTGCTCGACGAAGCGGGCCGGCACGGTCGCGTGGTCGTCCAGCACAGCGCGGTCATCGCCTACCTCGAGGAGCCCGACCGCGAGGCCTTCCACGACGCGATGCTCGAGCGGGTGGCCGCCGGCACCTGCCGCTGGGTCAGCAACGAGTCGCCCCGGGTGCTGCCGCGCGTGCTGGCCGGCACCGTCGGGGCGCTCGGCACCCCGCCCGTGGGCCGCTTCGTCCTCGCCCTCGACGGGCGCGGGCTGGCCTGGACCCACGGGCACGGGCGGTCGATGTCGTGGTGGGACGACGTTCCGGTCTGAGTCACTGCCCGACGATCGGCGCCCGAACGCGACGAGCTGGAGTGTCTGTCCGGCACCTGGCGCCGGAGAGCACCTCCAGCTCCTCGTCGTGACTGCCGGACGCGACCGTCACGTGCCGAGCCGGCGCATCCTCCCGGAAGGACGCGCCGGTTCGGCCGGAGTGCAGCGGACCGGGGCCGGATCAGCCCGCCGCGGCCCGGCGGCCCAGCGCGGCCAGCAGCCGTACGTCGTCGGGCGCGCCCCGCGGGACGGGCAACGGCTCCGCGAAGTGCTGCGCGTCGGCCGTGGCCCGCGCGACCGGCAGCAGCGCCGCGGCCAGCGCGGGCGGCACCGGGTGATCGAGCCCGAGCGCGGTGGCGACGTCCCAGCCGTGCACGGTGATCTCCAGGGCCGCGGCGACCACGAGCAG
The DNA here is from genome assembly GCA_009701885.1 of Actinomycetota bacterium. Taxonomy (GTDB): domain Bacteria; phylum Actinomycetota; class Actinomycetes; order Propionibacteriales; family Nocardioidaceae; genus Nocardioides. The sequence continues at coordinate 147,702 of WLJH01000005.1, forward strand.
GCCGGGCGCGACCGGGGCGCCGCCGACCACGACGGCCTCGTGCGGGGAGCGGGCGCCCGACCAGGTGCCGAGGAGCGCGCACGCCTTGCGCTGCAGGGAGTCGACCGCGCCCACCCCCGGCCCACCGGGGGAGGTGCTGGTGCGGACCGAGCCGCCCGCGGCCTCGAGGAAGGCGTCCAGCGCGTCGTCCATGTGCGCGAGCAGGGTGCCGAGGTCCCAGCGAGCGCAGGGCGTGCGCCGGGTCAGCGTGGCCGGCCGCACCGCGGCGAGGGCCACCCGGGTGTAGGCCAGGGACCGGTCGAGCAGCTCGACGCCGTCGTCGAGCAGCGCGGTCACGGCACCGGCAGGACGGCGGCGGGACGGTGGTCGGCCGGCAGCGACATCGGCAGCCCGAACTTCTCGAACAGCCGGGTGTCGAAGAACGCGTCGACCTGGGACACCTCCGGGTTCTCCGGGTCGCCGTCCCACTGGAGCACCTGCAGCTGGAACGGGACGAACCCGCCCTCCGGCGTACGCATGTAGAGGCCGAAGGCGGGCTGGCCGTTGGCGCGCGTCTCGATCATCGGCATGTCCTCCGAGCCGCCCGGGCACTCGTTGCCGATGAGCCACGCGATGTTGGCGCGGCCCTTGAACCAGCTCGTGAACGGCGGCATCTCCCAGACCGCCTCGGCCGTGAGCATCGAGACGATGGTGTCGACGTCCTTGCGCCAGAACGCGTCGGTGTAGCGGTCCAGCAGCTGGCGCTGGGCGGGCGTGAGCTCGTCGGCGACGGTGTCCTCGGTCAGGGCACGGTCCTTCATCTGCGCGTGCGCCCGCTGCAGCGCGGAGTTGACCGCGGCCACGCTGGTGTCGAGGGCCTCGGCCACCTCCGCGGCGCTCCAGCGCAGCACGTCGCGCAGGATGAGCACGGCCCGCTGCTTGGCGGGCAGGTGCTGCAGCGCCGCGACGAAGGCCAGGCGGATGGAGTCCCGCTCGGCCACGGTGACCGCCGCGTCGGGCACCGGCTCGAGCCAGGTGATCTCGTGGTCCTGCTCCAGGGCGTCGCCGGCCGGCTGGTCGGCGGTGCCGATGCCGGAGGGCAGCGGCCGCCGCGGCCGGCCCTCGAGGTTGGTGAGGCAGACGTTGGTGGCGATCCGGTAGAGCCAGGTCCGCACCGAGGAGCGGCCCTCGAAGTCCGCCGCCGCCCGCCACGCGCGCAGGAACGTCTCCTGCACCAGGTCCTCGGCCTCGTGCACCGACCCGCTCATCCGGTAGCAGTGCGCCAGCAGCTCGCGCTGGTACCGCTCCGTGAGCGTCGGGAAGTCCGCCAGCTCGTTGTCCTTCGTCGTCATCGTGACCCCCTCCGCCGTTCCCACCGCACCCATGCGGCTCTTCATACCTGCGGTGGGGGTAGGTGAGCGACACGACCTGAGCGCCTGACCCGGAACGGGGTCGAGGCCTTCCAAAGTTTGGTGCGACCAAGCAACCAACCGGAAGGCCTCGACGATGCTCGA
>WLJH01000050.1 GCA_009701885.1 Actinomycetota bacterium
CACCCGAGGAAGGGGCCTCAACCGCGGACCGCGGCAAGGCAGACGACGTCGTGTCGGGCAGATCCCATGACCGTCAGTGGGCAGTTCTCATGACCGCCAGCGGGCAGCTTCGTGGCCGTCTCCGGGCAGTTTCTCGCGGCCGCCGACAAAGTGGGCGTCCGGCCTTGCGCCGTTCCTGGACACGCCCCAGCGACCGCTCGTCGATCACCCACTGCGACCCGATCCGTTCGGCGACAAGCGAACCGTCCGCGATGCGCTGATGGATTCGGGGCACGCTGACGCCTAGCCGCTCTGCGGCCTGTGCGACGCTTACGGACCCCATGAGCACAATCCTATAAGAGTTTCAAGGATTATGAAACGGCTGCAGAACGCACTCCACATGGGAAGTCATCGGGAGGAGGCAGACGGCCCTGAGCGCGACCGCGATCCTTTGCGATCAACAGCCCGCGTGAGCCGAAGTAGCCCCTGACCCGGTCGGCGACGGGCCAGGCCGGGTCGTCCCGGTCCGTCTCGACGCAACGCTGCTGGCCCAACTCGACGGCCGGGCCGAACACGATCACCAGTCGCGTTCGGAGACCATCCGCGCCGCGATTCGTGCCTACGTGGCGTGAAGGTCCGCGACTCAGCCCTGAAGCACGGCATCGATCCCGCGGACTCCATTCAGGCCGCCGAGCATCCGGTCTTCCTGCGTGACCTCGGTGCCGACCCGCATCGCCAACTCCGCCTCGGGTTCGACAGGCACGGTCGCATCCTGAGGTGATCGAGCTGACGGGAGACGGCGAGGATCAGGTGCTCATCCACGCCATGAAGGCACGCCAGCAGTACCTCGCCCTGCTCGACTGACGTCGCAGTCGGTCGTCCGTTTCAAGAAGTGTGTAGGTTGCCCCGCCCATCGCCGGAACCACGTCCGACGAATTGAGGTCGGTCGCGACGGCCACGTCAGCATCAAGTCTCTGGCACGAATGGCTGACATCAGGTCGCCCTGCATCGCCACCACCCTTCGCCACCTGTCGCGCGCTCAGGCTCCTGGGCGTGTCTCCCCGCCGCAGCGTGACCGCGCGGAATGCGGCCAGATCCGGACGGCCGAGATTGGAAGGGACCTAGCTGTAGCCGCCCGTGCTGGCGCTCCGCAGGGCGTCCAGCGCGGCGTGCGGATCGGGCACAGTGACCGTCACAGTGCGGCCATTGTCTAGACGCAGTCGCAATGCGGGACCGATGCGCACCGTGCACACGGTTCTCCAGGGCGTCCACCACAGTCCGTAGCTCACGGCCCACCAAGGGATGGTGGCGATCGTGGCTTCCGCAATGTCGTCGAGTCGATAGCTCGCTCGGGGCCAGCCGGCAACACCCCAATAGAAGCTCACGCCCTGCCGTCCGCAGGTGGCGCGCACGTCGGAGGCCGTCGCCACCTCCGCCAGAAGACCGATCAGGGCCAACAGTCCGACGAGCACGACGGTGGTGTCGACCGAGTTGGTGGCGGTGAGTCCCACAAGCGGAACGAGCAGCAGGCCGCTGACAATGACGCCCAGCCAGTTGGTCGCGCGCCCGGTGTACACGGTGGCAGTCATGACAGCTCCTTGATCAGGTTGATGACGTCGGACGTTCCCAGCCCGTACCGCTTGGCCAGGTCGATGGTTTCTCTCACCGCGTCACGGACCGGCGCGAGGTCGTTCGGTTTGGCTGTAGCTGCGATGCGTGCGCCGCGTCCACGCCGGAACTCCAGGACGCCGGCGTCTCGCAGCTGGCGATAGCCGGCCAGGACGGTGTTCCGGTCCACAGACAGCGCTGCCGCCAGCTCGGCGGCGGGCGGCAGTTGTTCGTCCACGGCGAGCTCGCCTGTGTTCAGGCCGCGGACGATGGAGGCGGCCACCTGGTCTTGGAGGCGCTGCGGTGACGAATGGTCGATCGTCCACTTCATGATGCTGATCGCACTAGCACCATTTCTGTTTGGCTAGGCCTCGCACATGGTCGAGGGGGCCTGCACGCGGGCGATCTGACAGGGGCGAGACCGTACGCCCAAGGCCGCGCTGCCACGCGGCAGATACGGCGACCGGAGGCTCATCGCGACTGTGCGCCACCAAAGCGAGCCATAAGGGGGTTCAAAGTGGGCCTTGAGGCGGATCTTCGCCAGTCGACCTGCTCCGAGGGAATCGCATCACCGCAGGTCAGAGCCGGTTCTCGTCAGCAAGGCGACGCATTCGACGTGGTGCGTCATCGGGAAGAGGTCCAGCCCGCGCAGCGAGCGCAGGGAGTACCCCGCCTCGGCGAGGTACGCCGTGTCGCGGGCCAGCGCGGCCGGGTCGCACGCCACGTACGCGATCCGGCGGGGGGTGCGGCGCGCGACCTCGCGGACCACCTTGCGGCGGGCGCCGGTGCGCGGCGGATCCAGGACGACCAGGTCGACGGCGCCGCTCATGATCGGGCCGCGCGGCTTGGCCAGGACCCGCTCGACGTCGCCGGAGACGGCCTCCCACCGACCGGGCAGCGTCGCGAGGTTGGTGCGGGCGTGCTCGACGGCCTCACGGTCGCCCTCGATCATCCCGACCGCGCCGGTCACACCGGCGGCGTGGCCGAGGAAGCGGGCGAAGAGCCCGACCCCGGCGTACAGGTCCAGGACACGGTCGCCGGCGCGCGGCTCGAGCCCGGCCAGCACCGACTCCACGAGCACCTCGGCGGCGCCGGGGTGCACCTGCCAGAAGCCGTCGGCAGCGACGGAGAACTCCACGCCCCGCACGGTGTGCAGCTGCTCGGTCGGCACGCGGCCGGCGGCGTCGATGCGGCAGTCGTCGACCTCGACGACCTCGTGCGAGCGGTGCTTGCGCATGCCCTTCGCGCCGTCGGGCAGGGAGACGTAACGCTGGCGGGTGCGCCAGCGCAGCCCGTCGAGGTCACCGGGGACCGCCTCGACCTCGACGTCGACCTCGAGCTTGGCCAGGCGCTGCATCTGCTCGCGCACGACGGCCGCCTTGAGGAGGCGCTGCGCGGGGAGGGCGACGTGCTGCAGGTCGCAGCCGCCGCAGCGGCCGGGGCCGGAGAAGGGGCAGGGCGGCTCGACCCGGTCCGGGGAGGCCTCGAGGACCTCCACGGCGTCACCGCGCCAGAAGCGGTCGCCCTCCACGCCCTCGGTCACCTCGACGACCACGCGCTCACCGGGCAGGGCGTGGCGAACGAACACCACGGGTCCGGACTCCGGGCGCAGGACGCAGTGCCCCCCGTGCGCGACCGGGCCGACGACGCCCTCGATCCGGGTCCCGACGGCGCTGGGCGCGGGAGCAGCGGTGCTCATCGGTCCTCCGCCCGACCCCGGCGCAGGTCGCCCGCGTGGACGCGCTGGTCCTCGGAGAGGACCCGCTCGCGTGCGAGCTCGGAGGAACGCAGCTGGTAGGGCACCGAGATGACCATCACTCCTGGGGTGAAGAGCAGGCGGCCCTTGAGCCGCAGGGCGGTCTGGTTGTGCAGCAGCTGCTCCCACCAGCGGCCGACGACGTACTCCGGGATGTAGACCGCGACGACGCCGCGGGGGTTGGCCCGGCGGATCGCGGTGGCGTACTCCAGGATCGGGCGCACGAGCTCGCGGTAGGGCGAGTGCAGCACCTTGAGCGGCACGTCGAGCCGGCGCTCGTCCCACTCCGCCATGAGGGCGGAGGTCGCCTTCGGGTCGGTGGCGACGTAGACGCCCTCCAGCACGTTGGGCCGGGTCGCCTTGGCGAAGGCCAGGGCCCGCAGGGTCGGCTTGTGCAGCTTGGAGACCAGGACGATCGCGTGCACCCGGGTCGGGAGCACCTTGTCCTCCTCGTCCGCGGCCAGCTCCAGGGCGACCTGGTCGTAGTGCTTGCGCACCCCGCTCATGAGCAGGTAGAAGGTGCCCATCGCCAGGATCGCGATCCACGCGCCGGCGAGGAACTTCGTCACGACGATGACCACGAAGACGGCGGCCGTCAGGCCCAGTCCCACGGTGTTGATCAGCCGGGAACGCTGCATGCGCGCGCGCTCGGCCGGGTCGGTGGTCGTGGTCAGCTCCCGGGTCCAGTGCCGGATCATCCCCAGCTGGCTGAGGTTGAAGGAGACGAAGACCCCGACGATGTAGAGCTGGATCAGTCGCGTGACCTGGGCGTCGAAGGCCACGATGAGCGCGATCGCCATGACGGCGAGGAAGACGATGCCGTTGCTGAAGGCGAGGCGGTCGCCGCGCTGGCCCAGCGCCCGCGGGGCGAAGCCGTCGCGGGCCAGGATCGAGCCGAGCACGGGGAAGCCGTTGAAGGCGGTGTTGGAGGCGAGCACCAGGATCACGCCGGTGGCCAGCACGACGAAGTAGTACGCCGGGGAGAACCCGTCGAAGACGCCTTCGGCGATCTGGGCGATGAGGGTGTCCTGGCTCCCCGAGACGACGCTCCCGTCGGCCGCGAGCAGCCGGTCGCCCTCGTGCGGGTCGACGTAGCGCACGTCCATCAGGTTGCCGAGCGCGACCACGCCCATCATCAGAACGATCGCGACCATCGCCAGCAGCGCGAGCGTCGTGGCGGCGTTGCGGCTCTTGGGTCGGCGGAAGGCGGGCACGCCGTTGGAGATGGCCTCGACGCCGGTCAGGGCCGCACAGCCCGAGGAGAAGGCGCGGGCGACGAGGAAGACGAGCGCGATGGTGGTCAGCGTCCCCTCGTAGCCCTCGGCCTCCACGATCGTGTACGCCGCGCTCTCGGCCGCCGGCAGCGTGCCGGTGGCCTGGCGGAACAGCCCGAAGCCGATCATCCCGACCAGCCCGATCATGAAGGCGTACGCCGGGAACGCGAACCACGCCCCCGACTCCCGCACCCCGCGCAGGTTGACCAGCGTCAGCGCGACCACCAGCACCGAGGCGATGAGGGCCTCGTGGCCGCTCACGAAGTCCAGCGCCGACGCGGCGTACTGGGCCGCCGAGGAGAGCGAGACCGCCACCACCAGCACGTAGTCGACGATGAGCGCGCTGGCGACCGTGATGCCCGCCCTCGGGCCGAGGTTGACCATCGCCACCTCGTAGTCGCCGCCACCGCTGGGGTAGGCGTGGACGGTCTGGCGGTAGGACGCCACGACGGTGAGCATCACGACCGCGACGGCCGCGGCGATCCACCACGAGTAGGCGTAGAGGCTCACCCCCGCCAACGACAGGATGATGAAGATCTCGTCGGGTGCGTAGGCCACCGAGGAGAGCGCGTCGCTGGCGAAGACGGGGAAGGCGAGCTTCTTGGAGAGGAGCGTCTCCCCCATCTGCGAGCTGCGCAGCTTGCGGCCCAGCAGGATCCGCTTCGAGACGTCGCCGACACCCACGGTCGGGAAGGCTACGGCACGTGCGCCCCCGGAGCCCCCTTGCGGCTAGCGTGGGCCCGTGCACGTCGTGATCATGGGCTGCGGCCGGGTCGGCTCGACCCTCGCCCGCTCCCTGGAGGACCGCAACCACACCGTCTCGGTGATCGACTCCGAGCCGGACGCGTTCCGACGTCTCGGGCCCGGCTTCAACGGGGACAAGGTGGCCGGCATCGGCTTCGACCAGGAGGTCCTGGAGAAGGCCGGCATCCGGCGCGCGGACGCCTTCGCCGCGGTCTCCTCCGGCGACAACTCCAACATCATTGCCGCCCGCGTGGCCCGCGAGACCTTCGGGATCCAGCAGGTCGTCGCGCGCATCTACGACCCCGGCCGCGCCGAGGTCTACCAGCGCCTGGGCATCACCACGGTCGCCACGGTGAAGTGGACCGCCGACCAGGTGCTGCGCCGGATCCTCCCGGCGGGCGCGGAGCCGGACTTCCGCGACCCCAGCGGCACCATCCGGGTCGACCACATCACCGTGCCCGAGGCCTGGATCGGCCACCGGACCATCGACCTGCAGGTGCAGTCGCGCTCCCGGATCGCGTGGATCGACCGGCTCGGAGAGGGCATGCTGCCCACCCGCGACACGATCCTGCAGGAGGGCGACATGCTGCACCTGGTCATCCGCGAGGAGACCGCCCCCCACACGTTCGCGGTCCTCGACAAGGGACCGGAGGAGAGCTGATGCGCGTCGCCATCGCCGGAGCCGGTGCCGTGGGCCGCTCCATCGCCCGCGAGCTGATCGGCAACGGCCACCAGGTCCTGCTGATCGACAAGAACGCCGACGCGATCAAGCCCGAGCGCGTCCCGCACGCCGAGTGGCTGCTCGCCGACTGCTGCGAGATGTCCTCGCTGGAGGAGGCCCGCCTCGACCGTTGCGACGTGCTCATCTCGGCCACCGGTGACGACAAGGCCAACCTGGTCGCCTCGCTGCTGGCCAAGACCGAGTTCGGCGTGCCGCGCACCGTCGGCCGGGTCAACCATCCCAACAACGAGTGGCTCTTCTCCGAGGCGTGGGGCGTGGACGTCAACGTCTCCACCCCGCGGATCATGTCGGCACTGGTCGAGGAGGCCGTCACCGTCGGCGACCTCGTGCGGCTGTTCACCTTCCGCCAGGGCAACGCCAACCTGGTGGAGATGACGCTCCCGGCCGACAGCCCGTACGTCGGCAAGCCGGCCGGCCTGGTGCCGCTGCCGGAGTCGTGCGTGCTGGTGACGATCCTGCGCGACGGACAGGTCTACACCCCTGACCCCGAGCAGCCGGTGGAGTCCGGCGACGAGCTGCTGTTCGTGGTGCCGGCCGAGAAGGAGGACGAGCTCGAGCGGCTGCTCGCGCCGTCCGCCCACGGGGGCTGACGGCCGGTCAGGCCGTCGGATCGACCGGCGTCCGGTCGCGCCCCAGCACCCACAGCATCGCCCCGAGCGCGGCCAGCTGCAGGGGCCAGCCCAGGGCGATCTTGAGCACGCCGAGCGCGGCGATGGCGAAGTCGACGTCGAGCGAGCCGCTCCACCCGCCGATCCACAGCGGGGCCTGGAGCGCGACCCGGATGACGCACGGGATCGCGAGCAGCCAGGTCAGCGTCGTGCACAGCTTCACGACCTGCTTGTCGTGGTGCCAGGCCGTGACGTCGCCGGTGACCGAACCGACCATGAAACCGACCAGGGGCCAGCCGATCAGGCAGGTGAGCGCCATGACCACGGCGTACCCACCGTTGTAGAGCAGGCCGGGCAGGAAGTAGGCCAGCGCCTGCTCGTCCTCGCTGCCGCCGCGGCTCGCGGCGAGCCGGACGAAGAACCAACCGATGCCGATGCCGACCAGCGCGTTGACGACGAACTGGACCGTCGAGCGCTGCACCAGCCGGACCGCCAGCAGCACCAGTGCGGCGCCGACGCTGACGGCGAGCGCCAGCTGGATCTCGCGGGTGCTCAGCCACAGGACGGTGAAGACGATCGTGGGAGCGGCGGCCTCGAGCATGCCGCGTCGGCCGCCGAGCGCCTTGCCCAGCTGCGCGCGGACGACCTGCTCGACCGTGACCCCGGGACTACTGCCGGGTGCGACCTCGTGGGTGCTCACGGCAGCAGCTGGTAGCGGGGGTTGAAGATGACCCGCTGCCCGTCGTGGACGCCGACGCGGCCCTCGACCGCGATCGAGACACCCGGGTCGATGCCGACGATCCGCCGCCGGCCGAGCCAGATGATCGTGATGGCCCCGGAACCGTCGTACAGCTCGGCCTCGAGCGCGGGCACCCCGCCGCGCGGGCGCAGGGTCACCGTGCGCAGCGTGCCGCGCACGTGCACCCGGCAGCGGTCCTCGCACGCGGCGACCGAGTCCTCACCGGCCTCGGTGGAGGTGCGGCGCAGCTCGCGGGCGTGCTGGTCGGAGCTGCTGGCCCAGCGGCTGATGGAGCGGCGCAGGCGGGACTTCTCGGCCACGCAGCGAGCCTACGTGCCGGGCGTGGCGTCGCCGGGCTGGGCGCCGTCCGACGCACTGCCCGAGGGCTTGCTGAACGCAGGCGTCGTGGCGGCCGGGCCGAGGCGGCGGGCCCCCTCGGGCAGCGAGAGCGGGAGCGGCTCGCCCACCGGCATGGCGCCCTCGCCGCGGCGCACGACGACGGTGCGGATGACGGCGTCCCAGCGGGCCCGGTTCTCGCCGTCGCGGGCGGCGCCCCCGATGAGGGTGGCGCGCAGCATCCAGCGGGTGCCGTTGATGCCGATGATGCGTGAGCGCTGCTGGCCGGTGCGACCGTCGGTCAGGGTGCGGGTGAGCTCGCACGCCAGCTCCGGCCCCCACACGCCCTCGACCTCGGTGGCGGTGCCGCCGCGCTGGGCCATGTCGGAGGCGATCTGCGGGCGCACCTCGCTCCAGAGGTCGCCGTGGCGCGGCGCGGCGAAGGCGCGCAGCTCCAGCGCGCCGTCGGGCGCGGTGAGCAGCACGGCCTGGACGTCGCCGGTGGCCTCGTCGACCTGCAGGCGCAGCTCGGTGCCGGACGTGGGGGTGATGAGCAGGGATCCCAGGTCGACGCGCTGGACACCCTCGGGGAGCTCGGGCATCTCGTTGACGTCGTGCGGGCCGGCCGGCGCGGTGCCCGCGGAGGTGTCCTCGCCTGCGCCGGCGCCGGGGGTCTCCGGCTGGGCGTCGTCAGCGGACTTGCGGCGGAATCTCACGGGTGCTCCTCGAGGCGCGTGGTCTGGTCGGGGCTCGGGGACTGCTCGCAGGCTCCGCCGTCAGGCTGTGCTGGACGGATCGGGCCCGAACCCACCGGTAGAACCGTAGCCCCCGGCACCCCTGGCCGAGTCGGGCAGGGCGTCGACCTCCACGAAGCCGGCCCGCTCGACCCGCTGGAGCACCAGCTGAGCGACCCGGTCCCCGCGGCGCAGCTCCACCGGCTCGCGCGGGTCGAGGTTGACCAGCAGCACCTTCACCTCACCGCGGTAGCCCGCGTCCACGGTCCCGGGCGTGTTGACGATCGACAGGCCGTGCCGGGCGGCCAGGCCCGAGCGGGGGTGCACCAGGCCGACGTACCCCTCCGGGATCGCCAGGGCGACCCCGGTCGGCACCAGCGCCCGCTCCCCCGGCGCCAGGACCACGTCGACGGTCGTGAGGAGGTCCGCGCCAGCGTCGCCGGGGTGCGCGTAGGACGGCAACGGCAGGTCCGGGTCCAGCCGGACGACGGGCACGGACAGGTCGGCGGGGGGAGCCAGGTCGGTCACCCTTTCCACGGTAGTGCGAGGATCGGGGGCGTGGACACGGCCTCCCCGACGCACTACCGCGAGCGGCTCTCTGTGCCCATCCGCTGGTGGGCGCAGGGCACGATGCTCGTCGCCAGCCTGTGGCTGGCCGTCATCGTCGCCGTCCCCGGCGCCGTCGCGTGGGCCGTCACCGGCGCCGCGGTCGCGCTCATGGCCGCTCTCTTCCTCACGTACGGCGCCGCGCTGGTCAGCGTGGAGGACGGCTGGTTCCGGGCCGGCCGGGCGCGGGTGGAGCTGCGCTTCGTCGGCGAGGTGGTGCCGCTGGACGCCGAGGCGACCCGGCTCGTGGCCGGTCGCGACGCGGACGCCCGGGCCTACCTGCTGCTGCGCCCCTACCGGAAGAAGGCGGTCAAGGTGTCGCTGAGCGACCCGGCCGACCCCACGCCGTACTGGCTGGTGAGCACCCGACGCCCCGACGCGCTGGCCGCAGCCCTCACCCGGGCGGTCGAGTCGACCACCTGACCACCCGGCCGGACCGGCCGTCGGGCTAGGGTTCCGTGCCATGTCGAAGACGTGGTCGGTCATGGAGAAGGGCTCGGGCATCGGCGCCGCGATCGTGGCGCGCAAGGCCCTGACGACCGGGTGGTCGAAGGCCGCGCGGCGCAAGCCGCCGGAGAACCCCGCGGACCCCGACGTCGCGCTGGCCGAGGCGATGGCCTGGGCAGTCGCGACGGGCGCTCTCATCGCGGTGGCGCGCACCCTGGCGATGCGGGGCGCAGCGCGGTACTACGTGAAGTCCACGGGCCACCTGCCCCCGGGACTGGAGAAGGACGGGCAGTAGCCCGTCCTCCCTGCTGCTCCGTGGGTCCGCGCCGGCGACGGCGCGGGCCCGCCCTCAGGAGCAGTCGAAGCAGATCATCTTCTTGGCGTCGGCCAGCTGCGAGCGGTGGTGCACCAGGAAGCAGCTCATGCAGGTGAACTCGTCCTCCTGCTTGGGCTTCACCTCGACCGCGAGCTCCTCGTGGGAGAGGTCGGCGCCGGGGAGCTCGAAGTTCTCGGCTGCCTCGGTCTCGTCCTCGTCGACCTTGCCCGAGCTCTTGTCGTGCCGGCGTGCCTTCAGCTCCTCGATGCTCTCCTCGGAGGAGTCCTCCTCGTTCTTGCGCGGCGCGTCGTAGTCGGTTGCCATCCTCGTCACACTCCCCTCGTCCTGCTCGTCGTCCTCGGTCCCACTCGGCGGCACAGTGTGCACCATGGCCCCAGCGGGCTGCACACCGGCTCGGTGTGGCGGCCGGTGAACAGTGGGTGACGGGTCGCTATTCCCCCCACCCGCATCCTCATCCCGCTGTCGGCCCGTCGGCGGTGTAGCCCGCCGCCGTGACGGCCTCGAGGAACTCCTCGAAGGCCCCCGCCGGGGCACAGACCAGCAGGTCGCGCCCCGATGCCCCGGTGAGCAGCTGCCAGCGGGCGCCGGCCGCGCGCGCGACCAGGGTCGCTGCGGCGTGGTCCCACAGGTTCACGCCCTCCTCCACGTAGGCGTCGAGGTGGCCGGACGCCAGCAGGCACAGGTCCAGCGCGCAGCTGCCCATGCGACGCACGTCGCGCACGCGGGGCAGCAGGTGCTGCAGCGAGGCTGCCTGACGGGTCCGGACGTCGCGGTCGTAGGAGAAGCCGGTCGCCACCAGCATCAGGTGCAGCGGCTGCGGGTCGCGCACGCGCACCGGCGTCCCGTCGCGGGTGCCGACCGGGTGGCCCTCGTCCAGGTGGGCGCTCCACGTGCTGCCGGTCGGCACCTCGAGGACCGTCCCGGCCACGGTGCGCCAGCCGTCGGCGCCCTCGACCTGCGCGGCGACCGAGACGGCGTGGCGGGGCAGGCCGTAGAGGAAGTTGACGGTCCCGTCGATGGGGTCGAGCACCCAGCGCACCCCGGAGGTGCCGGCCTCGTCCTCGCCCTCCTCGCCCAGGATCGCGTCGTCCGGGCGGGCCGCGCGCAGCCTGGCCCGGAGCAGCTCCTCCGCGGCGCGATCGGCCGCCGTCACGACGTCGACCTCGCTGGACTTCGTCGCCGCGACCTCGACCCGGCCCTCGGCGTACGTCCGGACGAGGGCGGCGGCTTCCCCGGCCACCGTCGTCGCGAGCGCGGCCAGGTCGCGGGGCTCGTGGACCCCGGAGCCGGCGTCGCGCGTCACACGCTCGCCGGGGTGTCCCGGCCGCACAGGGCCGGACGCTCGGCCCGCGGGTTGGCGCAGCAGCCCACCGGGCAGACGTTCCACATCGGCCCGATCTCGCCCGTCGCGGCGGGGGCGACCTCCTCGCCGCGCTCGAGGGCGGCCCGCTCGACGAGCAGGTCACGGACCATCGCCACGAACCGCGGGTCGGTGCCGGCGGTCGCCGCGCGGGCCGCGGGCAGGCCGATCTCCTTCGCCGTCGCGAGCGCCTCGGTGTCGAGGTCGTAGACGACCTCCATGTGGTCGGAGACGAAGCCGACGGGGATCACGACGGCGGCGCGCGCGCCGGCGCCGTGGATCTCGGTGAGGTGGTCGTTGACGTCCGGCTCGAGCCACGGCACGTGCGGGGAGCCCGAGCGCGAGCAGTAGGTCAGCGCCATCTCGTGGCGGGTGCCGGTCTCCTCGGCCACCCGCGCGGTGATGGTGCGGGCGACGTCGAGGTGCTGGGCGACGTAGGCGCTGCCCTCCTCCCAGTCCCGCTCGGGGTCGCCGCTGGTGGCGCTCATGGCGGTGGGGATGGAGTGGGTCACGAAGACCAGGTGGGCATCGGAGCGCACGTCCTCGGGGAGCTCTGCCAGGGCGGCCAGCACGGCGTCGACGTTGGGCTCCACGAAGCCGGGGTGGTTGAAGTAGTGGCGCAGCTTCTGCAGCTGCACGGGCGAGCCGGCGGGGCCGCCGAGCGGCTCGATGGCGTCCCAGAGGTTCTCGCGGTACTGCCGACAGCTCGACCACGAGCTGTAGGCGCTGGTCACGAAGCACGCCGCCCGCGAGATGCCGTCCTCGGCCATCTGCTGCAGCGTGTCGGTGAGGTAGGGGTCCCAGTTGCGGTTGCCCCAGTAGACCGGCAGGTCGATGCCGGCGCCGGCGAGGTCCTCGCGGATCGCGGCCAGCAGCGCGCGGCACAGGTCGTTGATCGGGGAGCGACCGCCGAAGAGGAAGTAGTGCTCGCCGACCTCCTCGAGCCGCTCCTTGGGGATGCCGCGCCCGCGCGTGACGTTCTCCAGGAACGGCACGACGTCCTCGGGCTTCTCCGGTCCTCCGAAGGAGACGAGGAGCAGCGCGTCGAAGGGGCGGACGTCGGGGGTCGCGTCGGGTGCGGCGCCGGCGGCCGGCTCGGGAGCGGTCATGACGCCATCGTAGGAACCCGCTCCACCACCCTGCCGGTGCGAGGACGCCGCGTGCCCGGATTGGTGGGGAGTGGTCCTGCCGCCTAGGTTCCCCCTCGTGGTGGGAGGAGCGATGCGGACCTACCGGGACGTGCTGGCACACCCCGGGGCCCTGGCGTTCTCGCTGACCGGCCTGGTCGCCCGGCTGCCGATCTCGATGGCCGGCCTGGGCATCGTCCTGCTGGTCGAGGGCGCCACGGGCTCCTACGGCACCGCGGGCTCGGTCTCGGCGGCCTACATGGTCACGAACGCCGTGCTCGCGATCCTCCAGGGACGGCTGCTGGACCGCTTCGGGCAGGGGCGGGTCCTCGCGGTCGCCGGCACCGTCTTCGGCGCCGCCACGTCGGTCCTCGTCTGGTCGGTCGAGGCCGGGTGGCCCTTGACGACGGCGTACGTCGCCGCGGCCGTCGCGGGCGGCTCGCTGCCCCAGATCGGCTCCGCGGTGCGCGCGCGCTGGGCACACGTGCTGGAGCGGCCCACCCAGGTGCAGACCGCCTATGCCCTCGAGGCCGTCTTCGACGAGGTCGTCTTCATCCTCGGACCGATCCTCGTCACCGTCCTGGCCACCCTCGTCGACCCCGTCCTCGGCCTGGCCGTCGCGGCCGTGGCCGGCTCGCTCGGCGCCTGGGGCTTCGCCGCGCAGCGCGCGACCGCTCCTCCCGCGCACCGCCAGCGCCCCGTCGAGGAGACGACGGCCGCCCTGCCCTGGCGCACCCTCGTGCCGCTCACCGTCGTCTCGGCCTGCCTCGGCGTCCTCTTCGGGGCGGCCGAGGTCACCACGGTGGCCTTCGCCGACGAGCAGGGCTCCCCCGCCTGGGCCGGCGGTCTGCTGGCCCTGTGGGCCCTCGGCTCCCTGCTCTCGGGTGTCGTCACCGGCACGGTGAGCTGGCGCCGCGGCCCGGCGTACCGGCTCAAGGTCGGCGCCACCGCCATGGCCTGCGCCATGGCGCCGCTCTTCCTCGTCGGCTCGCTGCCGTTGATGGGGCTGGTGCTGCTCCTCGGCGGCGCTGCGATCGCCCCCACCCTGATCGCGTCGATGTCGCTGGTGGAGTCCGCCACTCCTCGCGCGCGCCTCACCGAGGGGATGGCCATGGTGCAGACCGGCCTGGTCGCCGGCGTCGCCCCCGGAGCCGCTGCGTCGGGGTTCGTCGTCGACAGCGCCGGCGCCAGCGCGGCGTACCTCGTCTCCCTCGGCGCCGGGGTGCTCGCCGCCGTGGCCGCCCTCAGCCTGCCGCGGGATGCCGCGCACCAGGACGAGGACCACGTCGAGGCGACGCCCCTCCCCGCCTCCTGAGGAACGCCGGGCGCGGACAGCCGCTCAGACGCTGGCCGACCCCCGGGGCGTCGGCGCCTCCCAGCCCCGCCAGAGCGCGAGCAGGCGCCACACCAGGCACACCGCCGCCCCCGCGGCCGCGGCCAGGGCGAAGGGCAGGTCAGCGCGGTCCATGAGCACCGCGACGAAGGCGCCGGCCAGGGCCGGGGTGGCGTAGAGCTCGCCGCGGAAGATGACCGGCACCCGGCCGGCGAGGACGTCGCGCAGGATGCCGCCGCCGATGCCGGTGGTCATGCCCAGCAGCGCGGCCGGGACCGGACCCAGACCGTAGTCGACGGCCTTGAGCGCGCCGGCGACGCAGAAGAGCGAGAGTCCGAAGGCGTCGAAGACGTTGACCATCCGCTCCATCCGTCCCAGCGTCGGGTGGTAGCCGAAGGTGAGCAGGCCGGCGGCGACCGGCACCAGGAGGTACTTCCAGTCGGTGAGGGCCGCGGGCGGGGTCGCGTCGATGAGCACGTCGCGCAGGAAGCCACCCCCCAGCCCGGTGACGCCGGCCAGGAGCAGCACCCCGAAGACGTCGAGCTCCTTGCGCACGGCCACCAGGGCGCCCGAGATCGCGAAGACGAAGATCCCGAGGAGGTCGAGGACCACCAGGGTGCTCACAGCGCACCGCCCGTCGGTCGCGGCGACGCCGGCGATCCAGTCCTGCTCATGCCTCCATCCTCACCCGAGGCGCCGGGTGCGGGCGACGCCACGGCGGCGGTGGACACCGAGGTCCGCGGGGAGGCGGTCGCGCTGGCGTAGGCTCGCGCCACCCCGGGAGTCCGGGGTGACGACGAGGAGCAGTGTCCGATCAGCAGGGAGGTGGACCGACGTGGTGCACCTGACCCTCGCGGGCACGAGCGAGGACGGGAAGCGCCTGCTCCTGGTCAGCGACACCGGCGAGGAGTTCACCCTCGACGTCGACTCCCGGCTCCGCAGCGCGCTGCGCGGCGACACCTCACGACTCGGCCAGTTGGAGATCCCCATGGACAGCGTCCTGCGCCCCCGCGACATCCAGGCCCGCATCCGCGCCGGCGAGACCCCCGAGGCCGTCGCCGAGGCCGCCCGGACCACGGTGGAGAAGATCATGCCGTTCGCGGGACCGGTCCTCGCCGAGCGCGCCCACGTCGCCGAGCGCGCCCAGCGCAGCTCGATCCGCCGCCGCAGCGGTGACGGTGCGCGCATCCTCGGCGAGGCCGTCGAGACCCACCTGCGCAGCGTCAACGTCGGGGCCGACAGCGTCACCTGGGACGCCTGGCGCCGCGAGGACGGCCGCTGGGTGCTCACCGCGGCGTACGCCGCCCAGGCCCGCACGGGCACGGCGACCTTCACCTTCGACATGCGCGGCAACTACGCCGTGGCCGAGGACGACGACGCCCGCTGGCTGGTCGGCGACCAGATCGCCACTCCTCCCGCGCCCCCGACCCAGGACGACCTCGAGCAGGTCCGCCGCCGACGCGCAGCCGCCGTCGACGAGGGCGCCGAGGAGCTGCCGCTGGGTGACGACGCCATCCACCTGGTCTCCCCCGCCCCCGTCGAGGCCTACCTCGAGCCCCCGGCCGCCGAGTCCCCGACCGCCGAGTCCCCGGCCGCCGAGTCCCCGACCGCCGAGATCCCGGCCGTGGCCCCCACCGAGGCGCCCGCACCCGTCGCGGAGCCCGGCCAGCCCGAGCCTCCCGCCGCGGCGGCGGACGAGGAACACCACGACGCGCCGCCCGCCCGCCGGCCGGCGCGCAAGGGTCGCGGCCGCGCCTCGGTGCCGAGCTGGGACGAGATCATGTTCGGCTCCAAGGACTGAGGCCCCCACCGGTTCCTCCGGGCCGGTGCCCAAGGCGGGCGTAGCGGGCTAGTCTCCGGCCATGTCGTACTTCGTGACCGGCGCCACAGGGTTCATCGGCCGTCATCTCGTGGCCGAGCTGCTCGACCACCGTGAGGGCGAGGTCTTCGTGCTCGTCCGCTCGGGCAGCCTCGCGCGGATGGAGGCGCTGATCCGGCGGTGGGGCACCGACCGCGTCACCCCGGTCGTGGGCGACCTCTCCGCCGACGCCCTCGGCGTCGACCCCGCGTGGGTCGAGGAGCACCGCGGCCGGATCGACCACTTCTTCCACCTCGCGGCGATCTACGACATGACCGCCGACGACGCCACCAACCAGGTGATGAACGTCGACGGCACCCGGCACGCGGTCCGGCTCGCCGAGGAACTGCAGGTCGGCTGCTTCCACCAGGTCTCCTCGGTGGCCGCCGCGGGTGAGTACCGCGGGCGCTTCGACGAGACGATGTTCGACGAGGGCCAGCACCTGCCCTCGCCGTACCACCGCACGAAGTTCGAGTCCGAGCGCATCGTGCGCGAGGAGACGAGCGTCCCGTGGCGGGTCTACCGACCCTCGATCGTGGTCGGCGACTCCCAGACCGGGGCGATGGACAAGGTCGACGGCCCCTACTACTTCTTCCCGCTGATGAAGGCGATGCGCGACCGGTTGCCCGCCTGGCTGCCCCTGGTCGGCGTCGACCTCGGCGACACCAACGTCGTGCCGGTCGACTACGTCGCCACCGCGATGGACCACATCGCCCATACCCCCGGGCTCGACGGCCAGGCCTTCCACCTGGTCAACCCCGACCCCCAGCCGGTCGTCGACGTCGTCAACGCCTTCTGCGCCGCGGCCGGGGCCCCGCGCTTCGCCACGCCGGTCGACCGGTCGGTGACCCAGGCCGGACCACTCGCCCTGGTGCCCCGCGCGCTGCGCCCCTCGACGTACGCCGCGGCGCTGGCGCGCAACGGCCTGGTGCAGTCCGCGCTGGACCCGGTCACGAGCCAGCTCGGCGTCCCCGCCGAGGTCCTGGGCCACGTCGGGTTCGCCCCCGTCTTCGACTCCCGCCGCACCGAGAAGGCGCTGTCGGGGTCCGGGATCGGCGTCCCCGACCTGGAGACCTACGCCCGCACGCTGTGGGGCTACTGGGAGGAGCACCTCGACACCTCCAGCGGGCGCGACAAGGGCAACCGTGCCGCGCTCGAGGGCAAGCACGTCGTGATCACCGGCGCCTCCTCGGGCATCGGCCAGGTCACCGCGCTCAAGGTCGCCCAGTGCGGCGGCATCCCGGTGCTGGTGGCCCGCGGCAAGGACAAGCTCGAGGAGACCAAGGCGGTCATCGAGTCACGCGGCGGCACCGCCCACGTCTACCCGTGCGACCTCTCCGACCTCGACGCGATCGACGCCCTGTGCGCCCAGATCAGCGCCGAGCTGCCCTCGGTGGACTTCGTGGTGAACAACGCCGGTCGCTCGATCCGCCGCTCGCTGAAGCTCTCCCACGACCGCTTCCACGACTTCGAGCGCACGATGCAGCTCAACTACTTCGGCGCGATCCGCCTGGTGATGGGGCTGATCCCGGTCATGCGCGAGCAGCGCCGCGGGCACATCGTCAACATCTCCTCGATCGGCGTGCAGACCAACCCGCCGCGCTTCTCGGCGTACGTCGCCTCCAAGGCCGCCCTCGACAGCTGGTCCAACGTGGTGTCCTCGGAGCTGGTCGGCGACGGGATCACCTTCACCGGCATCCACATGCCGTTGGTGCGGACGCCGATGATCGCCCCGACCAAGATCTACGACAAGTTCCCCACGATCAGCCCGGCGCAGGCCGCCGACCTGGTCATCAAGGCGATGGTCGAGCGCCCGCACGAGATCAACACCGCGCTTGGCAACGCCGGCGCGATCGCGCACACGGTGGCCCCCAAGCTGGCCTTCCGGATCCTCAACATGGCCTACCACGTGTTCCCGGACTCCGCCGCCGCCCGCGGCGACGCGGGTCAGGGCTCGCGCGAGTCCGAGCAGATCATGCTCGCGAGGGTCTTCAAGGGGATTCATTGGTGACGGGTCGCGACGGGTCCGTGATCCACCCCGACCAGCTGCCGGGGTAGAGCGCGGCCCGCACCCCGACCAGCTCCAGCGCCAGCACGTCGAGGCAGGCGGTGACCCCGGACCCGCAGTACGCCGCGACGTCGGCCCCGGGGACCGCCCCGACCGCGGCGTAGAGCTCCGCAAGCTCCTCGCGGCTGCGGAACCGGCCGTCCTCGGTGAGGTTGCGGCTCGTCGGCAGGTTGACCGCCCCGGGCACGTGGCCCGCGACGGGGTCCACCGGCTCGACCTCCCCGCGGTAGCGCTCGGGCGCGCGGGCGTCGACGAGCACCTCGACGTCGAGCACACCGTCGGCCTCCACGACCGGCATGTGGCCCGGTTCCCCGTCGAGGTCGCCGGGCTCGGGAGTCACCGGTCCGGTCTCGACCGGTCCGCCGTCGGCCACCCAGGCCGACCAGCCGCCGTCGAGCACGCGGACGTCAGCGTGCCCGTGGTGCCGCAGCAGCCACCAGGCCCGGGCGGCGGCGTGGCCGGACCAGTCGTCGTAGACCACGACCGGCCGGTCCGCGCGCACCCCGGCGGCCCGCATGGCCGCCAGGAATGAGGCGCTGTCGGGCAGCGGGTGCCGACCGCCCGCACCCGGCGGGGCCGCCAGGTCGCGGTCGAGGTCGACGTACGCCGCTCCGGGGACGTGGCCGGCCTCGTGCAGGGGCTCACCGGGCGGTCCGCCCAGCCGGTAGCGCACGTCCAGCAGCACCGGCCGCGGCTCGCTGGTCAGCAGCGCGCGGAGCTCGGTCGTGGACACCAGCGGCGACACCGGGAGGTCGGGCATGCCCGTCATCCTGCCCGACGCGCTTAGGATCTCGCCCCGTGGCTGAGCTCCAGTTCTTCACCGGCACGATGGACTCCGGCAAGAGCACGTTGGCGCTCCAGACCAACCACAACCACGCCGCGCGGGGTCGACAGGGTCGGATCTTCGTCACCCGCGACCGGGCCGGCACGGGCCGCCTGTCCAGCCGTCTCGGGCTCACGCACGAGGCGATCGAGGTCGACGAGGCGTTCGACTTCTGGCGCTACGTCGTCGACAGCCTGACCCAGGGCGCCCGGATCGACTACCTCGTCTGCGACGAGGCGCAGTTCTACTCCGCCGACCAGGTCGACCAGCTGGCCAAGGTCGTCGACGAGCTCCAGATCGACGTCTTCGCCTTCGGCATCCTCACCGACTTCCGCACCGCTCTGTTCGCGGGGTCTGCGAGGCTGGTCGAGCTCGCCGACCGGATGCACGTGCTCCAGGTGGAGGCGCTGTGCTGGTGCGGCAAGCGGGCCACGCACAACGCGCGCACCGAGAACGGCGTCATGGTCGTCGAGGGCGAGGTGATCGTCGTCGGGGACGTCGAGCAGCCGCAGCCCGGCCCCGGCGGCGGCGACGCAGACGTGGACGTGGCCTACGAGGTGCTCTGCCGCCAGCACCACCGGCGTCGGCTCACCGCGGCCCGGGCCAAGGCGGTCTCGCTCGCGCCGGAGCCGCTGCCCTTCGGCTGACCCGGGCCACGCCCTCCACCGCCGTCACCGCGTCGTTCACCACCGGTGTCCGTCCCGTGCACGGGTCGTGGATGCCGCTGTCGGCCTCGGCGGGTAGCGTGAGGACAGGCGGGGGCGCTCGGACCTCCGTTCGATCGAGCCGGGGGGCCCACATGCGCGAGGAGCGCTCGACGTTGTCGTCTGTCCATGCCATACAGACGGGCGGCGCCCGCGCACCCGTCGGTCGCGACGACCAGCTGCGCACCGCCGAGCAGGTGCTGCGCACCGACTCGGTGCAGGTGGTCGGCATGCCCGGCACCGGCGTGACCGCGCTGGTCGAGACCGTCGTACGCCGTCGCGCCGACGCCGGGCACCCGGTGCTGCGCGTCCCACCGTCCCCGTGGTCGCCACGGCCCACCACGCCGCTCGAGCAGGTGGGGACGCTGCTGTCCCACACCGACTCCCCCACCGTCGTCGTCGACGACGCCCACCTCGTGCCGGTGCCGGACCTCGAGGCGCTCCTGGCCGCGGTCGAGGGGCGCGGTGGCCGGGTCGTGATCGGCGTCCACCCCGGCGACCTCGTCGACCGCGACGTCGTCCACCTCCCCGGGCTGCCCCGCGACGCCGTCCGGCGACTCCTCGAGTCCGCCCTGGGCCACCGTCCCGGGCTCTCCGAAGAGCTCCTCGTCGCCGGGCTCGCGCGTGTGACCCGCGGCCACGTCTCCCACCTGCGCGCGCTGCTGGAGCCGGAGGTGCTGCGGGCCCTCGCCGGCCTGGCGGCCCGCGAGCAGGACCTCGACGCGCTGCGCACCCCCTTCGCCGACGCCCTCGCCACCCGCACCCATGCAACCCTCGCGGACCTGGACGAGGACAGCCGGCTCGCCGCGAGCATCGTGGCCGTCGCCGGCCCGCACGCGCCAGGCGCCCTCCTCGACGCCGCCGCCGGCATCGACCAGCTCGCCCGCGCCCGCGAGGCCCGCCTGCTCGAACGCCACGGTGAGACCCACCGCTACCGCCACGCCGCCGTCCGCGACCTCGTGCGCCGCAGCCTCCCCGTCGACGTGCTCGCCGAGGCCCGCTGGCGCCTCGGCGTCGGAGCCCAGGCCACCGGGCTGCACCACGCCCCGGCCGGGGTGTTCTGAGGGGGCGGTCGAGGCGGCCTGCCACCGCCGCTTTCCGGTGGTCGAGCAGGCGAGCGCCAGCGAGCCGTCGTCGAGACCCCGCACACCGACATGTACGGCGGTTGAGGAGGCGCGCCAGCGCCGTCTCGAAACCCCGTACGCCGACGCCGTACGGCGGTTGAGGAGGCGCGCCAGCGCCGTCTCGAAACCCCGTACGCCGAC
>WLJH01000051.1 GCA_009701885.1 Actinomycetota bacterium
CAACGGCGGCACCGAAGCCATCAACGGACTCATCGAACTCCACCGCCGCGTCGCCCGCGGCTTCCGCAACTACGACAACTACCGGCTACGCATGCTGCTCATCGGCGGAGGACTCGACACCCTCATCCCCACCTGAAGTACGAAGAGCCCCTTTACCTTCCGCGGGGCGAGCGTTTCGCCCCCACGGATCCTCTCCCGACCCCACCGCAAGGTCACGGAAAGGTCACGGCACGTCCTGTTCCATACCGTTCCCGCCGCGGATCGTCCTGGTCCGGGGCCCGACACGAGGACGACCCTGGCCAAAGCGGCGGGCGCAGGTTAGGTTCGTCCGATGCCACTCCGGGTGTGGCTCAGGTCACACGTGGTTGTCGCGCACCCCCCATCGGCTCGACCCCTCGAAGGAACACGTGTTGAAGAAGAAGCATCTCGGGACGACCGCCTGCGCCGCGCTGGCGCTCTCGGTCCTCGCGCCCCTCTCCGCCACCGCCCACCCCGACCACGGCCAGTCGCAGCGCGAGCTGTTCCCCGGTGAGGGTGTCGCCTCCGCCGGCTACAAGCAGCACGGCGAGGTCTCCGGCCACCTCCCGGGCGCCAACAAGGACATGAAGGTCGTGGGCACCGCGACCGTCAGCAACCCCAGCGGCAGCGAGTCCAGCCGCGGCCGGGTCGCCGACGTCTCGGCGTACGGCGACTACGCCTACCTGACCTCCTTCCGCAGCGAGAACTGCCTCGGTGGCGGTGCGTGGGTCGTGGACATGAGCGACCCGAAGAACCCGGTCGAGGAGGAGTTCCTGCCCACGACCCCCGGCTCGTACGCCGGTGAGGGCTCGCAGGTCTTCGTCCCGAAGTACGGCGCCTACAAGGGCAAGCAGCTCTTCCTGCACCAGAACGAGACCTGCGACGCCGAGATCGCGGAGGAGGCGAAGCCGGCCGCGCCGAACGTCGGCGGCATCAACATCTGGGACGTCACCGACCCCGACGCCCGGACCAAGCTGGTCGAGCACGCCGGCGACTACGACGACGGCACCGACGTGCCCCGGCAGAGCCCCACCACCGTCCACTCGATGTTCGCGTGGAACTCCCACGTCGACAAGAAGTCCTACGTCGTGCTCGTCGACAACGAGGAGCTCGCCGACGTCGACATCATCGACATCACCGACCCGACCGCCCCGGTCATGGTCAACGACACCCTCGACCTCGCCGAGCTCTTCGGCGTCGACCAGGAGTCGCCGGACAACCTGACGTCGGTCTTCAACCACGACATGACCGTCAAGCGGGTCGGCTCGCGCTACGTCATGAACGTCAACTACTGGGACGGCGGCTACGTCCTGCTCGACGTCACCGACCCGACCCCTGACGGCGTCTCGCTGATCGCGGAGTCCGACTTCGCCGCCCTCGACGAGGAGCGACTGAAGAGGGACCACGAGATCAGCCCCGAGGGCAACGCCCACCAGTCGGAGTTCTCCCCCGACAACCGCTTCATGGTGGGCACCGACGAGGACTTCAACCCCTACCGGGTCTTCGCCTCCATCAGTGACGGCGAGTTCGCCGGCTACGAGTTCTCCGCGGCCAGCGCCAGCGACACCCCGGCCCTGACCCCGGACACCCCGATCTCCGGCACCCCGGACTACGTCGGCCTGGCCTGCGAGCCGCTCGAGGCCGTCGAGGGCGGGATCGCGCTGATCGAGCGCGGCACCTGCTCCTTCCAGGTCAAGCTCGACACCATCAAGGCCGCGGGCTACACCGGCGGCATCGTGTTCAACGCCGCCACCGAGGGCTGCGAGGGCTTCATCAGCATGCTCGCCGCCGGCGACATCCCGTTCGTCTTCGTCCAGCGCTCGACCGGTCTGCGCCTGCTCGGCGTGGCCCCCGAGGGCGACGCGGC
Source organism: Actinomycetota bacterium (assembly GCA_009701885.1). Taxonomy (GTDB): domain Bacteria; phylum Actinomycetota; class Actinomycetes; order Propionibacteriales; family Nocardioidaceae; genus Nocardioides. The sequence continues at coordinate 1,886 of WLJH01000051.1, forward strand.
CTGCACCACCGCCACTCCGGCGGACGCCACGTCCGCGGGCGTCGACATCACCGCCCAGTTCGACGGCTGGGGCTACGTCCGGCTCTTCCGCACGGACTTCTCCACCAAGCCCGGTACGACGGGGTCGATCCGCCAGGTCGACACCTACGCCATCGACGAGTCGCAGGACGCCGAGTACGCCGAGGGCTTCGGTGACCTGTCGGTGCACGAGGTCGCCATGGACCCGCGCCAGGGCAAGAAGCTGGCCTACCTCTCCTACTACTCCGGCGGCGTCCGCGTCCTCGAGTACGGCAAGAAGGGCCTGACCGAGGTCGGCACCTTCATCGACGAGGAGGGCAGCAACGTCTGGGGCATCGAGGTGCACAAGATGCAGGGCAAGACCTACCTGCTCGCCAGCGACCGCGACCGCGGCCTCTACATCCTGAAGTACACCGGCAAGCCGGGGAAGAAGGGCGGGCGCGGCTGAGGCCACGTCCCCCGGATCGCGGACGGGGCCCCGGTGCTGTGGCACCGGGGCCCCGCTCCGTCTCCCGGCCGGCGCGGCCCGCGCCGGCCGGGACCCGTCTGCGCTGCGCTCAGAAGACGTTGAACGGCCGGAACTGCACCGAGAGCCGCGGCCCGGCATGGGCGACCTTCGGCACGGCGTGCTCCCAGGTGCGCTGGCAGCTGCCGCCCATGACGAGCAGGTCGCCGTGACCCATCTCGAAGGCCAGGCTCTCCCCGCCGCCGCGGGGGCGCAGCAGGAGCCGACGCGGGTCGCCGACCGACACGATGGCCACCATGGTGTCGGTCGTGGACCCGCGGCCGATGGTGTCGCCGTGCCAGGCGACGCTGTCGCGGCCGTCGCGGTAGTAGCAGCAGCCGGCGGTGCGGAAGGGCTCCCCGAGCTCCTCGGCGTAGTGCGCGCTCAGCGCCTCGCGGGCCTCCGTGAGTGCGGGGTGCGGGAGCTCCTCGCCGATCATGTACGTGTGCACGAGCCGCGGCACGTCGACCAGCCGGTCGTACATCTGCCGCTTCTCCGCCCGCCAGGGCACCTGCGCGACGAGCGCGGCCATCACCTCGTCGGCGTCGGGCAGCCACGAGCGGCGCACGTCGACCCACGCCCCGTGGGCGAGCGGGTGCCGCTCGAGGTCGGCGAGGGAGGAGGCCAGCGCCACGCCACCGGTGGCCTGCTCGGCGAAGAGGGTGCTCTGGAAGTCCACGCGACCAGCGTACGCCGCTCCTCGAACACGTGTTCGACATGCACGGGCGTGTCGCCGTGGTCGGGGGGACGCGTGGCCCGAGGGTGCCAGCGCGTGCTGGCACGTCCGGGCCGGATTTCATCGTTCGCCCCCGGAGCCCGCGCCGACCTGTCTAGTCTGCTCCGCGTGGAAGAGGTACTAGTACCCGACGGGCGGGCGCTCAAGCACGTCCAGGTGCGCGAGTACGTCCGCAGCCTGGTCAACGGCTCGGCGCCCGGCTCGCCCGCGCCCTCGGAGCGCGAGCTGGTCCAGCACTTCGGCGTCGCCCGGATGACGGTGCGCCAGGCGATGGACGCCCTGGTCGTCGAAGGCCTGCTGGAGCGGATCCCCGGACGCGGCACCTTCGTGGCGCGACCTCGGCGGATGGCCAGCCGGATCACGGGCTACACCGAGGACATGACGCGTCGGGGGATGCTGGCCGAGAGCCAGACCCTGCTCGCGCGCCGGGAGCAGGCCGGCCCCGGCGTGGCCCGCGCGCTGGCGCTCACCGAGGGGGACGCGGTCATCCACTGGCGCCGGCTGCGTCGCGCCGACGGGGTCCCGATGTGCATCGAGGACGCCTACCTCAACGAGGTCCTGCTGCCCGGCTTCCTGCAGCAGGGGATGCCCACCAGCCTCTACGACTCCCTCGAGGCCCGCGGGCTGCGCCCCACCTGGGCCGAGGACTCCATCAACGCCGACAAGGTCACCGCGGAGGAGGCGACCCTCCTGGAGATCGAGCCGATGAGCGCGGTGCTGCGGCACTCGCGTCGGGCCATCTCGGGGGAGAAGGTCGTCGAGGTCTCGCGCTCGGTCTACCGCGCGGACCGGTACACGCTCTGGGTGCAGCTCGGCACGGACGGCTGACGGGGACGCGCCAGCGGACCCGTCGAGCCGGGCGACCCTCATGCCTTCGGCAGCTGCCCCAGCGGCGCGACCGGCTTGCCACTCTCCTCGCAGACCCACACCGGGTCCGGCCCGCCGAGGTCGGGGCTGATGTGCACCATGTGCTCGGCCTCCTCGTCGCACCAGTCGCAGACCGGCCAGCGCCCCACGGTGTCCACCAGCGCGTCCTGCACGTCCTGGGCGACCAGGCCGGCGACGTACTGCGCGCCCTCGGGCCACTGCTCGGCCCACCAGGTGCGCGCCGAGACGGCCTCCTCCAGTGCCGAGACCGCGTCGGGGGTGGCCCGGCGTCGGGCCTCGAGGTCCGCGAGCACCCGGGCCCGGGCCTCGAAGAGCAGTGCGACGTCCACCCACCCATGAGTAGCACAGCCGCATAGGCTCGCGCTCGTGGCGATCCTCATCGACCCGCCCCAGGTGCCCGGCCACGGCCGGTTCTGGTCGCACCTGGTGAGCGACACCTCGCTCGATGAGCTGCACGTCTTCGCCGCCTCGATCGGACTGCCGCCGCGGGCCTTCGAGCGCGACCACTACGACGTGCCGGCCGAGTGGTACGACGCCGCGGTCGCCGCCGGCGCCCTCCCCGTGCCCAGCCGCGACCTGGTCGCCCGGCTCCTCGACGCCGGGCTGCGGGTGCGGAAGGGGACCGGTCCGGTGGGGGAGCCGCGGTAGTCCGAACTCATTGTCACCCTCACCTCGCGCTGAGGGTGAAAAAGCGTTCGGACTACCCCGGCGCGGACCCGACGCCCCCCAGGGCCGCCAGCTCCGCGGCCAGGTTCGCCCTGGCGGCAGCCTCCCACCGGTCCCGGGCGTGGTCGGTGCGGAAGAGGGCGGGCCGCTCGGCGAGCGAGGCCAGCACCTGGGCGCGGCCGCGCCTGAAGGTCTCCTCGTCGAGGTGGGCGTACTCCTCGCGCACGCCGGCGACGTACGCCGCGTAGCGGTCCTGCCCGCAGGCGAGCACGGCCAGGTCGGCGTCGGAGAGCACGCAGCCCTCGACGTCCTCGGGGGCCGGGTCGTGGGTCTCGGTCATCCGCACGAGCCGCGCCACCTCGGCGGCGACCGGCTCCCCGGCGTACGACGGCAGCGACCGCTCCGCCCAGACGGCCGAGCGCTCCTCGGCGTCCCGCTCCCCGTCGTAGACGGCGTCGTGGAACCACGCGGCCAACGACACCTGCATGCGTCCGAAGCCGATCCCGGCCGCGGCGAGCTCCTCGACCCGGGCCAGCACCTCCGCGAGGTGCCGCAGGTCGTGGTAGCCGGGCCGGTCCCATGCGGCGAGCAGCTCGTCGCGCAGGTCGTCCGCGTCGTCGAGCGGCCACCGCGACCGCAGCCGCGCGACCAGGTCGGACCCCGGCGGGACGAGGGCATCGGGATCGTCGGAGGGGCGGCCGGACGGGTGGCTGGAGGCGTCGTCGCGGGGCAGGGGTCTGTCCGGGTCGGGCATCGGCCCATCCAACCCGCCCGCCCCGATCGCGCGCTAGTGTGCGCGCAGGTAGAACACGTTCTCGCCCCGGCCCGGGGGCGACCGAGCAGGGAGTCACCATGGCTGCGAGCACCGACAAGATCCGCGAGGTCGTGGAGGCCTACGTCCGCCTCGTCGCCGACGGCAAGGCCACCGAGGTCGCCGACCTCTACGCCGACGACGCCACCGTGGAGGACCCGGTCGGCACCGACGTGCGCCGCGGTCGCGAGGCGATCCTGGAGTTCTACGGCGGGCTCGAGGGCATGGAGGCCAGCACCACGCTGCACCAGGTCAAGATCGCCGCGGGCGAGGCCGTCTTCTCCTTCGAGCTGGTCACCAAGGTCGGCGACAAGAGCTACACCGTCGCGCCCATCGACCACATGGTCTTCGACGAGGACGGCAAGATCACTGCGATGCGGGCCTTCTGGGACCCCGCCACGGACATGTCGGTCTCCTGACCCGAGGCTGATCCGCGGCTGACCCCGGGCCCGCGTCCGAGCCCCGGCTCAGACCCGGGTCGCCGGCAGCGCCATCGCCACCGCGCCGCCGCGCGGCAGGTCGTGCCGTGCGGGCCGGGGCGGGCGTGCACCGTGCGGCAGCACGACCGTGCCGAGGTCGACCAGCGCCGCCTCGGTGCACGCGAGGCCGCGCAGCACCCGTCGGTCCACGACCGCGCGGTCGGGGCCGGACTTCACGACCAGGCTCAGCCCGCTGGAGGCGGGCAGGTCGCCACCGACGACGAACCGCCCGCTGTGGTCGGCGCGGCTACGTGCCAGCAACGTGCCGCGCGCGTCGCGCAGCTCCACCAGGGCGGCGTACGCCGGGGCGCCGGTGCTCGGGTCGACGACGGTCCCGGTGAAGGCCGCACCGACGACCAGCTCCGCGGCGCCGGAGCGGGAGGCGGGGGTCGCGGGCTCGGCCAGGGCGAGCGCGACCTCGGTGGGCACCCCGACCTGCGGCTCGACCAGCACCGGTGCGGACTGCCAGGCGCCCTTGGTGGCCCGGACGAGGTAGGTGGTGCTCGGCAGACCGGAGAGGCTGAGGGTGCCCAGGCCGTCGGCGCGCACGGTGAAGACCCGACCGTCAGCCGCGGTCGCGGTGACCGTGGCGAAGCGGGCGCGCTGCTCCTCGGCGGTCACGACGCGCCCGCGGAGCACGGCGCCGCGGTCGAGGACGACCTCCGTGGTGGTGCGCCAGCCGGCGCGCACCACGACCTCGACCCGGGTCGCGGCCAGGCGGGTGGGGTCGGCGACCGAGCGCTCGTCGGTGACCTCGAGGGTCCACCGCCCGGCGGGCAGGAAGAGGTCGGTCTCCTCGTGCCAGACCCGCCGGTGCCCGACGAGCCGGCCCTCGGCGTACCACGCCACGCGGGCCACGCAGGTCGAGGCGGCGAGGAGCCGCAGTCGGACGGTGCCGCGGTCTGCCCTGCGCTTCATGGGTGCCTCCTCGTGGTGTGTGGTGCGTGGCTGGTGGGTCGCTCGGTGGTGGTCGTGGTGCCTGGTCTCGTCGCGAACGTAGTCCTGCGCGGGGCACGTCCCACCCACCGATCGGGCACCGCTGGGCCACGGATGGGTGACAGCGCGGCACCGGTCGGTGAGGGGGTGGCCCGGACGGGCCAGGCCGGTCGGCCGGGCAGTGGGTCAGGCGGCCGGCTCGGCCGCTTCGCAGTTCGGGTCGTTCTGCGGGAAGCCGTCCTGCTGCTCGACCGGGAGGTAGGGCAGCAGGAGGTCGCCGAGCTGGGTGGTCGTGCCGACCTTCAGCGCGACGCCCGCCACCTCGGTGGTGCCGAACTTGCACCGGTAGGGCTTCTCGCCGAGGTACGCCGAGCCGTTGGTCGGGTCGGGGTCGACAACGGCCGTGACCCCGGTCTGGGTCAGTAGCTGCCCGCCGATGAAGAACTGGCCCGTGGAGTCCGAGCGGGCCGTGCCGAGCAGGCGGCCGTCGGCGGCGAAGAGCCGCACCCGCGCCCCGGCGAGGTCGAGCTCGGGGTGCTCGGCGTTGACGACGTACCCCTGGACCGACGCGGCGGCCTTGGTCCAGGTGAAGACGCTGACCAGGTCGGCGCCGCCGTTCGCCGGGACCTTGGCGCCGTCGATGGCGCCCTCCTGCGGGAGCCAGTTGCCGACCCCGGGGGCGACCATGCGGTACTTCCCCGGGTAGAGCCCCGCGAAGACGGCCTTGCCGCGCCGCGCCTTGACCGTCCAGAACTGGCCCGTGGCCTTGCTGACGGCGGTCACGAACGCGGTCTCGCGCATCGTCTCCCCGCCGGCGCGCAGCCGGACCTGGAGCTTGCCGGCGCGCTGGTTGAGCGCGATGGCCGTGTTGGCGCGGTCGCCGGGGCGCAGGCCCCGGATGAAGGTGCTGCGGCCGACCCAGGTCTTGGTGCGCTCGTAGGTGAAGACGGAGTAGCTGCCGATGGGCAGTCCGCCGATCGCGAACTGGCCCTTGCCGTTGGCCTTGGTCTCGAAGGACTGCTCGTTGCTGTTGGCTGCCACGACCCGGGCGCCGCCGGCGGGCTTCCCCCCGGCCCGGACCGTGCCGGTGATCGCAGCGCCCGGCTGCATCCGCACGTTGCGCTGCACGAAGTCGCCGGAGCGGACGCGGACCTTGAGGTCGGTGGGCGCGAACTTGTCGACGTTGTAGGCCGGGCGCTCGTCGGTGAACTGCAGGTAGTAGGTGCCCGGGGCCAGCGAGATCGAGTAGATCCCGTTGGTGACCTTGCGCGAGCCCAGGAAGCGCCAGTCGGCGTCGAACCAGCGCATCTTGACCGGGAAGCCGCCCGGACGGATCTCGCCGGTCACCTCGCCCTTCGCTGCCGCGTCGGCGGCCGGCGCGGTGACGGTGGTGGCGCCGAGGGCGGCCAGCACGGCCAGGACGAGCGCGAGCACGGTCGCTGCCGCGGTGCTGCGGGCGGCGGTGCCGGTGGCGGTGGCGGTCCCCATGACGTGCTCCGGGTGGGTCGGCGGGCGTCCTGGTGACGGGCCCGGTGGTCCCACCGTAGGGACGCGACCTTCAGTGCGGCTCAAGATCGCCTCAAGGTCGTCTCAGTTCTCCGGGCGCTGCTCAGCAGCGGTCACCGGGGCGGCGGACCCAGCTCGGCCGGCAGGTCCGCGGCGTGCAGCACCAGGAGGCTGGTCACGGCGCGGGTGAGGCAGACGTAGAGCCGGCGCAGGCCGGTGAGCCGGTCGTGCTCGGCGGCCACGACGTCCGCGGGCTCGAGCAGCAGCACGTGGTCGAACTCCAGGCCCTTCGCCAGGCCCGCCGCCACCACCTCGACCCTGGCCTCGACGCCGACCTCGACACCGAAGTCGTCGCTGGCCTCGTTGCGGCCGAGCACCCGGTGGTCGAGAGCCGCCAGCGCGCGGGAGACCTCGTCGACCAGCGCGTCGGGTACGACGACGCCGACCGAGCCCTCGCGCTCCAGCACCTGCGCGAGCCGACCGGGCAGCTCGGCGACCGGGTCACCCACGCGGTCCACCACCAGCTCGCCCCGCGCCCGGCGCACCGAGGTCGGCGGCGCGAGGCCGGGGGCGACGTGGGGGAGCAGCCCGGCGGCGTACTCGATCACCTGGCCGGGGACCCGGTAGCCGCGGGTGAGCTGCTCGACGTGTGCGTCGGCCTTGCCGAGGTGGGCCAGGGCCTCCTCCCAGGACCGCGCGCCCCAGGGGGTGGTGGCCTGGGCGAGGTCGCCGAGGACGGTGACCGAGCCGGTGCTGGAGCGGCGGGCGAGCGCGCGCAGCATCATCGGCGAGAGGTCCTGTGCCTCGTCGGCGACCAGGTGGCCGACCGAGCCGGTGCGCTCGATCAGGTCCCGCAGCTCGTCGAGGAGCACCGCGTCGGCCAGCGTCCAGCGCGCGGTGCCGGCGCTGCGGGGAGGGGCGTCCCACAGCAGGGCGCGCTGCTCGTCCTCGTCGAGCACACCGTCGGCCGCCGCAGCGAGCGCGTCGGCGTCGGAGAGCAGCCGGTGCAGCAACCGGGCCGGGTCGAGCGTCGGCCACAGCGCCTTGACGTAGCCCCGGACCGGGGCGCTGCGGGCGACGGCGTCCTGCACCCGGTCGTCGGGGGACTCGCCCGCCTCCTCCATCCGCAGCAGCACGCGGTGGGCGAGGGCCTGGGCGAGCATCGCGCCGGCCGCGGCGTACCGCACCCCGCGCGTGCGCAGGCCGACGAGCACCTCCTCGACCTCGTGGACCGGGACCCGCCACCGCCGTGCGCCGCGGGGCACGACGAGCGCCTCGGTCGGCGTGCCCACGCCTGACCACACCGCACGGCGCAGCACCTCGGCCATCCGCGACTCACCCTTGAGCGAGGCGACGGCGTCGGGCTCGACCGCCCGCACCCCCTTGCCGGGCGGCAGCGGCTGCGTCACCAGCTCCTCGATCGTCGCCTGGGTCGCCTCGACCTCGCCGAGCGCCGGCAGCACGTCGCGGATGTAGCGCAGGAAGCTCGCGTTGGGACCGACGACCAGCACGCCCTGGCGGGTCAGCTGCTCACGGTGGGCGTAGAGCAGGTACGCCGCGCGGTGCAGGCCCACCGCCGTCTTGCCGGTGCCCGGGGCGCCCTGGACGCAGATCGACCGGGACAGGTTGGCGCGGACGATGACGTCCTGCTCGGGCTGGATCGTGGCGACGATGTCGCGCATCGGGCCGACGCGGGGTCGCTCGATCTCGGCCTCGAGGATCGCGCTGTGCTCGGCGCCGTGACCGTGCGTGAGCGGCTCGTCCTCGAACCCGGTCAGCTCCCCGCGCTGGAAGCCGTAGCGCCGCCGCAGCCCCACGCCCATCGGCTCGGTGCTGCTGGCGCGGTAGAACGGCGTGCTCACCGGCGCCCGCCAGTCCACGACCAGGGCGTCGCCGTCGGGACCGGTCACGTGCCGGCGCCCGATGTGGAACGACTCGCCCCCGTGCCCGCCGCCCTCGTAGTCGAGGCGGCCGAAGAAGAGCGGCACCGTCGGGTCGTCGGCCAGCTGCTTCATCCGCAGCGCGAAGGTGGCCTCCAGGAACTCCCGGCTGACCCAGTCCGCGGCCGCGCTGCCGTCCATCGACGCCGTGCGCTCGCGCATCCGGGCCAGCTGTCGCCGCGACTCCGCGAGGTGCTCCTGCTCGCGGGCGAGCTCGGTCAACGCGACCTCCGGGGTGCGACGGGTCCAGGGCGAACCCCGCACCCTAGGCCGAGGTGACGCCGACCTCCACCGGTTTCTGCTCCACCGCGGGGGCCGCGCTCATCGCCCACCGGATCGTCCCGGTCGCCGCACCCCCGAGCACCTTCACGACCGTGCGCTCGGTGACCGGCATGAGCGGCAGGCGCAGCGGGACACGGGTCCACGCGGGCATCAGCCCCACGGCCGCGGCCACGAGCACGACGTACGCCGGCCGGGCGACCAGTGGGATGGGCGGGCGCAGCACGACGTACCGCACGGCCTCGCGTGCCTCGGGCGTCGCGCGCAGCTCGGGGCGGTAGGACGCCAGCGCCTCCTCGAGCTCGGCCTGGGTGGTGGGCGGGTCGAGCACGCCCAGGCGGCGACCGACCTCGGCGATCTGCGCGACGTACTCGTCGCGGCCCGCCTGGTCCAGCGGCTGTGCGCCGTAGACCTGGTGGGCCAGCAGGAAGGAGTGCGCCTCGGCGACGTGGACCCAGCGCAGCAGGTGCGGGTCGGAGGCGGCGTACGGCGTGCCGTCCGGCATCGTCCCGGTGACCTTGGCGTGGATGCGCCGCACCGCCTCGCACGCGGCCTCGGCGTCCTCCTCGTGGCCGAAGGTGGTGACGGCCAGGAAGGTGCTGGTGCGGGCGAGGCGGCCGAGCATGTCGCCGCGGAACCCGCTGTGCTCGGAGACCGCGCGCATCGCAGCCGGGTGCATGCTCTGCAGCAGCAGGGCCCGGATGCCCCCGACGAACATGCTGGCGTCGCCGTGGACCCGCACGATCGCGCTGTCGGGCTCGAACCAGCGCGGCCCGGGGCGGCCGTGGATTCGTTCGCGCTGCCGAGGACCGTCGGGCCCGGCGACCCGGGCGAACACCGCAGCACCCAGCCGGTCGCGGGTGGAGTCGAGCAGCTTCACGCCCCCGAGCCTAGGAAGGGGCGCCAAGAGGGGTACTCCGAATCATTTCTGATACCCAGCGCGCGCCGAGGATTAGAAATGATTCGGAGTACCCCGCGATCAGGCCTCGAACCCCCGCACCCACAGGCAGTGCTCGGACTCGCCCAGGGTCGCCAGCACCTCGGTGGGGAGCGGGCCGTCCACGTCGGTGACGACGTAGCCCTGCTCGCCGGTGGTGGCGAGGTACTGCCCGGTGACGTTGACGCCCGAGGCCGCGACCAGCGCGTTGACCTCGGCGAGCACCCCGGGGACGTTGTGGTGCAGGAACCCGACCCGGGTGCCGGTGTGCAGCTGGGGCGCCATGACCGCCGGCAGGTTGACCGACAGCTCGGTGCGGCCCTCGAGCACGAAGCCGGCCAGCTTGTTGGCGACGAAGTGGCCGATCTCCTCCTGCGCCTCCTGGGTGGAGCCGCCGACGTGCGGGGTGAGGATGACGTTGTCGAGGCCGCGCAGGGGGGACTCGAAGGCGTCGCCCTGGGCCTTGGGCTCGACGGGGAAGACGTCGAGCGCGGCGCCGGCGATGTGGCCCGACAAGATGTGCTCGCGCAGCGACTCGGTGTCCACGACCATGCCGCGGGCGGCGTTGATGAACAGCGAGCGCGGTTTCATCTTGGCGAACTGCTCTGCGCCGAAGAGCCCGGCGTTGCCGGGACGGCCGTCGACGTGCAGCGACACGACGTCGGCGCGCTCGAGCAGCTCGTCGAGGGTCCTCATCCGCTGGGCGTTGCCGTGGGCGAGCCGGTCGGCGGTGTCGAAGAAGATGACCCGCAGGCCCATCGACTCCGCGAGGTTGGAGAGCTGGGTGCCGATGTTGCCGTAGCCGACGATGCCGAGGGTGCGGCCGCGGATCTCGTGGGAGCCCTTGGCGGACTTGTCCCAGACCCCGGCGTGCATCTTCTCGGTCTTCTCCGCCAGCCGGCGCGCGAGCATGATGATCTCGCCGATGACCAGCTCCACGACGCTGCGGGTGTTGGAGTACGGCGCGTTGAAGACCGCGATGCCGCGCTCGGCCGCCCCGGCCAGGTCGACCTGGTTGGTGCCGATGCAGAAGCACCCGACCGCGAGCAGGTCCGGGGCGTTGTCGAGGACCTTCGTGGTGACCGTGGTGTTCGACCGGATGCCCAGCAGGTGCACGCCCGGCAGCCGCTCGACCAGCTCGGCCTCGGAGAGGGAGCCCGGGAGCAGCTCGACCTCGAAGCCACGGTCGGTGAGGACCTCGACGGCCAGCGGGTGGATGTTCTCGAGCAGCAGCGCCTTCACCCTCGACAGGGTAGGTCCGCCGCCGCGGACCGGCCGAACCGGCGACGTACGGCGGACAGCGGACGCGTCCCCGGGAAGGCTCAGCCGTCGAGCGCCGAGATCTCCCTGGAGGACGCCTCGACCCCGTAGGGCCTGCTGCGCGCCGCCCGGCACGCGCGGCGGCCGCGCTGTCGTCGACTCGTCGGGACTCCGTCCCGCCTTCGCTCCTCCGCCTTGCCGACGCACGCGCCGGACGACGCTCGCGACGGCCTACAGGGTCGAGACGTCCTCCGCGTCGACGATCCGGTAGGCGTAGCCCTGCTCGGCCAGGAACCGCTGGCGGTTCTGGGCGAAGTCGGCGTCGACGGTGTCGCGGGAGACGACGGTGTAGAACCGCGCGACCTTGGCCTGCCCGTCGTCCGATGCGGTGCCGGGGCGAAGGAGCCGCCCGAGCCGCTGGGCCTCCTCCTGCCTGGAGCCGAAGGAGCCGGAGACCTGGATGGCGACCTCGGCGTCGGGCAGGTCGATGGAGAAGTTCGCGACCTTGGAGACCACGAGCGTGCGCTCCTCGCCGGAGCGGAACGCCTCGAAGAGCCGCTGGCGCTCCTTGACGCTGGTCTCGCCCTTGATGACGGGCGCGCCCAGGGCCTCGGCGAGCTCGTCGAGCTGCTCGATGTACTGCCCGATCACCAGCGTCGGCTGCCCGGCGTGCCGGGCCATGAGCGACTTCACCACGTCGATCTTGCGGTGGGTGCAGGAGGCCAGCCGGTAGCGCTCCTCGGGCTCGGCGGTGGCGTAGACCAGCCGCTCGCCCTCGGGCAGGGTCACCCGCACCTCGACGCAGTCCGCCGGGGCGATCCAGCCCTGGGACTCGATGTCCTTCCAGGGGGCGTCGTACCTCTTGGGGCCGATGAGGGAGAAGACGTCGCCCTCGCGGCCGTCCTCGCGCACCAGGGTGGCGGTCAGGCCGATCCGGCGACGCGCCTGCAGGTCGGCGGTCATCCGGAAGATCGGCGCGGGCAGCAGGTGCACCTCGTCGTAGATGATCAGGCCCCAGTCGCGGGCGTCGAGCAGCTCCAGGTGCGGGTAGACGCCCTTCCGCTTCATCGTGAGCACCTGGTACGTCGCGATGGTGACCGGTCGGATCTCCTTGACGGCGCCGGAGTACTCCCCGATCTCGTCCTCGGTGAGCGACGTGCGGCGCACGAGCTCGTCCTTCCACTGCCGCGCGGAGACGGTGTTGGTGACGAGGATCAGCGTGGTGGCCCGGGCGTGCGCCATCGCGGCCGCGCCGACCAGCGTCTTGCCCGCCCCGCAGGGCAGCACCACGACGCCGGACCCGCCGTGCCAGAACGACTCCGCGGCGTCGCGCTGGTAGTCGCGCAACTGCCACTCGTCCTGCACCAGGTCGATCGGGTGGGCCTCGCCGTCGACGTACCCCGCGAAGTCCTCGGCCGGCCAGCCGAGCTTGAGCAGCGCCTGCTTGAGGTTGCCGCGCTCGGAGGGGTGCACCGCGACGGTGTCGTCGTCGATCCGGTTGCCGAGCATCCCGGCGACCTTCTTGGCGCGCAGGACCTCCTCGAGCACGGGTCGGTCGTTGCTGACCAGCGTCAGGCCGTGGGTGGGGTGCTTCTCCAGGCGCAGCCGGCCGTAGCGCGCCATCGTCTCGGCGACGTCGACCAGCAGCGAGTGCGGCACCGCGTAGCGGGAGAACTCCAGCAGGGTGTCGACCACCTGCTCGGCGTCGTGGCCGGCGGCGCGGGCGTTCCACAGCCCCAGCGGCGTGAGGCGGTAGGTGTGCACGTGCTCGGGCGAGCGCTCCAGCTCGGCGAACGGCGCGATCGCCTTGCGGCACTCGGCCGCGCGGTCGTGGTCGATCTCGAGCAGGAGGGTCTTGTCCGACTGGACGATGAGGGGGCCGTCGGTCACCGGACAAGCCTAGGTGGGGGATGGCTGGGCCTGGCCTGCGGCAAGGTTCATCGGCCGGCCGACAGACCTTGTGGTTGGCCGCTGTTGTTCCGTCGGCCCGCGGCAAGGTTCATCGGCCGGCCGATGAAACGTGCCCCGCCCACCCACGGACCGCTCACCCCACCGCCCGCACCGACGTGATCCGGTGCACCGCGAACACCCGGGTGTCGTCGGCGCGGTGGTCGCGGGCGGTGAGCCGCCCGCCCTCGACGGAGAGCGGGTCGACGACCCGGTCGGAGCGGGAGCCGTGGTTGTCGACGTACCCGATCACCACCGACGACCCGCGCTCCACCGCCTCGCGGAGCGCCGCCAGCGAGCCCGACGGGGTGAGCGACGGAGCGTCGGCGGGGCGGGAGGCCGCAGCCGCGTCCCCGGCTCGTACGGCGGTGACGACCGCCGCGACGCCGGCGGTCTCCCGGGCGACCCTGGCTCCTGCCGGTCGCCGTTCGCGGGGCACGCGGGCGCGCAGCTGGTCCGGGCCCGCGACCCGGACCGTGCCGTCGGGCGCCTCGACGACCGGTGCGGCGCCGAGCTCGCGCAGGCGGGGGAGCAGCACGTCGATCGGGGTGTCGGAGACGAGCACCGTCGGGGCGAGTCGCCGCAGCCCCAGGGTGCGGGCCTGGGGGTGGTGGAGGATCTCGGTCAGCGCCGACTCGTCGTCGGCGCGCAGGAACGCCTCAGCATGCCCGACCCGCACCGAGCCGAAGGTCCGCGCGGTGTCGTCGACGAGGTAGGTCAGCGGCTGCGGCACCGGGGTCCGCGACACCGACCCCAGGAAGTCGTGCACCTCGACGGCGGTCCAGCCGAGGTCGAGCGCGCGGCGCACCGAGCCGGGCGTGAAGCGGTAGACCGTCGCCCCGCCACGGGACTCGACGTCGGCCAGCACCTGGAGCCGCCGCGCGAGCGTCGACTCCAGCGGGCCGGGCGCGACCGCGGTGAGGTCGGCCTGCACGAGCACGTGGTCGACCGGCGCGGGCAGCAGCGGGTCGAGAAGCGGCGCGGCGTCCTCGCCGGCCAGCAGCGGCCGGGCGAACGAGGCGAGCCCGCCGAGCCCGGTGACGCCCAGGACGGATGCCTCCTCCAGGGCCCACAGCACCTGGTCGGAGCGGGTGCGGGGGCGGCGCGGGCGCAGCCAGGCGACCCGGGCGACGACGCCCGGCACGCCCGTGCCGGTCGCCAGCACCCCCCCGGCGGGCAGCGAGCCGACGACGTCCAGCGTCAGTCGCCGGGTCTCGACCTGGTGCACCCCGGTGAGCTCGGGCACCAGCGCGTTCCAGGTCTTGCCGGCCGGGTCCTTCTGCCCGACGAGCGCGGGCAGCCGGGGGGAGTCCAGCCACGCGCGGGCCAGCACCTCCCACCGCTCGGCGGCGTCGCGGGTCACCCAGCGGTCCAGCTCGTCGGTCGGCAACCAGGCGGGGTCGCCGTCGGGGCCGGTGCCGACGGCGAGCAGGCCGGCGGCGTGGGCGACCTCCACGACCAGGGCGGTGGTGCGCTCGTCGACCTGCAGCAGGGTCGCGGCCGCCTTGAGGTCGCGCACCGCCAGGCCGCCGCTGCGCAGGACCGAGGGCGGGACCGTGCCCCAGTGGTCGAGCAGGAGCTCCACCCGGCGTACGACCTCGAAGGCCGCGCCGGCGGCGACCTTGTCGACCAGCGACTGGTCGCGGGCCGAGGTGGGCACCTCGGGCAACTCGTCGACCGGCTCGAGGGTGGTGCGCCCGCCGCGCAGGACCAGCCCGACCTCACCGGGCAGCACGACGGTCCCGCCGCCGCGGGGCACGAGCAGCCTGCGTGAGAGCAGCTCCTCGGCCGGGGTGCGGGCGTCGGCGGGGGAGACGGTGTGGCGCGAGGAGTCGGTGGTGGCCTCGCCGCCGTGGTCCAGCACGTGCTCGAGCAGCACCCTGGCCTCGGGCGAGATCTCGGCAAGCCGCGACTCGACCTCGGGAACGGTCAGCGGCTCCGCCGAGCGGGGCTTGAGGCCGCTCGCCCCGGCGGTGGGTCCGCCGACCAGCAGCTCGGCGACGCCGGTCAGCGCGCGCAGGCCACCGGTCGACTCCCACGCCAGCGCCGTCTCGAGCAGCCGGGCCAGCGCCCGCTCCACCGAGGAGGGCTGCGCGTGGACCATAGGCACGAGCTCCGCGGGCGTGGTTTGGCCGGCGACGACCAGGGCATCTAGGACGCAGAGCTCGACCCGCGACAGCTGGTCGAGGGCTCTTGTGATCGAAGCACGGGTGGCGGACCGAGAGGCCAGCTGCCCCGAGTCTTGAGGGGCAGGCGTGGCGAGGTCCGGACGCGCGAGCAGGAGACGCGACAGCTGCTGGTCCGACCACGCCCGCAGCTGGTCGGCCAGCGACCGGTACCCCTTGCCTGCCATCCGCTCCACGCTACCGGGCCTCCCGAGCCACCCTGGCCACCCTGCGCGCGCGCACGTGGGAGCGCGCGGGTGAGACAGGTCGAGCTGCACCACGGCGCGGCCACCGACGTCGGGCTGGTCCGCGAGGTCAACGAGGACGCCGTGCTCGCCGCACCCCCCGTCTTCGTCGTCGCCGACGGCATGGGTGGGCACGAGGGCGGCGACGTCGCCAGCGCCATCGTGGTCGAGGAGTTCGCAGCGATGGCCGAAGGCGGCTACGACCCCGCCCGCGCCACCGAGGTCGTCGCCCGCACGCTCGAGGCCTGCCGCGACCGGATCGAGGCGTACGCCGAGCAGCAGCGCGCCGCCGGCGTCGGGCCCTTCCACGCGGGCACCACCGCGGTGGTCGCGCTCGTCGCCGAGCACGAGGGCCAGCCCGCCTGGCTGCTGGCCAACATGGGCGACTCCCGCGCCTACCGCCTCCACGGCGGCCGGCTGCACCAGGTCAGCGTCGACCACTCGGTCGTGCAGGAGCTCGTCGAGACCGGGGTCATCACCGCCGACGCCGCCGCGGTGCACCCCGAGCGGCACGTGATCACCCGCGCCCTGGGCGGCACCGAGCGCTCCGAGGCCGACTACTTCCTGCTGCCGCTCGGCTCGGTGGAGCGGCTCGTGCTGTGCAGCGACGGGATCTCGGGGATGATCGACGACGAGGAGATGCAGGGCATCCTGGACTCCGTCCCCGACCCGCGCGACGCCGCCGACGCCCTGGTGGCCGCCGCGCTGGAGGCCGGCGGTCGCGACAACGCCACGGTCGTCGTGGTCGACGTGGTCGGGAGCGCCGAGACCTCCTACGACGCCGAACGCCAACGCCTGAGCCTGCAGCAGAAGCTGGGAGCCCTCCCGTGACCGACGCCGTCCCCACGCCGCGCACCTACCTCCCGGGGGAGTGGTACGCCGTCCTCGGCCCCTCCCTCGTCCTCGCCCTGCCCCCGGACCGGCGCGACCTCGCTGCCGCCGCCTGGGCCGCCGTCGACGCCGGCGCCGGTGCCGAGGAGCTGCTCGACCTCGTGCTCGCCTCCGGGCTGCGGGACCTCGCCGGGCTGGCCCTGGTCAGCACCGACGGCGACCGCACGCGCGTGCTGGTCCGCGGCCAGGCCGTCTGCCTCCTCGTGGCCGGTGGCGAGGAGACCGTCGCCGACGGCCGCGGGCTCACCACCTGGGCCGAGGTCGGTGTCGACGGGGTCGAGGCGGTCAGCCTCGAGCTCGGCCCCGGCTCCGGCGGCGAGCCGCTCCTGGCCGGCGACGCCCTCGTGCGGGCCTCCCGGGTGCTGTGGCCGGCCGAGTCCGTGCCCGGACCCGCGTCCGGCCCCGCCGCCCCGCCGTCGTACGCCGCCGGCCGGCTGCCCGGGTCCACCGACCCCGCCTCCGAGCCGTCCTCCCTGCTCTCCTCGCCCGCCCCGGCCGTGGCCGTGGCTGCCGGCTCCGCCCCGGCTCCCGAGCCGGTGCTCGACCCGGACCCGGAACCGGAACCGGACACGATCGACCAGGCCGTCCCCTCTGTCGACGACCCGGTGATCGCCCCCGTGGACGAGCCGGGCGACCGCGACGAGGACGCGCTGGAGACCGCACCGTTCGCCGGGATGCCTGCGGCCCCGGCCGTCCCGCCGGTGCCCGAGCCGTGGACCCCGCCTGCCCCGTCGGCCCCCGAGCCCTGGAGCCCGGGCGCCGACGACCACGACGGGCGCACCCAGGACGGGTCGTGGGACGTCTCGGAGTTCCAGCGCCGACCGCACGGCATCCCCGGGCAGCCGGAAGGGCCGAGCGTCACGTCGCGACCCGTCGCCGTGCTGCAGCTCTCCAGCGGGGACAGCGTGGAGGTCGACCGCGTGGTGATCCTCGGCCGCGCCCCGGAGGCCCGGCGCTTCTCGGCGACCGAGCAGCCCCGGCTGGTGACGGTGCCCAGCCCGCAGCAGGAGATCTCCTCGACCCACCTCGAGGTCCGGCCCGGCACCGGCGCCGACCACGGCAGTGCGGTCGTCACCGACCTCGGCTCCACCAACGGCACCGTCCTGGTGCAGCCCGGGCTGCCCGCGGAGTCCCTCAAGCCCGGCATCCCCGTGCAGCTGCTGCCCGGGGCGGTCATCGACCTGGGTGACGGGCTGAGCATCACGGTGGCCCGCCCGTGAGCGCCGTCGCCGCCCGGGCCCCCCAGGCCGCCCCGCCCGCCCGGTCCGCGCTGGCCGCGCCCGATGCCTCCCCGGGCGGGCTCGAGCCCCGCCTGCACGCCTTCGCCGCCGACCGCGTCGTCGACCTCGGGGTCCCGCTGGCCCTGGGCTGGGTCCTCGCGGCGACGGGCCAGGGGGTCGGCGTCGTCGTCGCTGCGGTCCTCGGTGCCGTCCTCGTCCTGCTCCTCGCCCTCGCCGGCCTGCTCGGCGCCCGCGGCACCAGCCCCGGCCTCGCCCTCACCGGGCTGCGGCTCGTGCGGGTCGGCGACCTGGCGCCGATCGGCTTCGGCCCCGCGCTGAAGCGCCAGGCCGTGCTCCTGCTGGCCGGGGCCCCCACCTTCGGCATCGGCTGGGCCACGCTGGCCTGGACCGCCGTCTCCGACCCCGAGGGGCTGCGCCGCGGCTGGCACGACCAGCTCGCCGACTCCCTCGTCGTCGACCCCAGCCCCGCCCCGGTGGCCGAGGTCGCCCCCGAGCTGCCGCAGCAGATCGTCAACCTCACCGCGATGCGGCTCGCGCCCCCGGAGCCCGCGCCGGTGCGCGGCCGCCCGGCCCGGAGCGGCCCGGCGACCCCGGCTGGCCACGCCACGCCGGCTGCCG
>WLJH01000052.1 GCA_009701885.1 Actinomycetota bacterium
CCAGGTCGTCCAGCAGGTGGCGCAGCATGTGGACGAGGGAGTCCAGCTCGCGAGGATCCGGCTCCTCCGGGCAGCCCTCGAGCTCCACCAGGCCGGGCATCGGGTGGTCGTGCTCGTCGATGAGCAGCAGCCACAGGCTGTGCCCGGTGAGGCGCTCGCGCTCGAGCAGGTGCCGCCAGGTGCGCAGCAGCCGCACCTGGTCGTCGACCACCACGAGGTCCGAGGGGTCGAGTGGGTCGGGGTCGTTCGGGTCGGGGTCGATGAGGTCCGAGAAGTCCATGCCCCGCAGCCTGCACGGATCCGGCGTACGGCGTCGGGCGTCATCCACAGGCTCGCCCAGGCAAGGTTCATCGGCCGGCCGATGAACCTTGAGGTAGGACGACGTCGCAACATCGGCCAGCGGCAAGGTTTGTCGGCCGGCCGATGAACCTTCCGACACAGCCCCCTCACAGCACCGAGCGGTACACCTCGACCGTCCGCTCGGCGATGGCCGGCCAGCCGAAGGACTCGACCGCCCGGGCGCGACCGGCGCGCCCCATGGCAGCCGCCCGGTCCGGGTCGGAGACGACCTCGAGGAGGGCGGCGGCGAAGTCGGCGACGTACCGCTCGTGGTCCAGGGGCGTGCCGGTGCCGTCGTCGGCCTGCTCGATCGGCACGAGCACGCCGGTGGTGCCGTCGACGACCACCTCGGGGATGCCGCCGGTGGCCGTGGCGACGACCGCGGTCTCGCACGCCATCGCCTCGAGGTTGACGATGCCGAGCGGCTCGTAGATCGAGGGGCAGGCGAAGGCGGTGGCGCCGGACAGCAGCGCGACCACGTCGGCGCGCGGCAGCATCTCGGGGATCCACACGACGCCCCCGTCGGAGCCGGAGCCCGACCCGCGACCGGCTCGCAGCGAGGCGACGAGCGCCTCGACCTCGGCCAGGATCTCCGGGGTGTCCGGTGCCCCGGCGCACAGCACGACCTGCACCTCCGGCGGGAGCTCGGCGCAGGCGCGCAGGAAGAGCGGCAACCCCTTCTGCCGGGTGATCCGGCCGACGAAGACGACCGACGGGCGGTCCGGGTCGACCCCGAGCCGGCGGCACGCGTCGGGGTCGGGCCGAGGCGACCACAGTGCGGTGTCGATGCCGTTGTGCACCGTGTGGACGCGGGCCGGGTCGATCGCGGGGTAGGAGCGCAGCACGTCCTCGCGCATCGCCGCCGACACCGCGACGACGGCGGCCGCGGACTCGTACGCCGTCCGCTCGACCCACGAGGAGAGCCGGTAGCCCCCGCCGAGCTGCTCGGCCTTCCACGGCCGCAGGGGCTCCAGCGAGTGCGCGGTCACCACGTGGGGAACGTCGTGCAGCAGCGCGGCGAGGTGGCCGGCGTGGTTGGCGTACCAGGTGTGGCTGTGCACCAGGTCGGTCCCCGCGCACGCATCGGCCATCGCGAGGTCGACACCCATGGTCCGCAGCGCGGCGTTGGCCCCGGCGAGCGACTCCGGCTCGGCGTACGACGCCGTCAGCTCCTCCGAGCGCTGCGCGCCGAACGCGTGCACGCGCGCCTCGACGTCGTCGCGGTGGCGGAGCGCGCGGACGAGCTCGGCCACGTGCACCCCCGCGCCGCCGTAGATCTCCGGCGGGTACTCCTTGGTCAGCACGTCGACTCGCACGGCCCCGAACCTACTCCCGTGCAGCGGCCGCCGATAACGTGGCGGCATGAGCGCCAGCGCAGGCCGCAAGAAGGTCCTCGCCATCGTCCTGGCAGGAGGTGAGGGCAAGCGGCTGATGCCGCTGACCGCCGACCGCGCCAAGCCGGCGGTGCCGTTCGCGGGCATCTACCGGCTGATCGACTTCGCGCTGTCCAACGTCGTGAACTCCGGCTACCTCAAGGTCGTCGTGCTCACGCAGTACAAGTCGCACAGCCTGGACCGCCACGTCACCCAGACCTGGCGGATGTCGACGATGCTCGGCAACTACGTCGCCCCGGTGCCGGCCCAGCAGCGCGTCGGCAAGCACTGGTACCTCGGCTCCGGTGACGCGATCTACCAGTCGCTCAACCTCATCCGCGACGAGCAGCCCGACATCGTGGTCGTGGTCGGCGCCGACCATGTGTACCGGATGGACTTCTCCCAGATGGTGGCCCAGCACGTGGAGTCCGGCGCGGCCTGCACAGTGGCTGCGATCCGCCAGCCGATCGCGCTGGCCGACCAGTTCGGCGTCATCGACGTGCACGCCGAGGAGCCCTCGCGCATCCGCGAGTTCCTCGAGAAGCCCACCGACCCCGTCGGGCTGCCCGACAGCCCCGGCGAGGTGCTGGCCTCGATGGGCAACTACGTCTTCGACGCCGATGCGCTGGTCGAGGCCGTCACCCGTGACTCCAGCACCACCGGCTCCAAGCACGACATGGGCGGCGACATCGTGCCGGCCTTCGTGCGCCGCTCGCAGGCGGGCGTCTACGACTACAAGGACAACGTGGTGCCCGGCTCGACGGCGCGCGACCAGGGCTACTGGCGCGACGTCGGGACCCTGCGCTCCTACTACGAGGCGCACATGGACGTCGTCTCCCCGATGCCGGTCTTCAACCTCTACAACACCGAGTGGCCCGTCTACACCTCCTACGGCCCGCAGCCCCCGGTGAAGCTGGTCCAGGGCGCCGGCGGCAGCCCGGCCACCACCGACGAGGCCGTGCTGTCCCCGGGCGTGGTGGTCAGCGGCGGGAAGGTCAGCCGCTCGGTGCTCTCGCCCGACGTGCGGGTCGAGGACGGCGCCGAGGTCACCGGCTCGGTGCTGCTGCACGGCGTCCTGGTCGGCGAGGGCGCGGTCGTGCGCAACACGATCCTCGACAAGAACGTCGTCGTGCCGCCGGGCGCGAGCATCGGCGTCGACCCCGAGGCCGACCGCGAGCGCGGGTTCCTGGTCACCGAGGGCCTCACCGTCCTCGGCAAGGACCAGCCGTTCCCCTCGTGACCCTCGTGGCCTCGCCCCGGCCGAGCTGCTGATGACCGAGCGACCGCGCTTCTCGCGCGCCGAGCTGGAGTCCTTCCGCGACGCCGTGGTCCCCGACCTGCTGCCCGGGCCGACCGACCCGCCGCTGCGGCTGCTCTTCGTCGGCATCAACCCCGGGCTGTGGACCGCCGCCACGCAGACCCACTTCGCGCACCCCGGCAACCGCTTCTACCCCGCGCTGCTGCGCGCCGGGGTCATCACCGAGCCGGTCGACGCGGCCGCCGGGATGAGCGAGGAGGACCGGGACCGGTTCCGGGCTCGCGGCATCGGCATCACCAACCTCGTGCGGCGGGCGACGGCGAAGGCCTCCGAGCTGACCGCCGCCGAGCTGCGCGAGGGCGGGTCCGAGCTGGTGCGTCTCGTCGAGCGCGTGCGACCCCGGGTGGTCGCGGTCGCCGGCATCACGGCGTACCGCCAGGCATTCGCGCTCCCGAAGGCCGTCCCGGGGCGGCAGCCGGGGCCGATCGGGTCCGCCGAGCTGTGGGTGGTGCCGAACCCCAGCGGGCTCAACGCGCACGAGACCGTCGCGACCCTGGCGGAGGCGTACGCCGAGGTGGGGCGGGCGGCCGGGCTGCTGCCGCCGCAGCCCTGAGGCCTTGGCCGGCCGAGCCCCCCCCCCGGGGCAGCGGCTCAGTCGCGTCGGACGACGAGGGCGTTGGCGACGTTGCGCAGCACGGAGTCCGACGGGTCGTTGAGGACCCGCAGCGTGCCCGAGCGGCGGCCGACCATCGTGGTGGAGCCGCCGCCGTCGAGGTTCAGCGCCTCGTCGGCGCCGAGGTCCTGCATCATCCGGGCGAGCTCGACCATCGTGTAGCCGCGGCTCTCCTCGGACCGGCCGTCGACGGCCAGCATCAGCACCTCGTTGGTGTCGCGGTCGATGCCGACCGCGGTGCGGGGGTGCATCTCGGCGTCGTCGACGACCATCACCTGGCCGTCGTCGATGAGCAGCTTGGAGCCAGTGATCACCAGCTGCGGGCGGCCGCGCAGCCACCACGAGACGTGCGCCGGCCCGCGCCCCAGCTTGCGCAGCTCGACCGCACCCGGTCCGCGCCCGACCAGCACGATCCCGCGGATCTCGCGACCCGGGCGGAGCTTGCCGCGGTTGGCCACGACCCGGCCGTCGCGGATCTCGACCATCCGGATGTCGCGCTGCTGACCCTGGGTCACGGCGTAGCCGGGGGAGCGGCCCCACCGCGGCGTGTAGACGCCGATGCCGCCGGGCAGCACGAAGTGGCTGTTGACGTTGGTGACCCGCGCGCCCGGGCGCTCGCGGATGCGTCCCGTGAAGGTGACCTCGCCGAACTGCGGGCGGCCCTTCCGGGTCAGGTAGAAGCCCTGGTTCCAGCCGGTCTCGCGGGCGTTCATCAGGCCGCTGCGCGGGGAGGCGCTCACGCCGAGCGGTGCGCCGGTGCGGCCGATGTCGTAGAAGTCGCCGTTGACGGCGGCCAGCACCCCGTGGGTGCGCGCCATCGTCAGGACGTCCTCGACCGCGGCGACCCGACCGGGGTTGACCACGTCCAGCCGCACGCCCGGGGTGTCGAGGTCGACCGCGAGCAGGTGCGCCTGGATCGGTCCGCGCGCGTCGCTCTGCCCCCAGCGCGTGTAGGTGACGCCCGGGCCCATCGGCTGCTGCACCGGCGTGGTGCGCAGCAGCGGGGTCCGGTCCTGCGGGGAGACGTACGGCGCGATCGGGCCGCGCTGGCGGTCCGAGCTGTGCCGGGTGTGCCCGCTGTCGCCGAAGGCGGCGACCCGCGTCTGCCACTGCGCCCCCGCCGACCGCTCCCGGGAGCGGTCCTCGCCCGGGGACCCGGCGCTCGTGGCGGCCGGCAGGCCGGTCGCCACCAGGCCGCTCACCGCGAGGGCGGCGACGGCAGCGCGCAGGGACACCGAGGACACCCGGGCATGTTACGTGAGTGACGGATGTGGCAGGGGGAGTCGCGTGTCGGCCGCAGGGATCCCCGGACATCAGGGGTTGCTGATGGTTCGGGAGGGTTGCAACCCCTGACAACCGGCAGGAGAGCCTGATGTCCGGGGATCCCGACGTCAGCGCAGCGGCAGGTGGACGACCACGTCCTCGAGCAGGACCGCGGCCGACGTACGGCTGCCCATGCCGACGAAGGTGTCGCTCAGCGGGCTGGCCAGCAGGAAGAGCGACTGGCCCTCGGGGACCTCGACGCCCACGGCGGGCAGGTCGATGCGGACCTCCTCCCCGACCAGCGGCAGCTCGGCGCGGAAGGGCAGCACGTTGTTCTGCACCAGGGCTGCGTCGGCGGGTGAGGTGCCGACCGCCAGGCCGTAGAAGGCCCGGCTGTCGGCGCCCAGCGTGGTGGCCAGGGCGGTGAGGTGGCTGTTGCCGGCGATGGTGAGGGGGCCGGCCGCGATCTCCGTGGCGGTCGGCGCGCCGGCGGTCGCGGCGGTGGCGACGGCGCCGATCGGGACCTCGGTGCGCGGGCGCACGGAGCGGGTCGTCACGCAGGTGTCGCCGGGGGTGGCGAGGTGGAAGCGGCCGTAGCCCCTCAGGGTCTTCGGGCCGCCGCGCAGTGCCCGGTCGAGGAAGCGCAGGGTCAGGTCGGTGAAGTCGCCGTCCGCGAGCTTGCGGGCGCACGGGTCGCTGTCGACGGAGACGCCCGAGGGCAGGACCGCCGGCAGCACGTGGCCGCCGTTGTAGGCGGTGAAGATGCTGCGCTTGCGCGCCCGCTTCGTCAGCGCGACGTCCCAGTTGCGGATCGCCTGCTCGAGCGGGAAGAGCGTGTCGGTGGTGCCCTGCCCGAAGAGCACCGGCACGTCGATCCTCGCGCCCTGCGCGACCTGCCACTTCGGCCCGTTCTTCTCCATGAAGGTCCGCATGTCCTCGGTGCCGGGAACGGAGCCGTCGGGCCAGGTGCCGAGGGCCGCACCCTCGACGAGTGCCTTGTAGACGTTCTCCGGCAGCGCCTGGCTGGGCAGCGAGGCGGCCGAGAGCAGCAGCGCCCACTCGGTGCGGACGGTGTCGCTGGGAGCGAGGCTCTCGTTGAGGTCGTGCCAGGTGATCTCGGGGACCAGGGCGTCGACGACCTGGCGCCCGGTCGCCCGGATCTCCTCGAAGGCCATGAGGAACTGGTAGCCGCCGCCGTACGACCCGCCGATCGCGCCGATACGGGGATCGCCCGGACCGTCCTGGAGCACCCAGGGGAGCTCGCTGACCAGCTCGACCAGCGCGCGGACGTCCTTGCCCTCGAAGTCGGGGTTCTCCACGTGCGCCTTGCCGCCGGACTCCCCGAAGCCGCGCTGGTCGAAGGAGAGCACGCCGTAGCCGGCGTCCAGGAAGCGAGCCGCCTCCTCGCGGGTCGTCCAGCGGGACCCTCCCCACCCGTGGGACTGGAAGACGAGCGGCACCTTCGTGCGGCCGGTGGCGATGCCGGGCTGGAAGAGGGTGTAGCAGATCTGCACCGGCTCGGTGGTGCCCGGCTCGGGGACGCTCTCGAGGCACCCGTCGGTGACCACGTCGGCCGGCTTGCTGCTGCGCGCCGTCTCCGAGGACTGGGCGGCTGGCGCTGCGGGTGCGGCCGGCACGAGCCCGAGGGAGGTGGCGGCCAGGACGGTGCCCAGGCCTGCGGCGAGGACGGCTCGGGTGCTGCGACGCACGGTGGTGCTCCTAGTGCTGGGGACGTCGGGACGACGTGGTTGCCCGGGACAACGAGAGATGCCCGTCACAGGTCACGAGACCACGACGTGGCCGGCCTCACACGAGGGAGCGGGGCGACGGCGTACGGTCGCGGGGTGGGCGCGTGGAACACCCTCCTCGAGGGGGACAACCTCGCGGTGCTCGGGCGGCTGGCCGCGGAGGGCGCCCGCTTCGACCTGGCCTACCTCGACCCGCCGTACAACACCGGCGGCCACAAGCTCACCTACCGCGACCGTGCGACCCCGCACGAGGCGTGGGTGGCGCAGCTGCGGCCGCGGCTGGAGGCCGTGCGGGCGGTGCTGGAGCCGACCGGCGCGGTCTTCGTGAGCATCGACGACCACGAGGTGGCGCGCACCCGCCTGCTGCTGGACGAGGTGATGGGCGAGGAGCAGTTCCTCGCGCAGGTGGTGGTCGAGCTCAACCCCAAGGGACGGCAGCTGGGGCCGGGCTTCGCGACCAGCCACGAGTACCTCCTGGTGTACGCCGTCGCGCGCGGCTCGTGCGTGCTGGACGCCTCCACGAGCGAGACCGTCGACCCCGCGGACTTCCCGTACCGCGACGAGGCGAGCGGCCGGCGCTACCGGCTGCTGCCGCTGCGCAACACCAACAAGAAGTTCAACCCCACCACCGCGCGGACCCTGCACTACCCGCTGTGGGGCGACCCCGCGACCGGCCGGGTCCGCACCACCCCCTTCGACGGGGAGCAGGGGCCGGCGCTCGAGGTCGTGCCGGTCTTCGGGGACGGCTCGCCCGCCGTGTGGCGCTGGAGCCCCCCGCGGGTCGAGGAGCGTCCTCACGACCTGGTCTGCCGCGTCGTCCAGGGCCGGCGCGGTGAGCGGGTCGACGTCTACCAGCGCGACTGGCTGCACGAGGGTCGGCGCAAGAAGCTGCGCACCGTCTGGTTGTCCGAGGAGGTCGGCTCCACCGACACCGCGGTGGCCGAGCTCAAGGCGCTCGTCGGCCCGGTCTTCGCCTCGCCCAAGCCCACCGGACTGCTGCGCCGGGTGCTCGGCACGTTCCCCGACGACGCGCGCGTGCTCGACCCGTACGCCGGCAGCGGCACCACCGGGCACGCCGTCGCCCTGCTCAACAGCGAGGACGGCGGGCGCCGCACGTGCACCTCGATCAACCTGCCCGAGCCGGTCCCGCCCGGCTCGCCCGCCGCTGCCGCGGGCCTGGCCACGGTCGCCGACGTCACCCGCGCCCGGCTCCGCGCCGTCGCGGCGGCGTACGGCGGTGGGCTGGAGGAGCGGGTCGGCTGACCGTCCGACCGGCCGGGTCAGCCGACCCCGACCGCCTCCTCGAGGTTGGCCACCTCGTCGTCGAGGAAGCCGAGGAGGCGCTGCAGGTGCGGCACCGTGCGCCGGCACCCGGTGAGGCCGAAGCCCAGCTGGCCGTCGTAGGAGGTGCAGGTGATGTTGAGGGCCATGCCGTTGATCGGGATCGACATCGGGTAGGTGCCGGTGAGCCGGGCGCCGTTCCAGTAGTGGGTGGTGCGCGGGCCGGGCACGTTGCTGATGATCAAGTTGTACGGCGGGCGCACGATGCCCTCCATCCGCAGCAGCGGCGCGAGGATCATCGGCGCCTGGCCGAGCGCGCTCATCGCGAGGATCTGCGTCTGGGTCATCGACGACAGCGCCTCCTTGCCGTCGCGCATCGACAGGTGGATCCGGTCCAGGCGCTGCGCCGGGTCCGCGACGTGCGTGGCGAGCTGGACCATGATCGAGCCGACCGCGTTGCCGCCGTCGCCGGAGGCCACCTGCGACTGCTTGGCGTTGAGTCCCACCGGCACCATCGCGACCATCGGGTCCTCGGGGAGCGCGTCGAGCTCGAGGAGGTAGGTGCGCATCGCGCCGGCGCACATCGCGAGCACGACGTCGTTGAGGGTGGTGCCCGAGGCCTTGGCGATCGCCTTGAGCCGCTCGATCGGCCAGTCGTCGGCGGCGAAGCGTCGGGCGCCGGTGATGGACTGGTTGAAGATCGTGCGCGGGGTGTGGAAGGAGACCGCGGAGGTCTGGTTGCGCACGCCCTTGGACAGGGTGCGCACCAGGGCGCCGGGCATGCCCGCGGCCTCGGAGGCGATGCCGAGCGCGGTGCGCAGGGCCGCCACGGGCACCTCGGGGAGGCTGCCGCCGCCGTCCTCGGCGGGCTTGCGGCGCGGCCGCGACTGCTTGGCCCAGGGGGCACCCATGTCCCGCTCGTCGGGGTCGGTCGACAGCACGCTCTGCATCAGCCGCATCGCCGAGACGCCGTCGACGAGGGCGTGGTGGATCTTGGTGTACATCGCGACCTTGCCGTCGGCCAGGCCCTCGATGACGTGTGCCTCCCACAGCGGGCGCTCCCACGCGAGCCGGGTCGAGTGCAGCCGTGAGCACAGCTCGAAGAGCTCGCGGTAGCGGCCCGGCTGCGGCAGCGCGCTGTGCCGCACGTGGTGCTCGATGTCGAACTGCTGGTCGGGGCGCCACACGAGCTGGGCGGCCGTCTTCGCGGAGCGGTGCGGGTGCTTGAGGAAGAGCGGGGAGATCTCCTCCTCGTCGCGCATGGCGTCGAACATCTCCCGGATGTAGTCCGGGCCGGCGCCCTCGGGCTTCTCGAACAGCTGCAGGCCACCCACGTGCATCGGCATCGAGCGGTTCTCTGAGAGGAGGAACGCGGCGGAGGTGGGGTCGATGACGGAGACCACGGGGAGCCTTTCGCTGGGTGGTGCCGGGGGTGGAGCGGGTGCTGCTCGCTGGCGTGCCGGTCCGATGTGGACGTGCTGCCCGCGAGGGGTGGGTCGTGATCCTGCCTCCGTGGTGATGCCCGTCACAAGGTCACCCGGAGGGGTGAGCGGAACCGAGCCTCCCGCACCGCGGCCACGCGCCGCCAGTCGTCCACAGGCCGGACCTCGCAGGGCTCGTCCCCAACCCCTCGTACGCCGGGCCGCGCGGGTGCCCTCGCGCTGCCAGTGTGTCCCTCGCAGCGCGCCGGAACCGCCGGCGCCGGTGACCTCGGGAGACCTCCATGACCCGCACGACCCACACCCCCGTCCAGCACCCCGCCCACACCCCCGCCGGCGACCCCGCCCGCCGTCGCTCGCTCGTGGGCCGGGCCGGCCTCGCCGTGTCCGCGGCCCTGGTCGCCGTGCTCGTGACCGCGGCGTCGGGCGGGGCCGCTCCCGACGCCAAGGCTCCGGCGCCCACGACGATCGTCAAGGTCACCGGCAACGCCTCCGAGGGCTTCGGGATCGAGTACTACGACGGCTCCTCGGCCTTCCCGCCGACCGACTCCGAGGCGCTCGCGGAGTGCCAGGAGTACACCGCCAAGGTCGGCCGGATCCGCTGCCGGGTGGAGGTGAAGACGTGGTACCGCGACCTCGTCGAGACCAAGCGCGCGATCAAGTACGCCCGCCGCAGCTGAGCCACGACCCGGTGGTCGAGCAGGCGAGGACGAGCAGCCCGACCCGGCGGTCGAGCAGGCGAGCGCCAGCGAGCCGTCGTCGAGACCCCGGGACCCGACCGCCGGCGTCACTCACAGCGAGTCGCGCAGCTCCTGCACCACGGAGTCGACCACCGCGACAAGATCGCCACCCGTCCGCTCGGCCACCGCCCGCTGGCGCTGGTAGGAGGCCCCTCGCTCCACGAGCGCCAGTACCCCCTGCAGCTCCTCGGCGCACTCGAGGCGCTCGGCGACCGGGGCGAGCCGCGCGACCAGGTCGACCAGGTCGTCGGTGACCAGGCGCTCGCTGGAGTCGGCGTCGAGGATGACGATGGCGTCCAGGCCGTAGCGAGCCGCCCGCCACTTGTTCTCCTGCACGTGCCACGGGGGCAGGACGGCGAGCCGCTCCCCGCGCGCGACCCGCTCGTCGAGGTCGACGACCAGGCAGTGGCACAGCGCGGTGAGGGCGGCGAGCTCGGTGAGGTTGGAGACCCCGTCGCAGACCCGGTTCTCCAGGGTGCCGAGGTGGGGTGCGGGGCGGACGTCCCAGCGGATCTCGCTCAGCTCGTCGATGACGCCGGTCGTCAGCTGGTCCTGGGCGAAGGACTCGAACTCCGCCCACGTCTGGAACTGGAAGGGCAGCCCGGCCGTGGGCAGCTGCTGGAACATGAGCGCCCGGTTGGAGGCGTAGCCGGTGTCGGTGCCCGCCCAGATCGGCGAGGAGGCCGACAGCGCCTGGAGGTGGGGGTAGTAGGTGAGCAGCGCCGAGAGCACCGGCATGACCCGGTCGCGCTCGGGGAGGCCGACGTGCACGTGGACGCCCCAGATGAGCATCTGCCGCCCCCACCACTGGGTGCGGTTGATCAGCTCGGCGTAGCGGTGGCCCTCGGTCAGCTGCTGCGTGGTCCAGGAGGCGAAGGGGTGGGTGCCGGCGCCGTAGAGGTCCAGGTCGAGCCCGTCGGCGACCGGGACGACGGCCTCGACGGTGGCGCGCAGGTCCCCCATCGCCTCCGCGACCGTGCGGCAGACCCCGGTGACGGCCTCGACGGTGTTGCGCAGCAGCTCCTTGTGCAGCTTCGCCGGGTCGGGCAGCCGGCCCGCGGCGGCCGCGAAGAGCTCGTCGGCGTCGTTGCGCAGGTCGCGCGAGCGGCGGTCCACCAGGCCGAGCTCCCACTCGACGCCCAGGGTGGGGTCGGGGGAGCCCCGGAAGTCGATCCGCACCCGCCCAGCGTTCCACACCGCGACCCCCCACCGCGTGTCCAGGCTCACGTGCCGGGGCCCCGGCCGGCGGCTTGGGGCGTCGCGGCGGACCCTGACACGATCGGCGGGTGGATGCGCGCGAGGTGAACCTGGGCCTGGACCTGTGCCTGCGCGTCGGCGAGCTGCTGCTCTCCAGCGGAGCCGGCGCCGCCGACGTGACCGCGACGATGCAGTCGCTGTCCTTCGCCCTCGGCCTGCGCGGTGCGCAGACCGACATCACCTTCACCTCACTGTCGATGACCTACCAGGACACCCCGGACGACCCGCCGATCGTGAGCACGCGGCAGGTCAAGCAGCGCGTCATCGACTACGAAGACCTCACGCGCGTCGACCACCTCGTGCGCGACGTGCTCCGCGGCGACCTCGACCTGCGCGGCGCCCGCACCGAGCTGGGGCGGATCACCTCCACCGGTCACCCGCGGCACCGGTGGGCGGTGACCGTGGGCTGGGGCGTCATGTGCTCGGGCGTGGGCCTGCAGCTCGGGGGAGACGCGGTCGTGGTCGCCCTGGCCGCGCTCGCGGCGATCACGATCGACCGGCTGCAGCTGCGCATGGCCCGCCGGCGGATGCCGGGCTTCTACCAGCAGGTCGTCGGCGGCGGGGTGGCGACGCTGATCGCGCTGGGCGTCGGTGCGACCCCGGTGAGCGTCGACGTCTCCCAGGTCGTGACCGCCAACATCATCATGCTGCTCGCCGGCATCGGCTTCATGGGCGCCCTGCAGGACGCCCTCACCGGCTTCTACGTCACCGCCACGGCCCGTCTCACCGAGGCGTTCCTGGCGACGGCCGGCATCATCGCGGGCGTCTCGGGCGGCCTCTCGATCGGACGGGTCCTCGGGTTGGAGATCCCCCGCCTGCAGCCCGGTCAGTACACCCTGCAGAGCGTCGGTGTGCTCGCCCTCGGCTCGGCCATCGCGGCAGCGGCGTTCGCCTTCTCCTGCTACGCCCCCAAGCGGATCCTCGCCCCGATCGCCCTGGTGGCGGGGACGGCGATCACCATCAGCGGCACCCTCCAGCAGGCTGGGCTGGCGCGTGCCTGGGGGATCGCCATCGCTGCCTTCTTCGTCGGCCTGGTCAGCTTCGCGGTCGCCGGCCGGATGCGGGTGCCTCCGCTGGTCGTGGTCGTCTCGGCGATCGTGCCGATGCTGCCCGGCCTCTCGATCTACCGCGGCCTGACCCTGCTGGGGGAGGGCGGCTCGAGCGTTCCGGAGGGCCTGCTCGCGATGTCGGCGGCCATCTCGGTCGCCATCGCGCTGGCCTCCGGGGTGATCCTGGGGGAGTACGTCGCCCAGCCGCTCAAGCGCGAGGCGGCCCGACTCGAGTCCCGCCTCACCGGTCCCCGGCTGGTCGGCCCCGTCGACCACTCCGAGCGCCGCGACCTGTGGCGACGACGCCGGAACGCACCGGTCCCCGCCGGGTCCGAGGACCCGGCGGGGACACGGCGTCGTCGCGGTCGCACCCGGCAGGGGAGCGAGGGCCGGGGCTAGCCCCGCCCGGACATCGAGTCCTCGGGGACCTCGACCTCCAACCCGCGCCGGGCCCGCTGACGGGCGGTGCCGCCGACGATCCGGGCGGGGGTGTCCTCGCCGTACTCGTGCTCGTGGCCGGCCAGCACGCCACCGTCCTCGTCGCGCACCCGGAACGGGATGGCCCCGCCGACCTCGACGGCGTGACGCTCCTGCCCGCGCGTGGCCCGCAGGCTGGCGGCGATCGAGACGCCGATGATCGTGGAGATGACCGCCAACGAGATCGTCGTCGGGACGTAGTAGACGTCGATCTTGAGCAGCATCTTCACGCCGACCCACATCAGGACCAGGGCCAGGCCGACCTTGAGGTAGACGAAGCGGTGGACCAGGTCGGCGAGCAGGAAGTACATCGCCCGCAGGCCCAGGATCGCGAAGGCGTTGGCGGTGAAGACCAGGAACACCTCGTCGGTGACCGCGAAGATCGCGGGGATCGAGTCGACCGCGAAGATCACGTCGGTGACCTCGACCAGCACCAGCACCGCGAGCAGCGGGGTGGCCACGAGCAGCCCGTTGTGGCGCACGAAGAAGCGCTGGCCGCGGTACTCCTCGACCATCGGGATGCTCCGGCGGAAGAGCGAGAGCACCTTCGACCTCGACGGGTCGATGTGGCTGTCGCGCTGGCGCAGCATCTTGTAGCCGGTCACCAGCAGGAACGCCGCGAACAGGTAGAGGATCCAGGCGAAGTTCTCGATCAGCGCGGCACCGCCGGCGATGAAGATGCCGCGGAAGACCAGGGCGCCGACGACGCCGTAGAACAGCACCCGGTGCTGGTACTCGCGGGGCACCGCGAAGAAGCTGAAGATGATCGCCCAGACGAAGACGTTGTCGACGGCCAGGGACTTCTCGATCAGGTAGCCGGCGTAGTACTGCTGTCCGTACTCCGCGCCGTACTGCCACCAGATGACGCCGCCGAACGCGACGCCGAAGGCGACCCAGACCGCCGACCAGGTGGCGGCCTCGCGCACGCTGATCGCGTGCGCGTCGCGGTGCATGAACAGGTCGAGCGCGAGCATGGCGACGATCACGCCGAGCACGGCGAACCATGCCCAGAAGGGGACGTCCATCGGGGACCTCGTTTCATCTCGGTGAAACGAGGGTCTCCCCGGACCTCGCGGTCCCCGGGCCCCGGAGCCGGTCGGCTCGTAGTGACGGGACGTCGGTGGTGGGTACTCCCCCTCGGCCCGGGCTGGCCCGGACGTCCCCCATGATGCCTAAGTGGACCGGTTCACTCAAGTTAAAAGTCGGGTCCGGGTGGACCACTGGTCCAGCCGGTCCAGCCACGCCTGCCCGCGGCCGTCGAAGGCCCCCGTGCCGGCGTGCGCCGCGGCCCACACCTCGTCGCGGGAGGCCTCTGCGGCGGCGACGACCTCGGGCGGATAGCCGTAGGCGGCCTGGTGCTCGGCGAACTCGTCCTCGTCGTCGACGTACCAGGTGCCGTCGGCTCGCTGGATGACGTCGAGGTCGAGGTCGACGCAGCGCACCTCCACCCCGTCGGGTCCCGGCTCGAGGACCGGGGGCGTGGTCATGTCGACGTACGCCGTGCACCAGATGCCGGGGGCGTGGAAGGTCGCGGCCCACCAGCGCTCGCGGGGGAAGAGCGTGACGGTGTCGACGTCGGAGTGGAACTCCATGCCGGGGCGGTGGTGGTGGGTGCCGGCGGTCGCGCCCACCCAGTCGCCGAGCTCGTCGGAGCCGAGCCAGAGGCCGGCGTACTGCCAGTGCGGCCGCTCGCCCCACTTCGACATGCGGACGTGCGTAGGGTCCCCGAGCTCCATGCCCGGGGACCCTACGCGGTGGGGGCGCTGCTCAGACCAGCTGCGTCTTCGCCGGCAGAACCTTCTTGGAGACCTTGGCGATGACGTCCTGGTAGCGCGAGCCGGTGAGCTTGGCGAACCAGTGCAGCGCGTGGGCGTCGATGCCGACCAGCACGCGCGCCTGGTCCTTCTCGATGCCGGCGACGATGATCTCGGCGGCCCGGTCCGGGGTCATCCGCGCGAGCTTCTTGTCGAAGAGCTCGGCGGTCTTGGACTTGTCCTCCTTGGCCGAGACGCGGGAGTTGCGGGCGATGGCGGTCTTGATGCCGCCGGGGTGCACGACGGTCACGCCCACGGGGTGCCCCGCGATCAGCATCTCCTCGCGCAGCGCCTCGGAGAGGCCGCGCACGGCGTACTTCGTCGCGTTGTAGATCGACTGGCCGGGCATGGAGACCAGACCGAAGAGCGAGGAGATGTTGACGACGTGGCCCTCGCCGGAGGCGATGAGGTGGGGCAGGAACGCCTTGGTGCCGGTGAGGACGCCGCCCAGGTTGATCCCCATGATCCAGTCGATGTCGGAGTACTCCAGGTCGACCAGGTCACCGGCCAGTGCGACACCGGCGTTGTTGATGACCACGTTGACCCGGCCGAACTGCCCGACCACCGTCTCGGCGTAGGCCTCAAAGGCGTCGCGGTCGGCGACGTCGAGCCGGTCCGAGCGCACCTCGCGGGCGCCCGCGCCCTTCACGAGGTCGACGGTCTCGGCAAGACCGGCCTCGTCGACGTCGGAGAGGGCGAGCAGGGAGCCCTTGCGGGCCAGGTTCAGCGCCAGGGCACGGCCGATGCCGGAGCCCGCCCCGGTGATGACGACGACCTTGTCGGACAGGTTCTTCATGCGTTCACGGCCTCTCGGTTGCCGGTGGTGCCGGTGGTGGGAGCGGAGTCGGCCGGGGAGGTCTCCCCGGTGACGGTGTAGGCGGCGAGGTCGAAGCGCGACAGCAGCCGACGGAAGGTGAAGGTGGTGCGCGGCCACAGCGTGGTGTTGCGGCCCTCGGAGTCGAGGTACCACGACGCGCAGCCGCCGGTGGTCCACACGGTGCGCTTCATCCGCCGCTGGAGGCCGGCGTTGAACTGGGCCGTGACGTCCTCGCGGGGCTCGACGGTGGCGAGCCGGTGGGTGCGCATGGTGCGGATGGCGTCGCGGATGTAGGCGACCTGCGACTCGATGATGAAGACCATGCTGGAGTGGCCCAGCCCGGTGTTGGGGCCGACCATCATGAAGAGGTTCGGGAACTCCGGGATGGTCGTGCCCTTGTAGCCCGCCATCCCGTGGACGGCGAACCGCTCGGCCAGGGTGCGGCCCGTGCGGCCGGTGATCTGGTGGGCGATCGGGATGTCGGTGGTGTGGAAGCCGGTCGCCACGACCAGGGCGTCGATCTCGCGCTCGGTGCCGTCGGCGGTGACGATGGCGCTGCCGGTGATCTTCTCGATCCGGTCGGTGACCAGCTCGACGTTGTCGGAGGCGACGGCCGGGTAGTAGCCGTTGGAGATGAGGATACGCTTGCAGCCGATCTCGAAGGTCGGCGTGAGCTTCTCCCGCAGCAGCGGGTCCTTGACGGCCTTGCGCAGGTTGCCCAGGGCGGCCGCCTTCGCCGGGGCGGCGATCTTGGGCTGCAGGGTGAAGGCGGGGACGTAGGTCTCGCGGCCCCAGTAGATCGCCGTGCGGTAGAGCTTCTGCAGCCCGGGCACGTGCCGCAGCGCGGCCTTCTCGAGCGCGGAGTAGGTGCGGTCGTGGCGGGGGAGCACGTAGGGCGCGGTGCGCTGGTAGAGGTCCAGGTGGCCCACGATCTTCTGCAGCTCGGGGACGATCTGGATCGCCGAGGCACCGGTACCGATCACGGCCACCCGCTTGCCGGTCAGGTCGACGGAGTGGTCCCACTGCGCGGAGTGGAAGACCTCGCCCTGGAAGGTCTCGATGCCCTCGATCTCGGGGAGCTTGGGCTCGGAGAGACCGCCGGCGCCGGAGAGCAGCGTGCGGGCGGCGTACGTCGTCGAGCCGGTCGGGCCCTCGGTCTCGACCAGCCAGCGCCGGGACTCCTCGTCCCAGGCGGCGGCGACGACGCGGGTGTCGAAGACGAAGCGGTCCAGGACCCCGGACTCGCGGGCCACGCGCTGGAGGTAGGCGTGGATCTCCGGCTGGCGCGAGAACGACATCGACCAGTCGGGGTTCGGGGCGAAGGAGAAGGAGTAGAGCTGGCTCGGCACGTCGCACGCGGCACCGGGGTAGGTGTTGTCGCGCCAGGTGCCGCCGACGTCGGAGCCCTTCTCGATGACGACCAGGTCGCGCTCGCCGTCCTCGTCGAGCTTGATGGCGGCGGCCAGGCCGGCGAAGCCGGAGCCAATCACGAGGTGGTCGACCACGCGGTGAGTGGCAGGAGTGCTCATGCGTCGACGGTAGTGGCGTTATTGAAAAAGTGTCAATAGACTGCCCGACGTGACCACCCGCACAGCGAGCACCCGCTCCCGGCTCAGCCCCGAGGAGCGCCGCTCCCAGCTGCTCGACCTGGGGGTCCGGCTGCTCTCCAGCCGGTCGCTGGACGAGCTGAGCATCGACCTGCTGGCCGAGGAGGCCGGCATCTCGCGCGGGTTGCTCTACCACTACTTCGGCTCCAAGCAGGCCTTCCACGAGGCGGTCGTGCGCCGGGCCGCCGACGACCTGATCGCCCAGACCGCCCCGCCGGTCGAGGGGGAGCCGCTGCACCGGCTGCTGGTCTCGATGACCGCCTACCTCGACTACGTCGACACCAACCACGCGGGTTACCTGTCGCTGGTCAAGGCCGCCCAGGGCGGCAACGACACGCTGCGCGAGATCTACGACGAGGCACGCGCCGCGCTGACCGACCGCGTCTTCGGGGAGGACGCGCAGGGCCAGATCGTCAGGGAGACCCCGCAGACCCGGTTGCTGGTCAAGGCGTGGGCGGCTTTCGCCGAGGAGGTCGTGCTCGGCTGGAAGGCCGATCCGGCGGGCGTCACCCGCGAGGAGGTCCTCGACGTGCTGGTGATGTCGCTGCCCGCGCTGGTGGGGGTGCTGCCACCGCAGGAGTGACCGGCCCGTGACCACGGGCCCGGGACGACCGGCCCGGGACGACCAGGCCGGGACGACCGTGGTGGGACGGGCCGCCGGCGGCCGGGGGAGTCTCAGGACCCCGGCGCAGCGGACCCGTCCCGGGGGACCGAGTAGTTGCCAAGCTCCCCAAGACCCGAGATTAGGTCGGTCCCGGGAGCCGGCCAAGGCGGTGGCGGCCGCTGGCCGGGAACGGTCGCTGACGGCGTACGACGAAGGGGCGCCGTCCGGTGGTCGGACGGCGCCCCCTCGTGGGTGCCGGGTGGTGCGGCCGTGGGTCAGTCGCCGCGCACGACCGCGGCCAGCTGGTCCAGGCCCCAGGCGAGGTCCTCGGCACTGATGACCAGCGGCGGGGCGAGCCGGATCGTCGAGCCGTGGGTGTCCTTGGCCAGGACGCCGCGGGCCATGAGCCGCTCGCAGACCTCGCGACCGGTGCCGACGGCGGGGTCGATGTCGACACCGGCCCACAGGCCGCGCACGCGCACGGCGAGCACCCCGTGACCCACGAGGGCCTCGAGCCGCTCGCGCATCAGCTCGCCGAGCTCGGCGGCGCGGGCCTGGTGCTCACCCGTGGCGAGCATCCGCACCACCTCGAGGCCGACGGCGCAGGCCAGCGGGTTGCCGCCGAAGGTCGAGCCGTGCTGGCCCGGGCGCAGGACGCCGAGGACGTCGCGGTCGGCCACGACCGCCGAGACGGGGACGATGCCCGCGCCGAGCGCCTTGCCCAGGACGTACAGGTCCGGGACGACGCCCTCGTGGTCGCTGGCGAAGGTCTTGCCGGTGCGGCCCAGGCCGGCCTGGATCTCGTCGGCGGCCATGAGCACGTTCTCGCGGCGGGTCAGCTCGCGCAGACCCTTCCAGAAGCCGTCCGGCGGGATGACCACGCCGCCCTCGCCCTGGATCGGCTCCATCAGCACGCCGACGGTGTTCGGGCCGATCGCGGCCTCGACGGCCTCCAGGTCGCCGTAGGGGACCATGACGAAGCCGGGCGCGAACGGGCCGAAGCTGTTGCGGGCGTCGGGATCGTCGGAGAAGCCGACGATCGTGGTGGTGCGACCGTGGAAGTTGCCGGAGGCGACGATGATCTCGGCCTCGCCGGGAGCCACGCCCTTGACCTCGTAGCCCCACTTGCGCATGACCTTGATGGCGGTCTCGACGGCCTCGGCGCCGGTGTTCATCGGGAGCACGAGCTCCTTGCCGCACAGGTCGCCCAGCTCGGCGCAGAAGTCGGCGAACTGGTCGTGCACGAAGGCGCGGCTGGTCAGGGTGAGCTTGTCCAGCTGCTCGTGCGCGACACGCAGCAGGCCCGGGTGGCCGTGGCCGAAGTTGAGCGCGGAGTAGCCCGCCAGGAGGTCGAGGAAGCGGGTGCCGTCGACGTCGGTCATCCAGGCGCCCTCGGCGTGCTCGATGACGACCGGCAGCGGCTTGTAGTTGCGAGCGGTGCGGGCCTCGGCGCGCTGGAAGAGCTCGGTGGACCGCGCGGTCTCCTGCGGGGTCGCGGCGGGGTTCGCTGCGGTGGTGGTCATGCTCGCCTCCTCGGCTCGTCGGCGCCGCCCGGACGGGTCGGCCTCCTCGGACGTGCTCTGACCCCACGAGAACAGAGTCGGAGCGGAAAACCAAGGTTCGCACCCGGATCCTGCGGCGTCCGAATCGACGGGCCGGACACCTGTCCGGGAGATCGGCCGGATCGCCGGAAGTCCTCCACGGTGCGGACCCGTTCACGGCGATGCGCTGACACACGGGCCACTGTGTGGCGTTCCGGTTCAACCTGGTGGCTGTTGGGCTTTGCCTGATGGGTGTTGGGACGTGGCGGGCACGGGGGTGCCCGGAGCGGTGCTCAGGTGGTCAGTGCGTTGTTGTGAAGTCGCTGGAGGTTGACGGCTGCTGCTGCGAGGTGGAGTTCGGCGGTGATGGC
>WLJH01000053.1 GCA_009701885.1 Actinomycetota bacterium
CCCCCTTCGTCGCAACCACCCGCCTCGTTCGTCCCTCACGAGGCGGGGGCCAGGCCCATCCACGCTCCTCCGGGGCCGCCCTCGGCCGGCCATGCCCCCGCCCGCCCGGAGGTCGACCGCGGCGCCGCGAGCGTGCAGGCCGGTCCGGCCACGGCGTTGCACGCCCTCAGAAGGGGGCCGCGGCGACCTCGCAGAGGTTGAGTGCGGGGGAGGTCTCGTCGTTGGTGATCCAGTACGAGGACAGGAACATGCTGGTCGTGCGGCCGTGGGCGGTCCAGCTCAGCTCCATCATCCCGTTCTCGGGGAGGTCGAGCGGGCCGACGCGGCCGCCGCCGGCGTCGAGGGAGTCCTCCTCGACGTGGTCGCGCACCTCGCCCTCACCGGAGATGGTGCGGGCGAAGAGGGTGGCGGCGGGGTCGTCGGTGAGCAGGGAGACCCAGCGTGCACCGCGGCGACCCGGCTCGCAGCGCAGCTCGAGGGTGCCGAGGGGTGCGAGGTCGGCGGTCACGACGGTGCGGTCGCTGCTGCCCGCGTCCTGGTCGCCGTGCCACGTGAGCAGCGCCGCCTGGGAGAGGTCGGTGCTGAGGGTGGCGTCCATCCGGCAGGTGCGGTACTCCTGCGGCTCCCGGAAGTTCTCCCACCACCAGCTGAGCTTGAGGGCGGTCGCGGGGACGGCCGGCATCGCCCCGCCCGGGAGGTGCCTGCCGGTGCGGGTGCTGATGACGCCCTCGGCGTACCCGCTGGAGAACGTCTCGACCGGGGTCTCCTGGTTGAGGCCCTCGTGGGCCGCGCGGCCGGTGCCGCCGGTGCCGTCGTCGAGCGCGGTGTCGAAGCGGTAGACCCGCACGTTCTTGACCGCGACGACGTCGCGGCCACCCTTCTTCTCGTACTTCGCCAGCCACATGGTGGTCTCGCGGTTCCGGTCGTCCGGCACGATCTTGACCATCGTGTTGTTGGGCTTGCAGACCAGCTTCAGCTGTCCGATGCCCGGCACCCGCGTGGAGGCGCTCTGGTCGAGGCGGTGCTTGGGCGTGCTGCCCTGCCAGGAGAGGGTCAGGGTCTTGGTCACGACGTCGTCGGGCGCCCGGCGCTCCGCGCTGCCCGGTGCCGCGGGCGCCGCGGTCGTGGTCCCGGCGAGGCCGCCTGCCAGCAGGAGTGCCGTCACCAGGAGCGCCGAGGTCCTGCGGGCGCGCGTCATCGGGCCGGTTGGAGGGTCGTGACCTCGCCGTCCGAGGTGAGCACGGGGGCGGGATCGAGGGTGACGAGCACC
Source organism: Actinomycetota bacterium (assembly GCA_009701885.1). Lineage (GTDB taxonomy): Bacteria > Actinomycetota > Actinomycetes > Propionibacteriales > Nocardioidaceae > Nocardioides. The sequence continues at coordinate 1,271 of WLJH01000053.1, forward strand.
GGGTCCTCGCGTCCGGTGACCCAGGCGCGCTGGGTGGCGACGTCGGCCGCGGGGACGGAGACGAGCCGGGCACGGGTGGCCTGGTCCTCGGCGTTGTCGAGGTAGTGCAGGAGGAACTCCTGGACCTCGGGGCGCTCCAGCGAGCGCACCGTGGTGGTGAGCAGCAACCGGCGGGCGAGGGGGTACTCGCCGCTGGTGATGGTCTGCTGGCTCGGGAAGATGCAGCTGCGCTCGCCGTCGGTCCCCTCGCCCGGGGGCAGGGTCACCTCGAAGGGGCGCAGCTGCTCCTCGAAGAGCTCGTAGTAGCTGAACCGGAAGTAGGCGACGTTGCCGCGGGCGCGCTGGAGGCGCTCGCGCGCCTGCACCGAACGCTCCCAGACGGCGGTCAGCTCGCGCTTGCGCGCCTCCAGCTCCCGCATCCGGGCCTGCGCCAGACCGAGGGCCTCCCAGGCGCGGTCCTTGCGCTCCTGGTCGGCCCGCTGGGTGGCCAGCGGCCGCTGGTCGCGGATGCCCTTCTCGACCTCCGCGGAGGCCTCCTCGACCTCGGCGCGCGCGTCGTTGACGACCTGCCACTGCGTCTCGAGCTCGGCCTTGGCCAGGTCGCGGCGCCGGGTCCGGTCGCGCAGCTGGGCCGCGAGCAGCTCGTCGCGGTCGCGGCCCACCACGAAGAGCCGGGAGCCCTGGTCGGTGTCGAAGGCCTTGTAGTCCGAGCGCAGGTTGGTGAGCGAGGGCTCGGGTGCGTCGAGGACGTACTGGCCGAAGAAGGAGAACGCGTTGTTCTCCGGGTCCGGCCCTGCGACGTGCAGCGGGACGTCGTCGAAGCCGCCGCCCAGCTGGGACCAGCGGGTGACGGGGGAGCCGGCCCGGTAGACCTCGCGCACCTGGTCGGTGCTGAGGCAGTCGCCGCCCACGTCGGACTCGTTCTTGGTGGCGACGACCACGGCGTCGGAGGCGACCTGGAACTGGACCAGGTCCAGGCCCACGCGCCGGCACGCCTCGAGCTCGGCCTCGCTGACGGTGCGGGAGGAGTCGACGACGTCGATCTCCCCGCGGCACAGCGCCGCGAAGGCGGCGTCCTCGCCGTCGTACGAGAGACGCACGTCGGTGGCGGTGCCGCTCTGCCCGAAGGCCACGACCTCGCCCGGGGTCAGCGAGCCGCGGTTGCCGCTGACGAGCACGACGCCGGCGACGGGCTGGGGCAGGTCGCGGTAGGCGGCGCGGACCCGCGCGCTCTCGGCCCGGTCGGCCTCGTAGTCCTGGGCCTGGGCGTCGGCGACGATGTCGCTGGCCTCCTGCGCCGGCTGCTCCGAGCAGCCCGCCAGCAGGCCCAGCGCGAGAAGCGGGGCGGCGATCCGGACGGCGCGTCCGGGGGTGCGGGTGCTCATCGGTTCCTCCCCCGCTCCGTCGGCGGGTAGTCGTAGCGCGGTCCGAGGTCGACGACCTCGAAGTCGTCGAGGGTCAGGCCCTGCAGCTCGTTGCCGTTGATCAGGCCGGCGGTGACGTCGCGCTGGGCGTAGAGCGTCGGGACCTCCGCGCGGTCGACCACGATCGCGCCGTAGGTGCGCAGGGTCAGGACGAGGGCGTCGGCGAGGCGCTGCTGCTGGGCGGTGAGCGGGACGAGCTTCCCGGTGCGCGGGTCCCGCGGGCGCTCCGGCACGACGTCGGCGCGCAGCCGGATCCGGGCACCCTCGGGCACCGAGGTGGTCTCGCCGTTGCCGTCGGTGGAGGACGCCGGCTGCACGAAGGAGCCCTGGGCCGGGCCCGGGATGCTGATCGCCAGCGCGTGCTCGATCAGGCCGGCCTCGAGCTCGCGGGGGCGGATCAGCCCGCCGAACAGCGGGAGGCCGGAGCCGCGGGCGGACACCTGGCCGGGCTCCTGGAAGCCGGGTCCGTCGAGCGACCAGCGCTTCATGTAGTGGTAGGAGATCGAGCCGTCGTCCTCGCGGCGGGCACGCCACAGGTCGTAGGCGACGTTCTCGCTGGCGTCGACGATGGTGAACCAGCCGTCGTAGCGGGGGTCGGGGTCGACGTCGGACGGGATCGTGAGGGTCACGGTGTCGTCGCCGTCGCCGCACTGGGCCTGCCGGCACACCACGGCGGTCGGCTCGCCGCCGGCCACCACGGGCACGGTCCAGGCCTCGGTGTTGATGTAGAGCGGGTCGTCGATCCGGCGGGGCACGGTGCGGACGCCGGTGGCGTCCTCGACCACGCCGATGCGGTACTGCGCGCGGTCGATCATCCGGTCGGAGTCGGGGTCCACCGTGGCGGCGTCGGCCCGTTGGTTCCACGGGGAGTCCTCGGAGAAGAGTCGCTCCTCGGCCAGGACCACGCCGCCGGTCTCCTCGGCGGTGCCCGCCGTGACGGTCACCTCGGCCGCGGGGGTGCGACCCGACTGCTGCGGGGCGTCGTCGCCGCAGGCGGCCAGACCGAGAGCCAGCACGGCTGCGAGGGCGGTTGCGCCCGCACGGCGGAGGCGTGGCGCGCCCGTGCGGTGGGGTCGAGCCGGCCCGTTCTCCCGGAAGGACGCGCCGGCTCGGCGGCCGAGCGTCGGGGCCGAGGTCGGGGTCGGGGAGTGGCTCATGGCAGGAAGGGGTGGTCGGAGGAGCGGGACAGGCCGGGCTCCTCGAGGGACTCGACGAGGCGCGAGGCGGCTCCGGCGAGGTGGTCCAGGCGGCGTACGTCGTCGGGGACCGCGGGCGGCAGCCCCGAGCGGGCGCGGGCGGCGGCGAGGATCGCGTGCGCCTCGCGGCGGGCGTGCAGGCGGATCAGCTCGGCGTCGAGCTCGGCCTGGGCCGTGAGCATCTCGCAGCGCAGGGCGGCCTCGACCTCGATCGCCTCGAGGTGGGCCAGGGTCGCCGACTGGACCTCGCGGATGCGGGCCAGCACGCCCTCGACGACCTCGGAGACGTCCTCGGTGACGGTGTCGACGTCCTCGGCCGGCACGAGCGAGAGCAGGGCCGCGACCTGGGCCGAGGCCTCGGCCCGGGCGTGCGCAGCAGGTGAGTCGTCCACGGGCGGGGCGAGCAGGAAGTCGTCGGGGTCCTGCTCCCCGCGCGCCTCGGTCACCTCGGCCGCGGGCTCGGTGTGTCGCTGTTCGTCGCCGGTGTCCTCGTCCACCACGTCGACCGCCTCGTCGACCGGCCCGTCGACGGCTTGGTCGACCGGCTCGTCGACCGCTTGGTCGACCGACACGTCGTCGGTGGCCGGGTCGGTGGTCCCGACCGCCCCGTCCGGGGACTCCTCGGAGCCCTGAGGACCCTGGGGGTCCTGGCGCGCGGGGTCGCCCTCGTCCGGCTCCCCGCCCTCGTCGGACGGGGGCGGGGGTGCGGCCACCAGGCGGTGGGTGAAGTCGACACGGCCGATCCGCTCGCGGTGCGACAGGATCGCCTCCAGCGAGGGCGGCGGCTCGATGGCCAGGTCCTGGTCGATCACGGCTGCACCTCCAGCTGTACGTCGTCGGTCGCGCCGTCGTCGGCTCCGGTGGCGGCGCCCTGGCGCTGACGCGCCGGATCCTGGGGGCGGTCCTGGCCGCCGGTGCCGGTGCCGGTGCCAGTCCCGTCGCCGGTCCCGTCGCCGGTGCGGCCCTGCTCCGGGGCGACGACCGGGGCGGACTCCAGGTCGTCGACGGAGTCGGCGACGTCGCGGTCGGGGGTGAAGCCGGCCGGCACGGCGACCAGCGTGTAGCGCGAGGTCGTGTAGATCGTGGTGAGCGCGGGGTCCCGGCCCTCGGCGGCCACCGGGTAGACCTGGCTGAGCAGGTCCCGCGAGGTGTCGGTCGAGAGCAGCAGGTAGTCGACGTGCTCGACGGGGTTGCGGGCCGCCTCCAGCCACGGGCCGTCGGACCGGTCGACCCGGTCGAAGAAGAGGTCCGGTCGTCCGGTGAAGAGCATGACGGCGTAGGTCTGGGCGTTGTCGGTGAGGATGGATCCCTGACGGGTCACGTTGTCGCGGATCCAGGCCGCCATCGCCTGCTCGTCCACGATGCCGACCGCCTGGCCGGAGAGCGTGCGGGCGCCCTCCTGGCTCTGGCCGGTGGACACGGCGGCGGCGAAGGTCGACTCGAGGTTCTGGTACTTGTAGGTCTTCATCCCCTGGAAGGTCCACGGGATGCTCACCAGCAGCCCCACCACGACCAGCGCGCTCACGAGCGTCGCGCTGCTGCCCGCCGAGCGGGCCAGCCAGATCGCCCCGATGACCGAGACCATCAGGATCGGCAGCGCGTTGCGCATCACCATCGGGCTGTCGGTCAGGTGCAGCACCACGGCGCCCGCCGGTGCGAGCACGGTGACGGCGAGGACGACGGCCAGCCACAGGGCCAGGGTGTTGCCGCGGGAGAGGCCCACGAAGAGCAGGGCCGGGAGCACCACGATCGCCAGCGGTGCTCCGTGCAGGACCAGGGCGCCGGTCCACTGCGCCAGGCCGACGAGCGAGAACTGCTCCACGCTGGCGCCGCCGAGGGCGTCGCTGCTGTCGGTGATCCACGCGAACGGGTTGCCGAGCAGCAGCAGGTTGAAGGCGGTCCACAGGGCGATGACGTAGACGGTGGGCGAGGCGAAGCCGACGGTCGTGCCCTCGACCTCGGTGCCGTCGGCGCCCAGCCGCGCCAGGATCGCGCCGACCATGACCGCGCCGACGACGAACCACAGCAGGCTGGAGTAGCCCGCGAGCGCGGCGACGGAGAAGGCGAGCCCGGCGATCATGACGAAGCGGATGTCGGCGGTGACGTACCAGGCCACCAGCGCCCCTAGGGCGGCCACCACGAAGCAGAGCCAGATGAACTGGCGGCCCCCGCCGGCGGCGTACAGGGCGACCAGCGGGTTGGCGCCCAGCGCGACCAGGAGGCTCAGGCGCAGGGGGGCGAGGACGCCGGCGCGGCGCATCATCGTGTTGAGCACGACCATGGTGAAGGCGGCGAAGACGGCAGAGGTCAGCGGCACGATGGCGAGGTTGCGCGCCAGGTCGGAGAAGAGCGTGAGCGGCGTGACCAGGAGCGTGGCGAGCGGCGGGTAGTCGAAGCCGAGCGCGGAGAGCTTCGGCGGGTCGTTGTGCCAGACCATGAGTGCGCGGTTGAGCCGGTCGAGGGTCTCGAAGCCCACGACGTGCTTGCCGACGACCAGCCAGTGGCCGAAGAGCGTCCAGGCGACCAGGAAGAAGGCGAAGACGCCGATGCTCTCCCAGCGGCGGCGCTCGATGTCGGCCGGGCGCCGTCCGACGGACTGCACGACGCCGGCCAGGCGCTCGGCGTTGGTGACGACGCGGCGCGGGGCCTGCTCGACGTGGACCCGGTCGGTGTGGGCCGGCTCGACCCGGACCTGCTGCTCGGTCATGACGACTCCTCGTCGAGACCGTGCTCGGTCTTCTCCCAGTAGAACGGGTTGGTGAAGAGCTGGATGAAGCCCTTCCAGGCCGCCCAGCTCATCAGGCCCCAGTAGAGCGGGGAGAGCAGGGCGGTGCGGGTGATGCTGAACTCGCCGCGCTGCAGGCTGCCAGCGACGTTGAGGTAGACGAAGACGAAGTTGCCGACGAAGAGCATCGCGCTCGCGGCGTAGAACACCAGGCCCGGGAAGAGCTGCTGGATGAAGCCGGCCTGCGTGAAGACGTAGAGGGTCGTGAGCGCCCAGAAGATCGGGTTCATCAGCAGCACGAAGGCGCTGCCCATCGTGAGGTTGAACGAGAGGAACCCGCGCAGCCCCGTCTCGGAGAGCAGCTGGAAGGGGTGGCGCATGTGCACCAGCCAGGTCTGGAAGTAGCCCTTGTTCCAGCGCGAGCGCTGGCGGATCCAGTTGCCGACCTGGGAGTTGGCCTCCTCGAGGGTCGTGGAGTCGATCATCGCGGTGCGGTAGCCCTCGCGGTGCAGCCGGATGCCGAGGTCGGCGTCCTCGGTGACGTTGAAGGGGTCCCAGGCGCCCAGGTCGCGCAGCACCGAGGTGATGAAGTGGTTGGAGGTGCCGCCCAGCGGGATCGGGGACTCCGAGGCGCCCATCGCCGGCAGCACCAGCTCGAAGTGCATGGAGTACTCGTTGGCGAACCAGGCCGTCAGCATGTTCTGGTCCTGGTTGAAGTGGTTGAGCTTGGCCTGGATGCAGGCGACCTCGGGCGGGACCCGGGAGAAGGCGACGACCGCCTTCTTCAGCTGGTCGGGGTCCGGGCGGTCCTCGGCGTCGAAGATGACGCAGAAGTCGCCGTGCGAGAGCTGCAGGCCGTAGTTGCAGGCCTTCGGCTTGGTCTTCGGCTGGCTGTCGGGCACGACCACCAGGTGGAAGTGCGGCGGGAGGTTCATCGAGCGGATCTTGTCGATCGTCTCGGTGTCGTCCTCCTCGCAGAGCAGCTTCACGTCGAGCCGGGTGCGCGGGTAGTCCAGGGCGTTGATGTCACGCACCAGGCGCGCCACGATCCCGGCCTCCTTGTAGAGCGGGACGAGGATCGTGTAGACGGGCAGGTGCCGCTCGTCCAGCGCCGCTACCTCCTCCGCCGTCACGTCGGTCTCCAGGTGGGTGCCGAGCGCGCGCAGGGTGAGGCGGAACTTGTACACCGAGACGAAGAGGTACGCCGCGCTCGCGGCTCCGACGAGGCCGATCAGGGTGCCCATCGGCCAGATGACCCCGCAGACCAGCACCGCGAGCAGCGCCATGACGAGCACGGCCTTCTGCGCCGGGGCGATGACGACGTGCGCGGAGGACTCCGGGGCGCTCTCCATCAGCAGGTGGGTGGAGACGTCGGCGTAGTGCTCGGAGTGCACGCGCTGGACCAGCTGGTCGAGGTCGGTGCGGTTGGCCAGCAGCTGCCGCACCGGACGGTCCAGGGCCTCCTCCACCCGCTCGAGGTCCTCGGGCGCCAGGAGGCGTCCGACGGCGAGCAGCACGGTGCCGTCCTCGGCCTCGGCCACGGGCAGCACCTGCAGGGACTGGGCGAGCGGCTCGGGCAGCCGGCGGGCGACCTCGAGGTCCGGCTCGAGGTCGGTCAGACCGACCCGCTGGACCTGGTGGAGCTCGGAGAGAGCGGCCACCAGCACGTCCTCGGTGATCGCGCCGTGGGCGACCAGGATGTCGCCGATGGGGTCGCCGGTGCGGGAGTACTCGACGGTGGCGCGCTGCAGCTGCTCGGTCGTGACCAGCCCGCTGCGCGTGAGCATCTGCGAGACCTGGGTGCGAGCGCGGCGCGCCTCGGGGGACTCGACCTGCTCGTCGATCGGCGGCCGGACGGCGTCGATCGCGCTGACGATCTCCATCGCGGTGTGCCGCACCATCCGCACGGGACCGTCGATCCGCTCCTCGACGACGGTCCGGGTGATCTCGTCGTCGGCGTCGGCCGCGGCCACCAGGACGGCGCCGTCGGCGACGGCGTACGGCAGGACCCGGAAGGTGCGGCACAGGCCCTCAGGCAGCAGAGCCGCCAGGTGGGGGTCCACGCCCTCGCCGAGGCGCGGGGTGGTGGCCGTGCTCTCGCCGACGGTCCCGGTGCCAGCGCCCTCGGGGCCGCGCTCGGTGTCGGTGGTCATCGCGCACCCGCCCCGAAGTCGGTGGTGGCGGTCCGGCCGCGGTGTCCGTCCACGGTCGCGTCGGCCCCGTCGGCCGCCGGGACCACCGGCTGCTCCCCGCCCTGCCGCGGGCGCATGACCGTCCAGACCAGGAAGGCCACGAGCAGCAGCGCCAGCGGGGCGATGAGGAACCCGACGAAGGTCAGCACGAAGATGCCGAGGGTGAGCAGGACGCCCAGCACGGCCGAGCCCACGCTCTTCCCGCCGGTCCGCGTCACCGTCTGCACCGTCACCGGAGCCCCCCTCGTCGAGTCCGGGCACCCCCCATGCGCACCCTGTTCCTCGACCCTAGGAGTGCGGTCTCCTGCGGGGACCAACAGCAGCTCCACGAGTGGGTAACAGGTGGAGGGGCTCGTTCACAGAGCCCTGATCCCCTCGTCTCCGTCGCGTGGCAGGCGAGGACCGGTGGATCAGGGCCGAGGCTGCCCGGGGCCGCCGCGGAGCCAGCTGCGCACGAGCTCTCCCCAGGCCGTGGGGCGACCCGATAGGTCCTCGACCAGGGCCTGCGGGTCACCCGGACGCTCGACCCAGCTGCGCGCGAGCACGCCGACACCGTGGTCGGCGGCCCACTGCAGGTGCAGGGCCGCGGACCCGGGCAGCTGCGCGCCGGGGCCCAGCTCGGTGGTGAGCAGCGGCACCTGGTCGGCCAGCGGCGCCAGCACCCGCCGCCAGCAGGTCGGTCCGCAGCCCGGCCCGTCGGAGGTCGCACCCGGCGTACCGGCGGTGGGTGAGCCCACGTGGAGGGCCGCGACGAGCTGGTCGTCGACGGGTGCCCACTCGCGCCACGCCGAGAGGTCCCGCGCCCGGTCGGGTCCGGGCAGCAGCACCGGCTGGTCGGCCCCGGCCCGGCGGATGGCGGCGACGACGTCGGCCATCCCCTGGGCGTCGTACGTCGGGCCGCCGGCCTTGACCGGGACGCCGTCGTCCTCGACCGGGGCTCGGCAGCCGCCGTCGCGCCAGCACGCCCAGTCCAGGTCGAGCACCCGGCGACCGGCGGCGTCCTCGCGCGAGTGCGGCTCGTGGAAGGCCTCGAACAGGACCGAGGGCCGCTCGGCGTACCTCGCGGCGACCGCGCGCCAGAAGGCCAGCGACTCCGAGTCGGGCATCGCGAGGCTGCCGGCCTCCGGACTGCCGATCCGCTTGCGGGAGTGGAGCGTGAGCACGACGACCATGCCGCGGGCGTTGAGCGCCTCGACGAAGGCGTCGACGGCCGCGCGGTAGCCCGCCGGGGTGCGTGCTGCGAACTCGTCGCTCACCGGGGCACCGCGGGTGCCGAGCCAGCAGTCCTGGTTGAGCGGCAGCCGCACGGTGTCGACCGCCCAGGAGGCGAGCACGTCGGCCTGTGCCGAGGCCGCCGCCTCCCGGTCCTCCTCCCCGGCGTCGCCCGCCCCGCCACCGCTCGCGCGGCCGGGACCGCCCAGCGCGTCGAGCGCGGAGTAGCCCCAGCCCTGCGCGCACGCGGTCTCGAAGCTGCCCCACACCACCCCGCGGGGGACCCACGGGTCGCCGGTGCGGGCGTCGACGAGCTCGCCGTCGCGCACCACCGGCTCCGCGGCCGTGCTGGCGGGGACGGCGTCGCGCAGCGCCCACCAGGTGCCGGCCGCGGCGGCGCCGACCGCGGTCAGCAGCACCAGGACGAGCAGCAGCGCGCCGGCTCCGCGGGCGCGGCCCGCAGACCGCTCTCGTTCCAGCCCCAGCCCCCCGGCTCCCACGACGCCTCCGTCCCCCCGGCGGTCACCACCCGCGACGCCGCGAGCAGTGCCCGACCGCTGTTCGGGATGGTACGCACGTCCGGGGCCTACGGTGGGCGCATGAGCGAGACCGTCTTCACCTACGCCGCGCCCGCGCTGAAGTTCGGCTCCGGCGCCTCCGCCGAGCTCGGGCACGACCTGGCCGCGCTGGGTGCCCGCCGGGTCCTGCTGGTCACCGACCCCGGGGTCGCGGCGACCGGCCACCCCGAGCGGATCGCGGAGCAGGTCCGGGCCCGCGGCCTCGAGGTGACGACGTACGACGGCGTGCACGTCGAGCCCACGGACGCCTCGATGGAGCACGCGATCGCGTTCGCGCGCGACGCCGGCCCCTTCGACGCGGTGCTCGCCGTCGGGGGTGGCTCCTCGATCGACACCGCGAAGGCCGTGAACCTGCTGACGACCAACCCCGGCGAGCTCATGGACTACCTCAACGCCCCCGTGGGCCGCGCGCAGGCGCCGGTCAACCGGCTGCTGCCCCTCGTGGCGGTGCCCACGACGACCGGCACCGGCTCGGAGTCGACGACCATCTGCGTGCTCGACGTGCTGTCGCTGCACGTCAAGACCGGGATCAGCCACCCGGCGCTGCGCCCGACCATGGCCGTGGTGGACCCCGCGCTGACCATGGGGCAGCCGCCCATGGTGACGGCCGCGGCCGGCATGGACATCCTCTGCCACGCGCTGGAGAGCTGGACCGCGAAGTGGTTCGCCGACTTCGACGCCAAGACCCCCGAGCAGCGCGTGCCCTACTGCGGCGCCAACCCGATCGCCGACCTGTGGGCGACCCGGTCGATGTCGCTGCTGGCGGGCTCCTTCCGGCAGGCGGTGGCCGACGGGAGCGACGTCGTGGCCCGCGAGCAGATGGCGCTCGCCGCGACCTTCGCCGGCCTCGGCTTCGGCAACGCCGGGGTGCACGTGCCCCACGCCAACGCCTACCCGATCGCCGGTCGCGTCCGCGACTACCGGCCGGCCGGCTACCCCCAGGACGAGGCGATCGTGCCGCACGGCATGGCCGTGGTGCTGACCGCGCCCGAGGCGTTCCGGCTCACCTTCGAGGCCTCGCCCGAGCGCCACCTGGAGGCGGCCCGGCTGCTCGACCCGTCGGTGACCGGCACCGGGCCCGACGTGCTGCCGGGGGTCCTGACCTCGCTCATGCGCGACGTCGGCATCCCCAGCGGGCTGGCCGAGGTCGGCTACCTCGACTCCGACGTGGACGACCTGGTCGAGGGGGCGCTCAAGCAGCAGCGGTTGCTCGCCACCGCCCCGCGCGAGATCACCGCCGAGGACCTGGCCGGGGTGTTCCGGGGGTCGATGCACCACTGGTGAGGGGTCTCGTGGCTCGCTGCGCTCGCACCTCGACCGGCGGGGGCGGGGCCGGCCTCGACCAGTGGGATCCCGGCGTACGCCGTGTGCCGCAGGCCACACGGTCCCGGCTCCCTGGACGTGGTGCGGCCGCGCTGGGGTGGTGCCGGACAATGGGGGAGTGAGCGCGCCGACCGTGGAGACCCGTGGCACCGACGCCGGTGCCGCCCGTGACGTGGCGGCGGCCCTGCGGGCGGCCGGGATCGGCGGCCCCGGCGACGTCGACGACTCCACGCTGGCGCGCGCGCTCTACTCCACCGACGCCTCGCTCTACCGGGTCCCGCCGCAGGTGGTGGTGCGGCCCCGCGACCGCGACGAGCTGCTGGGCACGCTGGCCGTCGCCCGGGAGACCGGGACCCCGCTGACCATGCGCGGGGCCGGGACCTCCATCGCCGGCAACGCCGTCGGCCCGGGGATCGTGGTGGACACCTCCAAGCACCTCAACCGGGTGCTCTCCATCGACCCCGAGGCGCGGACCGCGACCGTCGAGCCGGGCGCCGTGCACGCGGTCCTCCAGCGCGCGGCCGCGCCCCACGGTCTGCGGTTCGGGCCCGACCCCTCGACCCACCCCCGCTGCACGATCGGCGGGATGATCGGCAACAACGCCTGTGGCGCCCGGGCCCTGGGCTACGGCCGCACCGCGGACAACGTGGTCGGCCTCGACGTCGCGTTCGGCACCGGCGAGGTGTGGACCGGGGGCCCCTCGGCGGTGGGCGACGGGCTGGCCTCCCTGGTCGACGGCCACCTCGGGCACGTCCGCACGGAGTTCGGCCGGTTCACCCGGCAGGTGAGCGGCTACTCGATGGAGCACCTGCTGCCGGAGAACGGCCGCTCGGTCGAGCGGTTCCTCGCCGGCTCGGAGGGCACGCTCGGCCTCGTCCTCGGCGCGACCGTGCGGCTGGTCGACGACCGGGTCACCCGCCACCTGCTCGTGCTCGGCTACCCGTCGATGGCCGAGGCCGCCGACGCGGTGCCGGCGCTGCTCGCGGTCGGACCGCTCACGGCCTGCGAGGGCCTCGACGACCGGATCGTGGAGCTGGTCCGCGCCCGCGGAGGGGTGCCCGAGCTGCCGCGCGGCGCCGGGTTCCTGTTCGTGGAGTACCTCGACGCCTCGCTCGAGGGCGGCCTGGTCGCCGCGTCCGGAGCCCTGGGGCACCGGGTCGTCACCGACCCCGCCGAGACGGCCGCGCTGTGGCGGATCCGCGAGGACGGTGCCGGCCTCGCCGCGCGGAGCCTCGGCCGACCGGCGTACTCCGGCTGGGAGGACGCCGCGGTCCCGCCCGAGAAGCTGGGCGCCTGGCTGCGCGACTTCGACGAGCTGCTGACCGGGCACGACCTGCAGGGCGTGCCCTACGGCCACTTCGGCGACGGCTGCGTGCACGTGCGCATCGACTTCGACTTCACCGACCGGCAGAGCGACGCCACCGCGGGGCCGCGGCGGTTCCGGGAGTTCCTGCTGGCGTGTGCGGAGAAGCTGCGCGAGCACGGCGGGTCGCTGTCGGGCGAGCACGGCGACGGGCGGGCTCGCTCCGAGCTGCTCTCCACGATGTACGACGAGGAGTCGCTGCGCCTCTTCGGTGCCGTCAAGGCCGTGTGCGACCCGGAGAACCTGCTCAACCCGGGTGTGCTCGTCGACCCCGACCCGATCGACGCCCACCTGCGCCCGGCGCGTCCCCGCCGCGAGCCGCGGACCCGGCTCAACCTGCTGCATGACGGCGGGTCGCTCGGGGACGCCGTGCACCGCTGCACCGGCGTCGGCAAGTGCGTCGCGCCGCAGGTCAGCGGCCAGGGCAAGGGCGTCATGTGCCCGTCGTGGCAGGCGACCCGCGACGAGAAGGACTCCACCCGTGGGCGGTCGCGAGTGCTGCAGGAGGCCCTCGACGGGACCCTCGTCGGGGGGCTCGGCGACCCGGCCGTCTCGGAGGCGCTCGACCTCTGCCTGGCCTGCAAGGGCTGCGCGTCGGACTGCCCGACCGGCGTCGACATGGCGACCTACAAGTCCGAGGCGCTGCACCAGAAGCACGACGTCGAGGGGCAGCGGCGCCCGCGTTCGCACCGGCTCCTGGGCCGGCTGCCGAGGTGGGCCGCGCTCGCGGCGTCCGTCGCCCCGGTGGTCAACGCCTCGCTCAAGGTCCCGGCGTTCGCCCGGCTCGCCCGCGCCACCGCCGGGGTCGACCAGCGGCGCTCGCTGCCGTCCTTCGCGCGGCGCACCCTGCGCCGCTCGGCTCCTGTGGCCCGGCTCGCGTCGACCACCTCCTCCACCGCCCCGGACGTCTGGGTCTGGGCCGACTCCTTCACCGACCACTTCCTGCCCGGCTCCGGCCACGCCGCGATCCGGGTGCTCGAGGCCGCCGGCCTCACCGTGAAGGTGATCGACGAGGACGCCTGCTGCGGCCTCACCTGGATCACCACCGGTCAGCTCACCGAGGCCGGCCGGATCGCCACCCGCACCGCCGCGACCCTGGCCCCCTACGTGGAGTCGGGCGTGCCCGTCCTGGGCCTCGAGCCCTCCTGCACCGCGACCCTGCGCAGCGACCTGGTCGAGCTCACCGACCACCCCGGCGCCGGCGTCGTCGCCGAGGGCGTGCTGACCTTCGCCGAGCTGCTCGACCGGCTCGGCCTCGGCGCCGACCGGCTGCCCTCCCTCGACGGGGTCGCGGTGGTCGCCCAGCCGCACTGCCACCAGCACGCCGTCATGGGCTGGGACGCCGACCAGCGGCTGCTCGAGCGGCTCGGCGCCACCGTCACCCGGGTGCCCGGGTGCTGCGGCCTGGCCGGCAACTTCGGCATGGAGAAGGGGCACTACGAGGTGTCGGTCGCGGTCGCCGAGACCCACCTGCTCCCGACGATCCGCTCGCACCCGGACGCGGTCGTGCTCGCCGACGGGATGTCCTGCAAGGTCCAGCTCGACGACCTCGCGGACGTCCCGGCGATGCACCTCGCCGAGTTGCTCGCTTCTAGGCTGCCGTCGTGAACCCCAAGCACCGCAGGCTGATCATCCCCGTGGCGCTGGGGCTGTTGCTGCTGATCGTCGTCGTCGCCTCCTTCCTGTAGGACCCATGGCTGAACCGCTCCTCCGTGCGCTCGCCCGGCTCCGGGCCGAGCTCCTGGCCCCCGACGCGCTCGTGCGGGCCGTCGCCTCGGGCCGCCGCAGGGACGGCGAACCGCGCTGGCGCCGCGTCGAGGTCCGCCCCGTGGAGCTCAAGGCCGGCCGGCACCTGCAGCTGACGTCGTACGACGCGACGCAGGCGCACACGAGCAACCACCTGCTCGGGGACGACCCGCTGGCCGGGCCCGCGGCGGAGGCGCTGGACGCGCTGCTCTTCGACGAGCCGTTCGGCAACTGGCACGTCGAGACCACGACCCACACCCACCAGCTGCGCGTCACGAAGAAGGGTGAGGCGTTGCTGCACTCGACCCAGCGGCAGGCGCCCGTGGCGGTCGAGCTCGAGCACGACCGCGACAAGCAGCGGCTGCTGCCCGAGGACGACCCGGTCTACGCCGCGCTCGGGCTGACCGACGCGCAGGGGAGGGTGAAGCCGAGCCGGCGGGCCAAGCTGCGCCAGGTCGAGGAGTTCCTGCGCCTGCTGGACGCCACGATCAGCGAGGCGCGCTCCTCGGGGCACCTGCGGCGCCCGACACCGGAGCAGCCGCTGCGCATCGTCGACCTCGGCTGCGGCAACGCCTACCTCACCTTCGCCGCGCACCGCTTCCTCAGCCACGTGCGCGGGCTGCCGGTGCACCTGGTCGGCGCCGACGTGAAGCAGCAGTCGGCCGACCACAACAGCTCGGTCGCCTCCGACCTCGGGGTCGCCGAGGAGATGTCCTTCGCGGTCGGCACCATCGGCGACGTCGTCGTCGACCCCGCGCCCGACGTGGTGCTGGCGCTGCACGCCTGCGACACCGCCACGGACGACGCGCTCGCACGGGCGATCGGCTGGGAGGCACCGGTCGTGCTCGCCGCGCCCTGCTGCCACCACGACGTGGCGGCCCAGCTGCGTCGCTCGCCGACCCCGTCGCCGTACTCCGCGCTCACCCGGCACGGCATCCTGCGCGAGCGGTTCGCCGACACCCTCACCGACGCCCTGCGCGCCTCGCTGGTGCGCCAGCAGGGCTACCGCGTCGACGTCGTGGAGTTCGTGGGCTCCGAGCACACGCCCCGCAACACGATGCTGCGGGCGGTGCGCACCGGCTCGCCGGTCAAGGGCGGCTCGGTGGTCAAGGAGTACGACGAGCTCGTCGCCACCTGGCAGCTCCGGCCGCGGCTCGGGGAGCTGCTGGGGCGGTCGCCGGCAGGATCCGCCGCCGAGCCTGCCGCCGAGCTTGTCGTCGAGCTTGTCGCCGAGCCGTCGTCCGGGCAGGAGTGAGCGTGGTGGGCCGGCTGCTCGCCGTCCTGGTCGCGCTGCCGTTCCTGGCCGGCGGGGTGACCGCGGCCGTCTCGGCGGACCGCGGGGAGGTCGTCCTGACCTTCGCCGACCCGGCCGTCGTGGAGTCCTCGGGCCTCGTGGCGCTGGACGACCTCGTGGTGACCGTCAACGACTCCGGTGACTCCGGCCGGGTCTTCGCCGTCGGACCCGAGGGCCGGACGGTCGGGGTGACGACCTTCGCGGAGTCACCGACCGACGTCGAGGCCCTGGCGCCCGTGGCTACGGACAGCGCCGACGAGGTCTGGGTGGGCGACATCGGCGACAACGCCGCTGCTCGGTCCTCGATCTCCGTCACCCGGGTGCCGGTCACTCGCGGCGACCGGTCCGGGGAGTACCCCACGTTCGAGCTCGTCTACGCCGACGGCCCCCGCGACGCCGAGACGCTGCTCGTCGACCCGACGACCGGACGCCTGCACGTGGTGTCCAAGGAGATCTTCGGCGGCACCCTCTACGCCGCCCCGCAGCGGCTCTCCGCCGACCGTCCCAACGTGCTGGAGCCGGTCGCCGACGCGTTGGCCGTGGCCACGGACGGTGCCTTCTGGCCCGACGGGCGGCACCTGGTCGTCCGGGGCTACGGGCGGGCCGTGGTCTACGAGTGGCCCTCGATGACCGCGGTCGCCGACCTCGACCTGCCCGACCAGGACCAGGGCGAGGGCATCGCCGTCACCGCCGACGGGCGGGTGCTGGTCTCCACCGAGGGGCAGTTCACCGACGTGCTGGAGGTGCCGCTGCCGCGCGAGGTACGGCAGGCGGTCGCACCGGAGCGACCGACCTCGGGTGCTGACCGTGGACGCCCTGCCTCCGCACCCGCGCCGGTCGTCGAGGAGCCCCGGGCGCTGCCGCTGCCGCTCTGGCTGCTGCTGGGCGGAGGCGCCGGCGTGGTGGTGCTGCTCGGCCTGGTCGCCTGGGCGGTGCGCCGGCGCTGACCCGCCTCCGCTCGCATCCCGTCGGCGGCTCTCACGCCACCGGGTGAGATTGACCCCGGGCCTCGTCGGCAAGGCTGGCAGTCATGGTGCGGCTGCGCAGGACCTCGCCCGACCAGCCGGGGTGGACCCGGCGTCGGGCAGGCAAGGGATTCGTCTACCTCGACGCCTCGGGCCAGCGGTTGCCGACCGACGACGCCGAGCGCGTGCGGTCACTGGTGATCCCGCCTGCCTGGCGGGACGTGTGGGTGACGCCGTACGAGAACGGGCACCTGCAGGCCGTCGGCACCGACGACGCCGGTCGCCGGCAGTACCTCTACCACCCCGCCTGGCGGGAGCGGCGGGACGCGGAGAAGTTCGAGCGGATGCTGCTGTTCGGGAAGGCGCTGATGAAGGCGCGCGAGCAGGTCGTCGCCGACCTCGGGCGCGAGGGCATGCCGCTGGAGCGGGCCTGTGCGGCGGCGGTGCGGCTGCTGGACCTCGGCTACTTCCGGATCGGCAACGACGTGTACGCCGACACCAACGGCTCCTTCGGCCTCACCACCCTCGAGCGGCGGCACGTGCGGCGGCGCCAGGACCGGCTGGTCTTCGCCTTCGTCGGCAAGTCCGGGGTCGAGCACCGGATCGAGATCGACGACCTGGTCGTCATCGAGGCAGTCGAGATCATGCGCCGACGGCGCGCGGAGGACCCGCGGCTGCTGTCCTACAAGGAGTCCCGTTCCTGGCGCTCGGTGCTGCCGGACCTGGTCAACGACTACGTCCGGGTCACCACCGGCGTGCAGGCCACCGCCAAGGACTTCCGCACCTGGCACGCGACGGTGCTGGCCGCTGCCGCCCTGGCGGAGTCGCCCGAGCACGGGGAGAGCGCAGCCTCGCGCAAGCGCGCGATCTCGGGTGCCATGAAGGAGGTCTCCGGCTTCCTCGGCAACACCCCGACGCTGGCCCGGTCCTCCTACGTCGACCCCCGCGTCATCGAGTCCTACGAGGAGGGCCGCACCATCGCCGGCGCCACCCGACGTACCTACGACACCCCTGACCAGCGCCAGGCCGCCCTCGAGCGCGCCACCCTCAAGCTCCTCCGCACTGCCTGACCCCGGCGCGTGCGTGACTCGGCACGGATTCGAGGGTGAGTCGGCACTGATTCGAGGGTGAGTCGGGCTCTTGTGACTGATGTGTGGGTCATGTTCGGCCTGGGAGTGTGGGTCGGTGTCCGCCGAGGGTGAGCATGAGCAGCGCGATGAGGGCGTCGGGGTCTTTGAAGCCGAAGGCCATGCGGGTGCGGAGCCGGATCTTGGTGTTGAGTGACTCGGTGCGGCCGTTGGACAGCCTGTGGGTGATCGCGGCCAGGATCGGGGTGCGTTGTCGCCGCACGGTTCGTTGCAGGTCGACCATGTGCGGGATCCGGGACGCCGCGGCTGATCGGCACCAGGCGTCGAGGGCGCCGGGGGCTTGGTCGGCGGGCAGCTGGAAGACCAGCCGTAGGCCTTCCTTGAGGAGGTAGGCGCGGTAGAGGCGGGTGTCGTTGACCGCGAGCCACTCGAGCTTGGCTTGCTGACGATCGGTGAGGTCCTCGGGGTTCTTCCACAGCGAGTAGCGGACCCTGGTCAGGGCGTGGACTCGTTGGGCCTCGAGATGTGGCGGATCGTGCCTGGCGGGGCGTCCTGGGCGCTTGGGGTTGGCCCGCAGCGCCTTCTTCGCATCGCGCCAGGCCTGCAGTCGCAACTCGCCGAGGGCGTCGTTGGCCCACTTGACGACGTGGAAGGGGTCAGCGACCTGGACCGCGTCGGGGCAGTTCGTGGCGACCACGTCGGCGATGTACTTCGCCGAATCAGCCGAGACGTGGGTGATTTGGGCGCACCGATCGGGACCGAGGGCGGTGAAGAACTCCTGCAGCGTGGCCTTGGACTGGCCTTTGCCGGCCCACACCAGCCGGCCGGTGTCGTGGTCGATGACGACCATCAAGAACAGACGTCCGCGGCGGTAGGGGGTGTCAGATGGTCTGTGTAAGCGGTCGGTCCTGAAGGAGGACCAAGATGACCGCTGTGACCACTGAGAACGATGAGGCTGACGTGACGACGACAGGCACCGGTGAGCGGCCGAGCCGTGCTGCTGCTCGTCGCGTCGCGCGGGC
>WLJH01000054.1 GCA_009701885.1 Actinomycetota bacterium
ACCACCCGTCGGCCCCGGACCACCAGGACCGGGGCCGACGTGCGTCCCGACCCCGACACCGCAGGAGCCCCGCACCCATGTCCCAGGTGCCCCCCGCACGACCGCACCAGAAGCTGACCGAGGACGGTCGGCGGATGCGTGAGGTGCTCAGCTACAGCCGGCGCGGCAGCCGCTTCACCCCGCGCCAGCAGGAGGCCTGGGACGCCCACGCCGAGCGCTGGGTGGTGCCCGACGAGGCGATCGACCGGCCCGGGTTCGACCTGGCCGAGGTCTTCGGCCGCTCGGCACCGCTCGTCGTGGAGATCGGCTGCGGGGTGGGGGAGGCGACCGGGGTGCTGGCCGCCGCACGGCCCGGGTGCAACGTCCTGGCGCTGGAGGTCTGGCTGCCCGGCGTGGCCGCCTCGCTGGCCGAGGTCGCCGCCGCGGGGGCGGAGAACGTCCGGTTCTGCTCCATCGACGCCGTCTGGTCGCTGCAGAACCTGGTGCCGCCCGGGGGGCTGGAGGAGCTGTGGACGTTCTTCCCCGACCCCTGGCCCAAGGCGCGGCACCACAAGCGCCGCCTGGTGCAGCCCGACTTCGCCCGGCTCGTGGCCTCGCGGCTGCGTCCGGGGGGCGTCTGGCGCCTGGCGACCGACTGGGCGCCGTACGCCGAGCACATGCAGGCCGTCCTGGATGCCGAGCCCGCCCTGGAGGGCGGGGTCGTCGAGCGGTGGGCCGAGCGGCCCGTCACGAAGTTCGAGCGCAAGGGCCTCGAGGTCGGTCGCGAGATCACCGACCTGCTCTACCGCCGTACCTGAGCCGCCGCGGCGCGACGCCGCGGCACAGGCCGGCAGGCCGGGCCCGGAGCCGCGGCACAGGACGGGGCGAGGTCAGCCGCGCGCGCCCGGCACGTGCGCCGGCAGCGAGCACACCTCGTCGAGACCGGTGACGCGGTTCAGCCGTCCGAAGGCGATCCAGGACCCCAGGCACATGGTCAGCTCGACGACCTGCCGGTCGTCGTACGCCGCCCGCATCCGCGACCAGAAGTCCTCGTCGAGCCCGTGGTGGTCGGTGGCGAAGCGCTCGGCGTACTCCGCGGCCAGGCGCTCGCGCTCACCCAGCGCGGGGCTGGTGCGCCAGGCCGTCACCTCGTCGAAGAACCCCGCCTCGACGCGCTGGCCGTCTCGCTCGGTCCGGTAGTCGAGGCAGAACAGGCACCCGTTGACCCGGGCGATGGTCAGGCGGGCCGCCTCGAACTCGCGCAGCGCGAGCGTGGAGTGCGCGTAGACCGCGGCGGAGAAGGCCGCGGCGGCCGGGCCGATGCCGGGCACGAGCTCGCCCCAGACGTACGTCAGCGGGTCCTTGCCCTCGGGGACGTCGATGATCACAGGGCCTCCTGGGGCCGGGGCGGCCGCCGAATTTGTCGGGGCGGGGGACGTCTGCCAAGATAGTCCGGTTGCTCCGGCGGGTCGCCGGGGCGTGCCACACCTTGACTTCTGAATCGTGTCTCCCGCACCAGCTGGTGCAGATGCCTCAGTCGTCGCGCGTGCGGCCGCCGTCCTCCGAAGTCTGGGGGAAGCCTTGCAGCGATGCAGGGGAGACCCGATCAGCCCGATGAACCATCGGGTGCCACCACAGCACACAGCAGCAGGACCCCGGTCCAGCGGCGTGCGCGGACATCTGTCCAAGATGTGCGACACGCCCGACCGCGGGGGTCGGCCGCTGGTGGGGGTGGAGCACAGGGCGGGACCGACTCAAGCCCGAGGACGCCCCGGACTACAGCACGCGGTTGACGAGTAGAAGGACGAGAGAGACCTATGGCGGGACAGAAGATCCGCATCAGGCTCAAGGCCTATGACCACGAGGTGATCGACACCTCGGCGCGCAAGATCGTGGACACCGTCACCCGCACGGGTGCCAAGGTCGCCGGCCCCGTGCCGCTGCCGACCGAGAAGAACGTGTACTGCGTCATCCGCTCGCCCCACAAGTACAAGGACTCCCGCGAGCACTTCGAGATGCGCACCCACAAGCGCCTCATCGACATCATCGACCCCACGCCGAAGACCGTCGACTCGCTCATGCGCCTGGACCTCCCGGCCGGCGTCGACATCGAGATCAAGCTCTGAGGTCAGACGACATGACTTTCGAACGCAACGTGAAGGGCCTGCTGGGCACCAAGCTCGGCATGACCCAGCTCTGGGACGAGAACAACAAGGTCGTCCCCGTGACCGTCGTCGCTGCGGCGACCAACGTGGTCACCCAGGTCCGCACCCCTGAGGTCGACGGCTACAACGCCGTCCAGATCGGGTTCGGCGAGGTCGACGGCCGCAAGGTCACCAAGCCCAAGGCGGGTCACTTCGCCAAGGCCGAGGTCACCCCCCGCCGCCACCTGGTCGAGATCCGCACCGCCTCCGCCGCCGACTACTCCGTCGGCCAGGAGCTCGCGGTCGACACCTTCGCCGCCGGCGAGGAGATCGACGTGACGGGCACCAGCAAGGGCAAGGGCTTCGCGGGCACGATGAAGCGCCACGGCTTCGCCGGTGTCTCGGCGTCGCACGGTGCTCACCGCAACCACCGCAAGCCGGGCTCGATCGGCGCCTGCGCGACCCCCGGTCGTGTCTTCAAGGGCGTCCGGATGGCCGGCCGCATGGGTGGCGACACCGTCACCACGCAGAACATCACCGTGCACGCGGTCGACACCGAGAAGGGCCTGATCCTGCTCAAGGGCGCCGTCCCCGGCCCCAAGGGTGGTCTCGTGGTCCTCCGCTCCGCCGCCAAGAGCTCCGTCACTACTGGCAAGGAGGCCTGAGCATGGCTGTCAAGACCGTCAAGGTCGACCTGCCCGCCGAGATCTTCGACGTCAAGGTCAACATCCCGTTGATCCACCAGGTCGTCGTCGCGCAGCAGGCCGCCGCCCGCCAGGGCACGCACGCCACCAAGACCCGCGGCGAGGTCCGCGGCGGTGGCCGCAAGCCCTACAAGCAGAAGGGCACCGGCCGCGCCCGCCAGGGCTCGACCCGTGCGCCGCAGTTCGCCGGTGGTGGCACCGTCCACGGCCCGCAGCCGCGCAGCTACGACCAGCGCACCCCCAAGAAGATGAAGGTCGCCGCCCTGCGCGGTGCCCTGTCGGACCGGGCGCAGAACGGCCGGATCCACGTCGTGGAGTCCCTGGTCTCGGGCGACAAGCCCTCGACCAAGGCCGGCATCGCCGCGCTGACCGGGCTGAGCGACCGCACGAAGTTCCTCGTGGTGCTCGAGCGCACCGACACCCTCACCTGGCTGTCGCTGCGCAACGCCCCGCAGGTGCACATCGTGGCCGTCGACCAGCTCAACACCTACGACGTGCTCGCCTCCGACGACGTGGTCTTCACCAAGGGCGCGTACGACGTGTTCGTGGGCGCCGGTACCGCCGAGAAGGAGGCCACCAAGTGAGCACCCTGCACAAGGACCACCGCGACGTCCTGATCGCGCCGGTCGTGTCCGAGAAGAGCTACGGCCTCCTCGACGCCAACAAGTACACCTTCATCGTGCGTCCCGACGCCAACAAGACCGAGATCAAGATCGCGGTCGAGAAGGTCTTCGGCGTCAAGGTCACCTCGGTGAACACGCTGAACCGCACCGGCAAGTCCCGCCGCACCAAGTACGGCATGGGCAAGCGCAAGGACACCAAGCGCGCCATCGTGAGCCTCGCCGAGGGTCACCGCATCGACATCTTCGGCCAGGTCGGCTGACCGGGCGAGACGAGGAAACAAGAGCAATGGCTATCCGCAAGTACAAGCCGACCACCCCGGGCCGTCGTGGCTCGTCGGTCGCCGACTTCGTCGAGATCACCCGCACCACGCCGGAGAAGTCCCTGACGGTGCCGCTGCCCAAGAAGGGCGGCCGCAACAACCAGGGCCGGATCACCACCCGTCACCAGGGTGGCGGTCACAAGCGTGCCTACCGGATCATCGACTTCCGTCGCTACGACAAGGACGGCGTCCCCGCGAAGGTCGCCCACATCGAGTACGACCCCAACCGCACGGCGCGCATCGCGCTGCTGCACTACGCCGACGGCGAGAAGCGCTACATCGTGGCGCCGAAGGACCTGACGCAGGGGACGCGCATCGAGTCCGGCCCGCAGGCCGACATCAAGCCCGGCAACAACCTGCCGCTGCGCAACATCCCCGTCGGTACGACGATCCACTGCGTGGAGCTGCGTCCCGGCGGCGGGGCCAAGATGGCCCGCTCGGCCGGCAACAGCGCCCAGCTCGTCGCCCGTGAGGGCTCGCGCGCCACGCTGCGCCTGCCGTCCGGCGAGATGCGCTTCGTCGACGTGCGCTGCCGCGCCACCGTCGGCGAGGTGGGCAACGCCGAGCAGTCCAACATCAACTGGGGCAAGGCCGGCCGCATGCGGTGGAAGGGCAAGCGCCCGACCGTCCGCGGTGTCGTCATGAACCCGGTCGACCACCCGCACGGTGGTGGTGAGGGCAAGACCTCCGGTGGTCGCCACCCGGTCTCGCCCTGGGGCAAGCCCGAGGGCCGCACGCGCAAGCGCAAGGCCTCCGACGCCCAGATCATCCGTCGTCGCAAGTCCGGCAAGGGTAGGAAGTAACCGACATGCCTCGCAGCCTGAAGAAGGGCCCCTTCGTCGACGACCACCTGATGAAGAAGGTGGACGCCGAGAACGAGAAGGGCAGCCACAACGTCATCAAGACGTGGTCGCGCCGCTCGATGATCGTGCCGGCCATGATCGGCCACACGATCGCCGTGCACGACGGTCGCAAGCACGTCCCGGTCTTCGTGTCCGACTCCATGGTCGGCCACAAGCTGGGCGAGTTCGCGCCCACCCGCACCTACAAGGGTCACGTCAAGGAAGACCGGAAGGGACGGCGTCGATGAGCACCACCGACCGAGTGCGCACCAGCGCACGCCGCGAGTCGCTGCTGGGTGACGAGCCCGGCGCCTTCGCGTCCGCCCGCTTCACGCGGATCACGCCCATGAAGGCCCGCCGGGTCGTCGACCTGGTCCGCGGCCTGCCCGTGGGCGAGGCGCACGCGATCTTGTCGTTCGCCCCGCAGGCGGCCGCCGAGACCGTCCTCAAGGTCCTGGAGTCGGCCGTCGCCAACGCCGAGACCACCGAGGGCCTCGACGCCGACGACCTGGTCGTCTCCGTCGCCATGGTGGACGAGGGCCCGACCATGAAGCGCTGGCGTCCCCGCGCCCAGGGTCGTGCCACCCGCATCAACAAGCGGACCAGCCACATCACGCTGGTCGTCCAGCCGGCCGACGTCGTGGCCGCGAAGAAGAAGAACGGGAAGGGTGCCTGATGGGCCAGAAGATCAACCCGAACGGCTTCCGTCTCGGCATCTCCACGGACCACAAGTCCCGCTGGTACGCCGACAAGCTGTACAAGGCGTACGTCGGTGAGGACGTCGCGATCCGCAAGCTGCTCAGCAAGGGCATGGAGCGGGCCGGCATCTCCAAGGTCGAGATCGAGCGGACCCGGGACCGCGTGCGGGTGGACATCCACACCGCGCGTCCGGGCATCGTCATCGGCCGCCGTGGCGCCGAGGCCGACCGCATCCGCGGCGAGCTCGAGAAGCTCACCGGCAAGCAGGTCCAGCTGAACATCCTCGAGGTCAAGAACCCCGAGGTCGACGCCCAGCTGGTCGCCCAGGGCGTCGCCGAGCAGCTCACCGGTCGCGTGCAGTTCCGTCGCGCCATGCGCAAGGCGATGCAGACCACGATGCGCTCGGGCGCCAAGGGCATCCGGATCCAGTGCTCGGGCCGCCTCAACGGCGCCGAGATGTCGCGCACCGAGTTCTACCGCGAGGGCCGCGTGCCCCTGCACACCCTGCGTGCGGACATCGACTACGGCTTCTACGAGGCCAAGACGACCTTCGGCCGCATCGGCGTGAAGGTCTGGATCTACAAGGGTGAGGTCGCCGGCTCCCGTGCCGAGCGCCAGGCTCAGGCCGCCGCCCGCGCCGGTGTCCCCGGCCGCAGCGGTCGTCCGACCCGCGGTGGCGAGCGTCCGAGCCGTGGCTCGCGCGCTGGCGACCGCCCCACCCGTGCCGACCGCGAGCAGACGACCGAGGCCCCGGCCGAGGCTGCTGCTCCCGCCGAGACCCCTTCGGAGGCCTGAGTCATGCTGATGCCCCGTCGCGTCAAGCACCGCAAGCAGCACCACCCCAAGCGGACCGGGATGGCCAAGGGCGGCACCACGCTCGCCTTCGGCGACTTCGGTATCCAGGCGATCGAGGGTCACTACGTGACCAACCGGCAGATCGAGTCGGCCCGTATCGCCATGACCCGTCACATCAAGCGTGGCGGCAAGGTGTGGATCAACATCTACCCCGACCGTCCGCTGACCAAGAAGCCCGCCGAGACCCGCATGGGTTCGGGCAAGGGCTCGCCGGAGTGGTGGGTCGCCAACGTCAAGCCCGGTCGCGTCATGTTCGAGCTCTCCGGTGTCCCCGAGGACGTCGCCCGCGAGGCCATGCGCCGCGCGATCCACAAGCTCCCCATGAAGTGCCGGTTCGTGTCCCGAGAGGCGGGTGAATTCTGATGGCCAACGGTGTGAAGGCCCACGAGCTCGACGACCTGACCGACGTCGACCTGGAGTCCCGCCTGCGCGAGGCCAAGGAGGAGCTCTTCAACCTCCGCTTCCAGGCGGCCACCGGCCAGCTGGAGAGCCACGGCCGTCTCCGGACGGTCAAGAAGGACATCGCCCGGATCTACACCGTGGTGCGTGAGCGCGAGCTCGGCATCCGGACCGCGCCGGGCTCGAGCGACGAGGACGAGAAGTGAGCGAGACCCACACCACCGAGCGCAACAGCCGCAAGACCCGTGAGGGTCTCGTGGTGAGCGACAAGATGGACAAGACCGTCGTCGTCACCGTCGAGGACCGCGTCAAGCACGCGCTGTACGGCAAGGTCCTGCGCCGCACGAGCAAGCTCAAGGCGCACGACGAGGCCAACGAGTGCGGCATCGGCGACCGGGTCCTGATCATGGAGACCCGTCCCCTGTCGGCCACGAAGCGCTGGCGGGTCGTCGAGATCCTCGAGCGAGCCAAGTGACTCCTCGCCGCGAGGCGAGCCCACCCCCATGTAGTTCGGCCAGGCTCACCGACCACGGCGTCGGTGAGAACCAGCACGACGACCAGGAGAGAAAATGATTCAGCAGGAGTCGCGGCTCAAGGTCGCCGACAACACCGGTGCGAAGGAGATCCTCTGCATCCGTGTTCTCGGTGGCTCGGGCCGCCGCTACGCCGGGATCGGTGACACCATCGTCGCCACCGTCAAGGACGCCATCCCGGGTGGCAACGTCAAGAAGGGCGACGTCGTCAAGGCCGTCGTCGTGCGCACCGTCAAGGAGCGCCGCCGGCCCGACGGGTCCTACATCCGCTTCGACGAGAACGCGGCCGTGATCCTCAAGAACGACGGCGAGCCGCGGGGCACCCGCATCTTCGGCCCCGTCGGTCGCGAGCTGCGCGACAAGAAGTTCATGAAGATCATCTCGCTGGCGCCGGAGGTGCTCTGAGCCATGGGGAAGAACAGCGTGAACATCAAGAAGGGCGACACCGTCAAGGTCATCGCCGGCAAGGACAAGGGCGTCGAGGGCAAGGTGATCCAGGTGCTCCGTGAGGAGCAGCGGGTCATCGTCGAGGGCGTGAACCGCATCAAGCGGCACACCAAGGTCGTCAACCAGGGCGGTCGCGCCGGCACCACCGGCGGCATCATCACCGCCGAGGCGCCGATCCACGTGTCCAACGTGATGCTGGTCGAGGGCGACGGCGTGACCCGGATCGGCTTCAAGCGCGTGCCGGTCACCAAGCGTCGTCCCGACGGCTCGACCTACGAGTCCGAGCGCAGCGTCCGCATCTCCCGCAAGAGCGGCAAGGAGATCTGAGATGACCGAGACCACCACCGAGACCCCCGCGACCGCGGCCAAGGTCACGCCCCGGCTCAAGACCCGCTACCGCGAGGAGATCATCCCCGCGCTGCAGTCCGAGTTCGAGATCAAGAACATCATGCAGGTCCCCGGCCTGACCAAGATCGTGGTCAACATGGGTGTGGGCGAGGCCGCCCGCGACTCCAAGCTGATCGAGGGCGCCGTGCGCGACCTCACCGCGATCACCGGCCAGAAGCCGACCGTGACCAAGGCGCGCAAGTCGATCGCCCAGTTCAAGCTGCGCGAGGGCATGCCCATCGGTGCCCACGTGACGCTGCGCGGCGACCGCATGTGGGAGTTCGCCGACCGGCTGCTCTCCATCGCGCTGCCCCGCATCCGTGACTTCCGCGGGCTGTCGCCGAAGCAGTTCGACGGTCGTGGCAACTACACCTTCGGTCTGACCGAGCAGGTCATGTTCCACGAGATCGACCAGGACAAGATCGACCGCTCGCGCGGCATGGACATCACCGTGGTCACCACCGCGACCAACGACGACCAGGGCCGCGCGCTGCTCAAGCAGCTCGGCTTCCCGTTCAAGGAGAACTGACATGGCGAAGACTTCGCTGAAGGTCAAGGCTGCGCGCAAGCCCAAGTTCGCCGTGCGCGGCTACACCCGCTGCCAGCGCTGCGGCCGGCCCAAGGCCGTCTACCGCAAGTTCGGCCTGTGCCGCATCTGCCTGCGCGAGATGGCCCACCGCGGCGAGCTCCCCGGCGTGACCAAGTCCTCCTGGTAATCGCTCGGGGGCTCCGCCCCCGAGTACCCCCGGACCACCGTTGCGGTCCGCTGAACTCGATAGCTGCAGGTCGTCCCGCCGGCCGGGACGAAACCACAGGGAAAGAACACACACCTCATGACGATGACTGACCCGATCGCAGACATGCTGACCCGTCTGCGCAACGCCAACCAGGCGTACCACGACTCGGTGTCGATGCCCTACAGCAAGCTCAAGCAGGGCGTGGCCGACATCCTCCAGCAGGAGGGCTACATCACCTCCTACACCGTGGCGGACCCGGCCGAGGGCGAGGTCGGCAAGACGCTGACCATCACCCTGAAGTACGGCCGCAACCGCGAGCGCTCCATCGCGGGCGTGCGCCGCATCAGCAAGCCCGGCCTGCGGGTCTACGCCAAGCACACCGGTCTTCCCAAGGTGCTCGGCGGCCTGGGCGTGGCGATCATCTCGACGAGCCAGGGCCTGCTGACCGACCGCCAGGCCAACCAGAAGGGCGTGGGTGGGGAAGTCCTCGCCTACGTCTGGTGACGAGAGAGACGAGAGGAGAAAACGCATGTCGCGCATTGGCAAGCTCCCCGTCCCGGTCCCGTCCGGGGTCGACGTCTCCATCGACGGCGCCACGGTGACGGTCAAGGGCCCCAAGGGGACCCTGAGCCACGCTGTCGCCGCCCCGATCGTGGTCGAGCAGGGCGAGGGCGTCCTGGACGTCAAGCGTCCCAACGACGAGCGTGAGTCGAAGTCGCTCCACGGCCTCACCCGCACGCTGGTCAACAACATGGTCGTCGGCGTGACCGAGGGCTACGAGAAGAAGCTCGAGATCGTGGGCGTCGGCTACCGCGTCCTGTCCAAGGGCCCCACCCAGCTGGAGTTCCAGCTCGGCTACAGCCACCCGATCATCTTCGACGCCCCCGAGGGCATCACCTTCGCCGTCGAGGGCCCGACCAAGCTCGGTGTCCAGGGCATCGACAAGCAGCTGGTCGGCGAGGTCGCCGCGAACATCCGCAAGCTCCGCAAGCCCGAGCCCTACAAGGGCAAGGGCGTGCGCTACGCCGGCGAGCACATCCGCCGCAAGGTCGGAAAGGCTGGTAAGTGACCATGGGTATCGCACTGTCGAACCACAAGCACACCGCTACCAAGACCCGGGCGCGCCTGCGCCGCCAGGTCCGTGGTCGCAAGAAGATCCAGGGGACCGCGGAGCGGCCTCGCCTGGTCGTCACCCGCAGCGCCAAGCACATCTCGGTCCAGGTCGTCGACGACCTGGTCGGCAAGACGCTGGCCAGCGCCTCCACCATGGAGGCCGACGTGCGGGCCACGTCCGGCGACAAGACCGCCAAGGCGAAGAAGGTCGGCGAGCTCGTCGCCGAGCGCGCCAAGGCTGCTGGTGTCGACGGGGTCGTCTTCGACCGCGCCGGCAACAAGTACCACGGCCGCATCGCGGCCCTGGCCGACGCCGCCCGTGAGGGCGGCCTGACCTTCTGATCGCAGACAGAGCAAGAGAGAAGAGGAAAGTCTCATGAGCGGAGCCCAGCGCGGACAGCGCGGTGGCGAGCGCCGTGGAGGCCGCGACGACCGTCGCGGTGGCCAGGGCGCGGACAAGACCGCCTACATCGAGCGCGTCGTTGCGATCAACCGTGTCGCCAAGGTCGTGAAGGGTGGTCGTCGCTTCAGCTTCACCGCCCTCGTGGTCGTCGGTGACGGTGAGGGTCTGGTCGGCGTCGGCTACGGCAAGGCCAAGGAGGTGCCCGCGGCGATCGCCAAGGGTGTCGAGGAGGCCAAGAAGAACTTCTTCCGCGTCCCGCGGATCCAGGGCACCATCCCTCACCCGGTCCAGGGCGAGAAGGCGGCCGGCGTGGTCATGCTGCGTCCCGCCGCTCCCGGTACCGGTGTGATCGCCGGTGGCCCGGTGCGCGCGGTCCTGGAGTGCGCCGGCATCCACGACATCCTCAGCAAGTCGCTGGGCTCGTCGAACCAGATCAACATCGTCCACGCGACGGTGGAGGCCCTGCGGATGCTCGAGCAGCCCGAGGCCGTCGCCGCCCGTCGTGGTCTCACCGTCGAGCAGGTCACCCCTGCCGCGCTGCTCAAGGCGCGCGCGGAGGTCCCGGCCGGTGTCTCGCAGGAGGTGTCCTCCTGATGGCGCAGCTGAAGATCCAGCAGATGAAGTCCACGATCGGCTGCAAGGCCAACCAGCGCGAGACCGTGCGCACGCTCGGCCTCAAGCGGATCGGCGACGTGGTCGTCAAGGAGGACCGCCCGGAGATCCGCGGCATGGTCCACACCGTCCGTCACCTGGTGACGGTCGAGGAGGTCGAGTGACATGACGCTCAAGCTGCACAACCTGAAGCCGGCTCCCGGCGCCAAGACCGCCAAGACCCGCGTCGGTCGCGGTGAGGGCTCGAAGGGCAAGACCGCCGGCCGTGGTACCAAGGGCACCAAGGCCCGGTACCAGGTGCCGGTCGCCTTCGAGGGTGGCCAGATGCCGATCCACATGCGGCTCCCCAAGCTGAAGGGCTTCAAGAACCCCTTCAAGGTGGAGTTCCAGGTGGTGAACCTCGACAAGATCAGCGCGCTGTTCCCCGAGGGTGGCGCCGTCACCGTCGAGGACCTGGTCGCCAAGGGCGCCGTCCGCAAGAACGAGCTGGTCAAGGTCCTGGGCCAGGGCGAGATCTCGGTCAAGGTCGACGTGACCGCGCACGCGTTCTCCGCCTCCGCGGTCTCCAAGATCGAGGCCGCGGGCGGCTCGACCACCACGGTCTGACCCGACCCACCGGGTACCAGGGCGCGGGTGCACCGCCGTAGAGGCGACGCACCCGCGCCCTTGCCGTACCCCCGCTCGACGACCTGCCCGGTAGTCGCCTGTTAGGCTTCCGGAGGCTTTCCGGGCCCGCCCGGGGAGCCACAACTGTGTGGAGAAAGAGGATCTCGTGCTCGGCGCCTTCGCCAACGCTTTCCGGACGCCCGACCTGCGTCGCAAGCTGCTGTTCGTCCTGATGATCATCGTGATCTTCCGGGCCGGCTCGCAGATCCCTGCGCCCGGGGTGAACGTCGCCAATGTGCGCCAGTGCATCGACCTGGCCTCCCAGGGGGAGAACGCCAGCCTCTACAGCCTGGTGAACCTGTTCTCCGGCGGAGCGCTGCTCCAGCTCACGATCTTCGCGCTGGGGATCATGCCGTACATCACCGCGAGCATCATCCTGCAGCTGCTGGTGGTGGTGATCCCGCGGCTGGAGGCCCTCAAGAAGGAGGGCCAGGCCGGCCAGACCAAGATCACCCAGTACACCCGCTACCTCACGCTGGGCCTGGCCCTGCTCCAGGCGACCGGCATCGTGGCGCTGGCCCGCTCGGGCAACCTCCTGCAGTGCAACCTCGACCTGCTGCACTCCAACAGCACCAGCACCTTCCTGGTCATGGTCGTGACCATGACCGCCGGCACCGCCGTGATCATGTGGCTGGGCGAGCTGATCACCGAGCGCGGCGTCGGCAACGGCATGTCGATCCTGATCTTCTGCCAGGTCGTGGCCACCTTCCCGGGCGCGCTCTGGGAGGTCGGCAAGAGCCAGGGCTGGTGGACCTTCGGCGTCGTGCTGGTCATCGGCCTGGTCATCGTGGCGGCGGTCATCTTCATCGAGCAGGCCCAGCGGCGGATCCCGGTGCAGTACGCCCGCCGCATGGTCGGTCGCAAGATGTTCGGCGGCTCCTCGACCTACATCCCGCTCAAGGTGAACCAAGCCGGCATCATCCCGGTCATCTTCGCCAGCTCGCTGCTCTACCTGCCCGCCATGGCCGTGCAGTTCAACCAGAACAGCACCTCGGGGTGGGTCAGCTGGGTCAGCCGCTACTTCGTGACCGGTGACCACCCGCTCTACATGGCCGCCTACTTCGGCCTCATCGTCTTCTTCACCTACTTCTACGTGTCGATCACCTTCAACCCGCACGAGGTGGCCGACAACATGAAG
This sequence comes from Actinomycetota bacterium, assembly GCA_009701885.1. Lineage (GTDB taxonomy): Bacteria > Actinomycetota > Actinomycetes > Propionibacteriales > Nocardioidaceae > Nocardioides. The sequence goes on from WLJH01000054.1 coordinate 12,602, forward strand.
AAGTACGGCGGCTTCATCCCCGGGATCCGGGCGGGCAAGCCGACCGAGGACTACCTGTCCTACGTCCTGTCCCGCATCACCGCTCCTGGCGCGCTCTACCTCGGGCTCATCGCCCTGATCCCGCTCATCGCCCTGGTCCTCATCGACGCGAACCAGAACTTCCCGTTCGGCGGCACGTCCATCCTCATCATGGTCGGCGTGGCCCTGGACACGGTGAAGCAGATCGAGAGCCAGCTGCAGCAGCGCAACTACGAAGGATTCCTCAAGTAATGCGCATGATCTTCATGGGGCCGCCCGGCGCCGGCAAGGGCACCCAGGCGACGGTCGTTGCGGGTCGCTTCGGCATCCCGGCCATCTCGACGGGCGACATCTTCCGCGCCAACGTCTCCGAGGGCACCCCGCTGGGGCTCGAGGCCAAGCGCTACATGGACGCGGGGGAGTACGTCCCCGACTCGGTGACCAACGAGATGGTGCGCAACCGGATCGCCGAGCCCGACGCCGAGCCCGGCTTCCTGCTCGACGGCTACCCGCGCACCCTGGCCCAGGTCGAGGAGCTCGACGGCATGCTCGCCGACGCCGGCCGGTCCCTCGACGTCGTGGTCGTCCTGACCGTCGACGCCGACGAGCTGGTCCAGCGCCTGCTCAAGCGTGCCGAGACCAGCGGCCGCTCCGACGACACCGAGGACGTCATCCGGCACCGCCAGGACGTCTACACCGAGCAGACCGCCCCGCTGATCGACGTCTACCGCGACCGGGGCCTCCTGCTCGAGGTCGACGGCCTCGGCGAGGTCGACGAGGTCACCGCGCGCATCCTGTCCGCGCTGGACGGCCGCGGCTCGGCCGCGTCCTGACGGCGTCGTACCCGATGGGACTGCTCGACCGCGGCCTGGAGATCAAGGACCCCGACCAGGTCCGGATGATGCGTCGCGCCGGGCTGGTCGTGGGGGAGACCCTCGAGCTGCTGCGGGCCGAGGTCCGTGCCGGCATCAGCACCGGTGAGCTCGACGCCATCGCCGAGGACAGCATCCGCTCCCGCGGTGCCACGCCCTCTTTCAAGGGCTACCACGGCTTCCCCGCCTCGATCTGCGCCTCGGTGAACGACGAGGTCGTCCACGGGATCCCCGGCGGCCGGGTGCTGGCCGAGGGCGACGTCGTCTCCATCGACTGCGGCGCGATCGTCGAGGGTTGGCACGGCGACGCCGCCACCACCGTCGCGGTCGGCGAGGTGCCGGACGAGGTCACGCACCTGAGCGAGGTCACCCGCCAGGCCATGTGGCGCGGGATCGCCGCGGCCCGCCGCGGTGGGCGCGTCACCGACATCTCCCACGCGATCGAGAGCCACGTGCGGGCCAGCGGGGAGTTCGGCATCCTCGAGGACTACGTCGGGCACGGCATCGGCTCGGCCATGCACCTGCCTCCCAACGTCCCCAACTACGGCCGGCCAGGGCGCGGGCCGCGGCTGGTGGAGGGCCTGGCGCTGGCGGTGGAGCCGATGGTGACCCTGGGCGGCAAGGAGACCGTGGTCCTGGAGGACGACTGGACCGTCGTCACCTCCGACGGTTCCTGGGCCGCGCACCACGAGCACACCTTCACGCTGACCGCCCACGGTGCGTGGGTGCTCACCGCGCTCGACGGGGGCGAGGCCGAGCTGACGGCACTCGGCGTGCCCTTCGGGCCCCTGGCAGACTGAGCCCGGAGGCCGGTCGGATTCCTCCCACCCGGCCGGGTCGTGCCAGACTGCCCCGCGGAGGGGAGTATTCCCGTCACGGTGGTGTCGTCACCACGGTCGCCCTGTGCGGCCCGGTGCCACCGGCTCGCTCCGCGAGCGGAAGAGACCTCCGGCCGCTCGCCGTACCCTTCCACGCCTAGGAGTGACCCAATGGACGTGTCCACCCTCGAGTGGAGCATCACGATCGCAGTGACGATCGCGGTGCTCACCTTCGACGTGGTCGTGATCGCCCGCAACCCGCACGAGCCGTCGATGCGCGAGTGCACGATCGCCTTCATCGCCTACATGAGCGCGGCGGCCGTCTTCGGCTTCTGGGTGATGTTCTTCCACGGCGTCGACTACGGCGTGGACTACTTCACCGGCTTCATCGTCGAGAAGAGCCTCTCGGTCGACAACCTCTTCGTCTTCATCGTGCTGATGGCCGCGCTCAAGGTGCCCCGCAAGTACCAGCAGGAGGCCCTCATGGTGGGCATCATCCTGGCGCTGGTCTTCCGCGGCATCTTCATCGCGCTCGGCTACCAGCTGGTCAGCAACTTCAGCTGGGTCTTCTACCTCTTCGGCGCCTTCCTCGTGTACACCGCCGTCGGCCTCGTGCGCAGCTACCGCAAGCACGAGGAGGAGCACCCCGAGGACAACAAGGTCGTGAAGTGGGCCCAGACCCACCTCAACGTCGGCGAGGAGTACCGCGGCCTGAAGCTGTGGTGGAAGGACAACGGTGTCCGGGTCTACTCCCCGATGCTCATCGTCATCCTCGCCCTCGGCGTCACCGACATCCTCTTCGCGCTCGACTCGATCCCGGCGATCTTCGGCATCACCGACGAGCCGTACCTCGTCTTCACCGCCAACGTGTTCGCCCTCATGGGCCTGCGCCAGCTCTACTTCCTCATCGGTGGCCTGCTCAAGCGCCTGGTCTACCTGTCCCTGGGCCTGGCCTTCATCCTCGGCTGGATCGGCGTGAAGCTCTTCATCCACGCCGCCTACAAGGGCGGGCTGATCGACTGGGAGGTCCCCACGCTGCTGAGCCTCGTGGTCATCCTGGTGGCGCTCACCATCACCGCGGTCGCCAGCCTCGCCAAGTCCAAGGGCGAGGACGACGAGGTCGTGGCGACCGACGGCGGCGCCGCCGTCCCGCCGGCCCCGCAGCCGGCCGAGCGCGGCGAGGACTGAGCCCCGGCTGCACCTGCACGGAACACGGCGGGGGCCGCGGACGTTGTCACCACGATGACCTCCGCAGCCCCCGCCCTGTCCGTCCTCGACCTGGTGCCCGTGCGCACCGACCAGACGAGCGCCGACGCCCTGTCGGCCGGCCTGGCCCTCGCGCAGGTGGCCGACGACCTCGGCTACCGCCGCTACTGGGTGGCCGAGCACCACAACATGCCAGCCGTGGCGGCCACCAACCCGCCCGTGCTCATGGGCATGCTCGCCGCTGCCACTCGGCGGATCCGGGTCGGCTCGGGCGGGGTGATGCTGCCCAACCACGCGCCGCTCGTCGTCGCCGAGCAGGTCGCCCTGCTCGAGGCCGCGTTCCCGGGGCGGATCGACCTCGGCATCGGCCGGGCCCCCGGCACCGACCCGGTCACCTCCTACGCCCTGCGCCACGGCGCGGGCGGGGTCAGCGACGAGGCGGTGCAGCACTTCCCGCAGTACGTCCAGGACGTGCTGGCGATGATGGCGCCCGAGGGCGTGCAGGTCTCGGTCGCCGGTCGCACCCAGCCGCTGCGGGCCACGCCCGGCGCCACCTCGGTGGCCGACGTCTGGCTGCTGGGTTCCTCGGACTACTCCGCCCGGCTGGCCGCCCAGCTGGGCCTGCCCTACGTCTTCGCCCACCACTTCTCCGGGCAGGGGACGCTGGAGGCGCTCGAGCTCTACCGCAGCAGCTTCCGGCCGTCGGCCCACCTGGACGCCCCGCGCACCTTCCTCACGGTCAACGCCGTCGTCGCGGAGTCCTCGGTGGAGGCGCGCCGGCGGGCCCTGCCCAACCAGCTCATGATGCTGGCGCTGCGCACCGGCCAGCCGCTCGGACCCCAGCTGCTGGTGGAGGAGGCCGAGAAGGTCGAGCTCTCCCCGCAGCAGGGCGAGGTGCTCGAGCGGATGGCGCAGCGCTGGATCGTCGGCGACCCCGCGGAGGCGGGGGAGCAGCTGGACCGGCTGGTGGCGACGTACGAGGTCGACGAGGTGATGGTGCACCCGGTGGCCGGGGCCCACGTGGGCACCGAGCCGGGGACCGCGCCCACCCGCGAGGAGACCCTGCGGCTGCTGGCCGATTGGGTCTCGACGGCGGCGAGGGGCTAAACTCGCCCGTCGGCCCAACGTGGGTCTGTCTCGTGGCGCCTCGCGGCTGCCCGGACGCACCTGGAGGAGCTCCTCGCGGAGCGCCTCCAGCGCGTGCCGGGTGAGGTGCCCGGACGGCTGCACGAGGTCCACCCGCGCCCGGTCCCAGACCAGGCGGGGGAGGTTCGCGGGCCACCCGTGCGACACCCGTCGTGCGGTGCACCAAGGTAGATCGACCGACAACGGATTGTGGAGGACATGCCGAAGAAAGAAGGCGTGATCGAGATCGAGGGCACCGTCGTGGAGGCCCTGCCGAATGCCATGTTCCGCGTCGAGCTGAGCAACGGGCACAAGGTTCTCGCCCACATCAGCGGCAAGATGCGCCAGCACTACATCCGGATCCTCCCCGAGGACCGCGTGGTGGTGGAGCTCTCGCCGTACGACCTCACCCGGGGTCGGATCGTCTACCGGTACAAGTAAGCCGACGCACGGGGGCTCCGCCCCCGTGTGCCCCCGGACCGCCGGGGGGCAACCGGAAAGGGCCTCACATGAAGGTCAAGCCCAGCGTCAAGAAGATCTGCGACAAGTGCCAGGTGATCCGTCGCCACGGCCGCGTCATGGTGATCTGCGAGAACCCGCGGCACAAGCAGCGCCAGGGCTGATCACTCCGCCCAGCACCGCCGCCGCACCACACAACTGAACACACCTACAACGTGATCGCTCAGCCGCCCCCCGGGGCGGTCAACCACCTCCGGAGCAGACGGCCGGAGCCGGCGTGAGAGCCGGACGCGACACGACCGAGACCGCTGCGTACCACTGAAAGGCCATCGACATGGCACGCCTCGTCGGTGTCGACCTCCCGCGCGACAAGCGCATCGAGATCGCACTCACCTACATCTACGGCATCGGCCGTACCACCGCCCAGAAGCTGCTCGCCGAGACCGGCGTGGACCCCAACACCCGGGTGCACGCGCTCGGCGACGAGGAGCTGGTCAAGCTCCGCGACGCGATCGAGGCCTCCTACAAGATCGAGGGTGACCTCCGTCGCGAGGTCCAGGCCGACATCCGCCGCAAGATCGAGATCGGCAGCTACCAGGGCCGCCGCCACCGCATGGGTCTGCCCGTGCGCGGCCAGCGGACCAAGACCAACGCGCGCACCCGCAAGGGCCCCAAGCGCACGGTTGCCGGCAAGAAGAAGGCGAAGTGACGCCGGCTCGCTCGAGCCGCGCGTCCCGCTGACTTCCGATCAGACTCGACCACAGACCTCAGGAGAAACGCATGCCTCCCAAGAGCCGCACCGCGGCCGGCGCCAAGAAGGTGCGCCGCAAGGAGAAGAAGAACATCGCTCAGGGCGAAGCCCACATCAAGAGCACGTTCAACAACACCATCGTCACGATCACCGACCCGACCGGCGCGGTGATCTCGTGGGCGTCCGCCGGCACCGTCGGTTTCAAGGGCTCCCGCAAGTCCACCCCGTTCGCCGCGCAGATGGCCGCCGAGGCCGCTGGGCGCCGCGCGATGGAGCACGGCATGAAGAAGATCGACGTCTTCGTCAAGGGCCCCGGCTCCGGTCGTGAGACCGCGATCCGCTCCCTGGGTGCCATCGGCCTCGAGGTCGGCACCATCCAGGACGTCACCCCCACGCCGCACAACGGCTGCCGCCCGCCCAAGCGCCGCCGCGTCTGACGCGCACGAAGCGAACAGGAGATCTTGAGAGATGGCCCGTTACACCGGCCCCATGACCCGCAAGTCCCGCCGCCTCGGCGTGGACCTCGTCGGTGGCGACGCTGCGTTCGAGCGTCGTCCCTACGCCCCCGGCCAGCACGGCCGCGCGCGTGTGAAGGAGAGCGAGTACCGCTCGCAGCTGCAGGAGAAGCAGAAGGCCCGCTTCACCTACGGCGTGATGGAGAAGCAGTTCTACAACTACTACGCCGAGGCCTCCCGCCGCAGCGGCAAGACGGGTGACAACCTGCTGCAGCTGCTCGAGTGCCGCCTCGACAACGTGGTCTACCGGGCCGGCTTCGCCCGCACCCGCCGCCACGCCCGCCAGCTGGTCAACCACGGCCACTTCCTGGTCAACGGCAAGAAGGTCGACATCCCGTCGTACCAGGTCTCGGCCCACGACATCATCGACGTGCGCGAGAAGTCCCTGGAGATGACCCCGTTCATCGTGGCTCGCGAGACCCACGGCGAGCGGATCGTCCCGGCCTGGCTGCAGGTCCTGCCGAACCGGATGCGCATCCTCGTGCACCAGCTCCCGATCCGCGCCCAGATCGACATCCCGGTCCAGGAGCAGCTGATCGTGGAGTTCTACTCCAAGAAGTAAATTCACGGGGCTCCGCCCCGTGGACCCCGGCTGGGGGCTCCACCCCCAGACCCCCGGGACCCACGGGCGGAACCCACCCCCGCT
>WLJH01000055.1 GCA_009701885.1 Actinomycetota bacterium
CCGGTCGGACATGGACGACCACACACCCGTTTCCGTCGTCCTGGTCCTGCACGTGCTCGACGGCTTCGATGACGGTCTTCTCGATACCCAACAAGGCACGCCATAGGCTGCGTTCACGCACGCCGTTCTCCTGCTCCTGGTGACTGTTCTTCGACAGCTCAGAAACCTAGACAGAGAACGGCGTGCGCTCATTCAGGCGCGATCACAGCACCCACACATGCAGCAGAAGAGCCTGAGTCGGCACGGATTCGAGCATGGGCGCTTGAACCAGCGCCGAGTGAGCGTTGAACCAGCGCCGAGTGAGCGTCGAACCAGCGCCGAGTCAGCGTCGGGACGGTCAGAGGTGGTCGACGACCCAGTCGAGGCAGTGGGTGAGGGCCAGGACGTCGTCGGGATCGACGGCGGGGAACATCGCCACGCGCAGCTGGTTGCGGCCGAGCTTGCGGTAGGGGTCGGTGTCGAGGATGCCGTTGGCGCGCAGGACGACCAGCACGTCCTCGAAGTCCAGCGGGGGAGCCAGGTCGAGGGTGGCGACCACGTGCGAGCGGTGGGCGGGGTCCGTGACGAACGGCGAGGCCCACCCCGAGGCCTCGGCCCAGGGGTAGAGGTGGGCGGCCGAGGCGCGGGTGCGGGCGACGGTGGCCTCGAGCCCGCCGAGGGAGAGCATCCAGCCCAGCTGCTGGTCCATGAGGAAGAGGGTGGCGACCGAGGGCGTGTTGTAGGTCTGGTCCTTGCGGGAGTTCTCGATCGCGGTCGGCAGGTCGAGGAATGCCGGGACGTGGCGGTCGGTCGCCGCGATCCGGGCCGCGCGCTCCAGCGCTCGCGGCGACATGAGGGCGATCCAGAGCCCGCCGTCGGAGGAGAACCCCTTCTGCGGGGCGAAGTAGTAGACGTCGGCCTCGGCCATGTCGACAGGCAGGCCGCCCGCACCGGAGGTGGCGTCGACCATGACGAGGGCGTCGGGGTCGATCCCCGCGGGCCGCACGACGGGGGCCATCACGCCGGTGGAGGTCTCGTTGTGGGCCCAGGCGTAGACGTCGACGCCGTCCTCGGCCACCGGCACCCCGAGGGAGCCGGGCTCGGCCCGCACGACCGACGGCTCGGCCAGCCACGGGGCCCGGGCGGCGGCGGTGGCGAACTTGCCGGTGAACTCCCCGTGCACGAGGTGCTGGCTGCGGTGCTCGACCAGGCCGTGGGTGGCGACGTCCCAGAAGGCGGTCGACCCGCCGACGCCCAGCACGACCTCGTAGCCCTCGGGCAGCGCGAACAGGGCGATCAGCCGCTCCTTGACCGACGCGACCAGCGAGCGGACCGGGGTCTGCCGGTGCGAGGTGCCCATCAGCGACGTGCCCGTCGCGGCCAGCGCGTCGAGGTGCTCCACCCGGATCTTGGAGGGGCCGGAGCCGAACCGACCGTCGCGGGGCAGCAGGTCGGCGGGGATGCGCAGGTCCGGCGTCACGGCGCCATCATCCCAGCCGCACCGAGCACCCTGCGTCCGGGTTTCACCGCAGGAGGGGGGAGGGTAGGAGCCGACCCGCCCGACCCGCGGGCACATCTCTCGGAGGAACCATGACCCGATCGCCGTACGACACCCGCCGCTCCCGCACCGTCCTGCTCGTCGTCGGGTCCCTGCTGCTCGTCGGGGGCGCGGTCATCGCCTACCTCGGCGGTCGCGACTTCTTCGCGGCCGCCAACATGGAGAGCATGGACCCCCAGTTCGGGTCCTTCTTCACGATGGCCGGTGGTGCGTTCATGGTCATCTTCGGCATCGGCATGCTCAACGCCGGCACCCTCGGCGCCCAGAGCCGGTACGTCGCCGGCGAGACCATGCCCACGGTGAAGAAGTCCGCGGAGTACCTCTCCGACGGTCGAGGCATCATGGGCGTCGGGCGCACCGTCGACGACGGGGCGGCCGCCGGGACGCAGCGCGCCTCGGGCCCCTTCTGCCGCGCCTGCGGCACCCGCAACGACGAGGACGCGAGGTTCTGTGACGGCTGTGGAGCCTCGATGGCCTGAGCGCCTACCCGACCTCCCCGACGCCCCGGTCGGCTGGCGGATCGAGCCGGCCCCCTACGGCCACCCCGACGTCCTGCGGCTGGTCGAGGAGGTGCAGGCGGTCTACGTCGCGCGCTACGGCGGCCCCGACGAGACCCCGCTGGACCCCGCGATGTTCGAGCCGCCCGCCGGCAGCTTCTTCCTCGGCTACCTCGGGGAGCGACCGGTCGCGACCGGCGCGTGGCGGCGTACGACGGCAGCGACCGTCCCCGGGCTCCCGCCCGACGCGGCCGTCGCCGAGGTGAAGCGGATGTACGTCAGCCCCGCCGCGCAGCGCCGCGGCCTCGCCCGGCGGATGCTCGCGCACCTCGAGGCCACCGCGGCCGCGACCGGCGTCCGCGCGATGGTGCTGGAGACCGGGACCGCCCAGCCGGAGGCGATCGCGCTCTACGAGTCCGCGGGCTACGTGCCGATCGCCGGGTTCGGGCACTACCGCGACTCCCCGCTCTCGCGCTGCTTCGGCCGGGTGCTGCCCGGGGCCGGTGGCACGGGCGAGGTGCTCTAGAACCCCCGTTCAGGGGCCATACCCCCGCGCCCCGGTCCTCGTTGTCGGTGCGTGAGGAAGTCTTCCGCGACCCAGGAGCCGCAGCGCGTCGTCGTCGAGACGCTGGCGCGACTGCAGCAGGCGTTCGCAGTGCGCGACGTCGAGACGGCGCTGGCGTGCTTCACGCCCGACGGCGCGGCCTACGGCGACGACCTCGGAGAGCACGCCCACGGCGCCGAGGAGCTGCGGCTCTTCCTCGCCGAGGTGTTCGAGGAGTCCTTCGCCCTCGGCTGGGAGGTCGGCGAGGTGTGGGCCCGGCACCGCGGCGGTGTCCTCTGGTTCGTCGCCTCCACCGAGGCGGTGCTGACCTACCCCGAGGGCCTGGAGGAGCGGCTCCCCTTCCAGCTCTCCGGCACGTTGAGCCACAGCCGGCGCCACGGGTGGCGGTTCGAGCTGTTCAACGGCACCCAGCCGGTCACGCAGGCGCGCGAGCTGCTGATCGCCTGAGGGGCCTCAGCAGACGACGGCGTACCGCTCGTCGCTGATCGGGCCGCCCCAGAGCGCGGGGTCGTCCAGCGCGTGCACCGTCGGCTCGCGCCCGACCTCGCGGGCGGCGTCGGCGACCTCGGTGGCCCGCAGCCCGGCACCGGTCGTCCAGCTGCCCTCGACCAGCACCAGCCTGCCCTCGGGCCGCAGTAGCGCGACCCAGCGGCGCAGCGCCTCGACCGGGTCGGAGAGCGCCCAGAGGACGTGGCGGGTCAGCACGACGTCGTACGCCGTCGGCGGCAGCGGCGGGGAGAAGGCGTCGCCCTGCAGGATCGCGACGTCGGGCTCCGCGGCCGTCTTGGCCACCGCGCGGACGACCATCTCCGGGGAGAAGTCGACCCCGTCGACGCGGTGGCCCTCCTCGGCGAGCAGCAGCGCCAGCGTGCCGGTGCCACAGCCGAGGTCGGCGACCCGCGCCGGTGGGTGGGGGAGGAGGCCGGAGAGCAGCGAGCGCCACGCTTGGCGCACCGCCGGGTCCCTGAGCCCGTGGTCGGCAGCGTCGTCGAAGGTCGGTGCCTCGGAGTCCCAGAGGTCGACCGCGTCCCGAGAGGTCATGGTCGGACACTAGGCACACCCGCCGACACCCGCCGACACCCGCCCCGGCAGGGGCACGGCACGGCCGGCGGGCAGGCGGGCTGGTCGGTCCGGGGCCAGCACCTCGGTCGAACACGGGACGTCGCCGCGGGTCGCGACCTACCCTCGGACGGTCCGGTCGCGGGGAGGCGGCCGGCACCCGGAGGGAACACCATGATCGTCCTGGTCCGCCGCGTGCTCGCGGCTCTTCTCGTGACCCTGCTGCTGCCCGTCGCCGTCGTCGCGACAGCCCCGGCCGCCCACGCCGAGCTGGAGGACTTCGCGTCGTACCAGCCCGAGGAGCGCTGCAGCCCGAAGGCGAAGGCGGGGGCGGAGTACCTCGCCGGCTGGCTGGTGAGGACGTACGGCGGCGCGCGCGGCCGGATCGGTGCGGCCTGCACCGACAGCGTCTCGGAGCACCAGGAGGGACGCGCGGTCGACTGGTCCAACGACGCCACGACCAAGGCCGGCCGCGCCCGGGTCAAGGAGTTCCTCCGCGACGTACTGGCAGAGGACCACCGTGACCGCCCGGCGGCGAAGGCACGCCGGATGGGGATCATGTACGTCATCTGGGACGACCGGATGTGGTCGGCCTGGGACGGCTTCGAGCCCGAGCCCTACCTCAGCTCCTCGTGCAAGAAGCTCAAGAAGTGCTCCAAGACCCTGCGCCACCGCGACCACGTGCACGTCTCGCTGAGCCGCAAGGGCGGCTACGGGCGCACCAGCTTCTACGACGGCCGGGTCGAGAAGAAGAAGGACTGATCGCCGAGCCGTCAGAAATGAACCCTCGAGCCGTCACCTCCGCACCGCTGAGGCGGGCGAACGTGACGGCTCGAGGGTTCGAAAGTGACTGCTCGGCGGGGGAGGGTCAGCCGGCCCAGGAGGCGTCCCAGCCCTCGACCGCGTCGGCGGGACGCGAGGAGGGGCCGGCGTACACCGCGGAGGGCCGGATCAGTCGGCCCGTCATCTTCTGCTCCAGGATGTGCGCCGACCAGCCGCCGGTGCGGGCGCAGGTGAACATGGAGGTGAACATGTTGGCCGGCACCTCGGCGAAGTCCAGGACGATCGCGGCCCAGAACTCCACGTTCGTCTCGAGGACGCGGTCGGGGCGGCGGGCGCGCAGCTCCTCGAGAGCCGCCTTCTCTAGGGCCTCGGCGACCTCGTAGCGCGGCGCGTTGAGCTCCTTGGCCGTGCGGCGCAGCACGCGGGCGCGGGGGTCCTCCGCGCGGTAGACGCGGTGGCCGAAGCCCATCAGGCGCTCGCCGTCGTCGAGCAGCTTCTTGACGTACGCCGATGCGTCGCCGGTCTTCTCGACCTGCTCGATCATGCCGAGCACGCGCGAGGGGGCGCCGCCGTGCAGCGGGCCGCTCATCGCGCCGATGGCACCGGAGAAGGCGGCTGCGACGTCTGCGCCGGTGGAGGTGATGACACGCGCGGTGAACGTCGAGGCGTTCATGCCGTGCTCGGCCGCCGACGACCAGTAGGCGTCGATCGCCTTGACGTGCTTGGGGTCGGCCTCGCCCCTCCAGCGGATGAGGAACTTCTCGGCCAGCGTCCTGCCCTGGTCGACGTCGCTCTGCGGGACGACGTAGGTGCCGAGGCCGCGCGCGGACTGCGCTGCGTAGGACAGCACCATCACCGCGACGCGCGAGAGGTCCAGGCGGGCCTGCTCGTCGGAGATGTCGTAGGTCTGGCCCATGCCGAGCATCGGCGCGAGCATCGCGACCGAGGCCTGCACGTCGGCGCGCACGTCACCGGTGTGGATGGCGATGTTGTAGGGCTCCGCCGGCGGGAGGCCGGGGGTGTAGGTGCCGTCGACCAGCAGGCCCCAGACGTTCTCGAACGGCACCCGGCCGACGAGGTCCTCGATGTCGACGCCGCGGTAGCGGAGCGCGGAGCCCTCCTTGTCCGGCTCGGCGATCTGGGTCTCGAAGGCGACGACGCCCTCCAGTCCGTGGTGCACCTCAGGCATGTCGACTCCTTCGTCGTCTCTCTCGTGGGCCGGGTCGCGGCCCTCAGAACCTCCCGCATTCTGCCGGACGCGGGGCACACCCGGTCCGGGGGCCGCTCCGTGGGCGCTGGACCGAGGGCGTGCCTCTCGACTCGGAGCACGGCGCCGGTGCCGCCCGGGACGCACCCTCGCTGCGTTGCCGTCGCTTGCTGGACGGCCAAGTACGGCGGCGCTCCGGCGCCTTGCGAGGTCACGCCCCGGACGACGCCGGCACGCACCCCGAGTCGAGAGCCACGCCCTACTCTCGGAGGCATGACCGACCTGCGCGCGCTGCGCCACGAGTACGCCGCGAAGGGGCTCGACCAGGGCGACCTCGACCCCGACCCGCTGGTGGTGTTCCGGCGGTGGTTCGACGAGGCGCTCGCCTCCGGCCTGGACGAGCCCAACGCGATGGTCGTGGCGACCGTCGACGAGGACGGGCGGCCCTCGGCGCGCACGGTGCTGCTCAAGGGCCTCGAGGACGGCCCCGAGGGCGGGTTCGTCTTCTACACCAACCACGCCTCCCGCAAGGGGCGCGCTCTCGCGGCCGAGCCCCGGGTGGCCCTGCTCTTCCCGTGGCACCCGCTCGAGCGCCAGGTGCGGGTCGAGGGCACCGCCGAGCTGCTGCCCCGCGAGGAGGTCGAGGCCTACTTCGCGGTCCGGCCGCGCGGCAGCCAGCTCGGTGCGCACGCCTCGGCGCAGTCCCAGCCGGTCGCGGACCGCGCGGCCCTCGAGGCGGCGTACGCCGCGGCGGAGCGGGAGTTCGAGGGCCGCGAGGTCACCCCGCCGGAGCAGTGGGGCGGCTACCGCGTGCGGCCGGAGGTCGTGGAGCTCTGGCAGGGTCGGCCGAGCCGGCTGCACGACCGCTTCGAGTACCGCCGGGCAGGGGACGGCTGGACCGTGCGGCGGCTGCAGCCGTGACGACCCCCGCCACTGTGCCCCCCGCGAGGAGCCCCCGGTGCTCGTCGCCCTCCTGAGGCAGCGCCTGGCGCCGTACCGCTCCTGGCTCGCGGCCGTCGTGGGGCTCCAGCTGCTGGCGGTGCTCGCGATGCTCTACCTGCCCAGCCTCAACGCCGCGATCATCGACGACGGGGTGGTCCCCGGCGACGAGGGCCTCATCGTGCGCCTCGGCGGCATCATGCTGGCGGTCTCGCTGGTCCAGATCCTCTGCTCGGTCGGGGCGGTGTGGTTCGGCGCACGGACCGCGACGTCCTTCGGCCGCGACCTGCGTCGCGACCTCTTCCAGCGGGTCGGCTCCTTCTCCCAGCGCGAGGTGCAGGAGATCGGGGCGCCCTCGCTCATCACCCGCACCACCAACGACGTGCAGCAGGTGCAGATGCTCGTCGTGATGACCTGCCTGATCGCGGTCTCGAGCCCGATCATGATGGTCGGCGGCGTGCTGATGGCGCTGCGCGAGGACCGCGGCCTGGGCTGGATCCTGGCCGTCGTCGTGCCCGCGCTCATCCTCTCGGTCGGCTTCGTGGTCTCCCGGATGGTGCCGAGCTTCCGGCTGGTCCAGACCCGCATCGACGAGGTCAACCGGGTGCTGCGCGAGCAGCTGGCCGGCATCCGGGTCGTGCGCGCGTTCGTGCGCGAGGAGCACGAGACGCAGCGGTTCGCGGTCGCCAACGACGCGTTGACCGACGTCGCCACGACCGCGGGCCGGTGGATGGCCACGATGTTCCCGCTGGCGATGCTCGTCGTGAACGTCTCCAGCGTGGCGGTGGTGTGGTTCGGCGGGCAGCGGGTCGACGCGGGGCAGATGGAGGTCGGGGCGCTGACCGCCTTCCTCTCCTACCTCATGCAGATCCTGATGTCGGTGATGATGGCGACCTTCATGCTCATGCAGGTGCCGCGCTCGGCGGTCTGTGCGGAGCGGATCACCGAGGTGCTGGCCACCGAGACGTCCGTACGCCGCAGCACCGACCCGCGCCCCCTCGACCCGGCGCGCCGAGGCCACCTCGACCTCGAGAACGTGACGTTCTCCTACCCCGGCGCCGAGGCCCCCGTCCTGGCCGGCTGCTCCCTCAGCGCCCGGCCCGGCCAGGTCCTCGCGGTGGTCGGCTCGACCGGCGCCGGCAAGTCGACGCTCGTCAACCTCGTGCCGCGGCTCTTCGACGCCACCGCCGGCACCGTGCGCGTGGCCGGGGTCGACGTGCGCGACCTCGACCCCGAGGTGCTGTGGTCCCAGCTGGGGCTGGTGCCGCAGAAGGCCTATCTCTTCAGCGGCACCGTCCGGTCCAACCTCGCCCACGGCCGCCCCGACGCCACCGAGGAGCAGATGTGGGAGGCCCTCGAGGTGGCTCAGGCGCGCGACTTCGTCGAGGCGCTCCCCGAGGCCCTGGACGCCCCCGTCTCCCAGGGCGGCACCAACTTCTCCGGGGGCCAGCGGCAGCGCCTCGCGATCGCGCGCGCCGTCGTGCGCCGCCCGGCGGTCTACCTGCTCGACGACGCCTTCTCCGCCCTCGACCTGGCCACCGACGCCCGGCTGCGCGCGGCCCTGCGGCGGGTCACCACCGACGCGACCGTCGTCGTGGTGGCCCAGCGGGTCTCGACCATCCGCGACGCCGACCAGATCCTCGTGCTCGAGGACGGCCGGGTCGTGGGCCGCGGCACCCACGAGGAGCTGCTGCGCGACTGCGCGACCTACCAGGAGATCGTGGCCTCCCAGCTCTCCGCCGAAGCCGAGGACGCGGCATGAGCGGCCCCGGCGGCGCACCCGGCCCCGGCGGCGCACCCGGCCCCGGCGGCGCCACGAAGGTCCAGGGCTTCGCCGCGACCGAGCGGATCGAGGCCCCCCAGGGCGGACCGGGGCGCGGCCCGATGGCCGGCGGCATGGTCGGTCAGAAGGCGATGACCTTCGTGCCGTCCGCGCGCCGGCTGGTCGCCCGGATGCGCCCCGACCGCCTCCAGGCCCTGCTCGTCGTCGTGCTCGTGGTCCTCTCGGTCGGGCTGATGTCGATCGGCCCGCGGCTTCTCGGGCACGCCACCGACCTGGTCTTCCGCGGCTTCATCGGTGCGCGGACGCCCGTGGGCACCCCCGACGACCAGCTGCCCGAGGCCGTCCAGGGACAGGGCGTGGTGCCCGGCCAGGGCGTCGACTTCGGCGCCGTGGGGGAGTGGCTGCTGCTGGTGCTCGCGGTCTACGCCGCCGCCTCGTTGCTGTCGTGGTGGGCCGGCTACGTCCTCAACGGGGTCGTGCAGCGCACCGTGCAGCGGATGCGCGCGGAGGTCGAGGACAAGATCCACCGGCTGCCGCTGGGCTACGTCGACCGCTCGCCGCGCGGTGAGCTGCTCAGCCGGGTCACCAACGACATCGACAACGTCAGCACGACCCTGCAGCAGACGATGGGCCAGCTGCTGCAGTCGCTGCTCACCGTCGTCGCCGTCCTGGCGATGATGGTGTGGATCAGCCCGCTGCTGGCGCTGGTGGCCCTGCTCAGCGTGCCCCTCTCCCTGGTGGCCACCCGGGCGATCATGCGCCGCTCCCAGGGCGAGTTCGTCGCGCAGTGGCGGCGCACGGGCCAGCTCAACGCCCACATCGAGGAGGCCTTCTCCGGGCACGCCCTGGTCAAGGTCCTGGGCCGCACCGACGAGGTCGAGCGCACCTTCGCCGAGCACAACGAGGACCTGCACGAGGTGTCCTTCCGCGCGCAGCTGGTCAGCGGCCTGGTGATGCCGACGATGATGTTCATCGGCAACCTCAACTACGTCGTGGTCGCCGTGGTGGGGGCGCTGCGGATCAGCTCCGGTGCGGTGACGCTGGGCGAGGTGCAGGCCTTCGTGCAGTACACCCGCCAGTTCACCCAGCCGCTCACCACGGTGGCCTCGATGGCCAACCTGCTGCAGTCGGGCGTGGCGTCGGCCGAGCGGGTCTTCGAGCTGCTCGACGCCGAGGAGGAACCGGTCGCCGTCGTACGCCGTCCGCCGAGCGGCGCGACCCGCGGCGAGGTCGCCTTCGAGCACGTCTCCTTCTCCTACGACCCAGACCGCCCCCTGATCCAGGACCTCTCGCTGGTGGCCCGCCCCGGCCAGACCGTCGCGATCGTCGGGCCGACCGGCGCGGGCAAGACCACGCTGGTCAACCTGGTGATGCGCTTCTACGACCTCGACGGTGGGCGGATCCTCCTCGACGGCGAGGACACCGCCGCCATGACGCGCCAGGAGCTGCGCTCGCGGATAGGGATGGTGCTGCAGGACACCTGGCTCTTCGAGGGCACGATCCGCGACAACATCGCCTACGGCCGGCCCGGCGCGAGCGAGGAGCAGGTGCGCGAGGCCGCCCGGGCGACGTACGTCGATCGCTTCGTCCACTCCCTGCCCGACGGCTACGACACGGTCGTGGCCGAGGACGGGGCGAACCTGTCGGCGGGGGAGCGGCAGCTGCTGACGATCGCCCGCGCGTTCCTCACCGACCCCGCGCTGCTGATCCTCGACGAGGCGACCTCCAGCGTCGACACCCGCACCGAGCTGCTGCTGCAGCACGCGATGGCGGCGCTGCGCAGCGACCGCACCTCCTTCGTCATCGCCCACCGCCTCTCCACGATCCGCGACGCCGACCTGATCCTGGTGATGGCCGACGGTGCGATCGTCGAGCAGGGCACGCACGCCGAGCTGCTCGCTGCCGACGGGGCGTACGCCGCCCTGCACCGCTCCCAGCTGGCGGCCGCCCCGGAGGGTGCGGACGAGCCGGTCGGCGGGTAGGTCGGCGACCGGTCGGCGCGCTGCCGGACGGGGATGGTGCGTTCGGCGTCGTGAGGGGCTAGTGTTGCCGGCGTTGGAGGGATGGCCTGCGGGTCGTCCTGGCACTCGGCAGGACGCCGGTGCCGCATCTCAAAGTCTCTTGGTCTTCGGTTTCGCTGGACATCAGGTACGTGAACGGATGTCTTCAGCCCACGCGGCGCACGGTGCGCCGCGAAGAAACACGAAGGACAGCATCATGGCTCAGGGAACCGTCAAGTGGTTCAACGCCGAGAAGGGTTTCGGCTTCATTGCTCAGAACGACGGCGGCGCTGACGTCTTCGTCCACTACTCCGCGATCGAGTCCAACGGCTACAAGTCGCTGGACGAGAACCAGGCCGTCGAGTTCGACGTCACCCAGGGCCCCAAGGGCCCCCAGGCCGAGCGCGTCCGCGCGATCTGATCTCGGCTGGACCCACTGAGGTCCACCTCGCGGTGCCCCGTCCGGTTCGTCCGGGCGGGGCACTGCTGCGTCCGGGAGGTCAGTCGGGTCCCGGCTCGTGCCGCAGCAGGTCGCCGGGCTGGCAGTCCAGCACCTCGCACAGCGCCTCGAGCGTGCTGAACCGCACGGCCCTGGCCCGACCGTTCTTGAGCACCGCCAGGTTGGCCGGCGTGATGCCCACCGCCTCGGCCAGCGCTCCGACCGACATCTTGCGGCGGGCGAGCATGACGTCGATGTCGACGACGATCGGCATCAGATGACCTCGGCCAGCTCGTCGCGCATCCCGACCGCCTGCACGAGGAGCGCGCGCATCACCCGGACCACCAGGGCGGCGCCCAGCACCAGCCCGCCGGCCCCGCCGACCAGCAGCACCACCCCCGGAGCGACGTCCTCGCCCGGAGCGGCGACCGCACCGAGCCAGAAGAGCAGCAGGGCGGCGGCCACGACCGCCCCGCTGATCGTGTCGACGTAGCGGAAGGAGCGGGGCGAGAACACCTCGTCGCGCCCGACCAGCGTGAGCAGCCGCCAGGTGCAGACCATGACGACCTGCACCGCCACGATCCCCAGCAGCACGATCGCCACCACCTGCACGCGCACCGGCGTCGAGGCGTCGTCGAGGTCGAGGAAGAGCAGCGGGACCATCACCGCCTGGACGAACAGCGAGCCGGCCAGACCGAGGGCCAGGACGGTGCGGAGGGCTGCGACGACGTACGGGTTCATGCTGATTCCTCTCGTGGGTCGAGAGGAATCTATCGAATAACAATCGATCTGGCCAGGGGAAAGGTTCCGATCGAGCCCCCGCCGAGAAATCCGTTGTCCGCACGCGCAGGCCGACCTACCGTGGAGGGACACGGGAAAGGAGGTGGTCCGATCAATGATTTCTCTACGGACGCGTGAGGTGGCTGCTCGCTAGCAGCGGCTCCTAGGACGTCGCTGCCGGCAATACCCGGCAGCCACCCGACCCCCAGGTCGGTCCGGACCCGTCCGCCGGACCAGCCGCCGGAGGTGCTCTCCCGAGCTACTCCGCCGGCACGCCTGGGGGTCGTTCCACGTCCGGGACCGGCGCGGGGTCGCCGGGGTCGGTAGCGCGGGCCGCGGGAGCCGGGGGCTCGCCGACCAGGGCGGCCACCAGCGAGATCGCGACCCAGCACAGCACCAGCGCCACGAGGTAGCGGGTCATCGCCACCTCCAGCGGCACGCCGCCGGTGACCAGGGTCTGGTAGAGCGCCGGGGAGGTGCAGACCCCGGCGGCGCCGAGGACGGTGGGGGAGAGCAGGTTCATCGATCAGGCTCCCATCGGGTCCTGGCCGGCGAGGACCGAGGTGCGCTCGCCGCCGATCACGCCCACGGACCGCACCTGGGCGGTCCCGGCGAGCTCGGGGTAGGCCAGCACGGGCAGCCGGTCGATGGCCGGTTGCACGAGCCGACGCACGGCGGCGCGCAGCTGCGGTGCGCACACCAGCACGGGGCGGATGTTGTGGTTCTCGGCGTCGACGAGGTGCTGGGCCAGCCCGCCGATCACGGTCTGGGCGGTCACCGGGTCGAGCACCAGGGCAGGGCCCTGGTCGCCGTGGCGCAGCGACTCCAGGAGCCGCTGCTCGAAGATCGGGTCGAAGCTGAGGACGTGCACGGTCCCGCCGGCGACGTACGGCGCGACGACGGCCGGCCCGAGGGCGGCGCGGGCGGCGTCGACGAGGGCGTCGACGTCCTTGGTCTGCGCGGCCTTCATCGACAGCGCCTCGTAGATCCGCACGAGGTCGCGGATCGCGATGCCCTCCTCGAGCAGCTGCTGCAGCACCCGCTGCACCTCGCCGAGGGAGAGCAGGCTCGGGGTGAGCTCGTCGACGACGTTGGGGTGCGTGCGCTTGACGACGTCGGTGAGCAGGCGGACGTCCTCGCGGCCGAGCAGCCGGGCGGCGTACGTCGTGACCACCTGCGAGAGGTGGGTGGTGATCACGGCCGAGCGCTCGACGACCGTGGCGCCGGAGAGCTCGGCCTGGGCCCGCAGCTCGGCGGGGATCCACTTGGCCTCCAGCCCGAAGACCGGCTCCTTGGTGGCCTCGCCCGGCAGCGAGCCGAGGAAGTCGCCGATCGCCAGGACGGTGCCCGGGGGCGCCTCGCCGCGCGCGACCTCGATGTCGAAGAGCTTGATGGCGTAGGTGCGGCTGGGCAGCTCGAGGTTGTCGCGGGTACGCACCAGCGGGACGACGACGCCGAGCTCGCCGGCGATCTTGCGGCGCAGCGCCTTGACCCGCTGCAACAGGTCCCCGCCGTGGGCGTGGTCCACCAGGTCGATCATGTCGGCGGACAGCTCCAGGCCCAGCGGGTCGACCTGGATCTCCTCGGCCAGCTGCTCGGGGTGGTCGGCGGTGGGCAGCTCGCGCACGGCCTCGGTGGCCTCGACGGCGGCGGGCTCGGGACGCTCGGCGCGGGCGGAGAGCAGCAGCAGCACCCCACCGACGAGCAGGAACGGGATCTTGGGCAGGCCCGGGATGAGGAGCAGCGCCATCGAGCCGAAGCCGGCGATCTGCAGGGCGTTCTTGTTGCCGGTGAGCTGCCCGACCATGTCGGAGCCCATGTCGGACTCCGAGGCGCTGCGGGTGACGACCAGGCCGGTGGCGACCGAGAGCAGCAGGGCGGGGATCTGGCTGACCAGGCCGTCGCCGACGGTCAGCAGCGAGTAGGTGCTGACCGCGTCGGCGGGGCTCATGCCGAGCTGGACCAGCCCGATGGTCATGCCGCCGATCAGGTTCACGACGGTGATGAGGATGGCGGCGATCGCGTCGCCCTTGACGAACTTCGAGGCACCGTCCATCGCGCCGAAGAAGTCGGCCTCGGCGTGGACCTCCTTGCGGCGACGACGAGCCTCGTCCTCGTCGATCAGCCCGGAGTTGAGGTCGGCGTCGATGGCCATCTGCTTGCCCGGCATGGCGTCCAGGGTGAAGCGGGCGCCGACCTCGGCGACCCGCTCGGCGCCCTTGGTGATCACCACGAACTGGATGATCAGCAGGATGGTGAAGATGATCAGGCCGACGATGAGCGAGCCGCCGACGACGAAGTGACCGAAGGTCTCGATCACCTTGCCGGCGTAGCCGTCGAGCAGCACCAGCCGGGTCGCGCTGACGTTGAGGGCCAGGCGGAAGAGGGTCATCACCAGCAGGACCGCGGGGAAGGCCGCGAAGTCCAGCGGTCGCTTCACCGACATCGCGGTCAGCAGCACCAGCAGCGCACCGGCGATGTTGGCGGCGATCAGCAGGTCGAGGACCATCGCGGGCAGCGGGACGACGAGCATCACGACGATCATGACGATGCCGATCGGCACGCCGAGCTTGGTCAGGCGCTGGAGGGACATGCGTGCCTTCCGGGGTCGTGGAGCTTCGTCGACCAGCCGTCCTGGCTGCAGCAGATGTGTCGCAACGCCCTCCTGGCGTCGAGGGTCCTATCGACGGGTGGCCAGGGCACCTGAGGAGTTCGGCGACGCGGCTCGGGCGCTCGCGGAAGCGGTGGCGGTGGCGGCGCCGGCCACGGGGCGCGGGGCCGCGGCGGACGGCGTACGACGGCGGCGCTGGCCGGCCGTGCGCACCTCGGGCAGCGCGCCCTCGGCGCGGGGGGAGCGGTGGGTGCCGGCGTACGAGCCCCTGCCGCGGCGGCTGATCACGAAGGCGAGGATGTGCGCGACCGCGGCGAAGAGCTCGGTCGGGATCTCCATGCCCACCTCGGTCGAGCGGTAGAGCGCGCGGGCCAGGGGGACGTCCTGGACCAGGGGGACGCCGGCCTCGGAGGCGACGCTGCGGATCCGGGCGGCGACCACGCCGGCGCCGCGGGCCACGACGACCGGGGCGCCGCGCTCCGGGCGGTAGCGCAGCGCCACCGCGACGTGCGTCGGGTTGACCAGCACGACGTCGGCGTCGGCCACGTCGGCGATCATCCGGTTGCGCGACGCCGCCAGCTGGCGCGAGCGGATGGCCCCCTTGAGCATCGGGTCGCCCTCGGCCTGCTTGTGCTCGTCCTTGACCTCCTGCTTGGTCATGTTGGTCTGCTTGGTGGTGCGGCGGCGCGCCATCAGGTAGTCGAGCGCACCCATGACCACACCGGCGATCGCGACGTTCCGCAGCAGCGTGAACGCGTGGTCGCTGCCGAGCTCGATCGTCGTCGTGAGCGGCACGAGGCCGCCGACCATCGGCATCAGCGCCATGACGCCCTGGTAGACCAGCCCCGTCACCAGGGCGCTCTTGATCAGCATCTTGGCCAGCTCCCACCAGGCCTGGGCGCCGAACATCCGCTTGACGCCCTGGATCAGGTTGAGCTTCTTCAGGTCCGGCTTGGCCATCTTGGAGGCGATGTAGAACCCGCCCTGGGCCAGGGTGATGACGGTGCTGAGGACGAGCACGACGCTGCCCAGGATCAGGAGCGCGAGGAAGGCCGACATCGAGGCCTCCTTCACCAGCGCGGTGGCCACCTCGACGCTCGGGTCCTCGATCGCGCGCAGGCAGGCGCTCATGAGGGACGTC
This sequence comes from Actinomycetota bacterium, assembly GCA_009701885.1. Taxonomy (GTDB): domain Bacteria; phylum Actinomycetota; class Actinomycetes; order Propionibacteriales; family Nocardioidaceae; genus Nocardioides. Next base: position 15,342 of record WLJH01000055.1, read on the forward strand.
ATCGACTCGGCGGCCCCACGCATGACCGGCGGCAGGGCCAGGGTGACCAGCAGCAGGCTGATCCAGCCGCCGAGCTCGGCGGTGCGGGCGACCTGCCCCTCCTTGCGCGACTCCTTGCGCTTCTTCGGGGTCGCCTTCTCGGTCTTCTCACCGGCCACGTCCGCTCACCCCCTCCTCAGCCGCCGCCCACGAGGGCGGCCATCGCCGCCATGGCGTGGTCGACGACCCGCTCGACGACGGTGGTGAGGACGGGGAAGCTCAGACCCACCAGGAGCAGGGTCATGCCGATCTTGGCGGGGAACATCACGTTGAGGGCGTTGAGCTGCGGGGCGACCTTGGTCATCAGCGCCAGGCCGAGGTCGGAGACGAAGAGCACCGCGATCATCGGCAGCGCCACCTGCACCGCGATGACCGCGAAGAGGGTGAAGGCCCGGGTCAGCAGGCCCGTGCCATCCTCGACCTGCGGCATCTGCCCGACGGGCAGCAGGTCGAAGGTGCGCAGCAGCCCGCCGATGACCAGCAGGTGCCCGCCGCTGGCGAAGAGCAGCATCGTGAACAGCCACTGGTGGAAGGTGCCGAAGACCGTGCTGGAGTTCTGGCCCAGCGGGTCGAAGCCCTGGGCGAGGGCGAAGCCGCCGAAGACGTCGACCAGGCTGCCGGCTGCCGCCACCGCCGCGAAGAGCAGCGAGGTGAGGAAGCCCAGCGCCGCGCCGGTGGCCACCTGGGTCACCACCGAGACCAGCAGGCCTCCGAGCTCCAGGGGGACCTCGGCCTGGGCCATCGCCGGCGCGACGGTCAGGGCCAGGCCCAGGCTCAGCACCACCTTCGCCATCGTCGGCACCGCGCGCGTCGAGAACGGCGGCACGACCAGCAGCCAGGCCACGATGCGCACCGAGGCGAGCAGGTAGGCCAGGAGCGGTTCTCCGGCGAGGGTGACGTACACGGACGGGGTCGGGCTCTCCGGTCAGGCCAGCAGGCTGGGGATCATGGCGAAGAGGTCCTCGGTGAAGGCCACGAGGGTCTGGAGCATCCAGTTGCCGGAGGCGACGAGCGCGGCACCCACGGCCACGACCTTCGGGACGAAGGCCAGGGTGAACTCCTGGATCTGGGTCATCGACTGGAACAGCGAGACCGTGAAGCCCACCGAGAGCGCCGTCAACAGGATCGGCGCGGACAGCTTGAGGGCGACCTCCATGGTGAGGGTGGCGATCTCGATGACGGTGGTGTCGTTCACGGGGTCCTCCGGGGTGCCTGGTCGGCCGGCGCGGCGTCGCGCCCTGCGGCGATGGGGTCTGCGGCGATGGGGTCTGGGGTGCTGGCCACGAGGTGGCTAGGCATAGCTCTGGACCAGGGCCGTGATGATCAGTCCCCACCCGTCGACGAGGACGAAGAGCAGCAGCTTGAACGGCAGGGAGACCATGACCGGCGGCATCATCATCATGCCCAGTGCCATCAGCGCCCCCGAGACGACGATGTCGATGACGAGGAAGGGGATGAAGATGATGAAGCCGATGATGAAGGCGGCCTTGAGCTCGCTGATGATGAACGCGGGGACCAGCGTCGACATCGGCACCTCGGCCCGGTTGGCCGGCAGGTCGCGGCGGGCCACGTTGGTGAGCAGCGCCAGCTCCTCGTCACCGGTCTGGTCGAGCATGAACTCGCGCAGCGGCTCCACACCGGTCTCGTAGGCGGCTGCCGCGGTCTTGTCCCCGTCGAGGTAGGGCTGGATCCCGACCTCGTTGATGTCGCTCAGGGTCGGCGCCATGATGAACAGGCTCAGGAAGAGCGCCAGTCCGGCCAGCACCTGGTTGGGCGGGGTCTGCATGAGGCCCAGCGCGTTGCGGGTCAGGCCCAGCACCACCAGGATCTTGGTGAAGCTGGTGCAGGTCAGCAGGATCGCCGGGGCCAGTGAGAGCAGGGTCAGTGTCAGCAGCAGGCTGACCGAGGAGCTCGGCTTCTTGGTGAGGCCGTCGACGTCGATGAGCACGTTCTCGCCGCCGGCGCCCTGTCCGCCCCGTCCCGCACCCTGTCCGCCCTGGTCCTCCTGGACGTCGGGCTGCGGGGCCAGCGCCACGCTGCCCTGGTCGAGGAGGGGGGCTGCGGCCTGGACGCCGGCCTGGACGCCGGCCTGGACGCTGGAGGCGACGCTCGTCGGAGCGGCCGAGGCCGGAGCGGCCAGGGCGAGCAGCCCGAGGACCGCGGCGAGGGGGCCGAGCAGGGCCAGTGCGAGCCGCGTGGAGCGGCGGGCTGCGGGGGTACGGCGGGGGCTGGTCATGATCGGTTCACCTCGCTCTCGGGGCGGTTCGGTGGGCAGGCAGGGACGCGCGGCGCCACGGCGGTGCGGACGTGACGACTCGGTGGTTCAGATGTGACGACTCGGCGGTGCGGAGGTGACGGGTCGGCGGGTCAGGACGCGCGGCGGTTCACCGCGCGGAACGCCTGCTTCCAGGTGGTCGGGGAGAGGACCGAGCCGGCGAGCGCGCCCTGGTCCTGGGCGGTGGGCGCGGCGGCGGTCCGGGCCTGGGCGGCCCGGCGCTCGGCGCGCGA
>WLJH01000056.1 GCA_009701885.1 Actinomycetota bacterium
ACGCTCGGCGATGAGCGCACGCTTCTCACCGCGCCGCAGTAGGGAGTGGATCAGGTCTAGCTGGTCATCAGAGATCGTCGGGTTCCGTGCCCACATGTCGCATCCCCTTGGGGGTAGGGGGTGTTGCGACATTCCTCTGACCTCACCGAGTCGGCGGCAGCTCGAGCGTGACCCGTCGCCACGTTGCAGTGAAGGCCCTCAGGCCTCGACCGCGTCCTCGTCCCGCGAGATCCGCGAGTCCGCGGCGGCCCGGCTCTCCTTGGCGGGCAGGACGAACCGGTAGCCCACGTTGCGCACGGTGCCGATGAGCGTCTCGTTCTCGGGACCGAGCTTGGCGCGCAGGCGCCGCACGTGGACGTCCACGGTGCGGGTGCCGCCGAAGTAGTCGTAGCCCCAGACCTCCTGGAGCAGCTGCTGGCGGCTGAAGACCCGGCCCGGGTGCTGGGCGAGGAACTTCAGCAGCTCGAACTCCTTGAACGTCAGGTCCAGCGGCCGGCCGCTGACCTTGGCGGTGTACGTCGCCTCGTCGACCAGGACCTCCCCGGAGCGGATGAGGTGCGCGTCCGGGTCGGCGGCGTCGCGCTGCGCGGCGAGTCGGCCGATGGCCAGCTTGATCCGCGCCTCGAGCTCGGCGGGGCCGCAGGTGTGGAGGACGACGTCGTCCATGCCCCAGTCGTGGGTGACCACGGACAGCCCGCCCTCGGTGACGACCAGCAGGACGGGGACGTCGGTGCCCGTCGTACGGATGAGGCGGCACAGGTCGCGTGCGTGCGCGAGGTCCTGGCGACCGTCGACGAGCAGCAGGTCGGAGTCGGGCGCCTCGAGCAGTGCGCTGCCCTCGGCGGGCAGGATCTTGACCTGGTGGCCGAGCAGCGCGAGGCCGGGGAGGACCTCGGCGGAGGGCTGCAGGGCGCTCGTCAGGAGCAGCAGGGTGCTCATCTGGTGGTCTCCTCCCGGGCTGGGGCGGGGACCGAAACGCGTCGTCGGGCTCCGGCCGGGTGCAGCTGCGTGCTTGGCTTACCTTATCGACACCTCCCGGACACGATGGAAGGTTCTCCAGGTGAGTGAGACGCAGGTCATCACGGTGCGGTACTGGGCGGGCGCCAAGCACGCCGCCGGAACCGACCTCGACGAGGTCGCCTCCGCCGACCCCCTGACGCTCACCGAGCTCCGGGAGCGCGCGGTCGCGCTGCACCCGGGCACGCGGTTGGCCGAGGTGCTCGCGGTCTGCTCCGCGCTGGTCGGCGACCTGCCGGTGGGGTCCGCGGATCCTGGCGAGGTGGTCGTGCGGCCCGGGGAGACCGTGGAGTTCCTGCCGCCCTTCGCCGGCGGCTGAGCGCCAGCGGAGCCGAGCTGCGCCTGCGGTCGGCTGAGGCTCACGCCCCGCCGGCCGGGTCGTCCGACCGGCTACCGAGGTCGAAGGCCCGTCCGCACGCGACGGCCAGGGGCAGGGGCAGCAACAACCACGCCGACACGGCCAGTGCCACCACGAGGGTCGTCACCATCTCTCCTCCACGGTCTCTCCGGAGTCCGTGCTCCGGGTTCGATCCTCCGGATCGGCACGGATGGCGACCGCATGAGGTGGTCTGGACCATTGGTCGCTCCCGGGTACGCCGGAGCCCGGCCCGCGCGTGGGCGGACCGGGCTCCGGTCGGGCCCATGTAGGGCTGGGCCGCGGCTCAGGACTCGATCGCGACGGTCTCCTGCTCCGGGGCTGCGGCGACCTGGATCTTGCGCGGCTTCGCCTTCTCGGCGACCGGGACGACCAGACGCAGCACGCCGGCGTCGTACGTCGCCTCGATGCGGTCGAGGTCGAGGTTGTCCCCGAGGACCAGCTGGCGGCTGAAGACGCCGGTCGGGCGCTCGGAGGCCAGGCGCTCCCAGTCGCCGTTGCGGGCGACGCGCTCGGCGCGGACGGTCAGGACGTTGCGCTCGACGTCGAGGTCGATGGACTCACGGGCCACGCCGGGCAGGTCGAACTCGATGACGAAGCGGTCGCCCTCGCGCCAGGCGTCCATCGGCATGACGGCCGGGCGGTTGGTGGTCCCCAGCAGCTGCTGGGTCAGGCGGTCGAAGTCGCGGAACGGGTCGGTGGTGCGGAGCAGCATGGGGTCCTCCTGGTTCTTCGGGTCGATCGGTCGGGGACGGGCGGTACGCCGGGGTCTGCGTGAGTCCGTCGTACCTGTATCAACGGATACAGGTTTGTTGTATTCCAAGAGTGAGGGAAGATCAAGCCCGTGACCCCGGCTCGTGACGACTCGCGCGACCGCCCCTCCGAGCACTGGCGCGGGGTCTTCGCGATCTCGGTGGCGGCCGACATGGTGCGGATGGAGGTCCAGAACCTCCGGGTCTACGAGCGGCGCGGGCTGCTCACCCCCGACCGCACCGACGGCGGCACCCGGCTCTACTCCCAGGCCGACATCGAGGTGCTGCACCGCATCCGCGAGCTGCTGGCGGAAGGCCTGAACATCGCCGGGATCGCGAAGGTGCTGGAGCTGGAGGAGCGAGTACGCCGCCTCGAGGCCCGCCTGCGCGCGTCGCGCTCCTGAGACCACTCCCCGCGGCTAGGTTCCGCGCATGGACTCGGGCCAGTCCGCGGACGTGCTCGCCCACGACACCTGCGTCGTGTGCTGGGCGTCGGTGCCGCGCACCCTCATGCACTTCCACCGCGCGTGGCACCTGGACCAGGATCGCCGGCTCGCTGATGCCCTGGCGCTGTCCGTCCGCCAGGTGGCTGCCCCGCGGAATTCCCTGCCGGGGGATGCTGTTCTGGGAGCGTGTCCACCGGAGTCGTGATCGCGATCGTCGCCGTCGTCCTCGCACTGGGGTTCGGTCTCTACCGCGCCCGCACCGACGGCCGCTTCCGTGCCTCGTCCTCGACGGCCGACGGGCCCGCTGTCCCGGCCGGTGCCGAGGGCGGCACGTCCGACGCCCGCACCTGGGACGACGTAATCGCCGCCCTCCCCGACGCCCGGCTGGGCGAGCGGGCCACGCTACTGCAGTTCTCCTCGGCCTTCTGCGCCCCGTGCCGCGCGACCCGGCAGGTGCTCTCCGAGGTCGCCGACGTCGTGCCCGGGGTCGTCCACCTCGAGGTGGACGCCGAGCACCACCTGGACCTGGTGCGCCGCCTCGACGTGCTGCGCACCCCCACCACGCTCATCCTCGATGCCTCCGGCCGCGAGGCCACCCGCGCCGCGGGTGCTCCCCGCAAGGAGACGGTGCTGGCCACCCTCGACGGCATCGTCTGACCGCCGCGATCTCGTCAGGTCGACCCCCAGGCCGGCACCGTGGAGCGATTGGTCCATCCAGTGAACCAAGCACTCCACGGTCCGCCCACCTGGCTCCGGCTCAGTCGTAGGACACGAGCTGCGGTCGTGCGGTGACGACCTCAAGTGGGACGGGGGCGCTGTCGACGGTGACGACGCCGTCGACAGGCCGCCAAGGACCGTTGCCCACCCGCCAACGGGCGGTCCACGTCGTCGTGAGGCCGAGCTGGACATCGCCGGCCTCGAGGTAGCGGTGGGTCACGTACGCCGACATGGGCAGGGACTCCCGGTACGGCTGGCCCGGGTCGGTCGTGGTGAACCCGTCGCCCTGGCCGGTGCTCCAGCTGAACTCCGAGGGCTCGATGTCGAAGGTGACGCTGCGGCCGAGCAGCTGCACGGTCTCGGTGAACGGCTCCGCCTCGGTGTGCAGGATCGTGTCGAAGTTGACCAGCGTCCGCCCGCCGACCGGATTCACGCCGATCGGGGATTCCGGGACCGGGATCCGGCGGAAGGCTTCGAGGATGCGGCCGGGGGTGAGGACTGCCTGGGGAGCGGCCTCACCGGGCTCGACGCACGAGTATCCGACAAACTCTCGAGTCCCATTGGGGTAAGTGGCGTAGACGCGGTACATAACGCCCCCGTCTCCGCACGTTGGGGGCTCGGAACACCCGATTCCGCCTGGAACGAAGTCACCGTCACCGGTGGTCCCGCAGACCACCTCTGACGAATATGTGATCTCCGGGCCTGAGCCTTGGCCCGTAACTACGGGATCGGCCGGAAGCTCGGCCGTTGGATCTGTCGCTTCAGTCAGCAGAGCGGTGAAACTGCTGCCAGTGCCCGTCGCTTCGCCATCGACCTCTGGTGACGCCGCTGCTGGAGGGACGAGAGTGCATGCGAACAGAATGATCAGCGAGCCGACGAGCCTCACTGAACGAGGTCCAATCGAGCCATCTGCCACTGGCCTTGTCGCCAGTCGACTTGAGCGGCCAAGCCGATTCGGATGCCCCGGTTGACGATCCACGGAGAGTTCGAGGTCTCGCGGATTCGTTGGTCTGATTGCATTGCATCGAAGGGCACCGACTTAGATGCCTTGCCTGTCGGAGTCGGATCACCAACTGAGACCAGTGACCAGCCGTCCGATTCAATCGCTCCCCCGGCTCCGTAAACAGCGTCAATCTCGTCCGCGAATCTGGTGCAGCTATCGCAGCTCGACGTACTGACGCCACGCAATGCAGAAGTGTCGCCGGAGTTCTCCGCCTCGCGGAAAAGGTCCAGCCAATGCTCAACGAACGCAACCGCCCCGTCGTCCGTCCGCTCCTCCCACGGCTCCGGCTCAGCAGAAGCCGAGGGCGAAGCGGTGGTCGGCTCAGCCGACGGCTCCGCCTCGAACTGCGGCTCCGGGTCCCCGCCACAGGAGGAAAGGGCTGCCGCGAGAGCGAGGCTTGACGCCACCGCACGGATCGTTCGTCTCATCTGCTGCCTTCCCGAGAGTTCCGCGCCCGGCAGCGGGCGCACCGTGAACGCTACGAGCAGTACCCGCGGCCGCGCCACCTCGAACCCCTCGACCTGTGGACAGCGCCGGCCGCACAAGGCTTGTCGCAGGCCGATCCGGTGCGGGCAACAACCCACGACCGCACGGAGCACAGCGCCACACGGGGCGGCCTCGGGAACACCGGGACCGCCCCGCGCGTGGGAGGAGAGAGGGAGAAGCAGGGTCAGCGCAGCTGCACGGTGTACCTGCCGAGTGACCCGTACCGCCCTACACCCGGGGTCTCCCCGCCGCGCACGGTGACCTGGTAGACCCCGCCGGGCAGGAGCGACGTGGTGGCGCCCAGCCCCGAGAGGCGTCCGGCGCGCAGCCGGGTGACCGGAGCGACGAGAGACGACCGACCCAGCACGTCGGTCACCTCCAAGACGACGTCGAGGTTGGCGAACGGCTCGTCGGGCACGACGACGACTTCGGAGCGAGTGAGTGGCGTGACGAGGTAGGTGTCGGTGTCCTCGGCGGAGCTGATGACACCCGAGAGCGGGACGCCGGGCAGCAACGGCAGGTTCGGCAGTTCGTCGGGCACCAGCCCCAGCTGAGAGCCGATGACGGCGAGGTCGTCCTCGGGGTTGTCGGTGTACGCCGCGTCAGGGCCGGCCCACCGGGTCAGCACCTGTGAGGTCGACCCCATGATCGGGCCCCAGGGGGCACGGCCGGGGTTGTAGGGCATGGCACCGCGGGGGCTGGAGGCGCGCAGCCCGTCGTGGTGCAGGCCGAGCTGGTGCCCGACCTCGTGCGAGGCGGTGGTGCCGATGACGCGGGCGATGTCGCCGACGCCGTACGTCTGCACTACCCGCTTGGTCATGAAGTCGGGGAAGACCAGCGCCTGCCGCCAGGGGTCGGTGCCGGCGCCGCTGTAGACGCCGACGTACGCGACGCCGCTGCAGCCCCTGCACCACTGCCGCACCCAGTTGTCGTGGGCGAAGACGACGGTGGTGCCGTACGTCGGGTCGCCGGCGCCCGAGCGCGACAGGGCTGCGGCCGGGGGTTCCTCGGTGGTGACGTCGACGTCGAACGGTGCGAAGTCCTCGGCGACGTGGTGCCAGATGCCTTCGACCAGGCCGGCCTCCCAGATGGAGAGCCCAGGGCGGCCGTCGGTGTCGAAGGCGGGCACCACGGCGGACTCGGGGGTGTTGGGCAGCTCGGCCCACTTCGTGCTGCCGAGGTCGGAGCCGTCGAAGTCGAGGTAGATGGTGTGCGGGCTGCCCGGCCGCGAGTGGAGCCTGAGCGGGTCATCCGCCCGGGCCGCAGTGGGTCGTCCCGCAGAGCGGGCCGAGCCGGTGCCTACAGCGGTGATCGGAGGATCGAGCTCGGGAACGGGATCGGCGATCACCGGGGGCTCGGGGGTAGGGCGAGCGGCGGCGGGCCAGGTCGAAGGGCTGGTGGCGGACGAGGGGCTGGCGCTGCCGAGGGCCGCGGGGGCGACGACGAGGGCGGCAGCGAACAGGCGCGCGACAGTGCGTGATGGGGGGGTGGGCACGACGGACCTTCCATGGTGGCGACGAACCGGTAGGGGGGTTAGGGCTTCCTTGCCCTCGCCCCATCGGCAAAGAAGCGGGCCGGCTGAGCGGCCGCCTCACCCCGGTCTGGACCATCCGCGGGCGTCGGCAAGCCCTACGGCAGCAGGTACGCCGCGGACTCCTCGACGCCCGTCCGCAGCCGCTCCACGTCCACCCGCACCATGTGCGCGACGACGTCCTCGAAGGGCACCGACGGCTCCCACCCCAGCTGCTCGCGCGCCTTGGTCGGGTCGCCGACCAGGGACGCGACGTCGGCCGGCCGCATGAGCGCCGGGTCCTGGTTCACATAGGGAGTGGAGGAGAGCCCCACCGAGGAGAAGGCCAGGTCGAGCACGGAGGCCAGCGACCGCGAGACCCCGGTGGCGATGATGAAGTCACCGGGCTCGTCCTGGGCGAGGACCAGCTGCATGGCGCGGGCGTAGTCGCCGGCCCAGCCCCAGTCGCGGCGTACGTCGAGGTTGCCCAGCGTCAGCGAGGAGGCCCGGCCGAGCGAGATGGCAGCCACGCCCGAGGAGATCTTGCGCGTGACGAAGTGGGCGGGCCGCAGCGGCGACTCGTGGTTGTAGAGCGTGCCGGTGGCGGTGAACAGCCCGTAGGACTCGCGGTAGTTGACCGTCAGGTGGTGCGCGAACGACTTGGTGGCGGCGTACGGCGAGCGTGGGTGGTGCGGGGTGCCCTCGGTCTGCGGCTGCTGGTCGGTGACGCCGAACATCTCCGAGCTCGACGGCTGGAAGAACCGCGGCGCCCAGCCGTGCCGGTCGCGGAACGCCCGCAGCGACTCCAGCATCCGCAGCACGGCCATGCCGTTGGCCTCGGCGACGGTCTCGGCGGCGCCCCACGACGCCCCGACGGAGGTGAAGCCGGCGAGGTTGTAGACCTCGTCGGGCCGCAGTCCCTCGAGCACGGCGGCCCAGCCCTCGTGGTCGCGCTGGTCGAGGTCGACGAGCGTGACGCCGTCGAGGTAGGCGTAGGCCCGCCCCAGCGTCGAGGCCGCCCAGCGCGAGCCCGGCCGGAGCGTGCCGACCACGTCGTACCCGAGCGAGAGCAGGTGGCGCGCCAGGTACACACCGTCCTGGCCGGCCACGCCGGTGATCAGGGCGGTGGGCATGACGGGACCCTAGCCGGGGGAGCGACCGTGGCGGTCCGGTACGCCGGAGGGCGGGCGCTGCACGCTCGGTAACCGCTCCGACGAGCCGCCGCATCTCATATCGTGGATGCTTCATCCACATGTCGAGACACGGATTGGGAATAGATCGGCCGCCGAACCTACTGTGCCTGTCATGTCCACGACCTGGCTCACGAAGCGGCGCGCAGTCGACTACTGCCGCTCCCGCTCCAGCCTGTGTCGTACGTCGATGCGCTGACCCTTCCCCCGTCCAGCCGTTCGACCGCCTCGTCGCGTCGCAAATTGACACTATCGACAGAGGCGCCCAGGAGAGACATGTCCACCACGTTCGACCCCGCTGCCTCCACCGGCCAGGCGCCCGCCCCCGGCCGGGCAACCGCCGGCATCGACCCCCGCGGCCCGCAGTTCGCCGCGAGCCTCACCGCGGTCGTGCTCGTCGCGGTCCTGCTGCTGCCCCCGACGGCGGCCCTCGTGCTGACCGCCGTGCAGGCCGCGCTCTTCGCGCTCGGCGCCACCCGCGGCGTCCAGCGCACCCCGCACGCCTGGCTGTTCAAGACCCTCGTGCGGCCGCGGCTCAGCGCCCCGACCGAGCTCGAGGACCCGGCCCCGCCGCGGTTCGCTCAAGCGGTCGGCCTCGGCTTCACGGTCGTCGCCCTCGTCGCGTACGCAGCCGGCGGGATCGTCGTGGCCCAGACCGCGATCGGGTTCGCCCTGGTCGCAGCGCTGCTCAACGCCGTGTTCCGCTTCTGCCTCGGCTGCGAGATGTACCTCCTGTTCCGCCGCGCCGCCGCCTGACGACCCACTGATGGTCGAGCAGGCGAGCCGCTAGGCGAGCCGTCGTCGAGACCGCGTGAGGCGGTCGCGACCCTGACCCACTCCTCAGACCCACCGCCGTACCCCAACGAAAGGCTCAACCGATGACCCGCGAGAACACCCTCGTCTCCGCCCAGTGGGTGGAGGACCACCTCGACGACCCCAAGGTGGTGCTGATCGAGGTCGACGAGGACACCGCGGCCTACGACAAGGGCCACATCAAGGGCGCCATCAAGCTCGACTGGACGACCGACCTGCAGGACCAGGTCCGCCGTGACTTCGTCAACAAGGCCCAGTTCGAGGCGCTGCTCTCCGACCGCGGCGTCGCCAACGACGACACCGTGGTGCTCTACGGCGGCAACAACAACTGGTTCGCCGCCTACGCCTACTGGTACTTCAAGCTCTACGGCCACTCCGACGTCAAGCTCATGGACGGCGGCCGCAAGAAGTGGGAGCTGGACTCCCGCGAGCTCACCGACGAGCTGCCGACCCGCGAGAAGACCTCCTACACCGCGACCGAGCAGGACTCGAGCATCCGCGCGTTCCGCGACGAGGTCGTGGCCGCGATCGGCACGCAGAACTTGGTCGACGTCCGCAGCCCCGACGAGTACGCCGGTCGCCTGATGGCCCCCGCCCACCTGCCCCAGGAGCAGGCCCAGCGCGCCGGCCACGTGCCCACCTCGCTCAACGTGCCGTGGAGCAAGAACTGCAACGACGACGGCACGTTCAAGTCCGACGAGGAGCTGAAGGCCCTCTACGCCGAGGTCGGGTTCGACGACTCCAAGGACACCATCGCGCTGTGCCGCATCGGTGAGCGCTCCTCGCTCACCTGGTTCGTGCTGAAGGAGCTGCTCGGTCGGCAGAACGTGAAGAACTACGACGGCTCGTGGACCGAGTACGGCTCGCTCGTCGGCGTCCCGGTCGTCCTCGGCGACGAGCCCGGCCAGGCGGACGCCTGATGTGCGGCGCGACCGAGGGCGGGCTGTCGCTCGACGGCGTCAACGTCGCCAAGGAAGCCGTGATCCAGGGCCGCGTGGTCCGCGCCGGTGAGCCGGTCGGCAGCGCCTACGTGCGCCTGCTCGACCGCACCGGGGAGTTCACCGCGGAGGTCCCCACCTCCGCCACCGGCCACTTCCGGTTCTTCGCCGGCGACGGCGAGTGGACCCTGCGCACCCTGGCCCCGAAGGCCGACCCGGTCGACCGCAAGGTCACCGCGCAGACCGGCTCGGTCGCGGAGGTCGAGATCTCCGTCGGCTGACGTCGTCACAGATCACCAGCACAGCACGTACGCCGAGGCCCGGTCCGCACCACGCGGACCGGGCCTCGTGCCGTCCACGGTCGCCGGAATCCCCGGATATCAGGCTCTGCCCGCGCTTCGGGAGGGTTGCAATCCCTGACAACCGGCAGGAAGGCCTGATATCCGGGGATTCCAGCAACGCACGATCGGCTCGCCCCGGCCGGGGCCCCTCCCAGCCCGTTCTCAGCATCCCTGGCAAGACTGGAGAGGTGACCCCTCCTACCCGACAGTGCCGCCACCGGCTGGGCCGCGTCCTGGTCGGGACTGCGATCGCCACCGCCCTGGCCGTGCCGCTGCTCCTGGTCTCCGGCGACAACGGCACGCCGACGTACAACGAGCCCGACGCGATGCGCGACGCCGTGCTGCGGGCGGGGGTGCCGGCGCAGGACGTGTTCACCGACTACGCGGGATTCGACACGTGGCACACGATGCGCCGCGCCCGCGAGGTGTTCGGGGTCGACACCGCGGTGGTGGTCACGCAGGACACCTACGTCGCGCGCTCGGTCGACCTGGCCCGGGCGGCGGGCATCGAGGTGCAGGGGTACGTCGCCGGCGACGCCGGAGGCCTGGCCCGCGAGGTGCTGGCCCGGGTCGACGGTCTGCGCGAGGCCACGTGGACCCCGCAGGTCACGGGCGGCGAGCCGATCCCGATCACCGGGGACGGGCGTACGTCGTGGGCCGACGCCTCCTGACGGCGTCCGCGCGCCGGAGGGGGTGAGGGGCCCCGCCCTACGCTTCCCGGGTGACGTGGGTGCGCGGGCTCCTGGGCGGGATGCGGGTCCGCATCCTCGCCGTGGTGGTCCTGGTGCTCGTCATCTCCTCCCTCGGCTCGGTGCTCCTGCTGCGCGCGGCGCTGCATAACCAGCTCGACGAGGAGGTCTCGGAGTCCCTGGCACGCGAGGCGCAGGAGTTCCGGCTGCTGGCCGACGGCAACGACCCGCGCACCGGCCGACCGTTCGACGGGGACCTGGCAGCGATCTTCGAGGTGTACTTCTCCCGCGAGGTCCCGGACGAGGGAGAGACGCTGCTGGCCTTCCTCGACGGCCGCCTGGTGGCGTCGCGCCGTGCCTCGGACGCCGCCGCCCCCGACCAGCTCGGCGCCGCCACGACGTACTGGCTCTCGCTGACCGAGGAGGAGCGCGGCGAGCGGGAGACCGCGGCGGGGCCGGCGGAGTACGTCGCGCTGCCGCTGACCGGCAGCGACGGTGAGCAGGGGCTCTTCGTCGTCGCCAACTTCCCCGCCTTCGAGCGGGAGGAGATCGCGGAGTCGCTGCAGACCCAGCAGCTGATCAGCCTGCTGGCTCTGCTCCTGGCGACGACGCTGGGCGCGGTGCTGGCCGGGCGGGTGCTGCGGCCGCTGGTGGTGCTGGCCGCGACCGCACGGGAGATCTCCGACACCGACCTGTCGCGTCGCATCCCCACCCGCGGCGGTGACGAGGCGTCGCAGATCGCCAAGGCGTTCAACGACATGCTGGGGCGGCTCGAGGAGGCATTCACCTCGCAGCGGCGCTTCCTCGATGACACCAGCCACGAGCTGCGCACGCCGCTGACGGTGATCCGCGGGCAGGTGGAGCTGCTGGAGCTGGACGAGACGCCCGAGGAGCGGGCCGAGACGACCCGCCTGGTCCTGGACGAGCTGGACCGGCTCTCGCGGATGGTCGACGACCTCTTCCTCCTCGCCCGCGCCGAGCACCCCGACTTCCTGCGACCTGACCGGGTGGCGGTGGCGACCTTCCTCGCCGACCTGCAGCGGCGGCTGTCCACGCTCACGCCGCTGGACCTGTGCGCCGACGTCCCCGACGACCTCGTGCTCACCGCCGACCCCCATCGGCTGGCGCAGGCCGTGACGCAGCTGGTGGCCAACGCGGTGAAGCACGCCGGCCCGCAGGCGACCGTCGAGCTCGGCGCCCGGGTCGAGGGCGGGCACCTCCTGATCTGGGTCGCTGACGACGGCCCCGGGGTCCCGGGGCACGACGCCCCCCCACGTCTTCGACCGCAGTCGTCGCGGCATCGCTGCCGACCGAGGCGGCGCCGGCCTCGGGCTGGCGATCGTCCGCGCCATCGCCGAGGCGCACGGCGGGACCGCTCGGCTGACGCCTACCGCCGAGGGCGCCCGGTTCGAGCTCCACCTACCAGTCGGTACGCCGTCGCCGCAGGTCACCCCGCATGTTTCGACGACGTGAACATCTGGACCTTCACCCCTAAGGATTCCGAGATGGACTCGCGCGGCGCACCCGACCTGTGGTTGTCTTTACCACGTCCATCTACAACCTGGGTGCCGCAAGCGCCTCATGGGGAGTCTCACATGAAGATGATCATCGCTGCTGCCGCGGCCGGCGTGATGCTGGCGTTCTCCGGCACCACTGCTGTTGCCGCCTACGAGCCCACCGTCGAGACCGACGTCAAGACTGGCACCGACGGCAACGTCCAGCCCGGCAAGAAGGAGCGGATCGTCGTCCGCCTCGGTGTGCCCGGCGACGCCGCCCAGTGCACCGGCCAGGTCACCCTCATCTACAAGAAGGGTCGCGTCGTGCTCCGCGAGCGCGACAAGGGTCCCGCCGAGCGCGTCCCGTTCAACGCACGCGTCCCGAAGGCCACCACGAAGATCATCGCGATCTACCAGCGTGGCAAGAAGGACCCCTGTGACAAGTCCAAGAAGGTCATCAACCTCTGACGCACCGCGTCAGCAGCACCTGAGCTTCTGCGAAGGCCCCCGTCCTCGGACGGGGGCCTTCGTGCGTCCCGCGCGCTCCGCCCGTCCCACCGTCGATAGGGTCCTCGCATGTCTCGCCGCCGTGCCGTCCTGCTCGCCTCCGGCCTGCTCCTGCTCGTCGTGCTGGTCCTCGGGGCCCTGGTGGGCTGGCGGGCCCTGCAGGTCAACGACTCGCTCCAGCAGGCGGTCCGCGACGCGGAATCGCTCCAGACCTCGCTCGAGTCCGGCGAGCAGGAGGAGATCGACACGGCCCTGGCCCGGCTCCAGGCCAGCGCAGACGAGGCCGCCGACCTGACGGGTGGGGCGATCTGGTCGCTCGCGACGATCCCGCCGTTCGTCGGCGATGACGCGCAGGGAGTGCGTACGGCGGCACGGGTGGTCTCCGACCTCAGCAACGACGGCATCGGACCGCTGGCGGAGACCGCGACCCAGCTCGACAGGCTGCTCCCGCAGGACGGTCGGATCGACACCGCCGCTGTGAGCGACCTCCGGGCCCCCATCGCCACCGCGGCGCAGGCCCTGGCGGCCGCCGAGGCCGACCTGGCCGCGGAGGACAGCTCCGGCTTCGTCGGCCGCTTCCGCGTGAAGTACCGGGAGCTGACCACGCTCGTCTCCGACGCCGCCCAGGCGATGGACTCCGCCCAGGTCACCGTCGGCCTGCTCCCCGACCTGCTGGGCCAGGACGGTCCCCGCAGCTACCTCCTGGTCTTCCAGAACAACGCCGAGATCCGCGCCACCGGCGGCCTGCCGGGCGCGATGTCGGTGCTCGAGGTCGATGACGGCGCTATCGCGCTCGGCCGGCAGGACTCCGCGGCCGCGTTCGGCGAGCGCGACGAGCCTGTCCTCCCCCTCACCGACGAGGAGGTGGAGGTATACAGCGAGAAGCTCGGCACCTTCATGCTCGACGCCAACTTCACCCCCGACTGGCCGCGTGCGGCCGAGCTGATCCGGGCCCGCTGGGAGGAGGTGCACCCTGAGGAGCTGGACGGGGTGCTCACCCTCGACACGATCGCGGTCTCCTACCTCCTCGGGGCTACCGGTCCGGTCGACGTCGGGCCCTATACGCTGACCGCGGACAACGCCGTCGACACTCTGCTCAACCAGGCCTACATCGACATCCCGGAGCCCAGTGCGCAGGACGCCTTCTTCCGCCTGGTCGCCAAGACAGTCTTCGAGCGCATCTCCAGCGGCGACGTCGGCGCCCCGCGCGAGCTGCTCCGTGCCCTGGTGCGCGCGGGCGATGAGGGGCGCGTGGCGGTCAATCTGACTGACGGGGCCGAGCAGGAGCAGATCGCCGAGCGCCGCGTCGCTGGGGCGACGACCGATGCGGCGGGCGTCGCCGACGGCTTCGACGTGACGCTGCTCGACGGCACCGGCTCGAAGATGTCCTACTACCTCGAGTACCGCACCCGAGCGACCGTCACCAGCTGCACCGACGGAGTGGCGCGTGTGCGGCTGGCCACGACGCTGGTCTCCGACCCTCCGGACAGCCCCGAGGACCTGCCGCGCTACATCACAGGCGGCGTCAACGTCAGCACGGAGCCAGGTGAGCAGCTGGTCCAGGTCCGGATGCTGACGCCGTCGGACGCGCGGCTCCGTGGGTTCACCATCCGGGGGAAGCAGATCCGCCCCCAGGCCGACCAGCTCGACGGGCGCCGGGTCAGCACAGCCTTCCTGCTCCTCGAGCCGGACGAGCCCGCTGACGTGACGTGGACCGTCGACGTGCCGGTCACCGGCGAGTCGATCCCGGTGCGGGTGACGCCCGGGATCGAACCGCGGGACTACTCCAGCACGCTCCGCGCCTGCTGAACCCTCGCGATCGGGCGTCCGTACGCAGAACAGGTCCGATGGTCGAGCAGCGAGGAGCGCTGGCGACGAGCGGGCGTCGCGACCACTGGCGCTGCCGGTCGAGCAGGCGCACCACCAGCGCCCTCTCGGTGCGGAGGGGACACTGCTCAGTCGGTGTGCTCAGCCTTCCGGCTGCGTCGTCCCTTGCCCTTGCCGACCTTGGCGACCTGCTCGGGTGCGTACCCGTAGCCGTAGCCGTAGCCGTAGCCGTACCCGTACCCGTAGCCCCCGCCCCGACGGCGGGTGGGGGTCATGTTGAGGATGACGCCGACCAGGTCTGCGTCGACCTGCGTCAGCCGGTCCTGCGCCTGGACCAGCTGCTCCCTGGTGGTCTTGCCGTGCGCGGCGACGACGATGGCGCCGTCGGCCTGCACCGAGAGCAGCGCCGCGTCAGTCACTGGCAGCAGCGGCGGCGCGTCGATGATGATGGTGTCGAACCGCTGCCTGGCCTTCGCGAGCATGTCGGCCATCGCCTTGGACTGCAGGAGCTCCGCAGGATTGGGCGGCACGGCGCCGCTGCCGAGCACGGTCAGTCCTGAGGTGGAGTGCTCCTGCAGGGCGTCCTCGAAGGCGACGCGATTGACCAGCACCGTGGTCACCCCGATGGAGTTGTCGAGACCGAGCGCGAGCGAGGCCTTGGGGCGTCGCAGGTCGCACTCGACGAGCAGCGTCTTCTGTCCGGCCTGGGCCAGCGTGATGGCGAGGTTGACGGCGGTCGTCGTCTTGCCCTCGCCGGGCACAGCCGAGGTGACGACGAACACCTTGGTCGCGGCGTCCACGTCGACGAACTGCAGGTTCGTCCGCAGCACCCGGAACGCCTCGACCCGGGGTGCGTGGGAGGCCAGGGAGGTGACCAGCGGCTGGGCGCGGATCGACGCGTCGTAGCCGATCGTGCCGAGCAGTGGGACCTCGGTCGCGTCGCGGAGGTCGTCGGGGGACTTGATCGTGGTGTCGAGCAGCTCGCGCAGCACCGCGACGCCGAAGCCGAGCAGCAGGCCGAGCACGACCGCGAGCCCGAGGTTGCGTACCGGTTGCGGTGCGACCGGGGTGGTCGGCAGGGAAGCAGAGTCGACGATGCTGGCGCGGATCAGCGGCTCGCTACCGCCGGGCGGGGTCTCGAGCTGGCGGATCAGGTCGCTCAAGGCGGTCGCGTACGCCTGCGTGAGGGCCTGGGCCATGGCGGGGGACGGGTCGGTCACCGACAGGTCGATGATGACCGTCTCCGGCACGACGGTGGCCTCGACCGCGCTCAGCAGCTCTCCGGTGGTCATGGCAGCGTCGAGGTCGTCGATGACGACGTCGGCGAGCTCGCGGCTCTTGCCGACCAGGTCGGCGTACGACGTGACGCGCTGCTGGGAGAACTGCGCACCGGTGAAGGCGTCGCCGACGGACTCACCCTCGTTGGAGGCGGTGGTGGAGACGAAGACCCGGGCCGTCGACTGGTACTGCGGGGTCGAGGTGAAGGTGTATGCCGCCGCGGCGCCGACGACGAGCAGCGTCAGCGTGGCGATGAGCATCCACCGACGTCGGAGGATGCGCAGGTAGTCCCGCAGTTCCACAGGTGCTCCGTTCGGTTCCGCCGCCCCGTGAGACGGCGGGGCTCGGCTGCGAGAACCTTAACGGAGCGAGGTCGCAGGCAGGTTGCCGCGCCGACCCATGGCCGAGCGTCCCCTCGGCTGGTCGAGCAGCGACGAGCGCCAGCGAGGAGCGTCGTCGAGACCCCGCAAGCCGACAGGCAAACTCAGCCGACAGCAGCCCGCCCGTAGTCGTCCTCGAGCCGGCAGATGTCGTCCTCGCCGGTATACGCCCCGAGCTGCACCTCGACGATCACGAGCAGCTCGTCGTGGGCGTTGGTGATCCGGTGCGCCTGTCCGATCTCGACGAAGACGGACTCGCCCGGCCCCGCGACGACGACCTCACCGTCGATGATCGCGGTGCAGATGCCCTTCACCACGACCCAGGTCTCGGCGCGGTGCTCGTGGGTCTGGTAGCTCAGCCGCTGCCCGGGGTGCACCACGATCCGCTTGACCTTGAAGCCGTCCTGCTCGTCGAGGACCTGCCACTCACCCCAGGGTCGGATGTCGAAGTCGTGCATAGCCGCCGCTCCTGCGCTCGGATGGTGCCCGCCCCCCGCGAGCCCTTCCTTCGACCCTAGAAGCACAGATCCACAGCCGGGTGCGAAGCGACCCTCAGTTGGGTGACAAGTCAGCGACGTTGCAGCCCGGCGATGGCCGGCCGCACGTCTGCGAGGTACACGAAGGCCGCGATGGTGAAGACGATGTTGAGCAGCCCCAGCGGACCGGCGAGCAGCAGCTGCACCACCACCCCCAGCCCGAGGATCAGGCTCCAGGCCGTCTTGGTGAGCTTCCCGGCCGCCTCGTACTCCTCGTTGGAGTGGGTGAGCGCGTTGACGAAGGCGAAGATCTTCACCACGAGGAGCACGAAGGTCACCACGAGGTAGAAGTTCAGGTCCAGCGTCCGCACGTCCAGCACACACCGACTCTATCGGGCGACTGATGGTCGATCCGCTCGGTCTCTAGATGGTCGAGCAGTGAGGAGCGCCAGCGACGAGCGATGCTTCTATGTCGTGTCAAGCGGCAGCGGGGGCGTGGGCCTGGAGGGTGCCTGGGGTCGCGCTGGTGAGAGTTCGGTGGAGTTGCCTTGTGATGTAGCGCTTGAGGCAGCGTCGGATTTCTCGGTCGGTCTTGCCTTCGGCG
>WLJH01000057.1 GCA_009701885.1 Actinomycetota bacterium
ACGCTCGCACGCCGTAGGCTCGAGCATCGTCGAGGCCTTCCGGTTGGTTGCTTGGTCGCACCAAACTTTGGAAGGCCTCGACCCCGTTCCGGGTCAGGCGCTCAGGTCGTGTCGCTCACCTACCCCCACCGCAGGTATGAAGAGCCGGTAAAGGAGTAAAAAGGCCTCTCAGGGCCGCGGGTCCGGAGAGGGAGGCGCCGTGCACCAGGTACGAGCACCGGGTCGACGCGCACGCGACGGCCGGCTGTGGGTCATCGCCCTGTGGGTCATCGCGATCACGCTCGCGCTGGTCGCGATCAAGGCCGCGCTGGACTGACAGCGTGGGTGGGCCTCAGAAGCTGACGGCGGGCGGCGCGTCGTGGGAGGCCGGGGCGTCGTAGAACTCCCGCTTGCCCACGGAGGCGATCCCGGTGAAGAACATCCACGGGATCGTGGAGACCAGCGTGTTGAGCGTGCCCACCGCGTCGTTGTAGTAGGTGCGGCTGAAGGCCACCTGGTCCTCGGTCTGGGCCAGCTGGCGCTGGAGCTCCAGGAAGGTCTGGTCGGCCTTGAGGTCGGGGTAGGCCTCGGCCACGACGTTGAGCCGACCCAGCGCCTGCTCCAGCAGGTTGTCGGCCGCGGCGCGCGCGCCGACGTCGTCGGAGCCGGCGGCGGCCGCGAGCCCGGCCCGAGCCCGCGTCACCTCCTCGAGCACCTCGCGCTCGTGCGCTGCGTACCCCTTCACGGTCTCCACGAGGTTCGGCACCAGGTCGGCACGCCGCGTGAGCTGGACGTCGATCCCGCCCAGCGCCTCCTGCGCGGCCACGTCGGCCGTGCGCAGCCGGTTGAAGCCGACGACCACCAGGGCGGCCAGGGCCAGGAGCAGGGCGAGGAGGACCAGCAGCACGATCACGCCGTCATCCTGCCCCGGTCGACGGGCGCTGTCACGGCGCTCCGACCGGCGCGCCCGTGCGGGTCGGGGTCGGGCTCACCAGGAGCCGCCACCACCGCCGCCACCACCACCGCCTCCCCCGCCACCGCCGGACGAGGAGGACTGGGTGGCGTCGTACGCCGAGATGGCCGAGCCGATGCTGGCGTCGAGGTCGTGGGCGATCCGGTCGGTCCAGGCCGAGCCCGCGCTCCCGGCGTACCAGCCCGCCCAGGAGGGCGCCGGCGGGTCCTCGCCGACCTCGACGCGGTACTTCTGCGACCACTCCTCCGCGCAGTCGAAGGCCACCGCCCACGGGACGTAGGCGGTGTAGAGGTCGCGACGGCCGGAGAAGTCGAAGCGCTGCTTGCTCGACGGTGTCGACAGGACCCGCTCGAAGCCGCCGACGGCCGACCACAGCGCCCGACCCGACGACGTACGCCGGGTGCCGGAGCCCGGCCGCAGCAGCGGGAGCGCGGCGGCGGCGAAGCCGCCCGGCACGAGCCCGAGCACGGCCGGCCCGGGGGCGAGCCACGCCGCGGCCACCGCCCCCGCTCCGGCGGCGATCACCAGGATGCCGCCCAGTCCACCGAGCCCTGCGGCGACGACGTGACCGGAGTCCCGGCCCCAGTCGCGGACGGCGTCCTCGAAGGCGTCGAGGTGGGACTTGAGCGTGCGACCGGCGGAGACGTCCTTCTTGCGGAAGGTGAACGAGCCGCCCCGCGGGACCACGGAGACGGCCTGCGCCGTGACCGGGTCCAGGGTCGCCTCGGCCTCGGCGCCGTCGCGGAAGACCGTCCAGCCGTCCTCGTGCGGCACCAGCCGCACGACCCCGCGCTCGGCGGCGTGCAGGAGCGAAGCCACGAACCGCTGCCGACCGACCTGCTCGTGGGCGACGAAGTAGGCCTGCGCCGGCCCCAGCCCGTCGGGCGGTGCGTAGACCAGCGGGAGCCCGGGGCGCAGCTCGCGGGCCCGCTGCGCGAGCAGCACCCCCACCGCGAGCGCGGCCAGCGCGGCCAGCGCGACGAGGACGAGCAGCCAGGGCCGGGTGCCCAGGACGGGGTCCCAGCGCGGCGCCCACGGCAGTGCCTCCTGCAGCGCCGGCGCCGGCAGGTCGAGGTCGGTGGTGAGCGTGACGGGCGTGCGGGGTGCCAGTGGCCCGGTGACCACCGACAGGGTGTCGCCGCCCTCGCCGCCCGTGGCGGTGCACCCTCCGGTCAGGCCCTGGCCCTGGTCGCAGGCCACCGGGCCGACCGTCCCGGCGGGGAGGTCGACGCGGACCCGGACGCGCTGGATCGCCTGCGCCCAGCCGCCGGGGACGACGTCCCACGACAGCCGCGCGCGACCGTCGGGGCCCTCGGCCAGGACGTCGGCCAGCTCGTAGGTCAGGCGGTAGGTGTGGGCGCCGGGGCTCAGGAAGACGTCCTCGTCGCCGATCCGCCAGACGAGGTAGCGCCCGGCGCCCGAGGACTCGGTGACCCACGGCTCCTCGTCGCCGTCCCGGGTCACCTCGACGTCGCGGGGGCGGATCCGGCCGCCGTCGACCGGCGAGTCGGCACGGTCGAAGAAGCGGAAGATGCCGCGGCGGTCCGAGGTGCTGACCTGCAGCACGATGGTCTCCAGCACCGAGGCGGTGCCGTCGGCGCGGACGCTCATCGCGACGTCGTAGGAGCTGATCGAGGTCGGCTCGTAGCCGTCGCCGCCGTCCTCGGCACCGTAGACCAGCGCCGGGGCCGCGACGACGCCCGCGAGCAGCAGCAGGCCCAGCAGGGACGCGACGATGCGGGTCACGACCGCAGACTAGGGCGCGGGAGGGCCGTGCGTCAGCGCTCGTGCCACCCCCGGGTCCTCCGGGCCTCCGGTCAGCGCAGGAGGCGCCGCAGCAGCACCAGCACCAGCACCACCGCCAGGCCCGCGCCGATCTTGGGGCCGTAGGTGCGCAGCAGCACCGGCAGCACCGTGGCGCCAAGGTCGAGCGCGTCGTCGCCGGCAGGAGCCGGTCGCGCCGGCGCCGAGGGCGCGCTCGCGATCGGGCGTACGCCGGGAGCAGGCCCGGACCCCGTGGTCGACTGCGCCGCCGCGACCGCCGCGGCGGCGCTGGAGCCGATCGGCGTCGCGTCGGCGTCCGAGGTCGACCCGGAGCCAGCCACGACCGACGGCGCCCCCGCAGCCGTCGTGGCCGGCTCCGCAGCCGTGTCCCCGCCCGTCGCGGCGGCCGGCTCGGGTGCGGCCAGCCGCTGCTCCAGGCAGGAGACGAACTGCCCGAGCAGCTTGTCCGAGACGTCCTGCATCACCCCGCGGCCGAACTGCGCCGGCTTGCCGGTGACGTTGAGGTCGGTGTCGACCTGCACGTCGGTGGAGGCGGCGTCCCCGCTCATCACGAGGGTCACCGTGGCCCCGGCCGTGCCGTTGCCCCGCTTGTCCTTGCCCTTGGCCTCCACCACGAACCGGTGGGCGGCGTCGTCCTTCTCCACGAACGTCCCGGACCCGGCGTACTGCAGGGCGATCGGGCCGAGCTTGACCTTGACGGTGCCGGAGAAGGAGTCCCCCTCGACACCGGTGACGACCGCCCCGGGGAAGCACTCGGCCAGGGCCGCGATGTCCTCGAAGTGGGTCCAGGTGTCCTCGACGCCGAGGGGGACCGTGAAGCGGTGCTGGAGCTCCACGCCGGCCTCAGACCCCCGACGCCGTGAGCACGGCGCGGCGGGTGAGGACCGTGGCCAGGTGGGCGCGGTACTCGGCGTCACCGTTGAGGTCCGAGGGCGGGTTGGCACCCTCGGCCGCCCGGGCCGCCGCGTCGCGGACGGCGTCCTCGGTGGCCGGCTGGCCCCGCAACGCGTCCTCGACCGCGCGGGCCCGCAGCGGCGTGGAGCCCATGTTGGTCAGGCCCACGCGTGCCTCGGTGATGGTGCCCCCGTCGACCTTGACCGCCGCGGCGACCGCGACGATCGGCCACTGGTGCGCCACCCGCACGAACTTCTCGTAGTGGGCGCCCCACCCGGTGTGCTTGGGCACCCGGACGGCGGTGAGGATCTCGTCCTCCCCGATCGCGGTCTCGAAGAGGTCGACGAAGAAGTCGTCGGCCGCGACGTTGCGGACCCCGTCGCGCCCGGCGATGACGAACTCGCACCCCAGCGCCAGGGCCGGAGCACCCATGTCGCCGGCGGGGTCGGCGTGGGCCAGCGCCCCGCCGAACGTGCCGCGGTGCCGGATCTGCTCGTCGGCCAGGTGGTGCACGGCCTTCTGCAGCAGCGCCGCGTGCTCGCCGACCTGCGGGTCCGTGGCGATGTCGCTGTGCCGGGTCATCGCGCCGATGACCAGGTGGTCGCCGTCGTCGCGGACCCCGCGCAGCTCGGGGATCTTGTTGAGGTCGATGACCATCTCGGGGGCGTTGAGCCGCATCCGCAGCACGGGCAGCAGGGACTGCCCGCCGGCCAGGATCTTGGCGTCGTCGCCGTGCTCGGCCAGCGCGGCCAGCGCCTCGTCGACGGTCGTCGGGGCGAGGTAGTCGAACTGTGCGGGGATCACGCGCCCGCTCCTTCCGTGCTGTCCTGACCGGGCTGGTCCTCGCTAAAGTGCGGCATCGCCGCACCCGGGGTCGCGCCGCCGGAGCCGGCGCCCTGGATCGCCTTCCAGACCCGCTGCGGGGTGCAGGGCATCTGGATGTCGTTGATGCCGAGGTGGCGCACCGCGTCGACCACCGCGTTGACCACGGCCGGGGTCGAGGCGATCGTGCCGGCCTCGCCGACGCCCTTGGTGCCGAGGGTGTTGGTGAGCGAGGGCGAGGTGGTGTGGTCGACCTCGAAGGACAGCGTGTCGGCGGTGGTGGGCAGCAGGTAGTCGGTGAACGAGCCGGACACCAGCGTGCCGGAGTCGTCGTACACCGCCTCCTCCCACAACGCCTGGGCGATGCCCTGGACCAGGCCGCCGTGGACCTGCCCGGCGACGATCAGCGGGTTGATGATGTTGCCGATGTCGTCGCAGCAGGCGTACTTGCGGATGCTGACCTGACCGGTCTCGGTGTCGACCTCGACGGCGCACAGGTGGGTGCCGTGCGGGTAGTTGAAGTTCACCGGGTCGTAGGTCGCCTCGGCATCGAGGCTCGGCTCCATGTCCTCGGGGTAGTTGTGCGCGGCGAAGGCCGCCCCCGCGAGCTCCTGGATCGTGACGCCCTGGTCGGTGCCGCGCACGCCGAAGCGCCCGCCGACGTACTCCAGGTCCTCGGCGTTGGCCTCGAGCAGGTGCGCCGCGAGCGGCTTGGCCTTCTCGATCACCTTGTCCACGGCCTTGACCAGCGCCTCACCGCCCACGACCAGCGAGCGCGAGCCGTAGGTGTCGAGCCCCTTGTGGGAGATCTGGGTGTCGCCGTGCAGCACCTCGACGTCGTCGAAGGGGACGCCCAGGCGGTCGGCGACGATCTGGCTGAACGCCGTCTCGTGGCCCTGCCCGTGCGCGGAGGCGCCGGTGACGACCTCGACCTTGCCGGTCGCGAGCATCCGGACGCTCGCGTGCTCCCAGCCGCCGGCGCCGTAGTTGAGCTGGCCCAGGACCCGGCTCGGTGCCAGGCCGCACATCTCGGTGAACGTCGAGACGCCGATGCCCAGCTGCACCCGGTCGCCCGCGTCACGGCGCCGCTTCTGCTCGGCCCGCAGCTCGTCGTACCCGAGCATCTCCATGGCCCGCTGCGTCGCCTTCTCGTAGTCGCCGGAGTCGTATTCCAGTCCGGCGACGGTGGTGAAGGGGAACTCCGAGGCGTCGATCCAGTTGCGGCGGCGGACCTCGATCGGGTCCTCGCCGAGCTCGGCGGCCAGCTCGTCCATCATCCGCTCGATGCCGTACGTCGCCTCGGGCCGACCGGCGCCGCGGTAGGCGTCGGTCCAGGTCTTGTTGGTGAGGACGGTCTGGCAGTTGAACTGGTAGGCCGGGAACTTGTAGATCGAGTTGAACATGAACGCGCCGAGGACCGGCACGCCGCCGCCGATGATCGCGACGTAGGCGCCGAGGTCGGCCAGCAGCTCGACCTTGAGGCCGGTGACCTTGCCGTCCTTGTCGGCGGCCAGCGTCAGCTTCTGCCACTGGTCGCGCCCGTGGTGGGCGGTCATGAGCGACTCGCTGCGGGTCTCGGTGAACTTCACCGGCTTGCCGATCCGACGGGCGACCGCGAAGGCGATCATCTCCTCCGGGGTCTGCTGCAGCTTGCCGCCGAAGCCGCCACCCACGTCGGGGGCGATCACGCGGATCTTCGACTCCGGCACCCCGGTGGTCGCGGCGATCGCGAAGCGCAGGATGTGCGGGATCTGGGTGGCCGACCAGACGGTGATCTGCTCGCCGGTCGGGTCCACCACCACGGAGCGGGGCTCCATGAAGGCGGGGATGAGGCGCTGCTGGCGGTACTCCCGCTCGATCACGATGCCGCCGTCGCGGGCGCTGGCGATCGCGGCGTCGACGTCGCCGCCGGTGCCGGCCTCGGCGGAGTCGAACTTCCAGAACGCCGACTTGTTGGTGCCGAGGTCCGGGTGGGCCAGCACCGCGTCGGTCGCGGCCTCCTTGAGGTCCAGCGCGGCAGGCAGCTCCTCGTACTCCACGTCGACCAGCTCGGCCGCGTCGCGGGCCTCGGCGGCGCTGCGCGCCACCACGACCGCGACCACCTCGCCGGCGAACGCGACCCGGTCGGTCGGCATCGGCAGGTGCGGCGGGGTGACCTGGTCCTCGGTGATCGCCCAGGCGTTGATGCACGCGCCCTGGGACTCGCCCAGGTCGGCGCCGGTCAGCACGTCGACGACGTTGGTGGCGTCCTTGGCCGCGGTGGTGTCGATCGAGACGATCTTGGCGTGCGCGAAAGGGCTGCGGACCATCGCCAGGTGCAGCATCCCCGGCAGGTTGATGTTGTCGGTCCAGCGGGTGCGGCCCGTGATGAGTCGCTGGTCCTCCTTGCGGCGGCGCTCGCGGCCGATCTCCCGCTCGACGGTGGGCTCCTGGACGGCGGTCATGCCGTCACCCCCGCGGTCTGGTTGGTCGAGCCCGTCGAGGCCCCGCAGGCGTGCTGCACGGCCTTGACGATGTTGTGGTAGCCCGTGCAGCGGCACAGGTTGCCCTCGAGCCCGAGCCTGATCTCCTCCTCGGAGGGGTTCGGGTTGTCCTTCAGCAGGGCGACGCTCTGCATGATCATCCCCGGCGTGCAGAAGCCGCACTGCAGGCCGTGGCACTCGCGGAAGGCCTCCTGCACCGGGTGCAGCTCGCCGTCCTGGGCCAGGCCCTCGATGGTGGTCACCTCGCAGCCGTCGGCCTGCACGGCCAGGACGTTGCAGGACTTCACGCTGGTGCCGTCGAGGTGGACGGTGCACGCGCCGCAGTTGCTGGTGTCGCAGCCGACGACGGTGCCGGTCTTGCCGAGACGCTCGCGCAGGTACTGCACCAGCAGCATCCGCGGCTCCACGTCGTCGGCCACCTTGGCGCCGTCGACGGTGAGGCTGATCCGGGTCATGGACTCTCCAAGGGACGTGGATGGGTGTGACCGGGCTCACGCTAGGAGCGGACGGTTGGTGGTGGGTTGGTGTGGGGGTGGGTCCGGTTGGTGGGTCCTCGACCGGCGTCAGGGCTGGCTGGGCCGGGGCTGGGCGGGCGGCGCTCCCGCCCCTCCTCCGCCCCCGGCGGCGGAGATCCACCCCTTCCGCTCCTTCGTCGCTCCAGGGGGGCCAGGCCCATCCATCCACCGCCGGGGGCGGAGGAGGGGCGTACGCGCCACCCACCCAGCGCGGTCAGGTCACCCCTGCCGTCGGTCTCGTCCCGAGCAGCGGCGTGGCCCCTGGGCTGGTCGGTCAGGTCCGGGCGGCGGCGAGGCGGCCCTTGAGGAGGGGGACGAGGGGGTGGGCGCGGCCGCCGAGGCGGGCGAGGGCGGCCTCGACGACCTCGGTGTCGTACGGCGCGCGGTCGCTGTAGCGGGCGACGGCCTCGGGCTCGGGGTCGGCTAGGAGGGCCTCGCGGACCGCGACGGCGACGTACTCACCGAGCTCCTGCAGGGCCGGCGAGTCCGTGCCGGGCAGGAGGTCGCCGCCGTACGCCTCGACGGCCTGGCTCACGCGACCGCGGCGCAGCATCGACAAGACGTGGTCGACGTCGGTGGCCACCGGCATGGTGAGGCGGTAGGGACGGGAGGAGAGCTGGCCGCCCAGGGCGGCGCGGAGGTGGGAGACCTCGGCCTTGAGGGTGGAGAAGGTGACGGCGTGGTCGCCGTAGACCGCGGCGTGGAGGCGGTCCAGGGACAGGCCCTCGGGGTGCAGGGCGAGCAGCGCGAGGATCTCGGACTGGCGGCGGTTGAGCAGGAGCCGCTGCCCGTCGAGCCGGGCCTCGGCGGTGCCGAGCACCGAGAGGACCAGGCCGGGCTGGCCGCCGTCGAGGCCGGGCGTCCTGCCGAGCGGGGCGGCACTGGCGGGAAGGGCCTGCTCGATGAGGCGGGCCATGATCTGGGCGGTGGCCAGGCCGATCGGGTGGGTCCGGTCCCAGGTGGTGGAGAGGTCGAGGACGCCGAGCTGCACACCGGTGGCGGGGTCGTGGACGGGTGCGGCCCAGCAGACCCAGTTGTGCACCATCGAGGCGTAGTGCTCGGCGCTGAAGACCATCTGCGGCCGGTCGAGCCGGTTGGCCAGGTCGAGGGCGTTGGTGCCGGCCGAGCGGTCGTCCCAGCGGCCCCCGGCCACGAAGTTGACCGACTCGGCCTTGCGGCGCATCGTGCGGCCGCCGTACGTCCACAGGATGCGGGTCTGGGGGTCGGTCACCGCGACGACGAGGTCGCCGTCCTCGCAGGTGCGGCGCAGGTCCTCCTCCACCCGCTCCACGGCGGTCTGCAGGGGCGACTCGCGCCAGTAGGCCTCGGTCTCGGACTCGTCGTCGAGCGGGGCGTAGGCGACCTCGGGGCTGATCGTCTGCTCCGAGCGGGTCCAGCTCGACCAGATCTCGGGGCGCACGAGCTGCTCGGCACCGTCACCGCGCTCGACGAAGGAGGTCCACGCCCGCACGGCGTCGACCCGGCGAGCCCGCAGGTCCGCTTCCATGGCGTGAACGTAGCACCGTGGTGGTGATGCGCGTCACAGTTCCTGCGGGCGGTCGTGGTGCGCTGCGCGGAAGCTTCACCGGCCGGCCGCTGGAGGTGACGGCGGGCCGCTGGAACATCATCGTCTCGCCGTCAGGTTCATCGGCCGGCCGATGAACCTGCGCGAGGGCCGGCCGGATCAGCCGTCGAGGTGGCGGCGCAAGAAAGCGACGGTACGGCGCATCGAGTCGGCGAACCGCGGACCGAAGGCGTGCCCCTCCCCCGGCCACTCCACCAGCGTGGAGTCGGCGCCGGCGCGGGTGAGCAGCCGGTCGGTCTCGCGCGACCAGGCAATCGGGCAGGTGTCGTCGGCGGTGCCGTGGTGGAGCAGCACCGGGACCTCGACGCGGTCGAAGTAGGTGCGGCTGGAGAGCCCGTCGTAGAAACGCGGGTTGTTCTGCGGGGTGCCGTGCCGGGCGTAGAACGCGCGCCCCGTCAGGCCGGTTGGGCTCGGTGAACTGCCGCAGGTTGTCGACGAAGCTGCTGCTGACCGAGGCGAAGACGACCGCGGCATCGACCAGGTCGGGTTCGGCGACGATCGCGTTGAGGGTGACGCCGCCGCCCATGGAGCGCCCGACGTACGCCGTGCGGTCGGCGTCGACGTACGGCATCCGCTCCAGCGCCTTGACCGCGCCGATGGCGTCGCGGGTGTAGACCAGCCGGCTCTCGCGGTCCTGCTCGGTGACCGGGTCGGACCCGGCGTGCCCGCGGTAGTCGGTGTGCAGGACGACGAACCCGGCGGCGGCGAACCACTCCTGCTCGCGGCTCATGCCCTGGCCCAGGACGTAGACGTCGGGGTCGATGTAGCCGTGGTTGAGCACCAGCGCAGGGAACGGCCCCCGCCCCTTCGGCACCAGCAGCTCGCCGGAGACGGTGGCCCCGTTGACCTGGTACGTCGCGGCGTAGCCGGTCCAGCGGTCGGTCTCGGCCAGCTGCCGGGTGGGCCTCAGGCCGCTGCCGCGGACCTCCTCGCGCATCAGCGCGGGCAGGCTCACCCGGTCGCGGACGGGCGGGAGGTCGGCCTCTGGGCCGGGGCCGGTCTCGTCCTCGCCCGCGTCCGTCGAGCCGGTGGCCGGGGCGTCGGTGGGGTCGTCAGTGCGGTCGCCGTTGGGCGAAGGGGCCGGACCGGCTGTCGCGCTGGTCCGCGCGGGTCCCGGCGGCTCCGCCGCGGGCTCTCCATCGCCGGTGCCGCACGCGGTGAGCGGCGCGAGGAGCAGGAGCGAGGCAGCGTACGCGCCCAGCCGGCCGGTGGTGCGCTGGTGTGACCCGCGGGTGGGCGTCATGGGTCCACTGTGGCGGGTGGGGTCAACCCGGCTGGGCAGGTCCATCGGCCGGCCGATGAACCTTGCGGTGGGCCGACGAAGGTCCATCGGCCCAGGGCAAGGTCTGTCGGCCGGCCGATGGACCTTGCCACGCGCGGCTCACTCCTCCCCGTGGATCCGCCCGGTGGTGGCGGCGAGCGGCTCGCCGGTGCCGCCCCAGCGCCCGGCGATGATCTCGGCGGCGATGGAGATGGCGGTCTCCTCGGGGGTCCGAGCGCCGAGGTCGAGGCCGATCGGGCTGTGCAGCCGGGCGAGCTCGTCGGCGCCGAGGCCGACCTCGCGCAGCCGCTCGAGCCGGTCGTCGTGGGTGCGGCGCGAGCCCATGGCCCCGACGTAGGCGACCTCGGGGAGCCGGAGGGCGACCTCGAGGAGGGGTACGTCGAACTTCGGGTCGTGGGTGAGCACGGTCAGCACCGTGCGGGCGTCGATCCGGCCGGCCTCGACCTCGGCGCGCAGGTAGCGGTGCGGCCAGTCGACGACCACCTCGTCGGCGTCGGGGAAGCGGGAGGCGGTGGCGAAGACGGGGCGGGCGTCGCAGACGGTGACGTGGTAGCCGAGGAAGGAGCCGACCCGGGCGACCGCGGCAGCGAAGTCGATGGCGCCGAAGACCAGCATCCGCGGCTTGGGCGCGAAGCCCCACACGAAGACCCGCATCCCCTCGCCGCGGCGCTCGCCGTCGGTGCCGTAGGTCAGCGTCGCCGCCGAGCCGGTGGCGAGCAGGCCGAGGGCGTCGTCGTGGACCGCGTCGTCCATCCGCGAGGAGCCGAGCGAGGCCGACAGCGGCTCGCCCGGTCGCACGACGAGCCGGCGTCCGAGGACCGCCGGGTCGGGGTGCTCGATCACGGTGGCCAGGGCGACGGGGCGGCCGCCCTCGATGTCGGCGGCGATCTCGCCGAGCTCGGGGAAGGTCTCGCGCGAGACCTTCTCGACGTAGACGTCGAGGATGCCGCCGCAGGTCAGCCCGACCGCGAAGGCGTCGTCGTCGGAGACGCCGTAGCGCTCGAGCACCGGGGCACCCGAGGTGACGACCTCGCCGGCCAGCTCGTAGACCGCGCCCTCGACGCAGCCGCCGGAGACCGAGCCCACCGCGGAGGCGTCCGGCCCCAGGAGCATCGAGGCGCCGGCCGGTCGCGGGGCGGAGCGGAAGGTCGCGACGACCGTGGCGACGCCCACGGTCTCGCCCGCCTCCCACCAGCGCATCAGCTCGGGCAGGACCTCACGCACGCTCGATCACCTCACACAGCTCGGCAAAGGTCGCCAGGCTGTGCCCGGCGAGGAAGTCGTCGACGTGGGGCAGCACCGCCACGATCCCCGACTGGAGGGGTTCGTAGCCGGCCTTGCCCCGGTGCGGGTTCACCCAGACCAGCCGGTGGGCCACCCGGTGCAGCCGGGCGACCTGCTCGGCCAGCAGCGACGGGTCGCCGCGCTCCCAGCCGTCGCTGAACACCACGACCACCGCGCCCCGGGCGGTGCCGCGGCGGCCCCACCGGTCGAGGAACACCTTCAGGGTCTCCCCGAGCCGGGTGCCGCCGGACCAGTCGGGCACGGCCTCGCCCGCCGCCACCAGCGCCCGCTCGGGGTCGCGGGTGGACAGGGCGCGGGTCAGGTGGGTCAACCGGGTGCCGACCGTGAACGTCTCCACCCGGGCACCCGGCGCGTGCGACAACCGGTGCGCCAGGCGCAGCAAGGCGTCGGCGTACCCGCTCATCGAGCCGGAGACGTCGACCAGCAGCACCACGCGCCGGGGCCGGGTGGCACGGCGGCGGTGGACGATCTCGCCGGGCTCGCCGAGGCGACGCAGGCTGGAGCGGACCGTGGCGCGGGCGTCGACCTGACCGCGGTGCCAGTGCCGGTGCCGGGAGGTACGACGCTGGGGGGCCCGCACGCGCAGGCCGGCGAACATCGCGGCCAGCCGCGCCTTCTCGGCCGGGGTGAGGCCGGCGACGTCGCGGTGGCGCAGCACCTCCTCGGCACTGGCCCGGGCCCGCACGACCGCGTCATCGTCCGCGGCCCCGCCGTCGCCGTCCTGCTCGCCCTCGGCCTCGGGGAGGGTCGCGGTGCTGGTCGCGCCGGGCGTGGCCGGGCGGGTGCGCGGCAGGCCGGACCGGGCGTCGAAGAACGCCTCGAAGACCTGGTCGAAGCGGTGCAGGTCGTCGGGCCCGGCGCAGAGCGTCGCGTGCCCGGCGGTGCGGACCGCCGCGACGTCGCCGAGCCCGACCAGCGCGGTGGCCTCGAGGAAGGACGCGGACCGGTCGTGGGTCACCGGCACCCCTGCTGCCCGGACGGCGCGGGCGAACGCCAGCAGCACCTCGTCGGCGTCGTGTCGCATGTTCGTGGCCGTGGTCACGGGGTCCGCCTCAGGCCACGAGCATGCGGTCGAGGGCGTGCTTCACGCGGTCGGCGTCCTCGCGGTACTTCACCAGCGCGCCCAGGGTCCGGGAGGCGGTCGCGAGGTCGAGCTCGGTGCAGCCCAGCTCGTGCAGCGCCCGCACCCAGTCGAGGGTCTCCGCGACGCCCGGCGGCTTCTGCAGGCCGACGTCGCCGCGCAGCTGCTGGACGACGCCGACGACCTGGCGGGCCAGGGCCTCGGAGACCTCGGGCTGGCGGGTGCGGACGATCTCGACCTCGCGCTCGAGCCCCGGGTGGTCGACCCAGTGGTAGAGGCAGCGGCGCTTCAGCGCGTCGTGCAGCTCGCGGGTGCGGTTGGAGGTGAGCACGACCAGCGGCGGCTCGGCCGCACGGATCGTGCCGAGCTCGGGGATGGAGACCTGGTAGGTCGAGAGCACCTCGAGCAGGAAGGCCTCGAACTCGTCGTCGGCCCGGTCGACCTCGTCGACCAGCAGCACCGACGGCGCCTGCTGCAGCGCGGCGAGCACCGGGCGGGCGAGCAGGAAACGCTCGTCGTAGAGGCTCTTCTCCGCCTGCTCGGCGTCGGCTCCGCCGGCTGCCTCCAGGGCCCGCAGGTGCAGCACCTGGCGCGGGAAGTCCCAGTCGTAGAGCGCCTGGCTGGCGTCGATCCCTTCGTAGCACTGCAGCCGCAGCAGCGGCACGCCCTGCACCTGGGCCAGCGCCTCCGCGAGCGCGGTCTTGCCGGTGCCGGGCTCGCCCTCGAGCAGCAGCGGCCGACCCATCCGCTGGGCGAGGAAGACGACGGTGGCCAGCGACTCGTCGCAGAGGTAGCCGGTCACGGCCAGCCGCTCGGCGACCTCCGCGCTGCTCCCGGCACTGCTGTCGGCCTGCATGGGCCCAGGCTAGACATCGGGGTGTTGGTCGCGGGTTGGGTGCGCGGCATGCTCGAGGCGTGGGCAGGCAGCGCGGCGGCGACACGAGCGGTACGACGGCGGGCGCGCCGGAGCCGAAGGTCTGCGCCTCGTGCGGACGCACCATCGAGTGGCGCAAGAAGTGGGAGCGCGACTGGGACCAGGTCCGCTACTGCTCCGACGCCTGCCGCCGGCACAAGGTGTCCGACACCGACCGCGCGCTGGAGACCTCCATCCGCGACCTGCTCTCGCGCCGCGCTGCGGACGCGACGATCTGCCCGTCCGAGGCCGCCCGCGCCGTGGGCGGCGAGGAGTGGCGGGAGCTGATGGAGCCGGCGCGCCGCGCGGCCCGGCGGCTGGTCGCGGCCGGCGAGGTCGAGATCACCCAGGGCGGCAAGGTCGTGGACCCGTCGACCGCGAAGGGGCCGATCCGGGTGCGGCGGGTGCGGTGACGGCGTGCGCGGTAGGGATCCCCGGATATCAGGGGTTTCCTCCCCTTCGGGAGGGTTGCAACCCCTGACATGGGGCGGAAGAGCTTGATATCCGGGGATTCCGACCCCGGCTACAGCAGCCCGCGCGCCGACTCCAGGAAGGGTCGCCCGAGCCGCTCCGCACCCAGCGAGGTGACGAACAGCCCGGTGGAGACGCGTTCGAGGTAGGCCCAGGCCCAGACCCGGTCGGCGTCGAGCCCGGTGCGGTCGGCCACGAGACGGCACCAGGCGCGCAGGGTCCGCCGGGCGTCGGGACCGCGCAGGTGGGTGCTCCAGTCGCGGAGCACCACGCCGGCGTCGTACGCCGGGTCGCAGCGGAAGCCGTCGGGGTCCACCAGCACCCAGCCGCTGCCTCGGCCGTCCGGGGCGCGCAGGAGGTTGGCCGGGTGCGGGTCGCCGTGGACGACCACGGTCGGCCCGGTCCAGCCGGCCAGCGCCTCGGCCTGGTCGAGGGCAGCCCGCAGCACGGCCGGGTCGGTCGGGTGCCCGAGCCGCGTGTCGAGGTCCCGCACCATCGCGGCCAGGTCGACCGCCTTGTCGACCGTCCCACCCCCGCCGGCCCGGCGCGTCCGTCCGGAGAGATCCGCCGGCTCGGCGGGGTCGAGCCTCCACGCGAGGAGGAGCGTGTCGGCGAGGAGCAGGATCTTGTCCTCCGGCGGGAGCGGGGTGCGCTCCAGCTGCTCCCCGAGCCGCTCGAGGAGCAGCGTCCCGGTCACGGGGTCGTGGGCGTGCAGCCGGACGTACCCGCGGCCCTCCGCCGCCGCCAGCACCTCCGGCACCTGGCGTTCGCCTGCCTGGTCCGGCGTGGGCACCTTGAGCACCCGCTGCTCCCCGGCCGTGGTGGTCACGCCGACGACGTACGAGGCCGAGCCGCCCGGCAGCCCGCGGCCCAGCGTCAGGTCCCAGCGCGCAGCGAGCTCGTCGAGCACGCGGGGCAGGTCCGCGACCCAGGCGCGACCGGCCTCGCCCAGGCGCTCGACCCGGCCGCGGGTCAGCGGCTGCAGCCGCGGTCCGCCGTCGCCGGCGCGGGGACTCACGCGTCGGCGTCGCGCTGGTGGCCCGGCGACCCGGGGAGGGAGTCGACGTCCTCACCACCGGCGAGGTCGCAGCACTCCACGAGCAGCACATCGCCAGCGGAGAGCAGATCGCGGGCGCCCCGGTCTCCGCGGGCGACGTCCCGCACGCCCGCCCAGTGGTCACGACCGATCAGCACGGGGTGGCCCGGCTCCCCGTCGTACGACGCCCGCGCGAGCGCTTCCCCACGCCCGGTCTCCGCGGCCGCGACGACCCGCGCCACGACGGCCGGCACGAGGTCGGGCAGGTCCACGAGGGTGACGACGACCTGCTCCACGCTGGCGGCGTCCAGGGCGTCCAGGGCGGCCAGCCCTGCCCGCAGTGAGGCCCCCATCCCCTCGGCCCAGTCCTCGGCGAGGACGGCGCGCACGCCGGGCGGGAGCAGGTCGGCCGCCTCGGGCGCGGCACCGAGCACCACGACCACCGGGTCGCACCCGCCCTCGCGCAGCACTGCGACAGCCCGCTGCAGCCAGGACCCGCGCTCGTCGTGCACCAGCGCCTTGGGCCGTCCCATCCGGGAGCCGGCCCCGGCGGCGAGCAGCAGTCCGGCGGGCACGACCCCGATCATGCCGGGTCGAGGTGCGGGTCGGGGTGCGGGTCGAGGTGCGGGTCGAGGTGCGTGCACGCGTCCCACCGCGTCCTGGGGCCTCGACTCCCACCTCGACCCGGGCCTCGACCCCGACCGGCGAGCAAGAGCGGTGCGAACGCCGGAAGGCCCCGGCCGCCTGCGCGACCGGGACCTCCCGGGTGGTGCTGTGGAACAGGTGGACTCAGAAGTCCATGCCGCCCATGCCGCCGTCGCCACCGGGCATCGGGGCAGCCTTCTCGGGCTTGTCCGCGACGACCGCCTCGGTGGTGAGGAAGAGCGCCGCGATGGAGGCGGCGTTCTGCAGCGCGCTGCGGGTCACCTTGGCGGGGTCGATGATGCCGGACTTCAGCATGTCGACGTATTCGCCGGTGGCCGCGTTGAGGCCGTGACCCGGGGTCAGGTTGCGCACCTTCTCCGCCACGACGCCGCCCTCGAGGCCGGCGTTGATCGCGATCTGCTTGAGCGGGGCCTCGGTGGCCAGGCGCACGATGGTGGCACCGGTGGCCTCGTCACCCTCGAGCTCGAGCTTGTCGAACGCGCCCGCGGCGGCCTGGATGAGGGCCACGCCGCCACCGGCGACGATGCCCTCCTCGACGGCAGCCTTGGCGTTGCGCACGGCGTCCTCGATGCGGTGCTTGCGCTCCTTGAGCTCGACCTCCGTGGCCGCGCCGACCTTGATGACGGCCACGCCGCCGGCCAGCTTGGCGAGGCGCTCTTGGAGCTTCTCGCGGTCGTAGTCGGAGTCCGACTTCTCGATCTCGGCGCGGATCTGGTTGACCCGGCCCTCGATCTGCTGCGCGTCGCCGGCACCCTCGACGATGGTGGTCTCGTCCTTGGTGATGACGACCTTGCGGGCCTGGCCGAGCAGCTCGAGCCCGGTGTTCTCCAGCTTGAGGCCGACCTCCTCGGAGATGACCTGGCCGCCGGTGAGGATCGCGATGTCCTGCAGCATGGCCTTGCGGCGGTCACCGAAGCCCGGGGCCTTGACGGCGACGGACTTGAAGGTGCCGCGGATC
>WLJH01000058.1 GCA_009701885.1 Actinomycetota bacterium
CGCCGAAGGCAAGACCGACCGAGAAATCCGACGCTGCCTCAAGCGCTACATCACAAGGCAACTCCACCGAACTCTCACCAGCGCGACCCCAGGCACCCTCCAGGCCCACGCCCCCGCTGCCGCTTGACACGACATAGAAGCATCGCTCGCTGGCGCTCGCTGCTCGACCATCCTGCCCGCCCCGACAGCGCGTGCTGCCGACCTCCAGCCGGAGCCACCCCGAGCGGCGTACTGTCCCGCCATGAGCTCTGGGGAGGGCCGGTGCGAGCGCGCCGTGGAGGCACTGCAGGCACTGGTGCGGATCCCGACGGTCAGCCACCCCGACGAGCTCGACCCCACCACCTTCGACGCCCTGCTGGCCGAGCTGGAGCAGCGCTTCCCGCTGGTGCACGAGCGGCTCGAGGTCACCCGGGTCCACACGCACGGGCTCCTGCTGCACTGGGCCGGTCGGTCGAGCGCACGGCCGGTGGTGCTGATGGCGCACCTGGACGTCGTGCCGGTCGAGGACCCGGCCCGTTGGACCCACCCGCCCTTCTCCGGCGCGGTCGTCGACGGCAGCATCTGGGGCCGCGGCACGCTCGACGACAAGGGCTGCGTGGTGGCGATCTGCACCGCGGTCGAGGAGCTCCTCGAGGGCGACCACGTGCCGGCGCAGGACGTGTGGCTCTCCTTCGGGTGCGACGAGGAGGTCTTCGGACAGGCCGCCCCGGAGGCGGTCCGGATCCTGACCGAGCGCGGGGTCGAGCCGTGGTTCGTCCTCGACGAGGGCGGCGCGGTGGCGGGCGGGGCCTTCCCCGGGGTGCGCCGTCCCGTGGCGGTCGTGGGCGTGACCGAGAAGGGGGTCACCTCGCTGCTGCTGCGGGCCGAGGGACGCGGCGGCCACGCCTCCACGCCCGCCCGCAACGGGCCGACCGCCCGGATCGCGCGGGCGATCACCGCGCTGGAGCGCAGCCCGATGCCGGCGAGCGTGCCGCCCCCGACGGTCGAGCTCTTCCGCCGGATCGCCCCGCACGCCGGGCTCCCGCTGGGCCCGGTGCTCGCGGGCGCCGCCCGGGTCCCCGCGCTGCTGGTCCGAGCCCTGCTGGCGGCCGGCCCCGAGACCGCGGCGATGACCCGCACGACGTTCGCCGTCACGACGCTCCAGGGATCGCCGGCGCTCAACGTCATCGCCGGCGCCGCCACGGCCGGGGTCAACATCCGGGTCATGCTCGGCGACACCGTCGAGGACGTGCTCGCGCACGTGCGCCGCGCGGTCGGGAAGCACGTCGCGGTCGAGGTCGTCGAGGAGGGCGCGGCGAGCCCGCTGTCGCCGTACTCGACCGCCGAGGAGGGAGACGAGGCCTTCGACCTGCTCGAGCGCACGATCGAGCAGGTCTTCCCCGAGGCCGTCCCCGCGCCGTACGTGATGATGGCCGCCACCGACTCGCGGCACTTCACCGCGATCTGCGAGCGGGTCTACCGGTTCGCGCCGTTCCGCATGTCGAAGGCCCAGCGCGAGTCGATCCACTCCCACGACGAGCACCTCGGCGTGCAGGACCTGCTGGACGGGGTCGCGTGGTACCGCCGGCTCCTGGAGGAGCTTCCCGAGGGAAGCCCGGAGCGGAGCCCGGCATGAGCGGCACGACCGGCGGGGCGACCCGCACCTCGCCGTACCTCGGACCCGCCCAGGGCCTGGCCGCGATCGTCGGGCTGCTCGTCGCGGTCGAGGTGGCCAGCGGGGTGCTGCAGGGCTACTACACGCCGATCTTCAGCGACATCGCCGACCACCTCGGCATCCAGGACGCCGACGTCAACTGGTTCGAGGCGGCACAGCTCATCGTCTCCGCGCTGTGCGTGCCGCCGCTCGCGCGGCTGGGAGACCTCGTCGGCCACAAGAAGGTGCTGCTGCTGTCGACCGCGGTCACGGCCGTGGCGTCA
This sequence comes from Actinomycetota bacterium, assembly GCA_009701885.1. Classification (GTDB taxonomy): domain Bacteria; phylum Actinomycetota; class Actinomycetes; order Propionibacteriales; family Nocardioidaceae; genus Nocardioides. The sequence goes on from WLJH01000058.1 coordinate 1,918, forward strand.
TGGGGCGTCGCGCTGGCGCCCTCGTTCACGACCTTCCTGGTCGCGTGGGCCCTGCAGGGGGCGTACGTCGTGTGGCTGCCGCTCGAGGTGGCCATCATCCACCGGCGCACGGCCGCCGCCGGGCCCGCCCGTCAGCGGCTGCTCACCCGTCGCTCGGCCGCGGTGCTAGTCGGGGCGCTGGAGCTCTCGGTGATCATCGGCGCGCTCACCTCCGGGGCGCTGGTCGAGGCGACCTCGATGAGCTTCCTGCTCGCCCTGCCGGCGGTCGTGGTCACGGTCGTGCTGGTCGTGGTGTGGGTCGGCCTGCAGGACGTGCCCGGGCAGCTGGCCACGCCGACCGCGTCCCGGCGCGACTCGCTGCTCGGGGCCTTCGACCTGCGCGGCCTCGGCCTGGTCACCCTCGCCCTCGGCCTGGTGATGGGCGGGCTGATCGCCGTGCGGCTCATGGGGCCGGCGAGCGCGCTGCCGTGGCTGCTGGTCGCGGCCGGTCTGGTGGTGCTGGTGCCGTTCGTGCGGCTCGAGCGCTCGCTCGAGGAGCCGATGGTCGACGTGCGTGTGCTGGCGCACCGGGCGCAGTGGCCGGTGCAGCTGACCGCCTTCCTCTTCGGGATGTCCGTGCTCGGTGCGCAGATCCCGCTGTCGACCTTCGCGCGCACCGACCCCGACGTCGCGGGCTACGGCCTGGGCGCCGACGCGGCCTTCGTCTCCACCCTCGTCGGGGTGTACGTCGTGTTCCTGGCGATCGGCGCGTTCACGCTGCCGCTCAGCGCGCGGCTGCTGGGCGCGCGCGGCGCCCTGGTCGCCTCGGCGCTGCTGGTGGCGTTGGGCTACGGCCTGTTCCTGCCCTTCCACGACACCACCCAGCAGACCCTGCTCAACATGGCGGTCGCCGGTCTCGGCTCCGGCGCCCTGGTCGCTGCCCTGCCCGCCGCGGCCGCCGCCGCGGCGCCTCCGCACCGCACCGGCTTCGCCACCGGCATGACCAACGCGACCAAGACCGTCGGTGGTGCGATCGCCTCGTCGGTCTTCGCGATCGCGCTCGCCGCCACCGGGTCGCTCGAGGGGCCCGACGAGGGTGTGGCCCCGATGTCGGGCTACCTCACCGTGTGGGCGGTCTGCGCGGCCGCCGCGCTTGTGGCGGCCCTCTGCCTGCTCCTCGCACCGCGCGTGCCCGAGGAGGTCGAAGCGGCCCAGGGCGCCACCCGTTCCGGGACACTGGCGACGTGACCACCCTGCGCCGTTCCGTCCTCGCACTCGACGTCCTCGCCCTCGTCGGGTGCGTCGTGCTCGCCGGCTGGTCGATGACCGACACCAGCTCCTCCACCTCCTCGCTCGGGGTGGTGGTCGCGGTCTTCCTGGTAGTGCCGTTCCTGCTGGCTGCCGTGCTCGCGCTCGTCGCGGATCGGCTGGAGGAGAGCGGCAGCACCGTCCTCACGGCGTTGGCCACGCTGATCACCGTGGCCGTCCTCGGGCTGCTCGGGTTCCAGCTGGCACTCGGCTCCTAGCCCGCCCGCCGCCAGCCGCCGGCCGCGGGTCGCCGGGGCCACAGGTTGAGTACCCCGGCTCACGCGCACGGCCCCTGCTCCCCACGACCTTGGGGACATGACTTCCGTGCGCTCGCTCTCCCTCGGTTCCTTCACCCTCTCCCTGGTCGGGCTCGCCGCCGGGATCACCTGGGCCACCGTCGCCTTCCTCAGCGACGGGGAGCAGAGCGGCGTCGGCATCCTGTTCGGCCTCGCGCTGGCCGTGCCCACCGCGGTGCTCGTCGTGCTCTCGGGTCTCGCGCTCGCGCTGCACCGCTCCCGCCCCGGGACCGCCACGACCCTGCTGACCGTCGCCGGGACCGGGGTGCTGGTCCTCGCCGTGTCGGTGCTCTCGCTCTTCGCGCCCGGGCCGCGCTGAGCTGCCCGGCGGGCCGGGCCGACCCGGGTCCAGCCGACCACCGGGCCGACCCGGGTCCAGCCACCCGGTCAGCCGCTCGGTGGGCCGTCGCGGCACCCGTCGTACGAGCCGGCGCCCTGGGGCCGCTGCGTACCCTGGGGCCATCCGGGACGAGGGGAATGTGCCGTGGTCGACCAGCCGCAGGGCCAGCCGAGCGAGGTGCAGCGCGCCCGCGACGAGCAGGAGCGGCGCAAGCGCTCCAAGGAGTCCGCGGCCGCGGCGCGGATCGCCTTCCAGCACCAGTGGGTCGACCAGCAGATCCGGATCGCGCACGCGCGCGGGGAGTTCGACGACCTGCCCGGGGCGGGCAAGCCGATCGAGGGGCTCGGCGAGCAGCACGACCCCGACTGGTGGCTCAAGAAGCTGATCGAGCGCGAGCAGGTCACCGGCGTGCTGCCGCCGGCGCTGCAGCTGCGCAAGGACGACGCGCTGCTCGACGAGAAGCTGGACTCCTTCACGGTCGAGACCGACGTACGCCGCGAGGTCGAGGACTTCAACGCCCGGGTCATCCGCGCCCGCTACACCCCCGTCGACGGTCCGCCCCTGATCACCATGCCCCGCGACGTCGAGGAGACCGTCAACGCGTGGGCCGAGCGCCGCGCGGCCCGGATCGCCGCGGTGCGGGCGGAGAACGCCGCCCGGCTCGCGGCCGAGCCTGCGCGGGCCCGGCGCCGCTGGCCCTGGCGGTCCCGGCGGCGCGGCGCGGGCGGTGACGTGTGAGGTTCAGCGGCGCCCCGATGAACCTCACGCCGCCCCGACGCACCTGCAGCCGGCCACCGTCAGGTCCAGCGGCGCCCCGCTGAACCTCACAGCCGCACCCGTCCGCTGTCAGATCGGTCATACCGACGGGTAACCGCCCGCTGCTACGTTCGCGCCCATGCCGAGCAAGAGCGCCAAGGACTTCTTCCGCCCCCTCGCCGTGGGGGCGCCTACCCCGCCGACGGAGATCCCGGCCCGCCCCAGCCGGGCCATCCACTTCTTCGACCCCAGCAACGAGAAGATGGCGGCGAAGATCCCGCAGATGGTCGGCACCGTCGACGTGCTGCTGGGCAACCTCGAGGACGCCGTCAAGGCCGACAACAAGCTGGCCGCGCGCGAGGGCCTGGTGCGGATCGCCCAGGACACCGAGGGTCTCGGGGGCCCGGACGCGAAGACCCAGCTCTGGACCCGGATCAACTCCCTCGACAGCCCCTGGGTGCTCGACGACCTGACCACGCTGATCCCCGCCATCGGCCACAAGCTCGACGTCGTGATGGTGCCGAAGGTGCAGGGCGCCGAGGACATCCACTACGTCGACCGCATCCTGGCCCAGCTCGAGGCCAAGGCCGGGCTGGACCGCCCGATCCTCGTGCACGCCATCCTCGAGACCGCCCGCGGCGTGGCCAACGTCGAGGAGATCTGCGGCGCCTCCCCGCGCATGCAGGGCCTCTCGCTCGGCCCGGCCGACCTGGCCGCGGACCGCCGGATGAAGACCACCCGCGTCGGCGGCGGCCACCCCGGCTACCTCGTGCGTCAGGACCCCGAGAACGGCGAGATCGACGCCCCGCGCGCGGTCTTCCAGCAGGACCTGTGGCACTACACGATCGCCCGCATGGTCGACGCGTGCGCGATGCACGGCATCTACCCCTACTACGGCCCCTTCGGCGACATCGCCGACGTGGTCGCGTGCGAGGACCAGTTCCGCAACGCCTTCCTGCTCGGCTGCGTCGGCACCTGGAGCCTGCACCCCAAGCAGATCGCCATCGCCAACAAGGTCTTCTCCCCGAGCGTGGAGGACATCAAGCACGCCCGTCGCGTCGTCGCCGCCATGGGTGACGGCACCGGCGCGGTGATGCTCGACGGCAAGATGGAGGACGACGCGTCCCTCAAGCAGTGCCTGGTGATGGTCGAGCTGGCCGAGCAGCTGGCCGCGATCGACCCCGAGCTGAAGCAGCAGTACGACGCGATCTCCCTGGAGGCCTGAGATGACCACCGTGCTCCGCTCCGTCCTCTACATGCCCGGCGCCAACGACCGGGCGCTGGAGAAGGCCAAGACGATCCCCTGCGACGGCCTGATCCTCGACCTCGAGGACTCCGTCGCCCCCGAGGCCAAGCCCGCCGCCCGCGACGCCGTGTGCGCGGCCGCGGCGAGCGGTGAGTACGGTCGCCGCACCGTCACCATCCGGGTCAACAGCCTGGGCACGGAGTGGCACGACGCCGACCTGGCCGCGGCCGCCCAGGCGGGCCCGGCCGGCATCGTCGTACCCAAGGTCAACAGCGCCGAGGAGGTCCGCGGCCTGGTCGCGGCGATGGAGGAGGCCGGGGCCCCCGAGCACACCCGCCTGTGGGCGATGGTCGAGACGCCCGAGGCCATCTTCAACGCCCGGGAGATCGCGGCGGCCTCCGACCGGCTCGCCGTCATCGTCATGGGCACCAACGACCTGGTGAAGGAGCTGTACGCCGAGCACGTCCCCGGCCGGGCTCCCCTCCTCACCTCGCTGTCGCTGGCGCTGCTCGCGGCGCGCGCGGCCGGCGTGCAGATCCTCGACGGGGTCTACAACGACGTGAAGGACACCGAGGGCTTCCTCGCCGAGTGCGTGCAGGGCCGTCAGATGGGCTTCGACGGCAAGACCCTCATCCACCCCGGCCAGGTCGAGGCCGCCAACGAGCAGTTCGCGCCCAGCGCCGAGGCGGTCGAGGACGCGCGCGGGCTGATCGAGGCCTTCGAGAGCGCCGGCTCCGGCGTCGCGACGTACAAGAACAAGATGATCGAGAACCTCCACGTCGAGTCCGCCCGCCGCACCCTCACGATCCACGAGGCCATCACCGCCCTGGGCTGAGCCCTGCCGCCTGCGCCGGCGTACGACGGCAGCGGCCAGGTCCCCGAGGGGGATCTGGCCGCTGCCGCGTCTGCCCCGCACCTCACCCCGGCGGGGCGCGCGGCGGCCCTCGGAGCAGCCCTGGCCGATCGGTCACGCGGCATGGCCCGACCGGACCAGTCCGGTCGGGCCACTCGTGAGAGGCGTCTCAGGTCCATCGGGCAGGAACCGATGGGACCCCTGTCGTAGGACCGTGCACGGTCCTACGGTCGATCGACGACTGGTCGCGCCTGGGAGGGTCCGCGCCGGTCGGGTCATGGGAATCCACCGGAGGGAACCACCTGATGCTGTCCCGTCGCGCGCTCGCGCCCGCGCTCTCGCTCGTCCTCACCGCCGGCGGGGTGACGCTGGCCGCCGCGCCGGCGACCGCCGCCCCCGCCACGGCAACGCCTGCCGCCTCGGCGGTCCGGCTGTCCGACGCCGCCGTGTCGGGCACCCGCCAGATCCCGCTGCTCGGCAACCTGCTCGAGGCCCTCGTCGGCCCGCTGCTCTCCGGGCTGGGCGGGGTCGGCGAGACGCTCACCCTCACCCCGCCGCAGTGGAGCCTGCCGGGCGTCACCAACTCGGTGCAGTGGTTGGCGAACGGGGTGCCCATCCCGGGCGCCACCGGCCTGAGCTTCGTCCCGACGCTGGAGCAGGCCGGCAAGAACCTCCAGGCCAAGGTCACCGGCTCGCTGCTCGGCCTGGTGCCGCTGGAGACGTTCACCAACGTCATCCCGATCCCGCTGCCCAGCGGCGGGGGCGACGGCGGTGGCGGTGGCGGCGGCGGCACCGGCGGTGGCGGCGGGGGCACCGGCGAGAACCCGCTGCTCGAGGCCCTGAGCGACCCCGCCCTCACCGGGATCCCCGGCGTCGGCTCGCTGCTGCAGGTGCTCAACCCCCTCTGGAGCCTGCCGGGCGTCTCGACGACGTACCAGTGGTTCGTCGACAACGTGCCGGTCCCCGGTGCGACCGGCCCCACCTTCGTGCCGGGCCTCGAGGACGCCGGCAAGGAGGTCTACGCCCGGGTCACCGGCACCCTCGCCGGCGTGCCGGTCGTCAACCTGCTGACCAGCCGCCTGCTCGTGCCGCTGGCCCCGGAGCAGCCCCTGGCCGCCTCCTCGGCCGCGACGCTCGCCGGCACCGCCAAGGTCGGCAAGGTCCTCACCGTCCAGGACCCGACCTGGAACGAGGAGGGCGTCACCCACACCTACCAGTGGCTGCGCGACGGCGCGCCGATCGCCGGCGCGACCGCGAAGACCTACACCCTCGCCCCGGAGGACCTCGGCCGCCAGGTGGTCGTCAAGGTCACCGGCACCAAGGAGGGTTGGACCGACAGCACTGTCGACAGCAACGCCGTGGTGCCCCAGGTCGGTGACGCCCCGACGTTCACCACGCAGCCGTCGGTCTCCGGCACCTACAGCCTGGGCCAGACCCTGACGGCCAACCCCGGCGCCTGGGGCACCGGCGCCACGCCGACCTTCACCTACCAGTGGCGCCGCGGCGGCCAGCCGATCGCCGGAGCCACCGCCGCGACGTACGCCGTCACGGCCGCCGACCTGGGCTCCACCCTGTCGGTGACGGTGACCGCGACCCGCACGGCGTACGCCCCGGCGACCTTCACCACCTCGGCCCTCCCGGTCGCCAAGCTGCCCTCCGCCACCACGATCACGGGCAAGAAGAAGGTGCGCGCGGGCAAGCCGGTCCGTGTCGTGCTCGGCGTGGTCGTGGACGGGTTCGCCCCCGACGGCACGGTCACCGTGCTGGACGGCACCCGCACCCTCAAGACCGTCCCGATCGCCTCCGGCAGCCGGACGCTCAAGGTCAAGGGCCTCAAGCCGGGCAAGCACAAGCTCTCCGCGGTCTACTCCGGCTCCGGCGCGACCGAGGAGTCCCGCTCGAAGGTGCTGAAGCTGACGGTGCTCAAGCGCCGCTGAGCGGCGGCCGCAACCCCTGGACGGTCCGGACAGCAGACGGCGCCCCCTCCCGCTCGGGAGGGGGCGCCGTGCGCGTGGTGCGTGGTGCGGGGTCCCGCTGCGTCAGACGACGGAGGCAGGTGCCTCGTCGGAGATGACCGCCGAGCGGCGCTTGGACAGGTAGACGGCGACCGCGATGCCGACGGCGGCCAGCACCGCGATGGTGACGGCGACGGGCCGGTTGGCGTTCTCGCCGTAGGTGAGGCTGATGACCGCACCGACGATGAGCAGCGAGACCAGGTTCATCACCTTGATGAGCGGGTTGATGGCCGGGCCGGCGGTGTCCTTGAACGGGTCCCCGACGGTGTCACCGATGACGGTGGCCGCGTGGGCCTCGGAGCCCTTGCCGCCGTGGTGGCCGTCCTCGACCAGCTTCTTGGCGTTGTCCCACGCGCCACCGGCGTTGGCGAGGAAGACCGCCATGAGCGTGCCGGCACCGATCGCGCCGGCCAGGAAGCCGGCCAGGGCGCCGACGCCGAGACCGAAGCCCACCGCGATCGGGGCGAGGATCGCGAGGATGCCGGGGGTCGCCAGCTCGCGCAGGGAGTCGCGGGTGACGATGTCGACCACCTTGCCGTACTCCGGGCGACCGGTGCCCTCCATGATCCCGGGGATGTCGCGGAACTGGCGACGGACCTCCATCACGACCGCGCCCGCGGCGCGACCCACGGCGTTGATCGCGAGGCCGGAGAAGAGGAACACCACCGCGACGCCGATGAGCAGGCCCACCAGCACGTCGGGACTGAAGACGAAGAAGCTGGTGACGAAGTCCAGACCGTCACGGTCGGTGACACCCTCGATGTCGGCGACCCGGTCGATCGCGGTGCCGATGTAGGAGCCGAACAGGGCACTCGCGGCCAGCACGGCCGTCGCGATCGCGATGCCCTTGGTGATCGCCTTGGTCGTGTTGCCGACCGCGTCGAGCTCGGTGAGGATCTGCGCACCCGCCTCGTCGACGTCCCCGGACATCTCCGCGATGCCCTGGGCGTTGTCGGAGACCGGTCCGAAGGTGTCCATCGCGACGATGACGCCGACGGTGGTGAGCAGGCCGCAACCGGCGAGCGCGACGGCGAACAGCGCGATGGACAGCGAGCCGGCGCCGAGCAGGAACGCGCCGAAGACGGCCGCGCCGATCACCAGCGTCGTGTAGACCGCCGACTCGAAGCCGACCGAGAGGCCGGAGAGGATGACGGTGGCAGCGCCGGTCTGCGAGGTGGCGCCGACGTCCTTGACCGGTCGGTACTCCGTGCCGGTGAAGTAGCCGGTGAGGGCCAGGATGGCTGCCGCCAGCACGATGCCGATGAGCACCGCGACGGCCGCGATCACCGCGGGGTTGCCGTCGGCGGCGTCGAACCCGAAGTTGCTGTCGAGCGGGCTGATCCCGCCCTCCAGCCCGTCGAGGTCGGCGAAGGAGCTCGGCAGGTAGACGAAGGAGAGGATCACGCTGGCGACCGCACCGATGCCGGCGGAGATGTAGAAGGCGCGGTTGATGGTGGTCAAGCCGCTCTCGCCGGCGCGGGGCTGGCAGAGGTAGATGCCGGCGACCGCGGTGAGGGCACCGATGGCCGGGATGAGCAGCGGGAAGACCAGGCCGGCGTCGCCGAAGGCCTGCGAACCCAGGATCAGCGCGGCGACCAGGGTCACGGCGTAGGACTCGAAGAGGTCCGCGGCCATGCCGGCGCAGTCGCCGACGTTGTCACCGACGTTGTCGGCGATGGTCGCGGCGTTGCGCGGGTCGTCCTCGGGGATGTTGTTCTCGACCTTGCCCACCAGGTCGGCACCGACGTCGGCCGCCTTGGTGAAGATGCCGCCGCCGACCCGCATGAACATCGCCAGCAGCGCCGCACCGAAGCCGAAGCCCTCGAGCACCACCGGGGCGTCGTCCTGGAACGCGAGGACCACCACGCTGGCACCCAGCAGGCCCAGGCCCACGGTGAGCATGCCGACGGTGGCGCCGGTGCGGAAGCCGATGTGCATGGCCGGGTCGCGCCCCTGGGTCTGCGCGGCCGCAGCCACCCTCAGGTTGGCCTGGACGGCGAGGTTCATGCCGAGGTAGCCCACCGCAGCGGAGAAGCCGGCACCGAAGAGGAAGGCCACCGAGCGGAAGATCCGCACGGTCGCGTCGTCGGCGGGCAGCGCCAGCAGCGCGAAGAACGCGATGCCGGCGAAGACGGCCAGGGTGCGGAACTGCCGCTGGAGGTAGGCGTTGGCCCCCTCCTGCACGGCCTGGGCGATGGACTTCATGTTGTCGGTGCCCTCGGCGGCGGACATGACCTCGCGTCGGAACATCGCGGCCATCGCCAGCGCACCGAGTGCGATGAGGGCGACGACGACGACGAGCACGAGGTTGCCACCGGAGACTTCAACGACGGCGGGAACGGTCCCCGTCATGCGCTTCCTCCTGGTGTGGGAGCTTCAGCTCGGATGGACGCGCGCACACGGATGTGAGGCACGTCTCACTGGATCGAGCCGGAGTCTACGCACGGCTCACCGACGCGCAGCAGCACAGTGTGACCGGGACCACACGCGTGTCACCCGGACGGGGCGCGCCCCGACGCTCGCGTGGCGGCGTACGACGTCAGCGCGCTGCGCCGGCAGGCGGGGCGTCGCGACGTGGGGCTGCGGAGGTGGCGCGCCGTCAGGAGGCGGCGAGCGCGGCCTCGGCGCTCTCGTGGATCACGAAGACCTTGGCCAGGCCGGTGATCCTGAAGATCTTGAGCAGGCGGTCCTGGGTGCAGACCAGCTGCAGCGAGCCGTCGTGGGCGCGGACCTTCTTCAGGCCGCCGACCAGCACGCCGAGACCGGTGGAGTCGAGGAACTCCACGGCCTCCATGTCGATCACGAGGTCGTAGACACCCGCGGCGACCAGCTCGGTGATCTTGTCGCGCAGCTTCGGCGCTGTGTAGACATCGATCTCACCGCCGACGGCGACCACGGTCGTCCCATCGACGTCGCGCGTGGCGAGGGTGAGGTCCACGTGTAACTCCCTGTCAGCCTGCGGGTGTGTCGAACGGTTCTGGTGGCCTGGACGCGGGGAGGCCCCCTGTCCCGTCGATCGACCAAAGGATATGAAACCACGACGCCCCGAGGCGCGCGAACGAAGGTAAATGCAGCCGTCCCCGGTCGGCACACCCGGACGGGCATCCGCGGACGTCCGCGGGTGCGGCCCGGACCGGCGATGAGCCGGTGGTGGGGCGGTCGCGGGGCGGTCGCGGGGCGGTGGTGGGCGCGACGCCGTCGGCGGCGCCTGGGACGATCGGAGCATGTCCAGCGTGCCGTCCCCGACCGCCCTCCGGGCGCCGGTGCCCGAGCACCCCGGGCCCGCCGGGTCGCGGGGCATCCTGCACCGGCTCGCCACCGCAGGCGTCCGCGCCGAGCGGCTGCGGCACGTCGAGGAGCTGGCGCCGCGCGAGGGCGTCCACGCCCCGTGGCCGGGCTGGGTCCCCGACGAGGTGCGCTCGGCGTACGCCGCCCGCGGGATCGCCCAGCCGTGGGCCCACCAGGTCGAGGCCGCCGACGCGGCGTGGTCGGGCCGGCACGTGGTGGTCTCCACCGGCACCGCGTCGGGCAAGTCGCTGGCCTTCCAGGTGCCGGCGCTCGCGCGGGTGCTGGAGCGGCGCGGGTCGCGCGGGCAGCGGGGCGCCTCGGTGCTCTACCTCGCCCCGACCAAGGCACTGGCCCAGGACCAGATGGCCGGGCTGGTCGGTCTCGGGCTCGACGTGCGCGTGGCGACCCACGACGGGGACAGCAGCCGGGAGCAGCGGGAGTGGACCCGCGACCACGGGGAGTACGTCCTGACCAACCCCGACATGCTCCACCGCAGCCTGCTGCCCGGCCACGAGCGGTGGACCGGCTTCTGGCGCTCGCTCGACCTCGTGGTCGTCGACGAGTGCCACCACTACCGCGGGGTCTTCGGGGCCCACGTCGCCCACGTGCTGCGGCGGCTGCGGCGGGTGGCGGCGACGTACGGCGCGGAGCCGACCTTCGTGCTGGCGTCCGCGACCGTGGCCGACCCGGCCGCCGCGGCCGGGCTGCTGACCGGCCTCGACGTGCTGGCCGTCGACGAGGACGCCTCCCCGCGCGGGCGGGTCACCGTCGGCATGTGGGAGCCGCCCCTGACCGAGCACCTCGGGGAGAACGGGGCGCCGGTGCGGCGGGCGGCGTCCTCCGAGACCGCCGACCTGCTCACCGACCTGGTGGTCGGCGGCGTGCGCACGTTGGCCTTCGTCCGCTCGCGCCGCGGCGCCGAGCAGGTCGCGATGACCGCCGCCTCGTTGCTGGACGAGGTGGACCCGTCCCTGGCCGGGCGGGTCGCGGCCTACCGCGGCGGCTACCTCCCCGAAGAGCGGCGCGAGATCGAGCAGCGGCTGCGCTCGGGCGAGCTCGTCGGGCTGGCCGCGACCAACGCGCTCGAGCTCGGCATCGACGTGAGCGGCCTCGACGCCGTGCTGGTCGCCGGCTTCCCGGGCACCCGCGCCGCCTTCTGGCAGCAGGTGGGGCGCGCCGGGCGCGGTGCGCAGGACGCCGCCGCGCTGCTCGTGGCCCGCGACGACCCGCTCGACACCTACCTCGTGCACCACCCCGGCTCGCTCTTCGGGCGGCCGGTCGAGGCGACGGTGTTCGACCCGACCAACCCCTACGTGCTCGGCCCCCACCTCGCCGCGGCCGCGCAGGAGCGGCCACTCACGCGCGCCGACCTGGCGGCGTACTGGCCCGGCGCGGAGCCGGTCCTGGCCGACCTCGTGGCGCGCGGGCTGCTGCGGCGGCGCCCGCACGGCTGGTTCTGGACCGATGCCTCGCGGGCCGTCGACCTCGCCGACATCCGCTCCGCCGGGGGCGGGCAGGTGCAGCTGGTCGAGGCCGGCACCGGTCGGGTCGTGGGCACCGTCGACGGCGGGCGTGCCCACTCCTCGGCGCACGCCGGCGCCGTCTACGTCCACCGTGGCGAGACCTACCTCGTGCAGGACCTCGACCTCGACGAGCACGTCGCGGTGCTCGAGCGCGCCGACCCCGACTACTCCACCTCCGCGCGCGAGCTGACCGACATCAGCATCGTCTCCGAGGTCGCCTCGCAGCGCTGGGGGCCGTGCCGGCTGGCGCTCGGCCAGGTCGACGTCTCCCAGCAGGTGGTCTCGTTCCTGCGGCGCCGCCAGCCCAGCGGCGAGGTGCTCGGCGAGGAGCCGCTCGACCTGCCCGAGCGCACCCTGCGCACCAGTGCCGTGTGGTGGACCGTGCCGCCGGCCGAGCTGGAGGCCAGCGGGATCGACCCCGCCGACCTGCCCGGCGCCGCGCACGCCGCGGAGCACTGCTCGATCGGCCTGCTGCCCCTCTTCGCCACCTGCGACCGCTGGGACATCGGCGGCGTCTCCACGGCCCTGCACCCCGACACCGGGACCCTCACCGTCTTCGTCCACGACGGGCACCCGGGTGGGGCCGGCTTCGCCGAGCGGGGGTACGACGCCGCGCCCGCCTGGCTGCGCGCCACCCGCGAGACCATCGCCTCCTGCGAGTGCGTCGAGGGGTGCCCCTCCTGCATCCAGTCGCCCAAGTGCGGCAACCAGAACAACCCGCTCGACAAGGCCGGCGCCCTGCGGCTGCTCGACGTGCTGCTCGCCCACGCACCGCTCGGCTGAGCGTCCCGCCACTCCGCCTCGTGCGCGGGTCGGTGGTGCCGTGGCCCGGTGGCTCGGACTGCCGACCCTCGGACGTCATGCGGACCGCAGCAGCGGACGTCCCGTCCGCATGACGTCCCACGCGGGAGGGTGTCGCCGCGGCTGCGGCGGCCCTACGCTGCGGCCATGGTCGTCCTGGGTCTGCTCGTCCTCGCCGCCGGCGTCGTCCTCCTGCTCGCCGGCCTGTTCACCGCGGAGTCCACGACGAGCGGGCTGGAGGTGCTCCGGATCGAGGTCTCGCCGGTCACCCTCTTCGTCCTGGGCCTCGTCGCTGCCGCGGCGGTGCTGCTGGGCATCTCGATCACCCGCTTCGGCGCCCGCCGCGCCCTCAAGGCCCGCCGCGAGCACAAGCAGCTCTCCGAGCTCTCGGAGAAGCTCGACCGGGTCGAGGCCCGCGAGAGGCTCGAGAACCAGGACGACAAGCCGCACTGAGGTCCGCGCCGACCCGCTGCCCCGCCGAGCCGGCGCTCCTTCTCGTCGACGTGCGCGGGCGCGACCCCCTGACCCCCCGATCCGGCGCATCCTTCCGGCGTCTTGCCGGCAGGACCCCCAGCGCCCCCCGGACCGGCGCGTCCCTCCGGGATCGTGCGCCGGACTCGACTGACTCGACGCCGCTCGCCGCCTGGTCCGGCCTCAGCCGGGGCCAGCCAGGGCGGTGCCGGTGAGCTCGTGCGCGGGCCCGAGCCGCGTCGGGGCGTCGAGGCCCACGACCACGCGGACGGCCCGGCCCTCGACAGCGCACGAGAGCAGCCGTGCGCCGTTGCTGCCCGCCACGTCCTCGGCCCGCCCGCAGGGGTCGGCGGTCACCGCACCCGCACCGGCCAGGGCCGCGAGGTCGGCGGCGGCCCGGACCTGACGATGCGCGGCGAACCACGCCCCCACCTCGCCCAGCGCCAGCCCGACCAGCAGGAGCAGCCCGAGGCAGGCGACGGCGGCGACCGTCGCGCCGCCGTGGTCGGTCCGCGCCCGGACTCCCCGCCCCCTCCGCTCCACCCGCGCTCTCCGCGCGACTCGGTCTCGGCCAGGGAGGTCGGTCCCCGCCGTCCGAGGCGCCCGAGCCCTCCACCCCCGCTGCTCCACCCGCGCTCTCCGCGCGACTCGGTCGCGGCCAGGGAGGTCGGCCCACGCCGTCCGAGGCGCCCGATGGCTCCGCGCCTCCCGCGGACACGAGCTCACCGCGCATGACAGGGTGCGGCGCCGGCTCACGGCACGCCGCCGGCGGCCGGCTCGAGCGCCGCGGTCGCGGACGCCTCCAGGTCCGCGCCCGGCAGGACCGCGAGCAGCCCACCCGGACCGTCGACCTCGGCGCGGACCGTGACGATGACCAGGCCCGAGGACTCCTGGACCGAGACCCGGCTGCCGGGCGGGCCGATCCGCGTGGCCAGGTCGGTGGCCGTGCCGGGGTCCTCGCCCCGGGCCAGCGCGCGAGCCGCCTCGCGGGCGGCATCGGTGGTCCGCATCTGGCCCAGGCCCACCACCAGCAGCCAGAGCAGGCCGGCCGTGACGGCGAGGAGCATCGGCAGCACCATCGCGAGCTCGGCGGTGGCCGCACCCCGCTCGCCACGACCGGTCCGCCTCACGGGTGGTTCACCCGACGCCCAGCAGGCCGAGGACGTGGTCGAAGAGCGTCGTGAGCAGCTGGTCGCCGAAGCCGCCGCTGAGCATCGTGTAGAGCAGCCCGGCGAGGCCGGCGCCGGCGGCCGTCCCGACGGCGTACTCCGCGGTCGTGATCCCCGCCTCCCGCTCGGGCACGGCGCTCAGGTGGCGTCCCGGCCGGCCGGCTCGGTCACGAGCGGCAGCCTCGGCGCAGTCGCAGACCGGCTGCCCCTGGCCCGGGGCGCTGGTCCCGGTGTCCAGGGGTCGACGGCTCCGCAACCGGGACAGGGGGGTCGTGATGGATCGGTGCATGGTGCCTCCTCGGCTGGCCGCACGGTGCGGCCTCGACCCCGAGGTTGGTCGAGCCGGGTCCCGCGCGGGGGCCGGTGACGGGTGGCTGTGGGCCGCCGGGTCCGGACGAGTGCTGTGGACGGCCGGGGGCTCGACCCGGACAGTCGCTGCGCCGGCCCCTCGGCGTCCAGCTCGTTGTGTGGCGTTCCGGTTCGACCTGGTGGCTGTTGGGCTTTGCCTGATGGGTGTTGGGACGTGGCGGGCACGGGGGTGCCCGGAGCGGTGCTCAGGTGGTCAGTGCGTTGTTGTGAAGTCGCTGGAGGTTGACGGCTGCTGCTGCGAGGTGGAGTTCGGCGGTGATGGC
>WLJH01000059.1 GCA_009701885.1 Actinomycetota bacterium
CGTCACGAACTGGAAGCAAGCCCTGGCCCAGCTCGCGATCGCCTACCCCGACCGCATCAACCCCCACCTGTAGAACCCACCCGAGAAAGTAAAGAGATCGACTGCCTTACACAGAATTCTTGACACGCTCCACCCCCAGCACCGTGGCTTCGCTGACTACGTGACCCTCGTGGCGCACCATCGCCCAGATCTTGCGGTGCCCCCACGCCGGGTGCGCGTTCGCATGTGCCAGCACCCGGTCGCGGGCAGCCTCGCGCGCCGGTCTGGGCCACGGTCCTTTGGTCTGTTCGCCAGCACGGGCACGGGCCTGCCATCGTCGCCAGGTCCGTTCCGGGATGTCGAACTTCTCGCACCACCTCGCGGTCGACATCCCGGCCTGCAGCCTGATCACCTCGAGGTCCTCGAAGGGCCCAACCGGCCCTCCGCGGACTTCTTCCACACCCTCAACTCGACCGCGGCCTCACCCAGCGCTTGGGTCAGATCCGCGATCTCGGCCTCGAGCTGCTGCTCCCTGGTCGAGGGTCCCGATCGGCCGGCCGCCAACGCGGTCCTGCCGGCCTCGAGGAAGTCGGCCTTCCACCGGCCGATCGACTGCTCGCTGACCTTCTCCCGGCGAGCCGCCTCGGCGATCGTCATCTCCCCGGCGAGCACGCTCAACACGATGCGTGTCTTCTGCTCAGCAGGGATCACAGGGGGTCTACCCATGGTTCGGATTCTCCTTCAGGGACTGACTAAAAGTCCCTGCCAGAAATCCTGACGCGCGACACCCTCACCCGCATCCAGACACGAATGGACCCGTGACTCGAGTGCAGTCGGATGGATGCGACGCTCACTCGTCCGCCAGTGGGTTCGAGCTCTACTACGACCTGTAGTCACTTTTCACCGTAGAGTTCGAACTCGACTCCGGAGCAATGACGACGCCCCGGCTCCAGCGTCCTCGCGACCAAGCCGTGTCGAGGTGCTCGGAACGCCAGGCTCGGAATCCGCCAACCAGATCCTTTGGCGGATCGCAGCCCCACCGTCTGCGTCGCGGCGGGAGGGGTCACAGGTAGCGGCAGACGTCCTCGGCGTCGCATGCGGCTGGGTCGGCCCGTCCGGCTTCATGACGCAGCCGGGCGACGGTGGCGCGAAGCTCTCGGAGATCGGCGATCTGTCGGTCGATGTCGGTCAGTCGGATGGTGAGCAGGTCGTGCACGTGACTGCAGGGCGTTTGCCCGGTGTCGCGGATGTCGATGACCTCGCGGATCTGGGCCAAGGTGAGTCCGGCGGCGCGGCCGCGGCGGATGAAGTCCAGGCGGGTCACCGCGTCGGCTCCGTAGTCCCGGTATCCGTTGCTGGCCCGGTGGGTGGGCGGCAGGAGGCCGGCCTCCTCGTAGAACCGCAGCGTCTTGGTAGTGGTGCCGGTCGCCTCGGCCAACTCGCCGATTCGCATGGTGCTCCTTCCGACGGCACTTGACCTTCCATTGTGCTGGAAGGTTCAGGATGAGCACCGTACCGCCCCTTGACCCGGCGTTCCATCAGGAGAACCTTGACCGAGCACACCGGCACCAACATCGCGTCCCGCGACCGCTACGACGTGGACCTCGCAGTCATTGGATCCGGCGGCGCAGCGATGGCGGCCGCAATCGAGGCCCGCCGGCGAGGTGCCACGGCCGTCGTCATCGAGCGCGGCGTCCTGGGCGGAACCTGCGTGAACCGCGGCTGTGTCCCGTCCAAGGCGCTGCTGGCCGCCGCTGGCAGGCACGCCGCGCTGACCAACCCGTTCCTCGGCGTGCCCACCGGCGCGGGCGGCGTAGACCTGGCGGCGCTGATGGACCAGAAGGACGAACTGGTCTCGTTCCTGCGGCAGGCCAAGTACGCCGACGTCGCGGCCGCACACGGGTTCGACATCGTCGAAGGCGAGGCCCGGTTCCGCGACCCCGAGACGCTGGAGGTGGACGGTCGGCCGCTGCGAGCTCGCGGCTATGTGGTGGCCACCGGAGCGCGGCCGCACATCGGTGGCATCCCCGGGCTGGAGCAGGTGGAATACCTGACCTCGACCACCGCGATGGAGCTGCGCGAGCTGCCGGCCTCGCTGGTGGTCATCGGCGGCGGCTACGTCGGGATGGAACAGGCCCAGTTGTTCGCGCACCTGGGTACTCGGGTCATCGTGGTCGGCCGGCTGGCGCCGCACACCGAACCGGAGCTCGCGGCGGTGATGCGCAGGGTGTTCGCCGAGGACGGCATCACCGTGATCGAGGAGCACGCCATCACCGCCGACCCTTTGGAGGGCGGCGTGGTGGTGACCACGGTCTCGGGGGCCCGGGTCGAGGCCCAGCGGATGCTGGTGGCGACCGGCCGCCGCCCGGACACGGCCGCGCTGAACCTGCCCGCGGCCGGCGTCGCTGTCGACGACCGGGGTTTCGTCGTCGTGGACGAGCACCACGCCACCGGCAACCCCCGCGTGTTCGCCGCCGGCGACGTCGTCGGCACCCCGCAGTACGTCTACGTCGCCGCCGCAGCCGGGCACGTCGCCGCCGCGAACGCCTTGCACCCGGAAGGGAAGCGGACCGTGGACTACGCCGGGCTCCCGGCGGTGACGTTCACCCGCCCGCAGGTCGCCTCCGCCGGCCTGACCGAGGCCGCCGCACTCGCGGCCGGGTTCTCGTGCGAGTGCCGGGTGCTCGACCTGGCCGACGTGCCGCGAGCGCTGGTGAACCGGGACACCCGGGGTGCGGTCAAGCTGGTCGCCGACACCGGCACCGGCCGGGTGCTCGGCGTGCACGCGGTCGCCGACGGCGCCGGGGAGATCATGTTGGCCGCCACCTACGCCATCAAGACCCGGATGACCGTCGACGACCTCGCCAACACGTGGGCGCCGTACCTGACGATGGCCGAGAGCCTGCGCCTGGCCGCCGGCCTGTTCCGCGACCTGATGCCCACCTCCTGTTGTGCCTGAGAGGAACCCGGAGCGATGACTGAGGAGCTGCAGACCCCGACCGCGGGGCTGCTCGAGGTCGTGACGCCGATGCGGCGCGGGTGCGCCGGGCCGCGTTCACGCGACTGCTGGCCATTGCGGCCCCCGTCCCCGCATCCATGCTGGCCACCGAAGTGGGCCTCACAGAAGGACAGGTCGAGGCCGAGCTCGGCAGGCTGGCCGCTAGCGGCGCCATCAGCCGCGACGACTCGGGCGCGGTCGTCGCGGCCGGCGGCCTGGCCGTCACGCCCGCCCGGCACCGGCTGCTCCTGGGCGGCCACGGGTACTGGACCTGGTGCGCCTTCGACGGCATCGGCATCCCCGCCGCCCTCGAGCTCGACGCCGTCCTCGACACCCGCTGCCCGGCCTGCGGCGCAGGCCTCCGGATCACCATCACCGCGGGCAATCCGCCCGCGGGTAGCCCGGTCGTCGGATGGCTCCCCGGCGGGCCGTGCACCAACGTCCAGGACGACTTCTGCCCCGAGGCCAACCTGTTCTGCACCGAGGCCCACCGGGCCACCTGGCGACAGACGGCCGGCGACCCGCCCGGGACCGCCGCGACCCTGTACGCGCTCGCCGAGACCGGACGGCAGGTGTGGGCCGACCTCACCTGACCGCCCCGCGGGCCAGACGCGTCGGTGGGAAACTAGCCAGGTGAGCGCGGCCCCGGACACCGGCGACGCCCAGCCCCACACCGGTGGGTGCTGGTGCTGCGGCCAGCCCTACCCGCCCGATCGAATGGTGCACCTCGGTGCCCACCCGGAGGTGACCGTGTGCGCCGACTGCGCCAGGTTCCTTGACCGGCGGGCGGCCCTGCTCGGCGCACGCGCCACCCCGGTCGCCCTCATCCGCCGCACCACCCAGACCATCCGCGACCAAGTGTTGTCCCGCCAGATCCATGAGCGACGAGTCATCGGGCCGTTCCTTCGCTGGCTGGACAAGTTTCTTCCTTAGCTCAAATTGCCGCCGCCGGAGCGGCTCGGGCACCGCGTCGGTCGTCGACCGCGCGGCCGTAACCCAAGTCGGCCGGCGCTCCTGGTTTAGCCGTCGGCCGAGCGCTGGGCAAGATCGCGAAGCGTGACCCGGAGGGTCACCAGGACATCTCGTGGCACGAGGCCGGGTCGGTTTCGACCTGGAGGGTGGCGTGCTCTACGCCGAACTGCTGGCGCAGCACGTCGCGCGCCGCAGCGAGCACCCCGTCGGTGTCGGCGGCGGTGGCCGCCACCAGGTGGGCCGTCGCGACGTTCATGCCCGAGGTGAGCGTCCACAGGTGCAGGTCGTGCACGTCGGTCACTCCCGCGATGCCGGCCAGCTCGTCCTCGACCCGGGCGGGCTCAACGCCGGCCGGCGCATGCTGCCCGAGGACCGCCAGCACCTCGCGCCCCAAGATGACGGCACGGACGGCGACGAAGACCGCGATGGCGAACGCGATGGCGGTGTCCCACCACGCGCTTCCGGTGCGGGCGACCAGCACGCCGGCCACGATCACCCCCACCGAACCCACGGTGTCGGCTACCACCTCGAGATAGGCACCCTTCACGTTCAGGCTCTCGTTCGCGCCGCCGCGCAACAGCAGCAGCGCGGCCACGTTCACCGCCAGGCCGATCGCGCCGACGATCAGCATCGCCCCGCTTTCGACTTCGACCGAGGCCCCGATCCGGCCGATCGCCGCGATCGAGACGTACGCCGCCACGCCGAGCATCAGCAGCACCGCCAGGCCGGAGGCGAACACCTCGGCGCGGTAGGAACCGAAAGTGCGCATGCCGGTGGTGTCCTTGCGGGTGGCGATCCTGGTCGCGGCCAGGGCGGCGCCCAAGGCGACCACGTCGGCGGCCATGTGCCCCGCATCCGACAGCAGCGCCAGCGAGCCGGACCACAGCCCGAACCCGAGCTCCACCCCGAAGAAGCCGGCCACCAGGCAGAAGGCGACCGTCAGCCGCCACCGGTGCCGACCCGAGGCACTCGCGTGCCCGTGGCCGTGCCCCGCACCCATCAGCGCCCCGCTCCTCGACGGGGAGCCGGTCGAGGCTCGCCGGCGTTCGAACACAGCACGGCGGCCTCCCCGGTGGCGGCGAGGAGCTCGTCGACGGTCCCGAGCACGCGGAGCACCAGCTCGGGCTCGGTCAGTGCGAAGACCGATGCGCGTCCGACCGGCCGAGAATCAACCAGGCCGCACCCGCGCAGGCAGGCCAGGTGCTTTGACACCGTCGACTGCGCCAGCCCCAGGTGGGCCACCAGGTCCACCACCCGATGCTCCCCCATCGTCAGGTGCTGAAGGATCACCAGCCGCGAGGGGTCACCCAGCGCCCGGAACAGGCACGCCGCCGGTACCAGCGCCGCCCGCTCATCAAGCTCGTCGGTTGCCGCGCCGACCGTGCTCATCATCGTCATATAGCGATGATATGCCAAACGGGTCGGAGTGGCCAGCGCAGCGACCGCGGCAGCCGTAGTCGTCGGGCATGCGGACGAGGTCCAGGCTCCTGCGATTCGAGGAGCGCTCCGGGCTGACGCGGCTGGCTGTTCAGTGCCGCCGCGCGGAGATGCTCTTGATGCGATAGCCACCCTTTGGCAGGGCGGGGAGCCGGCGGTAGTCCACGGCGGCCAGCGGCTGCACCGGGGTGTAGGTCAGGTGCCTGGTCAGCTGGTCGAGTGCCGTGCCCATGAGTCGGGTGGCGACGGGCTCGCCCGGGCAGCGATGGTGCACGGCGGGGTCGCCGCCGCCTTGGGGCACGAACGCGAACGGGTCGGGGTCTTCGCGCAGGAATCGTTCGGGATCGAAGCGCGTGGGCTGCTGCCACGTTCGAGGGTCGTGGTTGGTGCCGTACAGGTCCAGCAGTACGCGCCGGCCCTGGGGAAAGCGGTGGCCTCGCCAGTCGAACTCCTCGCGCACGATCGCGGCGGCGGCGGGGAAGAACGGGTAGGTGCGCCGTACCTCCTCGATGAATGCCAGGTCCTCGGTTCCGTTGCCCTGGGCGAGGCGTTCGCGCCAGGTCGGGTGCGCTTCGAGGGCGTGTGCGACGAAGGTGATGTAGACCGCCGTTGCGACGGTGGGGCGTAGCACGTTGAGGAGCTCGACCGCGGCGACCCGGGGTTCCATCGGCCGACCGTCGGGCTCCTGATGGTGGGCGATGATCGAAGCCGCGGACCAGTCGGGGACTGCCAGTCGGCCCGAGCGGATCTGTTTGATGACGTCGGCAGTCCATGATTCTGCGGCCTTGCGTGCTGCCCGGGACCGCCGGTGACCCAGGCCGATGTCGCCGGCGTCGTCGAAGAGCGCGGTCAGCTGCCGAGTGCGGTTCTCGACCTCGGCCTCCGGGAGCGGCACCCCTGCCCACTCGCAGACTGCCCGGGTCAGGAGCAGCTGGAGCTGCGGGTAGAGGTCGATCTGTCCGGCGAGCGCCCAGTACCCGACTGCCCTTCGCCAATGTTGGGTCACGAGTTCTGCCAGAACTTCGACTCGGTCAGGCTGAATGATCTGAAGGAACATCGCCTTGCGCTTCCGGTGGTGCTCGCCGTCGAGGCCCTGCACGCCTCCCTGGCCGAAGAGGGTCTTCTGCAGTGGTGGCGGGGCGGCTCCGGCCCGCTGGAAGCGGGCCGGGTCGTAGAAGACACCGGCGGCCTCGGCGCCAGTCATGCAGGTGGTCTGCCGCAGCAGTAGTCGTGTCTCGAAGACGTCCTCACCCAGGTCGGCAGCCCGGCGGGAGATGTAGCGGTACGGGTCCCGGAGGAGTGCGATCGTGCTGTCGGCGGTCTTGAGGTCGGAGAATGTCATCGGATGGTCCCTTCTCGGGGCGTGGCTCGACGGAAGTCACAGTCACCGGTGCCGAGTCCGGCACTCGGTCGGTCATCGGTTTGTGCTCGCGCAGTTGTGTGCGCTGGTGTGTGCGCTGGCAGCGGTAGGTCTCCGGAGGGGAGTCCAGCCTCCCGGCCGCGATACGCGGTCGGGTGACCACCCGGCTCGGGCATTGGTAGGTCTCCGTGGGTCATGGCTTCTGGGCGACGCCGGCGAGATAGTCGCTGCCGACGTAGGTACGCCAGTTGTCGGCAGGATCGAGTCCGGGGTCGGTGAGCTCGGCGAGGAACTGCCTGGCGGTGAACCGGTCCTCGGTCGGGTGGTCCAGTAGCCGTCGGTAGCTGGGCCGAGCGAGCGCGGCGGCGGTGACCTCGAGGAAGAAGAACCGGCCCCCGGGGCGCAGGACCCGGGCGACCTCGGCCACGGCATCACGCCAGTTGGTGATGTGGTGGATGATTCCGAAGTCGAACACGGCGTCGTAGGCTGCGTCACCTGCGCCCAACGCTGCCTGCAGGTCGTCGGCGCTGCCCTGCACGACGCGGACCTGGTCGGCATACCGGCGCAGCCGGCGGCGGGCCCGGGTCACCATCGCGGGGTCGAGGTCGACGGCGTCCACGGTGGCGGCGCCGAACTGGTCGATGATGAGCTTGGTGCCGTAGCCCGAGCCGCAGCCGATCTCCAACGCCCGCGCGCCGGGGGTGCGGCCGCCGAGCCGGCGCAGCATCGGGGCCTCGACGCAGCGCTGGAAGGCTCGGTTGGCGGGGCTGGTGACCAAGACGGTCTCCACTCTGTTCATCAGCATCAGTCGGTGCTCCGATCCTCGGGGACGGTGCTGGCTTGTGGGAAGTGACGCTCAGGGCTGCCGGCAGTGGAGCTGCCGGTGGCGCGGCTGCCGGCGGTGGGTTTGCCGGGCAGGCGCAGCGCGATGAGCACGGCGCTGAGCCCGGCGGTGATCGCGGTGGTGATCAGCACCAGGGACATGCCGTGCAGGTAGGCGCTTGTGGCGCTGGACGCGAGCGCTGGCTCACTCAAGCGGGTGGCGGCAGCGAGGGCTCCGGCGATGGATTCGCGGGCGGCGGCCGCCGCCTCGGCCGGCAAGCCGGCGGTGTTCACCCGACTGGCGTAGCCCTCGGCGAGGAGGCTGCCGAGCAGGGCGACGCCGAGGGCGCCGCCGGTCTGGCGCAGGGTCATGGTGATCGCGGTACCGCTCCCGGCTTGCTCGGTCGACAGCGCGTCGAGCACCGCGTCCATGGCCGGCGCGAGCGCCATTCCGATCCCGAGTCCGGCCGTGGCGAGCCAGGTTGCGACAAACCCATAGCTGGACTGGAGGTCGGTGAGCGCCCCGATGGCCCCTCCGGTAGCCAGGATCGCCAAGCCGGCCGATACGGGCACCCGGTAGCCGGCGCGCGCGGCGAGCCGCTCCCCGGCCGGGGCGCCGACGACCAGGCCGCCGATCAGCGGGAGCAGCCGCAGTCCGGTGCCGAGGGCGTCGTGACCGGCGACGAACTGCAGGTACTGCGGGACGACGAACAGCAGTCCGAGCATGCCGAAGGTCACGAGGACGCCGGCGATGCTGGCCCACAGGAACTGTGGCCGGGTGAACAGGTGCAGGTCGACCATCGGGTCGCGTACCCGTAGCTCCCAAGCCACGAAGCCCGCCAGCACCAGCACTCCGGCACTGATCGCCCCGATCGTGACCGAATCGGACCAGCCGCGACTGGGGGCCTCGATCACCCCGTAAACGAGCGAGGTGAGCCCGGCCGTGGACAGCACCGCCCCCAGCAAGTCGGGGCGGCGTGGCGTTGGGTCGCGCGACTCCGGGAGCAGGACCGCGATGGCGATGGCGCCGATGATCGCGATCGGGACGTTGATCAGGAAGATCGACCCCCACCAGAAGTGCTCGAGCAGGTAGCCGCCGATGATCGGCCCCAGCGGGATACCGACGCCGAGCCCCATCACCAGTAGCGAGACCGCCTTGCCGCGCTCGGCCGGGCCGAACAGCGCGGCAAGGACCGCGAACGCGACCGGCAACATGATGGCCGCTCCCATCCCCATCACGCCGCGTGCGGCGATCACCAAGGCGGCCGAGTCGACCCCGGCGGCGATAGCCGAGGAGATCCCGAACAGGCCGAGACCGATGAGGAGCAGCCGTTTGCGGCCGTAACGGTCGCCCAAAGTCCCGCAGGTGAGCATCAGGCCGGCGATCACCAGGACATAGGCGTTGACCATCCACTGCAGGCCATCGGTTCCGACCTCCAGCTCGGTGGCGATGGTCGGCAGGGCGACGTTCATGATCGTGATGTCGAAGCCGAGGGTCAGCACGGCCAGGCCGAGCGCGGCCAGCGCCCACCAGCGCCGCGGGTCGTCGTCCGCAGTCGCCATGATCCTTCTCCTTTCCGTGCGGCGGAGTCCAGTCAGTCGGTGAGGCCGAGGCGGTTGTGCAGTCGCCTTAGCGGCGCGGGGGCACACCAGTTGGCCTCGCCGGCCAGCCGCATAATCGCGGGCACCAACAGGCCGCGGACGATGGTGGCGTCGAGGACCACGGCCAGCGTCAACCCGACGCCGATCACCTTCAAGGCGGTGAGATTCGAGGCGGCGAGGGCCAAGAAGACCGTGACCAGAATGGCGGCCGCGGCGGTGATCAGTCCGCCGGTGCGCTGCAAGCCTTGCGCCACCGCTTCGGTGGTGGTGGCGCCGTTGCGGTGGGCCTCGGTGATCCGGGAGAGCAGGAAGACCTCGTAGTCCATCGAGAGTCCGAAGGCGATGCAGAACACGAGGACCGGCAGGGTGGTCTCCAGGGTGCCTGTGGGTGTGAAGTCGCCGACCAGCCAGCGCAGGTGCCCCTCCTGGAACACGTAGACCAGGGCCCCGAAGGTTGCGCTGAGGCTGAGCAAGTTGGTCACGATCGCCTTCAGCGGGATGAGCAGCGACCCGGTGAACAGGAACAGCAACACGAAGGTCGACAGCGCGATCACGGCGAGCGCCAACGGCAACCGGTCCGCGATCGTGTCGGTGGCATCAACCAGGGTGGCTGCTGAGCCGCCGACCAGCACCTCCCCGGGCGCCGGCTGGTCCCGGATGTCGGACACGACGTCGCGTGCGTCGGCGGGGTCCGCGGCAGAAGGCGTGACGGCCAGCCATGTTCCGGCGGGGGCGGTGTAGCGAGCACTCAGGCTTGCTGCTTCCTGGCTGGTTGGGGCGCTTCGCTGCCCGTCGGCGTACTGTCCGGTGGCGGTCTCCACTTTGGACACTCCGGGCAGGGCCGAGAGCCGCGCGGCGTAGTCCTCCAGATCGTCAGGCCCGGAGCCGGCGCCGTTCACCGACGGGAGTACCACCGCGATCTGGTCTTCGGCCGCGGCCGGGAAGTCGCGCGCCAGTTGTTCGGCCGCTTCGGCCACGGGCTGCTCTGCTGGAAGGGTGCGGTGGTCCAACAGCCCGAACCGCACGCCGGCGAACGGTAGGAGCAGCAGGATGAGTACGGCGCTGACCGAGACGAGGATCAGGACGGGGCGGCGCATGACGAAGGCGGCCACCCGGTGCCAGACCAGCCGGTCCTCGCTTACGTGGGCGCGGCGTCGGGTGATCCGCCGGCGGATCGGGGCGAACAGGTCGACCCGGTCGAGCCGGTGCCCGACCAGGGCGAGCAGCGCGGGTTCCACGACCACCGCGGTCACCGCGGCGAGCGCGGTCACCGCGATCCCGGCGAACCCCAATGACCGCAGGAACGGCATCGGGAACAGCAGGAGCGCCGACAGCGAGAGCGCCACCGTGACCGCGGAGAACACGACGGTACGGCCGGCGGTCCGTACGGCGATCACCACCGATGCCTCGACCGAGCGCCCCGCGCGGCGTTCCTCACGGAACCGGGTGACCAGGAACAGGCTGTAGTCCACCGCCAGTCCGAACCCGAGAGCAGTGGTCAGGTTGAGGGCATAGCTCGACATCGTGGTCGCGTCGGCTATCAGCCCTAGCACTGCCAACGTCCCGACGACCGCACCGGCACCCACCAGCAGCGGCAGACCGGCTGCGATCGCCGAGCCGAAGACCAGCAGAAGCACAAGCAGGGTGATCGGCAAGGTCACCATCTCCGCGGAGACCAGGTCGCTCTCCGCCTGCTCGTCCACCGCCAGCCCCACCGCCGCGGGACCGGTCGGGCTCACGTCCAGGCCGCTCGACGCCTCCTCGAGGTTGGCGATGATCCTTCCCGCCGTCTCCTGCGCCGCGTGCTCGCCACCGGTCAGCTGCAAGGCGATCAGAGCTGACCGGTCGTCGGCGGCGCGCAGGGACGGGTCCGGTGTCGTCCAGTAGGACTGCACGCCGGCGACACCGGGGGTCTCGCTGAGCTGTTCGGTGAGCTCCCGTCCCGACCGCGTAGCGTCAGGAGAGTCGACAGTGCCAGTGCTCGGCGCGACGATCAGGACCAGGTTCGGGGGGCCGCCGGGGAACTGGTGGGTCAGGAGTTCGGCTGCCTGTTGTGACTCTGCCGAGGGGTCCAGGTAGGCACCGGAGACGAGCTTGTCGCCCGCATCCCGCCCGGCCACGCCAGCCAGAGCCATCAGCAGTAACGCCACCAGCAGCACCACGCCGCGGCGACGGAGCAGCAGACCGACGAACCACCCGGGCTCCGGACCCGGCTCGCTCATCCCGCTCCGCTCGCGGCGCACCGCTGTCGTCGCCATCGTAGAACGCTCCTCAACCTGCTTCGCTGTCAGCGGGATTAGACGATCAATGTGGCGGACGCTATCATTGGCGCATGCCAATGACAACGCCCAAGGCTGACCCGGCGCTGCAGCGCGGCGCGGCACTGTTCCACGGGCTCGCGGACCGCAACCGGCTGGCGATCGTCCGACAGCTGTCCGCGGGCGAACGCCGGGTGGTG
This sequence comes from Actinomycetota bacterium, assembly GCA_009701885.1. Lineage (GTDB taxonomy): Bacteria > Actinomycetota > Actinomycetes > Propionibacteriales > Nocardioidaceae > Nocardioides. The sequence continues at coordinate 11,629 of WLJH01000059.1, forward strand.
GACCTGACCAACACGCTCGGCCTGGCCCAGGGCACCGTCTCCGGGCATCTGGCCTGCCTGCGCGACTGCGGCCTGGTCGTCGGCCGACCCGAGGGTCGGCAGATGTTCTACTCCATCGCCCACCCCGAGTTGATGGACCTCCTCGCGGCGGCCGAGCAGCTCTTGGCGCTGACCGGCGAGGCCGTGGAGATCTGCCCCCGCTACGGCCCAGTGGACACCCACCCGCATCCTCAGACCGAGACCATTCCCACCACGACGGAGGAAGTAGCACCGTGACGGACGCCTGCGGCTGCGGCCACGACGAGCCCCGCAACGACGACGGCGAGCTGGAGGAACACGAGCCCGAACGGCTCTGGGAGGTCACTGAACTCCGCTTCGCCGCTCTCGCCGGTCTCTTCCTGATCACCGGGTACATCGCCGACCTCAACGACGCCAGCCAGGGCGTGGTCACCGGACTGAACGCCGTTGCGCTGGCGCTCGGCGCCTGGACGTTCGTCCCCAGCACCCTCAAGCGACTGGCCAAGGGCAAGATCGGCGTCGGCACCCTGATGACGATCGCCGCGATCGGCGCGGTCATCCTCGGCGAGGTCGCCGAAGCAGCGATGCTGGCCTTCCTCTACTCCATCAGCGAGGGCCTGGAGGAGTACGCCGTCGCCCGCACCCGCCGCGGGCTGCGCGCCCTGCTGTCCCTGGTCCCGGCCGAGGCCACCATCCTCCGCGACGGCGCCCAGGTCACCGTCTCCCCCGCCGACCTGGTGATCGGCGACCTGCTCCTAGTCCGCCCAGGTGAGCGCGTCGCCACCGACGGCGTCATCCGCACCGGCCGCACCGCCCTGGACGTCTCCGCGCTCACCGGCGAATCCGTCCCCGTCGAGGCCGGCGCCGGCGACACCGTCTACGCCGGCTCCATCAACGGCACCGGAGTCCTCGAAGTCGAGGTCACCACCACCGCCGAGGACAACTCCCTGGCCCGGATCGTCGCCATCGTCGAGGCCGAGCAGTCCCGCAAGGGCAACGCTCAGCGCCTCGCCGACCGGATCGCCAAGCCGCTGGTGCCCGGGATCATGATCCTCGCCGCGGTGATCGCGATCATCGGTAGCCTGCTGGGTGACCCGGCGACGTGGATCGAGCGCGCCCTGGTCGTCCTGGTCGCCGCCTCCCCGTGTGCGCTGGCGATCTCCGTGCCGGTCACCGTGGTCGCCGCCATCGGCGCCGCGAGCCGCATCGGCGCCCTGGTCAAGGGCGGTGCCGCACTGGAGGCGCTCGGCCGGATCCGGACCGTCGCCCTGGACAAGACCGGCACGCTCACCCGCAACCAGCCGGCCGTGGTCGACGTCGCCACCGCTGCGGGCCACACCCGCGGGCAGGTCCTCGACATCGCCGCCGCCCTGGAGGCCCGCAGCGAGCATCCGCTGGCCCGGGCCATCCTCGCCGCGGTCCCCGAGCACCGCGACGCCGAGGGGGTCGAGGCGGTCACCGGCGCCGGCCTGACCGGAACGGTCGCCGGGCGGCCCGCCCGCCTCGGACGGCCCGGCTGGATCCCCGCCGGCGAGCTCGCCGAGCCGGTCGCAGCCATGCAGGAGGCCGGCGCGACGGCGGTGCTGGTGGAGCACGACGGGATCGTGATCGGCGCCGTCGCCGTCCGCGACGACCTCCGTGCCGAGGCCGCCGAGGTGGTTGCCCGGCTCCGCGACGGCGGCTACGAGGTCGCCATGCTCACCGGCGACAACGAACGCACCGCCGCCGCCCTGGCCGCCCAGGCCGGGATCAGCGACGTCCACGCCGAGCTCCGCCCCGAGGACAAGTCCACCATCATCGCCCGCCTCCGCGAGACCCGGCCGACCGCGATGGTCGGCGACGGCGTCAACGACGCCCCGGCGCTCGCCACCGCGGACGTCGGGATCGCGATGGGAGCGATGGGCAGCGACGTGGCCATCGAGACCGCCGACATCGCACTGATGGGCGAGGACCTGCGCCACCTACCGCACAACCTGACCCACGCCCGCCGCGCCCGGTCGATCATGCTGCAGAACGTCGCCCTCTCCCTCAGCCTGATCGCCATCCTGATCCCGCTCGCCGCCCTCGGCGTGCTCGGGCTCGCCGCGGTGGTGCTGGTCCACGAGATCGCCGAGATCCTGGTGATCGGCAACGGCGTCCGCGCCGGCCGCGCCCGACCGCTACCGCCCGCACCAGCGGGCACACAGCCGACGCCGGCGCACATGCCGGCGGAAGCCGCCGCGAGGTGACCGCCGGTTCGAGCCAGGCCCCGACGCGAGCGGGAGCCGGTCGCGTGGCGGTCCTGCTGGCGGCCGCCACGGTGGCCGCGATCGACCTCAGCGCGAAGGCCGTCTCCGAGGCCCGGCTGGCCGACTCCTCGGTTGACCTCGGCCTGATCCAGCTGCGGCTGGCCTACAACCCCGGCGTGGCGTTCAGCATGGGCGACAAGCTGCCCGCCGGGGTGATCGTGGCCATCACCGCGGCGATCTCCGTCGCGTTCGCCGTCTACGCATGGCACCGGGCCCCCCAAGCGGGGTGGGTCGAGCGGCTCGGCGGAGGCGCCGTGATCGGCGGCGCGGTCGCCAACGTGGTCGACCGCGCCCGCGACGGCGTGGTCACCGACTACCTGCACACCGGCTGGTGGCCCACCTTCAACCTCGCCGACACCTTCATCGTCACCGGATGCATCGCAATCGCTCTGCTGTACGCCCGCCCAGAACGCGCATCGAGCACGCCAGCGTCGGTGAAGGACGATTCCGGCACACCTTCCATCTCCGAGCCTTGACCGGCGCTTGAGGGGGACCGGCCGGCTGCGCTGAGTGCCCGCAGCACCCGAGGCTCAGCCAGCTCAGCCTGCTAGCCACGACGGTTGCTGATGGCGAACTCAGGGGCCGTGCTCTCGCGACACAAGACGACCAGTGCGTCGACACTGCAGAACCCAAGGAGACATAGACATGATCGGCCCCGCGTTGCAGGCGATTGGCCTGTTTCTAGTCACCAACATCGACGACATCATCGTCTTGTCCCTGTTCTTCGCACGCGGAGCCGGGCAACGAGGTACCACCACCAGAATCATCGCCGGGCAGTACCTCGGATTCGGTGGCATTCTGCTGGCCTCCGTCGCGGTGACCTTCGGCGCGGGACTGTTCCTTCCCGACGAAGCCATCCCGTACTTCGGCCTCATCCCACTCCTTCTGGGTGTCTACGCGGGCTGGCGGGTCTGGCGAAACGGGGACGATGATGACGACGACAGCCTCGCCGACAGGCCGATCAGCGCCCTGGCGGTGGCTGCGGTCACCTTCGCCAACGGCGGAGACAACATCGGGGTCTACGTGCCGGTGTTCCTCGCGGTCGGCACCGGGGCGCTCGTGGCCTACTGCGTGGTGTTCCTGGCTCTCGTCCTCGTCCTCGTCCTGGCCGCGAAGTTCGTGGCCACCCGCAAACCGATCGCGGAGGTGCTCGAGCGGTGGGAGCACATCTTGTTCCCTCTCGTGCTCATCGTGCTCGGCCTCGTCATCTTGATCGAGGGCGGTGCGTTCGGCTTGTGACCGCGTGGCCAACCCGCTCGCGAGGAGTTTGGACAGGGTCATGCAGAACGTCATGCCTGTCTAGGCGCAGAGCCGCCGAACAGCCAACGCCGACTCACTCGGTCGCCCACACTCCGGTCCGACAGCTTCGCGGCATGTCACCGTCCTCTCACCGGCGCATCGCGGCTATCGGCGCCGCCAGCTGCGAAGGCCACGCAGCCTCGGGAGTCCGCGACCGATCACCGCCGCGATGACAGCCGTGAGACCTGCCAGGACCAAGAGTTGTCGGATGAGCGAGCCGTAGCGCACTGCAGGCGTGTGTTCGTTGACCAGCGCGACCTGAGCGACCGCGATGTCGGTCGTCCTCGGTTCCAGCTGGGCCCGGACCGTGCCGTCCGGGCCGATGACGCCGCTGATTCCGTTGGTGGAGGCGACCACCACGGTGCGGCCGGTCTCCATGGCACGAGCCCGGCTGATGGTGAACTGCTGCATTTGCTGCGAGGTTCCGGTGAAGGTGGCGTTGCTGGTCTGCACCGTCACCATCTGGCCGCCGTTCTCGATCTGCGCGGCGACGGAGTCGTCGAACGCGACGTCGAAGCAGATCAGGTCCGCGACGCGTGTGCCGGCGATGTCGAGTGGCCGTGTGCGAGTGCCGGCGATCATGTCGCGCGGGATCATGTCCAGGCGCCCGATCTGGAGTCCGGAGAGCAGGCTGCGGAAGGGCACGTACTCGCCGAACGGCACCGGGTGGCGTTTGGTGTAGCGCTCCTTGGTCGAGCCGTCCGGCAGCCACGCCAGTCCCTGGTTGAGCACGGCGTCCGGGCGAGGACCGTCGACGATGGCACCCACCAACACCGGCACCCCGACCGCTGCCACGGCGCGGGAGATCCCTGCGTTGGTCTGCTCATCCGCGAAGGGGTCGACGGCGGTGGAGTTCTCCGGCCACAGCACGAAGTCGGGCCGGGGGACGGCGCCGGATTCGACCCGCTCGGCGAGGTCAACGGTGGCCTGGACGTGGTTCTCGGTCACCTGCTCATGGACGGCGACCAGGTCGTTCCCGGCGCCGGGAACGTCGCCCTGCACCGCGGCGACCGTCACGGTCGGCAGCCCGGCCTCCCATGACGACGTCAACGACTCGGGCCGGACCAGGACCGGCGCGGAGCCGACCAGCAGTGCGGCGCCAATGACCACGACCGCCCCTATCGGGCGTGCCTTGCCCTCACCGACCACCCAGGCAAGCATGGCGC
>WLJH01000006.1 GCA_009701885.1 Actinomycetota bacterium
CCCACCCGGGGGGGGCCCCGCCCCGTACCCCGGGCGGCCGCCCCCGTGCCGTCGTGCCGAGTCTCAGGACAGCTCGAGGCCCGGGTAGAGCGGGTGCTTGTCCAGCATCTCGGCCGAGGCGGCACGGACCTTGTCGGCCACGCCGTCACCGAGGACGTAGGAGGCCTTCGAGGGGCCACCGGCCTTGGTGGTGCCGGGCTGGGTGTTCTCCAGGACGTGCACGATCAGGTCGGCGACGGTGTCGAACTCGTCGTGGCCGAAGCCGCGGGTGGTGAGCGCCGAGGTGCCGAGCCGCACCCCGGAGGTGTACCAGGCGCCGTTGGGGTCCGAGGGCACCGAGTTGCGGTTGGTGACCACGCCGGCGTCGAGCAGGGCGGACTCCGCCTGGCGGCCCGTGAGGCCGTAGGCGGAGACGTCGAGCAGGACCAGGTGGTTGTCGGTGCCGCCGGTGACCAGCTTCGCGCCGCGGGACAGGAAGCCCTGGGCCAGCGACTGGGCATTGTCGGCGACCTGCTGGGCGTAGGTGCGGAAGGACTCCTGGCGCGCCTCGGCGAAGGCCACGGCCTTGGCGGCCATGACGTGCGAGAGCGGACCGCCGAGGACCATCGGGCAGCCGCGGTCGACCGAGGGGGCGTACTCCTCGGTGGCCAGCACCATGCCGCCGCGCGGGCCACGCAGGGACTTGTGGGTGGTGGTGGTGACGATGTGGGCGTGCGGCACCGGGTCCTCGTCGCCGGTGAAGACCTTGCCGGCCACCAGCCCGGCGAAGTGGGCCATGTCGACCATGAGGGTCGCGCCCACCTCGTCGGCGATCTCGCGCATCTTGGCGAAGTCCACCCGGCGGGGGTACGCCGAGTAGCCGGCGACCAGCACCAGCGGCTTGAACTCACGGGCCTTCGCGGCCACGGCGTCGTAGTCGAGCAGCCCGGTCGCCGGGTCGGTGCCGTACTGCTGCTGGTGGAACATCTTGCCGGAGATGTTGGGACGGAAGCCGTGGGTGAGGTGGCCGCCGGCGTCCAGGCTCATGCCGAGCAGCCGCTGGTTGCCGAGCTCCTTGCGCAGGGCCTCCCAGTCCTCCTCGGTGAGCTCGTTGACGTTCTTCTTCTCGGCCCTCTCCAGCCAGGGACCCTCGACCCGGTGGGCCAGGATCGACCAGAACGCGACCAGGTTGGCGTCGATGCCGGAGTGCGGCTGCACGTAGGCGTACTCGGCACCGAAGAGCTCGCGGGCGTGCTCGGCGGCCAGCGACTCGACGGTGTCGACGTTCTGGCAGCCGGCGTAGAAGCGGTGACCGACGGTGCCCTCGGCGTACTTGTCGCTGAACCAGGTGCCCATGGTCATGAGCACCGCGGGCGAGGCGTAGTTCTCGCTGGCGATGAGCTTCAGCGACGAGCGCTGGTCGGCCAGCTCGGCGCGGGTCGCCTCGGCGATCCGGGGCTCCACCGAGGCGATGACCTCGAGGGCCTGGCTGTAGACGCTGCTGGTGAGGCGGGAGACGTCGTTCATGGCCCACAGCCTACGGCCGGCAGGCACGCCGCACCGGGCTGGACCACCACGCGCCAGCGGTGTGACGTGCGCCGCACGGTGCACGGGTGTACGCGTGGACGGACAACGCTCGTCCCACATGTCGGGATAGGCGTCTCACATCACGAGATTCACTGTTGGTCGAGGGCCGTCCGCAGGCTGAGACTCCTTGACATGTCCCTCGCCGACACGCACGCCTGGCTCGTGGTACGCCGCCACGTGGACCTCGGGCGCACGCGCAGCGCGATCTGTCGTCCTCGCTGAGGACCCCGCCCATCCCCTCCCGGCCTCGGCCGGACCCAGCGAAGGACACCCCGACACCATGCCCGACCTGCGCTTCCACGGCACCCGCCCCCAGCACACCGAGATCCCCCGCCCCAAGCGTGGCGAGGGCCAGTGGGCCCTGGGCTTCAACGAGCCGCTGAACAAGAACGAGCAGGCCAAGAAGGACGACGACGCGCTCAACGTGCGCGAGCGGATCCTGCACATCTACTCCAAGCGCGGCTTCGACTCCATCGACCCCGCCGACCTGCGCGGCCGGTTCCGCTGGATGGGTCTCTACACCCAGCGCAAGCCCGGCATCGACGGCGGTCGCACCGGTGCGATGGAGGAGGAGGAGCTGGACGACCGCTACTTCATGCTGCGGGTCCGCTCCGACGGTGCGCTGCTGGATGCCGCCGCCGTGCGCGCGCTGGGTGAGATCGGGCGCGACTTCGCGCAGGACACCGCCGACGTCACCGACCGGCAGAACATCCAGTACCACTGGATCCGGATCGAGGACGTCCCGGCGATCTGGGACCGGCTCGACGCCGCCGGGCTCTCCTCGATCGAGGCCTGCGGCGACTCCCCGCGCCCCTTCCTCGGCTCGCCCGTGGCCGGGGTGGCCGCCGACGAGATCATCGACGGCTCCAGCGCCTTGGAGGAGATCAAGCGCCGCTACATCGGCGCCAAGGAGTTCTCCAACCTCCCCCGCAAGTTCAAGACCGCGCTGACCGGCCACCCCACGCAGGACGTCTCGCCGGAGACCAACGACGTCTCCTTCGTCGGCACCGTCCACCCCGAGCACGGCCCCGGCTTCGACCTCTGGGTCGGCGGTGGGCTGTCCACCAACCCGATGCTCGCGGCCAAGATGGGTGTCTGGATCCCGCTGGAGCAGGTGCCCGACGTGTGGGCCGGCGTCGCGTCGATCTTCCGCGACTACGGCTACCGCCGGCTGCGTTCGCGCGCCCGGCTGAAGTTCCTCGTCGCCGACTGGGGCGTGGAGAAGTTCCGCGAGGTGCTGGAGAAGGAGTACCTCGGCGCTCCTCTGGCCTCCAACCCCTCCCCCGAGCCCCCGACCGACTTCCGCGACCACGTCGGCGTGCACGACCAGAAGGACGGCAAGAAGTACGTCGGGGTCGCCCCGGTCGTGGGCCGGGTCTCCGGCTCGCTGCTCATCGACCTCGCCGACGTCATCGAGGAGTTCGACCTCGCCGGTGCCCGGCTGACGGCGTACCAGAAGATCGTGCTCCTCGGCGCCGACCCCGCGCGCGTCGACGCCCTGCTCGACCGCCTCGACGGCATCGGGCTCACCGCACGTCCCTCGCAGTGGCGCCGCAACACCATGGCCTGCACCGGCATCGAGTACTGCAAGCTCGCGATCGTCGACACCAAGAACCGCGCCCGCGACCTGGTCGCCGAGCTCGAGCGCCGCTTCCCCGACCTCGACGTCCCGATCTCGGTCAACGTCAACGGCTGCCCCAACGCCTGCGCCCGCACCCAGGTCGCCGACATCGGCCTCAAGGGCCAGCTCGTCATGCACGAGGGCCAGCAGGTCGGCGGGTTCCAGGTGCACCTCGGTGGCGCCACCGGGCTCCAGGCCAACTTCGGCCGCAAGCTGCGCGCCCACAAGGTGACCAGCGAGGGCCTGGACGACTACGTCACCGCCGTCGTGACCAACTTCCTGGCCGACCGCACCGAGGGCGAGAGCTTCGTCGACTGGGTGCACCGGGCCGAGGAGGAGCTGCTGCGCGGCGACAAGGTCCTCTCCGGCGCCGGGGGGTCCTGATGTCCGAGCGCGCCGTCCCCTTCCACTGCCCCTACTGCGGCGACGAGGACCTGCGTCCGCACGCCGCGGAGCACGGCACGTGGGAATGCCACTCGTGCCGGCGCGCCTTCTCCCTCCGGCTGATCGGGCACCTCGCCCCTCCGCCGTCCGCACCGGGAGGAACCTCATGACATCTGCCACCACCCGCGCCGCACGTGCCCAGCGCGGCATCGAGACCGAGGGGCGCTCCCCCGAGGAGCTGCGCGAGCTGGTGTCCCACTGGGGCGCCGAGCTCGAGCTGGCGCCCGCCGAGGACATCATCGAGTGGGCCGCGGCCACCTTCGGCGAGCGCTTCTGCATCACCTCCTCCATGGGGGACGCGGTGCTGGCCCACCTGGCAGCGAAGGTCGTGCCGGGCGTCGACGTGGTCTTCCTCGACACCGGCTACCACTTCGTGGAGACCCTCGGCACCCGCGACGCCGTCGAGGCCACGATGGACGTCAACCTGATCACGATCACCCCGCGGCAGAGCGTGGCCGAGCAGGACGCGACCGAGGGCAAGGACCTCTTCCGCACCGACCCCGACCGCTGCTGCTTCCTGCGCAAGGTGCAGCCGCTCCAGGAGTCGTTGGCCGGCTACGACGCCTGGGCCACCGGCCTGCGGCGCGCCGAGACCCACCACCGGATCATCGCGCCGGTGATCGGGTGGGACGCCAAGAAGCAGAAGGTCAAGGTCTCCCCCATCGCCCGCTGGTCCGACGAGCAGGTCGACCGCTACGTCGCCGAGAACGGCGTGCTGGTGAACCCGCTGGTCTACGACGGCTACCCCTCCATCGGCTGCTTCCCCTGCACCCGTCGGGTCGCGCCGGGCGAGGACGCCCGCAGCGGCCGCTGGGCCGGCACCGGCAAGACCGAGTGCGGGATCCACGCCTGACCCGACCCCGGACCACCTCTCCCCACCGACCACCAGCAACAACGAGCACCACCCGTCGACAGCGCCGTCGCACCGCAGGACACCGATCAACAGCAGCTCCCCACAGAAGGAGGAACCCGATGGCAGCCCCCGCCCTCGTGGCCCTCGCCCACGGCAGCCGTGACCCCCGCGCAGCCGCCACGATCAAGGCCCTCGTCGACGAGGTCCGCGCCGTGCGACCCGACCTCAAGGTGGAGGCGGCCTTCCTCGAGAAGTCGCGCCCCGGCCTGCAGACGGTCGTGGACCGCCTGGTGCGGTCCGGTCACGACGAGATCGTCGTGGTCCCCCTCCTGCTGACCCACGCCCAGCACGCCTCGGTCGACGTGCCCGCCGCCCTGGCCGAGGCCACCGAGCGCCACCCCGGCCTCCAGATCCACGCCACCGACATCCTCGGTCTGGAGGCCTGCTTCCTCCAGGTCCTCGACGTCCGCATGCGCGAGGCCCTCACCAAGGCCCGGGTCCGTGAGCTCGACGCGCTGGTCCTGGCCGCCTCCGGGTCCAGCGACCCGCTCGCCAACCAGGCCGTGGCCCGGCTGGCGCGGCTGTGGGGCTCACACCACAAGCTCCCCGTGACCGCGGCCTTCGCCGCGGCCGCCCCGCCGGCCACCGGCGAGGCCGTGCGCGCCTTCCGCGCCGAGGGACGCCGCCACATCGCGGTCGCCTCGCTCTTCCTCGCGCCCGGTGCCACGCCGGACCGGGCCGCCGAGCTGGCCCTCGAGGCAGGCGCCATCGCGGTGTCCGAGCCCCTGGGCGCGCACCCCGAGGTCGCGCGGGTCGTGCTGGCGCGCTACGCCGTCGGCGCCGTCGAGCTCGTCCCGGTCTGACTCAGCGCACGAGGCGGTCGAGCAGCCGCTGCAGCTCCGCCCCCGGGTCGGTGGTCATCCCGCCGTGCACGGGGCCGGGCTGCAGCACGGTGCTGCGTGGCGCCTTGAGGAAGCCGAAGCGGGTGCCGAGCGGCTGCGCGGCCGCTGCTCCCCCGCGCTCGTCCCCGGCACACACGCCGTCCACGAACGCCAGCCCCTCGCAGAGCCGGCTCACGTCGAGGTCGGGGAACACGTGCTGCACGCGGTCGGTGTCGACGTGCCACGCCGCCTCGAGCAGGTCACGGGCCTGGCAGTAGAGCACCACGCCGACGTTGAGGAACTCCTCGCGCTCCACGCGCGGCACGCAGCGCAGCACGACGTACTGGTAGGGCAGCAGCTCGTTCACCGCCGACCTCCCGCCGTGCCGGACCCCGGCAGCCAGGCGCGCGAGCCGAGGCGCGCGGTGAGGAAGGCGACGTACGCCGCGCGCAGCTCCTCCGGGGACTCCGCGCCCGGCACCGGCTCGAGCCACGCGTCGGGCACCAGCGCTAGCACCTCGGCCAACACCTCAGGGCCCAGGAGCGCGCGCAGCTGCTCGTCGAGGCCCTCGAGGTCGCCGACACCGTCGCGCAGGACGTGGTCGGAGCCGTCCCAGGGCTGGTCGGCGAAGCGCTGCGGGGCGCCGTCGCGCTCCAGAGAGCCGCCCGGCCAGCCGTGGTGGAAGTAGAGCGAGGCGCCGTGGTCGATGACCCACAGGTCGCCGTGCCACACCAGCAGGTTGGGGTTGCGCCAGGACCGGTCGACGTTGGCGCAGAAGGCGTCGAGCCACAGCACCCGCGCCGCCTCCTCCGGCACGGCCGTGCGCTGCTCGTCGGTCCACCCAAAGGCCCCGGGCAGGAAGTCGATGCCCAGGTTGTCCCCCGCGCTGGCGTTGAGCAGGTCCTGGACCTCCTCGTCGGCCTCGTAGCGGGCGATGGCCGGGTCCAGGTCTAGCACCACCAGGCGCGGGGTGCGCAGCCCGATGCGGCGGGCGATCTCGCCGACCACGACCTCGGCCACCAGCACGCGCAGGCCCTGCCCCGCGCCGCGGAACTTGCAGACGTAGGTGCCGAGGTCCTCGCCCTCGACCACCCCGGGCAGCGAGCCGCCCTCGCGCAGCGGCGTGACGAAGCGGGTGACGCGGACCCGCTCCAGCTCGCTCACGCGATCGGGTCCTCGGTCTCGAGCCGGCGCCGTTGCTCGGCCACGTCGAAGTCCGCGACCGGCCACCGGGGGTCGAGGTCGAGCAGCGCCTCGTGCAGCAGCCGCGCGACGGCGAGGTTGCGGTACCACTTGCGGTCGGCCGGCACCACGTGCCAGGGAGCGACCTCAGTGCTGGTGCGCTCGAGGGCGATCTCGTAGGCGCGGCGGTACTCGCTCCAGCGCTGCCGCTCGTCGATGTCGCCGGGGTTGAACTTCCAGTGCTTGTCGGGACGGTCGAGGCGCTCGAGCAGGCGCTCCTTCTGGGTCTGCGGGCCGACGTGCAGCATCACCTTCACCAGGCGGGTCCCGGCCGCGGCGACCTCGGCCTCGAAGGCGTTGATCTGGTCGTAGCGCGCCTCTACCACCTCGGGCTCGGCCAGCCCACGCACGCGGGCGATGAGGACGTCCTCGTAGTGCGAGCGGTCGAAGACGCCGATCCTCCCCGGCGCCGGCAGCGCCCGGCGGATGCGCCAGAGGAAGTCGTGGGCCCGCTCCTCCTCGGTCGGGGCCTTGAAGGCGGTGATGTGCACGCCCTGGGGGTCCACCAGGCCGATGGTCTGGCGGATGACGCCACCCTTGCCGGAGGTGTCCATGCCCTGGAGCACGAGCAGCACCGCCCGGGTGCCGCCGCTGCGGGACTCGGCGAAGAGCCGCTCCTGCAGGTCGGCCAGGTCCGCGCCGAGGCGCGCGAGCTCGGCTTGGGCCTGCTCCTTGTCCCCGTCGTGACCCGGGGTGGCATCGGTGGGGACCGCGGTCAGGTCGACCGGGCCGGGAGCGAGTCGCAGCTGGGGTCCGAGGGCGTCGGTCACGACCCCGAGTCTGGCAGGTCCTCGCGGCCGGCCTGCGCGAGCTCGTCGCGGACCACGGCGAAGGCCATGGCGGAGCCGTAGCCCTTGCGCGCCAGCATCCCGACCAGGCGCCGGGTCGCCGTGACGTCGTCGACCCGGCTCAGCGTGCGCAGCTTCTTGCGCACGAGCGCCCGCGCGGCCTCCTCCTCGGTCTCGGGGTCCAGCTCGTCGAGGGCCCCGCGGGCCACCTCGTCGTCGACGCCCTTGCGCCGCAGCTCCTGCGCCAGGGCCCGACGGGCCAGGCCCTTGGCCGACTGGCGCCCCGAGACCCAGGCGCGGGCGAAGGCCTCGTCGTCGACCAGCCCGACCTCCTCGAACCGGTCCAGCAGCCGCTGGGCGAGGTCCTCGGGGACCTCCTTGGAGCGCAGCTTGTCGCTGAGCTCCTTGCGGCTGCGGGCCCGGCCCGTGAGCTGGTCGAGCAGGATCGTGCGCGCGACCGACTCGGGGTCGGCGTCCGGGCCGGCCGCCACCGGGTCCTCCGGTGGCGGCCCGGCACGGTCGTCGGTCCGAGGTGCTGCCCGTCGGGTCCAGACGTCGACGCCCAGCCTGACGTCGCCGGCCCAGTCAGGGGCGGGACGGGTCTCGGGGTCCATCCTCAGAAGTCGTCCACACCGATCGGGTCGGCGGGCGCCTCGGCGTCGACCGTCGGGCCGACACCGAGCTTCTCGAGGATCTTCTTCTCCAGCTCGTTGGCCAGGTCGGGGTTGTCGCGCAGGAAGGTCCGCGCGTTCTCCTTGCCCTGGCCCAGCTGGTCGCCCTCGTAGGTGTACCAGGCACCGGCCTTGCGGACGAGGCCCGCCTCGACACCGACGTCGATGAGGCCGCCCTCGCGGGAGATGCCCTTGCCGTACATGATGTCGAACTCGGCCTGCTTGAACGGCGGGGCCACCTTGTTCTTCACGACCTTGACCCGGGTGCGGTTGCCGACCATCTCCTGGCCGTCCTTGAGGGTCTCGATGCGGCGCACGTCGAGGCGGACCGAGGAGTAGAACTTCAGCGCCCGACCACCGGTCGTGGTCTCGGGCGAGCCGAACATGACGCCGATCTTCTCGCGCAGCTGGTTGATGAAGATCGCGGTGGTCTGGGAGTTGTTGAGCGCGCCGGTCATCTTCCGCAGCGCCTGGCTCATGAGCCGCGCCTGGAGACCGACGTGGCTGTCGCCCATCTCGCCCTCGATCTCGGCCCGCGGCACGAGCGCGGCCACGGAGTCGATGACGATGAGGGAGAGCGCCCCCGAGCGGATCAGCATGTCGGCGATCTCCAGCGCCTGCTCACCGGAGTCGGGCTGCGAGACCAGCAGGGCGTCGGTGTCGACGCCGAGGTTCTTGGCGTACTCCGGGTCCAGCGCGTGCTCGGCGTCGATGAAGGCCACGATGCCGCCCTGGCGCTGGGCGTTGGCCACCGCGTGCAGCGCGACCGTGGTCTTTCCGGAGGACTCCGGACCGTAGATCTCCACGACACGCCCGCGGGGCAGGCCGCCGAGGCCGAGGGCCACGTCGAGGGCGATGGCCCCGGTGGGGATCACCTCCAGGGGCGCGCGGGTCTCGTCGCCCAGGCGCATGACCGAGCCCTTGCCGAACTGCCGCTCGATGTTGGCGAGCGCTGCATCCAGCGCCTTGTCGCGATCTCCACCAGCCATGGTGTTCTTCCTCGTCTCTCGTCGTGGGCCAGGCACATCGACGACGCTAGGGCGAGCCACCGACAACGCCTGATCAGCGTGTCGTGGGGTGTGGACGACCTCGTCCTGCGCCGTGCCTGTGGACAGCACGCTAGCCGAACACCTGTTCGACACGGGCGCGCGACACGCCGCGCGCCGGCCTCCCTCAGCCCTGCCCGCCCGACCGCCTCCGCAGCACGGTGACGACCAGGACCGGCAGGACCACGCCGAGGAGCACGAGCGCCACCAGCACGAGGTACCCGGCGGTGTAGTCGCGGTCCAGCAGCGTGGCGTTGTCGGGGGCGTTGTCGCGACCGAAGCCGCCGAGGAAGGGCACGGCGAGCAGCGTGAGGCTCCCGAGCACCACGAGCCCCGCGGCCGCGGCGGGCCGGGCCAGCGGCGGCAGCAGCCGCGCGCCGACCCAGCACAGGGCCAGCACCGCCGGGGCGAGCAGCAGGTCGTGCACCACGACCCCTCCCGCCAGCCAGAGCACCGCGTCGAGGTTCCCGGCGGAGTCCTGCCGGGACAGCAGCAGCCACCCGCCGTACGCCGCGAGCAGGACGCCGAGGGCGCCGAGGCCGACGCGCCCGCGGCTCACGCGAGGACCTCCAGCCGCGACAGCCACTTGGTCTGCAGCACGCCCGGCCGGTTGGGGGCGATGAGGCGGGCCGGGAAGCCGTGGTCGAGGTCGAGGGGCTCGCCGGCCAGGGCCAGCGCGACGAGCGTGCGGTCGTCGTCGGCGAAGTTCCCCTGCAGCAGGGTGCGGGCGAACGCACCCCGCTGCTGCAGCGAGGTGACCTCGACCTCGGACCCGGCGGGTGCGTCCACGAGGTCGAGCAGGTCGCGCAGCCGCACCCCGGTCCACGCGGCCGAGGCGCTCCAGCCCTCGACGCAGGCGATCGGGAGCTCCTCGGTGCGCTGCGGCATCGCCAGCAGGTCCTCGCGACCGAGCGAGACGCTCCGACCACCGCTGCTCACCACGAGCCGGTACGCCGGGTCGACGGCGGTCTCGGTGACCCCGGCCGCGCGTGCAGTGCGGTTCACGGGCACCCCGCCGGGCCCCTCGCCCGAGCGGACCCCGAGCACCGAGACCTGGCGCAGCCACGGGACGGTCGAGCCGGCCGTCGCCAGCACCGCCAGCGCGCTGGCGGTCCAGGTGGCGCGCAGCAGGCCGCGACGTCCCAGGGCCCCCTGCTCGGTCGCCGCCGGTCGGTCCAGCGCGGGGTCGTCGACGTCGCGACGCAGCGCCTCGCGGATGGTCGGGGCCTTGATCGCCAGGTGGAGCAGCAGCGCCCCGATGGCCACCCACGACAGGGCGTAGTGCGTGCGGCGGAAGGAGAACTCCCAGGGGTACCACTGGGTGGAGTTGAGCAGTCCCGTGGTGAGCAGGAAGAGCGAGGAGGCGACCAGGACCGCGATCGAGGCGCGCTCCCCGGCCTCCCGCACCCGTGCGCCGGCACCCGCGGGCAAGGAGCGCAGGAGCAGGGGGAAGACGGTCCAGAGCTTGACGAGCAGCAACGGGATCGCGGCGACGCCGGTGGTGACGTGCAGACCCTGCGTGAGCCGGTAGCCCCAGGCCGGGCTCGTCGGGAACGGCACGGGCTGGGACGGGTTCTGCGCGTAGTGGCTGACCAGGCCGGTCAGGAAGCAGATGCCGAAGCTGATGCCCAGCCACCGCCCGACCCGCGCCGACACGGCAGGTGAGCGCAGTCGCGACGTGAAGCTGTGCTCGCCGGGCAACCTCGGCCTGGGGCTCACGTCGGCGACTGTAGTACCGCCAGCCAGCGGCCGTCCCCGAACGGCGCACGGACCGCGACCCGGAGCCCCGCCGAGGCGGCGAGGTCCGCGACGCCGTCGAGCCCGACCACCGACCACCGGAACGGCCGGCTGAGGGAGCCCGCGGCCTCCAGCCGTGCCCACCGGGTGGAGGTCGGGACGCCCGGTCCGGCCAGCTCGACGACGATCCTGCCGCCGGGGGCGACCACGTCGCGGAGGCGGCGCACCAGCGCCGCGGGGTCACCACCGATGCCGATGTTGCCGTCGGCCAGCAGCGCGGTGGTCCACAGCCCTTCCTCGGGCACCGGGTCGAAGACGCTGGCGTGCACGGCCGGCACACCGCGGGCCCGGGTCTGCTCGACGGCCTCGTGGACCACGTCGAGCCCCAGCACCCGCTCCCCGCGCTCGGCCAGCCGGGCCGCGAGCCGCCCGGGTCCGCAGCCGACGTCGAGCGTCGGCCCGTGGCAGTAGGACAGCAGGGCGTCGTCGGCGGGGTCGGCGCGCCGCGTCCACTCGTGGACCGGCAGGTCGGTCGGTCCGCCGTCGAGCCCCAGGACCCGGCACGGGGCCCCGCGCAGGGCGTGGGCGAACAGGCTGCTGAAGGAGCGGTCCGCACCACCACGTCGCAGGTCCGGGGCTGTCTCCTCGGCCAGGCTCATGCGCCCACCCCCCAGAGGGCGTGCCAGCGTCGGGCGAAACGTGTGCCCGGCACCGCGCGGGCCACCGCGTCGGCGTCGGGGACCTCGTCGACGTCGCGCAGCACCGTCGTCGTGCCGACCGACAGCCCGCGCGCGGCCAGGGCGGCGGCGGTGTCGCGGTGCGTGTGCGCGGTCGACATGGGGACGCCGGCCAGGGCCGCGGCGTCGCGCGGGTCGCGCAGCCCCAGGACCCACCAGCCGCCGTCCTCGGCGGGCCCGAGGACGGCGTCGTGCTCCTGCAGCACCTCGGCGGTCGCCTCGAGCAGCGCCGGGGTCAGCTGAGGGGTGTCCATGCCGACCTGGACGACCGGGCCGGGACCGCTCGCGGCGACGTCGGCGTGCGCGGCCACCAGCCGGTCGGCGAAGTCCTCGCCGCGCTGCTCGTGCACCGTCCAGCCGGCCACGGCCGCGAGCAGGTCGGTGGACGCGACGGCACCGGCCAGGTCGCCGGCCAGCGCCAGGTGGCAGTGCTCGGCGCCGTACGCCGTCGTGCAGGCCTCGAGGGTGTCGAGCAGTGCGGCCGCGGCGAGCCCCGCGGCCTGCTCGAGGCCGACGTCGGCGCCGAGGCGGGTCTTGACCTGGCCGGCCACGGGGGCCTTGGCCACGACCAGGGCGCGCACCGCCGCGCCGGAGCGGCCGCTCATCGCAGCACCCGGGCGAAGTCGCGTGCGGTGCGCAGCGTGCCCCGCACCGAACCCGACACCTTGGAACGGGTGCCCTCGGCACGCGGGTGGTAGTCGACGTCGCGCTCGCTGACCCGCCATCCGGCCACGGTGAGCTTCTGCAACAGCTCGACGGGGTAGCCGAAGCGGCGGTCGCGCACGTCGAGGTCCAGCAGCGCCTGGCGGCCCATGACCCGCATCGGGGCGATGTCGTGCGCCGCCATCCGCAGCCGCCGTCGCAGCCACCAGACGATGAGGCCGTTCCCGAGCCGGGCGTGCCAGGGCCACACCCGGCGGTCCACCGGTCGCCGGCGGCCGAGCGCCGCGTCGGCCCGGCCGGAGCGCACGTCGTCGAGCAGCGGCAGCAGCTGGGCCGGGTCGAAGCTGCCGTCGCCGTCCATGAACGCCACGTGCTCGCGCGTGGCGGCGAGCAGTCCCGCGTGGACGGCGGCGCCGTAGCCCGGCACGGGCTCGTGGACCACGCTCGCCCCGAGCCGCTCGGCCACGGCGGCGGTCCCGTCGCGCGAGCCGTTGTCGACCACGATCACCGCGAAGGCTGCGGGGATCCGCGGCAGCAGCACCTCCAGCGCAGGCGCCTCGTCCTTGCAGGGCAGCACGAGGTCGGCCACCGGGCCGTCCGGGTGGCGGTGCGCGGGCGGGACCTCGGGCATGCGCACGACCGTAGACCGCGGTCCCTGGCCGGAAGGGTGGGCCGGGACCCTCCGGAGGGGTGTCGGCCGTGGATACAGTCGCCGCCATGACGACCTCGCGGGCCGCCTGGACCGGGGTCGTGGTGACCGCACTGCTGGTCGTCGCGGCGTTCACGCTCCCCCACCTGCTCGACTGGGAGGTCAACACCCGGGCGCCCCGCTCGCAGGTCGACGAGGTGCTCTCGCCGCCCTTCCACGGCTGGTGGGCGCCCCAGTGGTTCGGCCCCGGGACGCTGCCGGCGATCGCGCTCGGCCTCGGCGGTTGGTGGTGGGTCGCCCGGTGGGCGCCGGGTGCCGGCTGGCGGCCGCTGCTGCTGGCGACGTACCTCCTCGCGCTGGGCTGGTGCCTCTCCCTCGCGCTGGTCGACGGCCCCGAGGGGCTGTCGCGGGTGCTGGGCAACCCGGTGGAGTACCTCCCGACCGCGCGCGAGGTCGACGACGTCGGCCTGCTGCTGCGCGAGTACGTCGAGCGGATCTCCTACGACGCGGCACCGCGCAACTGGCCCACGCACGTGGCCGGGCACCCGCCGCTGATGCTGCTCTTCTTCGTCGGGCTCGTGCAGCTGGGCCTCGGCGGCGACCTCGCCGCCGGGGTGGTGGTGACGGTCGTGGGTGCCTCGATGCCGGTCGCCGTCCTGGTCGCGCTGCGGGCCCTGGGGGTGGAGGGCGTGGCCCGCCGGGTCGCGGTGCCGCTCGCCCTCTCCCCCGCCGCCGTCTTCGTGGCGGTCTCGGCCGACGCCGTGATCGGCGCGGTGGTCGCCTGGGGCCTGGCCTGCCTCGCGCTCGCGACCCGCAGCACCCCCCGGGCCCGGCTGTGGGCGGTCCCGGCCGGGCTCGTCCTCGGCTGCGCGGTGCTCATGTCCTACGGCATGCCGCTGGTGGGGCTGGTCGCGCTGGCGGTCATCACGGTCGGCGGGGCCTGGCGCACCTCGGTGCTGCCGGTCGCGGTGGCCGCCGCGTGGGTGCCGGTCCTCGGCTTCGCCGCGGCCGGCTTCGCGTGGTGGGAGGCCTACCCGGTGCTGCACGACCGCTACTGGGAGGGCATCGCGGCCGACCGGCCGGCCTGGTACTGGCTGTGGGGCAACCTCGCCGCCCTCGCCGTGGTGCTCGGACCCATGGTGTGGGCGGGCCTGGCGGTGCTCCTCACGCGGGCGCGGGCCCTGGCTCGGCGGACGCTGGACCCCGAGCAGCGCGCCGTGGTGCTGCTGGCCGGGGCCATGCTGCTGGTGGTCCTGGCCGCCGACGCCTCGCGGATGAGCAAGTCGGAGGTGGAGCGGATCTGGCTCCCCTTCGTGCCGTGGCTGACGCTGTCGGTGGCGCTGCTTCCGGCCCGCTGGCGCTCGCCGGCGCTGCTGGCCCAGGTCGTCACGGCGCTGCTGGTGCAGCACCTGCTCTATACGACCTGGTGACCGGCGACCTGCGCGCCGCTCAGCCCAGATCCACCGATCCTCGCCTGTTACGCGACACCATCCGGGCGCCCTGGCTGCGTTGCCGACGCTCGACGGGCATCCAGCAGGCCTTCGCGACGGGCGCCTTGCCAGCGCACCCGCCTGGTGCCGCTCGCGACGGCGATCATCGGTGGATCTGGGCTCAGGCGCGCAGGGGCGCCGTGGCGAAGGCCGGCAGCCCGTCCTCGGGCAGCACCTGCGCCCGGAAGCCGAGCTCGTCGGCGGCCCGCTGCGGCGAGGCCACGACGTGCCGCACGTCGCCGAGACGGTAGCCACCGGTGACCTCCGGGGCGATGTCGCGACCGGTGCCGCGGGCCACCAGCTCGGCGACCTGACGGATGCCGACCGGGTGCCCCGAGGCCACGTTGTAGGCGCGGTGGCTGCCGGGCTGCGCGGCAGTGACCGCGTCGAGGGCAGCGAGGTTGGCGCGCGCGACGTCGTCGACGTGCACGAAGTCCCTCATCTGCGCTCCGTCCTCGTAGACCTGCGGCGCCTCGCCGCGCTCGAGGGAGGAGCGGAACATCGCCGCGACCCCGGAGTACGGCGTGTCCCGCGGCATCCCCGGCCCGTAGACGTTGTGGTAGCGCAGCGAGATGCCCGCGGCGTCGGCCTGGCGCGCCCATGCGATCGCGTAGTGCTCCTGGGCGACCTTGCTCGCGGCGTAGCTGGAGCGCGGCTCGAGCCGGGCGTCCTCGTCGACCAGCGCCCAGCCGAGCGGCTCCGCGCAGACCGGGCAGGGGTTCTCGAACCGACCGGCCTCGAGGTCGGCCCGCGAACGCACCCCGGGCGGCTGCTCACCGTGCTCGGCGCACTCGTAGCGGCCCTCGCCGTAGACCACCATGCTCGAGGCCTGCACCAGCCGGTCCACGCCCGCCTCGTGCATGGCGGCGAGCAGCGCGGCGGTGCCGAGGTCGTTGTGGGCGGCGTACGCCGGCAGGTCGGCGACCCGCACGCCCGCGCCGACCACGGCGGCCTGGTGGCACACCACGTCGACCCTCGCGAGCAGACGGGCCCACTCCCCGCCGTCCGCGGCGTCGCGCACGTCGAGGTGGTGGGTGCCCTCGGGCGGGCCGGCGGCCCCGTGCGCCATGTCGAGCATCAGGTCGACGCGCACGACCTCGTCCCCGCGCTCCTCCAGGGCGCGCGCGACGGCCGCGCCGATGAACCCGGCCGAGCCGGTCAGCAGCACCCGCATCAGCCTGCGCCGTCCGTGGCGGCCTCGGGCGTGGGGATCTCGTACGTCGGCTCGACGCCGTCGAGCCACGATCCGCACGTGCAGCCGCTCGGATCGGGGAGCGCGGCGATCGTGGCCGCCAGCAGCCCGGTGAGCCGCTCGAGGTTGGCCCGGAAGAGGGCGAAGACCTCCTCCTGGCCCACGCCCGAGCCCTCCTCGGCCCCGGCGTCCATGTCGGTGACCAGGGCGATCGAGGCGTAGCACTGCCCCAGCTCGCGCGCCAGCGCCGCCTCGGGCAGCGCGGTCATGTTGATGAGCGTCCAGCCCTGCGCTGCGTAGGACCGCGACTCCGCGCGGGTCGAGAAGCGCGGGCCCTCGATGACGACCATCGTGCCGCCGTCGACGAGGTCGGGGCCGGCGGAGAGCGCCGCGCGGCGCAGCCCCGGGCAGTAGGGGTCGCCGAACGGCAGGTGCACCGCGCCGGACTCGACGTAGGACGGGACCCGGCGGTAGGTGCGGTCGACCAGTTGGTCGGGCACCACCACGTCGCCGGGGGCGACCTCCTCGCGCAGCCCGCCGACCGCGCACGGGGCGAGGACCTGGCGGACGCCGAGGGAGCGCAGCGCCCACAGGTTGGCGCGGGCGGGGATCGCGTGCGGCGGGAAGTCGTGGTGGGCCCCGTGCCGGGGCAGGAACGCGACCCGGCGCCCGGCGACGGTGCCGAGCGAGATCGGCGCCGACGTCTCGCCGTACGGCGTGCTGACCACGACCTCCTCCGGTTCCTGCAGGAAGGAGTAGAAGCCGGTGCCGCCGATGACGGCGACGTCGGCACGGTGCTCCGGGGTGGTGGTCTGGCCGTTGCTGTCGGGCATGGCGGTCACTGTGCCAGCCGCTCGCGACCCGTCCGGGCGAGCACCGCCGCGACGACCACGAACAGGGCCAGGGCCAGGGCGCCGTAGGACAGGGCGCCGTAGCCGGCGGCTCCGACGACCACGCCGGCAGCGCCACCCGCGGCGGCCGCGCCCAGGCCCATCAGCAGGTCGGCTGCACCCTGGACGTCGGCCCGGGCGTCCAGCGGGGCATGGTCGGCGATGAGGGTCGAGGCCGCGACGGTGGCGAAGGACCAGCCCAGGCCGAGCAGGAAGAGGCCGGAGAAGATCTGCCACGAGCTGCCCTCCGGCGCCGCACCGGAGAGCAACAGGGACACGACGAGCAGTCCCCCGCCCGCACCCAGCACCGGTGCCCGGCCGACCCGGTCGGCGAGCCAGCCCACGACCGGGGAGAAGGCGAACATCCCGAGCACGTGCACGCTGATGACCACCCCGATGATGCGCAGCTCGGCGCCGCCGTGCTCCATGTGCAGCGGGGTCATCACCATCACCGCGACCATCGCCGCGTGGCTGCCCACCAGGCCGAGGACCGCGGCGACGAGGACGGGCCGCTCGACCAGGGCCGCCCGGACCCGGCCCCAGGACGTGCCCGGCGGCGGCTCGGTGCCCGCGCCGGCGACCTGGCGGGCCACCAGCAGCGGGTCGGGACGCAGCAGGGTGCCGACGACCAGCGCCGCCAGGAGCATGCCGACCGCCCCGACGAGGAACGGCCCGGTGAGCTCGGGCAGGTCCAGCGCGCGGGCCAGCGCCGCGGCGGGGCCGGTGAGGTTCGGCCCGGCGACGGCACCGATGGTGGTCGCCCAGACCACCACGGACAGCGCCCGGCCGCGGTGCAGCGGCTCGGCGAGGTCGGTGGCGGCGTACCGGGCCCCGCTGTTGGCCGCGGTCGTCGCGCCCAGGAGCAGCGCGCCCAGCAGGAGCAGCACCATCGACCCGACCGCACCGGCGACGACCGCGAGGACCGCGCCCGACGCGCCGAGGAGGTAGCCCGAGGCCAGCCCGATGCGACGGCCGCGACGGGTCATCACGCGAGCCAGGAGGTACGCCGCCACGGCCGCGCCGAGGACCTGGGCGGTCTGCGCGAGACCCGCCTGGCTCTCGCTGCCGGAGATGTCGCGGGCCAACAGCGAGGCGGTGGCGATCCCGATCGTGATGCCGACCGCGCCCACGGCCTGGGTCAGCACCAGCACCCGCACGGTGCGGCGCTGCAGGGCCGCCTGGTCGATGGTCGCTGCGACGCCCGGGTCGGTGCCGGTGCTCACGCGAGGGTCGCCGGGAGGCCGAGGAAGCGGTGGACCTCGGCCCAGACCTCCTTGGGGGCGATGCCCGCGTCGAGCGCCTCCTGCGGCGTGCGGCCACCCAGCCCGGAGAGCACGGTCAGGGTCGCCCAGGACCGCGCCGAGGCGCCCCCGAGCGCGATGTCCATCCGCTCCCAGAACTCGGTGTGCCGCACCGGCACATCATGCACCGGCGCCCCAGCCCCGCCGCCGCGACGTCAGGTGAGGAGCAGCGTGTCGAGTCGCCTGCGGCACAGCAGCAGCCCGACCACCACCATGGCCACCAGGTAGACCACCGAGACCGCGGAGGCCCAGGTGACGGCACCGGTCGTGAGCTCGCGGCACAGCACCACGCCGCGGTAGAGCGGGGTGGCCTCGACGACCCACCGCACGACGCCGGGGTAGGCCGAGACGGGGAAGAAGGTCGCGGAGAACAGGAACATCGGCAGCGTGGCGAGGGTGACCAGCTCGAAGTCCTGCCACGAGCGCATCCAGGTGGTCAGCGCCATGCACACCGCGCCGAAGGCGGCCCCGATGAGCAGGGCGGCCGGCACGACCAGCACCGCCCACCAGGACGAGACCAGCCCCATCGCGAGCATCACCAGCAGGAAGCCGGCGGAGTAGATGCCGCCGCGCAGGAGCGACCACGACAGCTCGCCGCGGGCGATGTCGAGGGTGGTCAGCGGCGTGGCCAGCATCTGGTCGAAGAGCTTGTTGTACTTCAGCTTGAAGAAGAAGTTGAACGTCGAGTCCAGCACCGAGCCGTTCATCGCCGAGGCCGCCAGCATGCCGGGCGCGACGAACTCGGCGTACGGCACCGACTGGCCGTTGAACGTGAAGTCCCCGACCAGGGCGCCCACCCCGACGCCGATGCTGAAGAGGTAGAGCAGCGGCTCGAGGAAGCCGGTGGCGAAGATGTACCAGGCGCGGCGGTAGGCCAGGAAGTTGCGGTAAAGCAGCAGGCCGGTCGCCTCGCCGGCCGAGAGGCTGCGAGCAGTGGAGCGGCCGACCTCCGCGATCGTGACGGCCATCAGACGACCATCCGTCGCTCGAGGCGGCGCAGCGCCCACCACCAGCCGAGCACCACCAGCCCACCGAGGTAGGCCACGTGCACCAGTGCCGGGCCGGCCTCCAGGGTCCCGAGGGTCAGCATCCGGGTCAGGTCGACCCCGTGCCACAGCGGCGTCAGCACCGCGAGGGCCTCCAGCGGCTGGTCGAGGTTGGCGACCGGGAAGAAGGCACCGGAGAAGAGGAAGAGCGGGATCATCCCGAGCCGGAAGACCAGCGCGAAGGCGCTCTCGTCCTTCAGCCCGGCGGAGAAGGCGTAGATCGGCGCGGCGAACGCCAGGCCGATGAGCACCTGGGCAGGGAGGGCCAGCAGCACGCCCCACCACGACTCGTGCACCCCGAACGGCGCCACGACCGCCAGGAAGACCGCGGCCGTCACCGCCACCCGGAAGGCGACGAACCCCAGGTGCGCCAGCACCACGTGGGGCACGGCCAGCGGCCCGGCGGTCATCGCGTAGTAGGTCTTGTGCCACTTGACCATGCCCATGACGGGGTAGGTCACCTCGCCGAAGACCGTGGT
This sequence comes from Actinomycetota bacterium, assembly GCA_009701885.1. GTDB lineage: Bacteria > Actinomycetota > Actinomycetes > Propionibacteriales > Nocardioidaceae > Nocardioides. The sequence goes on from WLJH01000006.1 coordinate 19,297, forward strand.
CATCGACTGCGCGGCGACCATGCCCGGCACCACGAAGGCGAGGTAGCCGGTCGCGCCCTCCAGCGTCGCCGGATCGGCCTCCACGAAGCCGCCCAGCAGCACGCCCATGGCCAGGACGTAGAGCAGCGGCACGACGAAGGAGGAGACCGCGCTCCCCCTCCACGTACGCCGGTAGGCGGTCGTCCAGTAGTCCAGCAGCCGCAGCGCCCCGTCGAGGGTGCTGCGCGGCGCGGTGCCCGGGCTACGGCTCCCGATCGGCTCGGTCGTCATCAGTCGACCAGCGTCCGGCCGGTGAGCCGCAGGAAGACGTCCTCCAGCGTGGAGCGGCGCACCAGTGTCGCGATCGGCTCGAGCCCGCGCTCGTGCACCTTGGCCATCGTCTCCTCGCCGTCGTGGGTGTAGAGCAGCAGCCGGTCGGGCAGCACCTCGACCCGCTCGGCGAGGTCAGCGACGGACTCCGCGAGGGGCTCGTGCGTGCCGCCCTCGGCCGCGACCGGGAAGCGGAGCTCGGCGACCTCGCGGGTGGAGTGCTCGGCGATCAGCGCCAGCGGCGAGCCCTCGGCGACGATCAGCCCCTTGTCCATCACCACGAGCCGGTCGGTCAGCTGCTCGGCCTCGTCCATGTAGTGCGTGGTCAGCACCAGCGTGACGCCCTGCTGCTTGAGCCGGAAGAGCCGGTCCCACACGACGTGCCGGGCCTGCGGGTCCAGGCCCGTGGTCGGCTCGTCGAGCAGCAGCAGCTCGGGCGAGTTCACCAGCGAGCGGGCGATGGTCAGGCGCCGCTTCATGCCTCCCGAGAGGTCGTCGACCATGGCCTTCGCCTTGTCGGTGAGCTGGACGAACTCCAGCAGCTCCTCGACCTTCTCGCGCACCTCGGCCTTGGGCAGCCCGAAGTAGCGGCCGTAGACGAAGAGGTTCTCCCAGACCGTCAGCTCGGTGTCGAGGGTGTCCTCCTGCGGGCAGACCCCGATCCGGGCCCGGATCGCCGGCCCGTCGGTGGCGGGGTCCATCCCGAGGATGCGCAGCGTGCCGCCGCTGACCGGCGAGACCGCTGCGACCATCCGCATCGTCGAGGACTTGCCGGCGCCGTTGGGCCCGAGGAACCCGAAGGCCTCCCCCGGGCGCACGTCGACGTCGATGCCGCGCACCGCCTCGAAGCCGCCGAAGGACTTGCGCAGGTCGGCCGCGTGGATCATCGACCCGGGTTCCGAGAGCGTCACGGCGTCACCCTAGGTCCTCGTGCGGACAGCCTCCCGCAGGCGGGGTCTCGCGGCTAGGTTGACCGCCGTGACCGCGCTGACCCCCACCGACGACGACGCCGCCGTCCCCTCGTCCCGTGCCCCTCGGCAGGGGCTGTGGCCGCTGCTCGCCGTCCACGCCGGCCTGTTCGCCGGCGGTGCCGTGGTGCTCTCGCTCGACCCGCCGGCGCAGGGCTGGGGCGTGCTGGTCGTCGTGGCGGCGTACGTCGTCGCGCTGCTGCTCACCACCCGCGCGACCGGCCAGGCGGACCTGCACGCGCTCGCCGGCTTCCTCGTGCTCGTCTCACTCTTCCAGGTGCTGCCGGACTGGGTGCTGGCCGACGTGGTCGGGACGCTGGCCTTCCCCGACCGCGGAGGTCCCCGCTTCGACGACGTGATCCCGCTGGCGATGATGCTGATGTGGGTGGCGCCGCTCTTCATCGCGCTCTCCCTCAGCGGCGGCAGCGCGGCCCGCGCAGCGCTGCTGGCCGGACTGGTCTTCGCCGGCGCCGAGGTGCTCGCCCCGGCCCTCGGGCTCTGGGAGCCGGTCGGCGACACGACCCGGCTCCTCGGGGTGGCGGTGTACGTCGTGCCGGCCGAGGTCGCCCTGGGCTGGGCGGCGGCGACCGCCTTCGCGCTGGTGCGGCACCGGCCGCTCGCCGTGCGCGCCGGGGCGGCCCTCGCGGTGTCGACGTTCTACCTCGGCGCGCTGGTCCTGGCGCACTTCGTGATCGACGTGGCGGACTGGACCATCACGACCTGACAGCACGACCTGACAGCACGCCCTACGCTCGCGGCCATGCCCTCGCTGCCGCCGCCCGTGAAGCGCGCCACCGCGACCGTCAGGACGCTCGCCCCCGTCCTCGGCCAGACCGCGAAGGTGGTCGCCGGGGACCTCGTCGGGAAGGTCCTCCCCGGCGCTGGCGGCAGCGCCCCGACCTCCGACGTCGTGGTCCCCGAGCCCGCCGGCGTGGCCGACTACTCCCGCCGCGTGCAGGGCCAGCGGCACCTCGCGGCGGCCCCCGCCGACGTGGTGGAGCTGCTCGGCGACCTCGACCGGCTGCACGAGTGGCTGGTGCTGCACCTGTCCTGGCGCGGCGAGCGGCCCGCCCGGATGGAGGTCGGCGCGACGCTGGTCCAGCAGATCTCGCTCATGGACATCCCGGCCCAGGCGCGGTGGACCGTCGAGCGTGCCGACGGGTCCGGCTTCGCACTGCGCGGCACCGGTCCGATGGGGATCACCGTGGGCCTGTGGGCCACCGTCGTGCCCGACGGCGCCGGGACGGTCGTGCGGATGGACGCCGCACTCGACGGCCCGCCGGTCAAGGGGCCCGTCGGGCTCACCGCCGTGCGCAGCGTCGAGGTCGCCCTGCGCGACTCCCTGGCGCTGCTGGCCGGGCTGCTCGAGGGCGGCGCGTCCGGGCGGCTGCGGGTCGCCGAGGAGCCGGTCGTGCACGAGCGCACGGGCACCCTGCTCGACCCGAGCACCCCGGTGGTCGTCGGCGTGGGGCAGGTCGTCCAGCGCACCCCCGACCTCGAGCACCCCGTCGAGCCGGTCGAGGCGATGGTGCGGGCGCTGCGCGCCGCGGAGCAGGACGCCGGGGTGGAGGTGCTGCCGCGGGCCGACCTGGTCACCGCGGTGCCGAGCGCCTCGTGGACCTACGGCGACCAGGCCGGCCTGGTGGCCTCGCTGGTGGGCGCCGAGGACGCCGGGACCGTGCAGACCTCGCCGTACGGCGGGGACGGCGCGCAGCTGGCGATCAACGACGCCGCCGCCCAGGTGGCGGCCGGGGCCGCTCAGGTCGTGCTGGTCTGCGGCGCGGAGGCCGGCGCCACTGTCGCCGCCCTCCAGGCGCAGGGCCGCGAGCCCGACTGGACCCGCCAGCCCGAGGACGCCGCCCCGGACCGGGTGATCGGGGTCGACCGCCCGGCCAACAACGAGGCCGAGACCGGCGTGGGCCTCGGTGCCCCGATCTACGTCTACGCCCTGCTGGAGTCCGCGCTGCGGGGCGCCTCCGGCGAGCAGGCCGAGGAGCACCTGCGCCGGATCGCCGACCTGTGGGCGCGGCACAGCGCCATCGCCGCCGACAACCCCTACGCCTGGGACCCGACCGTCCGCACCGCCGAGGAGGTCGCCACCCCGACCCCGGCCAACCGAGCGGTCTCCGGCGACTACACCAAGCTGATGTGCGCCAACCTCCAGGTCGACCTGGCGGCCGGCGTGGTCGTCACGAGCGTCGCCGCGGCCCGGGCCCTCGGGGTGCCGCAGGAGAAGTGGGTCTTCCTGCACGCCGGAGCCTCGGCCACCGACGAGTGGTTCGTCTCCGAGCGGGCCGACCTGGCCTCCTCCCCCGCCATCGCCGCGGCCGGCGCCGCTGTGCTCGAGCACGCCGGGATCACGGTCGACGACCTCGGTCCGGTCGACCTCTACTCCTGCTTCCCCGCCGCCGTGCAGCTCGGCGCAGCCGCGATCGGCCTGCCCTGGGACGACCCGGCGCGCCCGCTGTCGGTGACCGGCGGGCTCACGTCTGCCGGTGGACCCGGCAACGGCTACGGCCTGCACGCGGTGGCCACGATGGTCCCGACGCTGCGCGAGCGGCCCGGGGAGTACGGCCTGTCCAGCTCGCTGGGGTGGTACGCCACCAAGCACGCCCTGGGCGTCTACTCCGCCACCCCGCCGCAGCAGCGCTTCGCCCACCTCAAGCCCGCCTTCGACCGGCCGGCGCCGCGCCCGGTGCGCACCGAGCTCGACGGCGAGGCCGTCGTCGAGGCCGTCACGGTCTCCCACGACCGGGAGGGTCGCAGCGAGGGCGCGATCGTCTCGGCGATCGCACCCGACGGTGCCCGCGTGCTGCTGCGCCGCGACTCCGACGAGGACCTCGCGCTGCTCACGGGCACGGACCCGCTGCGTCGTACGGTCCGGGAGGAGGGGGGCCGGCTCGTCCTCGGTGACGAGCGGGTCGACCTGCCCGAGGCACCGCCCGCGCCGCTGCGCACCCACCGCGAGGGCGATGGCGTCCTCGTGATCACCCTCGACCGGCCCGAGGTGCGCAACGCGATCGACCTGCGCACCGCCCGGCTGCTGGAGCGCGCCGTCGACGACGCCGAGGCCGACGACTCGGTACGGGTGCTGGTGCTGACCGGGGCCGGGCGCTCGTTCTGTGCCGGCATGGACCTGGCGAGCGCGGCGAAGGGGCAGTTCCCCGTCACCGAGCGCCGCGGCCCGCTGGGCCTCACGGCCGAGCCCCCGACCAAGCCCACCATCGCTGCGGTCGAGGGCGCTGCCCTGGCCGGCGGCTTCGAGCTGGCGCTGTGCGCCGACCTCGTCGTCGCCGCCGAGGACAGCACGTTCGGCCTGCCCGAGGTCAAGCGCGGCCTCCTCGCCGCCGCCGGCGGCCTGCTGCGCATCTCGACCCGGCTCCCCCGCGCCGTCGCGCTGGAGGTCGCGCTGGTCGGCGACGCGCTCCCCGCCTCCCGGATGCACGAGCTGGGCCTGGTCAACCGGGTCGTCGCTCCCGGCGACGCGCTGACCGTCGCACTCGACCTCGCCGCGAGCATCGCCGGCAACGCCCCCCTCTCGGTGCGGGTCGGCAAGCGGGTGGTCGAGGAGGCCCCGACCTGGCCGGTCGAGGACGCCTTCACCCGCCAGAGCGAGCTGGCGTCCCCCGTGATCCTCAGCGACGACGCCAAGGAGGGCGTGGCCGCGTTCGCCGAGAAACGCGAGCCGCGCTGGACGGGTCGCTAGTCCGTCACGGTCGGCACCGTCAGAGGTGGTCGGGGACGATCAGCGCGTCGGGGTCCTGACGCGGCGGCATGTGGGAGAGCACCTCCTGCACGAGCCCGACCCGGTGGTCGAGGTAGGCCTCGCGGTCCTCCTCGGGCTGGGCGTCCCAGGAGCCGTCGCCCTGGGAGCGGTCCCACTCGGCAGCCAGCAGCGGGGCCGCGACCTGCGCGACGGTCTCGTCGTCGTACTCCGCACGCGTGCCGGTCCCGACCACGACGTCTGGCAGCGCGACGAGCACCGGCAGCACCTGGTCGCCGACCAGCGTGAGGGTCTGGAAGCGCGCGAACTTCTCCATCCCGTCCCACAACGCCTGCGCCTGGTCGGGGTCCTCGGCCAGGGCGGCGCGGACGGCGCCCTGCAGCGCCGCGGTCATCTCGTGCTCGGTGAACCTCACCCGGGCATCCTCCCCGGTCGGGTGCCCACGGCCAGCACCGCCTCGGTGCGGAACCGGAGCCGGTCGTCCTCGGCGAGCGCGCCCACCTCCACGTCGTACGCCGCCCGCAACCGCTCGCGGACCTCGACCGGCTGCCCGGCGACCGTCGCCCCGATCCCGCCGATCCCGGCCGCGGCGCCCTCCCACAGCTCGGCCAGCGGGCCGTCGTGGGTCCAGCCGACCTCGCGCGCCTCGGTCTCCAGCCCGGCTCCCCGCAGCAGCCCGCCCAGGCCGTCGACCGTGCGCGGGAAGTCCAGGTGCTCCGGCAGCCGCACCCCGGGCCCGGGCACGACCCCCTCCGCGTCGAGGACGCGCTGCCACATCCGGGACTGCGCGGTGGTGCCGGAGGGCCAGATCGTCGCGACGACGCGGCCGCCGGGCGCTGTGACGCGCGCCAGCTCGGCCGCGGCGGCCCGGGGGTCGTCGACGTGGTTGAGCACGAAGCAGGCGACGACCACGTCGAACGCGCCGTCCTCGAAGGGCAGGTCCGGGAGGCCGGCGCTGAACCCGGCCATGTCCGGGTCCGGGTCGACCGCGACCACGTGCGCGCCCGCGCCGCGCAGCGCCCGCGCCAACCGGCCGTCGCCCGCGCCGACGTCGAGCACCCGCCGCCCGGTCAGCGGCCGCACCGCCGCGAGCACCGCGGGGTGCGCTCCCGCGCACAGCCGCGCGCACGTGGCGGCGTACGCCGCCGCCTGACCCGGTCCGCCCCAGCCCCGAGAACTCATGGCTCCACCCTGACAGGCGAGAGGACTGTCGGCGCCATCGGACAGGATGAGCCGGTGCCCGACACACCCGACACCCTCGCCGCCCTGGAGCGGTTCAGCGAGCCCACGCGGACCTGGTTCCGCGCCGCGTTCGCCGAGCCGACCCCGGCCCAGGCCGGGGCGTGGGAGGCGATCGGGGCGGGCAAGCACGCGCTGGTCGTCGCACCGACCGGCTCGGGCAAGACCCTGAGCGCGTTCCTGTGGTCGCTCGACCGGCTGCTGACCGAGCCGCCCCCGGAAGACCGGCAGGAACGCTGCCGGGTGCTCTACGTCAGCCCGCTCAAGGCGCTGGCCGTCGACGTCGAGCGCAACCTGCGCGCCCCGCTCACCGGCATCCGGGTGACCGCCGACCGGCTCGGCACCGAGGTGCCGGAGGTCGAGGTGGGCGTGCGATCCGGCGACACCAGCGCCGCCGACCGCCGCCGGCTCTCGACCAAGCCGCCCGACATCCTCATCACGACCCCCGAGTCGCTGTTCCTCATGCTCACCAGCCAGGCGCGGGAGTCCCTGCGCGGCGTGCGCACGGTGATCGTCGACGAGGTCCACGCCGTGGCGGGCACCAAGCGCGGGGCGCACCTCGCGCTGAGCCTGGAGCGGCTCGACGCGCTGCTCGACTCCCCCGCGCAGCGCGTCGGACTGTCGGCGACCGTGCGTCCGCTGGAGGAGGTGGCGCGCTTCCTCGGCGGGTCGGCGCCCGTGGAGATCGTGGCGCCGCCCTCGGAGAAGCAGTGGGAGCTCTCGGTCGTGGTCCCGGTCGAGGACATGACCAACCCCGGCGGTGTGGAGGGCTTCGACCCCGACGGGGGCCCCGACAGCAGCGAGCGCGGCTCCAGCCTGTGGCCGCACGTGGAGGAGCGGGTCGCCGACCTCATCGAGCAGCACCGCTCCACCATCGTCTTCGCCAACTCCCGCCGGCTCTCCGAGCGCCTCACCGCCCGGCTCAACGAGATCGCCGCCGAGCGCGCGGGCGTCGAGCCGGAGCCGGGCGACCTGGTCGCCCGCCGGCCCGGCGACCTGGAGGGCATGCCCGCCGAGGTGATGGCGCAGTCCGGGCGGTCCGAGGGCGCCGCCCCCGTGCTGGCCCGCGCCCACCACGGCTCGGTCTCCAAGGAGCAGCGCGCCCTCATCGAGGACGACCTCAAGCGCGGGCGGCTGCCCGCGGTCGTGGCGACGAGCAGCCTGGAGCTCGGCATCGACATGGGCGCGGTCGACCTGGTCGTCCAGATCGAGTCCCCGCCCAGCGTCGCCAGCGCGCTGCAGCGCGTGGGACGCGCCGGCCACCAGGTCGGTGAGGTCTCGCGCGGCGTGCTGTTCCCCAAGCACCGGGGCGACCTGGCCCAGACGGCCGTCTCCGTGCAGCGGATGCGCGGCGGGCTGATCGAGTCGATGAAGGTGCCGACCAACCCCCTCGACGTGCTCGCCCAGCAGCTGGTCGCCACGACCGCGATGGAGGCGTGGGACGTCGACGCCCTCTACGACCTCGTGCGCCGCGCAGCACCGTTCACGGGGCTGCCGCGCTCGGCGTACGACGCGGTGCTGGACCTGCTGACCGGGCGCTACCCCTCCGACGAGTTCGCCGAGCTGCGTCCCCGGCTCGTCTGGGACCGGGTGACCGGGCAGGTCACGGCGCGACCGGGTGCGCAGCGGCTGGCCGTCACCAGCGGCGGCACCATCCCCGACCGCGGGCTCTTCGGCGTCTTCCTGGTGGGCGGCGACACCGGGAAGGGCGGGGCCCGGGTCGGCGAGCTCGACGAGGAGATGGTCTACGAGTCGCGGGTCGGCGACGTCTTCGCCCTGGGGGCGACCTCGTGGCGGATCGAGGACATCACCCACGACCGGGTCCTGGTGACGCCGGCTCCCGGCATCCCCGGGCGGCTGCCGTTCTGGAAGGGCGACGGCCTGGGTCGCCCCGCCGAGCTCGGCCAGGCGGTCGGGCAGCTGATCCGCGAGCTCGGGTCGCAACCACGCAAGCAGGCCGAGCAGCAGGTCCGCGACCAGGGGCTCGACGCCTGGGCGGCCACCAACCTGGTCGACTACCTCCACGAGCAGCTCGAGGCCACCTCGGTCCTGCCCAGCGACACCACGCTGCTGGTGGAGCGGTTCCGCGACGAGCTCGGCGACTGGCGGCTGGTGCTCCACTCGCCGTACGGCACCCAGGTGCACGCGCCGTGGGCGCTGGCGATCAACGCGCGGCTGCGCGAGCGCTACGGCGTCGACGGGCAGGCCGTGGCCAGCGACGACGGCATCGTCATCCGCATCCCCGACACCGACGCCGAGCCCCCCGGCGCCGACGTCGTCGCCTTCGAGCCCGACGAGGTCGAGGACGTCGTGACCCAGGAGGTGGGCGGCTCCGCGCTCTTCGCCTCCCGCTTCCGCGAGTGCGCGGCGCGGGCCCTGCTGCTGCCGCGCCGCGACCCCGGGCGCCGCTCCCCGCTGTGGCAGCAGCGCCAGCGCGCCGCGGCCCTGCTCGACGTCGCGGTGAAGTACCCCTCCTTCCCCATCGTGCTCGAGGCCGTGCGCGAGTGCCTCCAGGACGTCTACGACCTGCCGAGCCTGGTCTCGCTGATGCGCAGGGTGGAGCGGCGCGAGGTGCAGGTCGTCGACGTGCCGACCCACGCTCCGTCGCCCTTCGCTCGCTCGCTGCTCTTCGGGTACGTCGCCCAGTTCGTCTACGAGGGTGACTCCCCCATCGCGGAGCGCCGCGCCGCCGCGCTCTCCCTCGACCAGGGACTGCTCGCCGAGCTGCTCGGGCGCGCGGAGCTGCGCGAGCTGCTCGACCCCGACGTGCTGGCGGAGGTCGAGGCCGAGCTGCAACGCACCGCCGAGGACCGCCGGGTGCGCGACGCCGAGGGAGTCGCCGACCTGCTGCGGCTCCTGGGCCCGCTCAGCACCGAGGAGCTCGCCGCGCGCGCCGTCGAGGGTGCCGACGTCATCGGCTGGGCCAAGCAGCTGGCCGACGCCCGCCGCGCCGTCGAGGTGCGGATGGGCGGGGAGGCCCGGTGGGCCGCGATCGAGGACGTCGGCCGGCTCCGCGACGGCCTCGGGGTGCCGGTCCCGCCCGGCACCCCCGACGTCTTCACCGACCCCGTCGACGACCCGCTGGCCGACCTCGTGGCCCGGCACGCCCGCACCCACGGCCCGTTCACGGCCGAGGAGGTCGCCAGCCGGCTGGGGCTCGGCGTGTCGGTGGTGCGGCTGACCCTGCAGCGGCTGTCGGCCCAGGGGCGGGTCCTCGACGGCGAGTTCCGTCCCGCCGGCAGCGGCAGCGAGTGGTGCGACGCCGAGGTGCTGCGCAAGCTGCGCCGCCGCTCGCTGGCCCGGCTGCGCAAGGAGATCGAGCCGGTCGAGCCGGAGGCGCTGGGCCGGTTCGGCACCGCCTGGCAGCACGTGACAGGGCGCCGGGGCCTGCGCGGCATCGACGGGCTGGTCGTGGCGATCGACCAGCTCGCCGGCTGCGCGGTGCCCGCGAGCGCGCTGGAGCCGCTGGTGCTGGCAGCCCGGGTCCGGGACTACGAGCCGGCCCTGCTCGACGAGCTGACCGCCTCCGGCGAGGTGCTGTGGGCCGGTCACGGGGCGCTCGGTGCCAACGACGGCTGGGTCTCGCTCCACCTGGCCGACCAGGCTCCGCTCACGCTCCCCGAGCCGGTCCCCTTCGACCACACCGAGGCCGCCGAGGCCGTGCTGGCCGCGCTGTCCGGCGGCGGTGCCTGGTTCTTCCGCCAGCTGGCCACCCAGGTCGAGGCCGCCGGGGTCTCGGTGACCGACGACGTCCTCGCCACGACGCTCTGGCAGCTGGTGTGGTCCGGCCGGGTCTCTGGCGACACGCTGGCGCCCCTGCGCGCGCTGGTCCGCTCCGGCGGCACCGCCCACCGCACCAAGCGTGCCCCCGCCCGCCCGCGGATGGCCTCCACCACCGGCACCGCCGGGCGGCTGCGTGCCGCGGGCGCGCGCACCGGGCCACCGCAGACCGCCGGCCGGTGGGCGCTGCTCCCCGAGCTCGACACCGACCCGACCCGGCGCGCCCATGCCGCGGCAGAGCACCTGCTCGACCGGCACGGCGTGGTCACCCGCGGCGCGGTCGCCAGCGAGCGGGTGCCGGGCGGCTTCGCCGCGGTCTACAAGGTGCTCGCCGCCTTCGAGGACTCCGGCCGCTGCCGGAGGGGGTACTTCGTCTCCGGCCTCGGTGCTGCGCAGTTCGGCACCGTCGGCGCGATCGACCGGCTGCGCACCTTCACCGACCCCGCCACCGGTCCGGATGCTGCCTCCGACGCCGAGGTGGTCGCCGTCGCGCTGGCCGCCACCGACCCGGCCAATCCCTACGGCGCGGCGCTGCCGTGGCCCGAGCGCCCGACCGCCGAGGACGGCTCCGGGAGCAGTTCCGGTCATCGGCCCGGCCGCAAGGCCGGCGCCCTGGTCGTGCTGGTCGACGGCTCGCTGGTGCTCTACGTCGAGCGCGGCGGCAAGACCTTGCTGACGTTCAGTGACGACGCCGAGCTGCTCGGCCTCGGTGCCCGGTCCCTGGCGGAGGCCGCCGGCCGCGGCGCCCTGGGTCGGATGACGGTCGAGAAGGCCGACGGGGAGCCGCTCCTCGGCTCGGGCACCACCCCGCTGCGCACCGCCCTCACGGAGGCCGGCTTCGTCTCGACCCCCCGCGGGCTGCGCCTCAGCCCTGCGCGACACTGACGACACCATGGTGACCACCGGTGCCTGAGGGCGACACCGTCTACCGCGCGGCCCGGCTGCTGGACCGCGAGCTGTCCGGGCGGACCCTGACGGCGACCGACTTCCGGGTCCCCCAGCACGCCACGGTCGACCTCAGCGGCGGCCTCGTGCTCACCACCGCCTCGCGCGGCAAGCACCTGCTGACCCGGGTCGAGCACGAGGGCACCGCCTGGACGCTGCACACCCACCTGAAGATGGAGGGCGCCTGGCGGGTGCTGGAGCACGGGCGCCGCTGGCCCCGGCCGACCCACCAGGCCCGCGTGGTGCTGGAGACCGAGGCCCGGGTCGCGGTGGGCTTCAGCCTCGGGATCGTCGAGCTGCTGCCGACCGACGCCGAGCTCGGGGTGGTCGGCCACCTCGGCCCGGACCTGCTCGGCGCGGACTGGGACGAGGCCGAGGCACTGCACCGCCTCGGCGAGCAGCCCGACCGGGAGGTCGGCGACGCCCTGCGCGACCAGCGCAACCTCGCCGGTCTCGGCAACATGTACGTCGCCGAGCTCTGCTTCGTCTCCGGGGTCCACCCCCGGGTCCCGGTGGGCGACCTGCCGGCCCTGCCGCGGATGCTGCGCCGCGGGAAGCAGATGTTGGAGCTCAACAAGGAGCGCGCGGTCCAGTCGACCACGGGTGACCTGCGCGAGCGGGAACGGATGTGGGTCTACCGCCGCGACCGGTCGCCGTGTCGGCGCTGCGGCACCCCGGTGCGCGTGGACATGCAGGGCCCTGCGGGTCTCGAGCGAGCGATCTACTGGTGCCCGCGCTGCCAGCCCGAGCCGAGCCGCTAGGCCGCGGAGGCCACCACGGGGGGCTTGATCGGCACGACCGGGATGGGCGTGGGGGCCATCGCGGCCTCCTCGAGCGCGACGGCGTCGGAGACCGAGCGCAGCACCGAGGAGAGCGGGACGTCGAGGGCGCTGCACAGCGAGGCGAGCAGCTCGGAGGAGGCTTCCTTCTGACCGCGCTCGATCTCGGAGATGTAGCCGAGGCTGACGCGGGCCTCGGCGGAGACCTCGCGCAGGGTCATGCCGCGGTCCACGCGGTGGGCGCGGAGCACCTCACCCAGGAGACGACGGAACAGCACCATGGGTCAACGCTAGCGGACGCCGTGACCTTCCCGGGTGACTATCCCCGCTCAAGGACCCGCGTTCGCGCTCAGCAGAACCTCGCGGAGCAGCGCCAGCGCCTCGCGCACGGTGCTCGCCCGCACGGCGCCCCGGTCCCCCGGGAGGTCCAGAAGCCGCGTCGCCACGGTCCCCTCCGGCCCCGCGAGGCCCACGTGGACCGTGCCGGCCGGGTGTCCCTCCTGCCGGTCCGGACCCGCCACCCCCGTGGTGGCCAGCGCCCAGTCCGCGCCGGTGCGCTCCCGCGCCCCCACCGCCATCGCCCGCGCGCACTCCGCGGACACCACGCCGTGCTCGGCCACCAGCGACTCCGGCACGCCCAGCAGGCGCACCTTGAGCGGCGTCGCGTAGGTGACCAGCCCACCGGCGTACGCCGCGGAGGAGCCGGGAACGGACGTCACCGCCCCCGAGAGCAGTCCGCCGGTCAGCGACTCGGCGGTGCCGAGCACCTCCCCGCGCTCGCGCAGCAGGCCCACGACATCGCGGGCGAGGTCGAGCACGTCCGGGGCCAGGTCACCGTCCCTGCCGTCGTCCACCACGGGGGTGAGACTGGCACACGTACGTTCGACGCATGGCGCTGCGCATCGAGGACTACGCCCTCATCGGCGACCGGCGCGGTGCCGCGCTGGTGGGCAACAACGGCTCGATCGACTGGCTGTGCCTGCCCCGCTTCGACTCCCCCGCCTGCCTGGCGGCGCTGCTCGGCACCGAGGAGCACGGCTGCTGGCAGCTCGAGCCGGTCGACGACTACACGGTCGAGCGGAGGTACGTCGGCGACACCGCGGTGCTGGAGACGACCTTCCGCACCGAGGACGGCGAGGCCACCCTCACCGACCTGATGCCCCGCTTGGACGGACGCGCCGACGTCGTGCGCGTGCTGTGGGGGGTGCGGGGGCGGGTGCGGTTCCGGCACGTGTGGCGCGTGCGGATGGACTACGGAAGCGTCCGTCCGTGGGTGCGTCGCGACGAGGTCGACGGTGAGCGGGTCATCACCGCCACCGCGGGACCCGACCTGCTGGTCCTGCGCGGCCCGGAGCTCCCGGTCGCCGTCGACCACGTGCACGAGGGCGAGGTCGAGGTGGGCGAGGGCGAGGAGAAGCGCTTCTCCATGACCTGGCTGCCCTCGCACCGGCCCCTGGACGACCTGGCCGCGCACGACGACGTCATCAACCGCACGGTGGAGGACGACGAGGACTGGGCACAGGTCTGCCGCGACGACCTGCCGCACCTCGAGGTCGTGCGGCGCTCCCTCATCACCCTGCGGCTGCTGACCCACGAGGAGACCGGCGGCATCGTCGCGGCGCCGACCACCTCGCTGCCCGAGTGCTTCGGCGGGGCCCGCAACTGGGACTACCGCTACTGCTGGCTGCGCGACGCCGCGCTCACCCTCGGCGCGCTCCTGGAGGCCGGGTTCACCGAGGAGGCGATGCTCTGGCGCGACTGGCTTCTGCGCGCCGTCGCCGGGGACCCCGAGGACCTGCAGATCATGTACGCCGTCGACGGCGCGCGCCGCCTGCCCGAGGAGGAGCTCGACCACCTCCCGGGGTACGAGGGGTCGCTGCCCGTGCGGATCGGCAACGAGGCGGTCGAGCAGCTCCAGCACGACGTGCTCGGCACCGTCATGGAGGCACTCACCCGGGTCCGCGAGCAGGGCGACGACCCCGACGGCAACGCGTGGGCCCTCCAGCGCGCGCTCGTGGACAACCTGACCGAGCACTGGGACGAGCCCGACAACGGCATCTGGGAGATCCGGGGCGAGCCGCAGCACTTCACCCACTCCCAGGTCATGGTCTGGGTCGCCTTCGACCGTGCTGTCCGTGCGGTCGAGGAGTACGGCCTCGAGGGCGACGTCGAGCGGTGGCGGGAGATCCGTGACCGGGTGCGCGAGCAGGTGCTCGAGCGCGGGTACGACGAGGAGCGCGGCACCTTCGTGCAGGCCTACGGCAGCACGGAGCTCGACGCCGCCCTACTGCAGATCCCCGCCGTCGGCTTCCTGCCCAGCGACGACCCGCGCGTGCTCGGCACCATCGCCGCCGTGGAGGAGGACCTCGTGCGCAACGGGCTGGTCCTGCGCTACCGCACCGACTCCGGTGTCGACGGCCTCGACTGCGACGAGAACCCCTTCCTCGCCTGTGCGTTCTGGCTGGTCTCGGCGTACGCCGGCGCCGGCCGCCTCGACGACGCCCACGCCCTCTTCGACCGGCTGGTGGGCCTGGTCAACGACGTCGGCCTGCTCTCGGAGGAGTACGACCCGGACGCCGGCCGGATGGCCGGCAACTTCCCGCAGGCCTTCAGCCACCTGGCCCTGGTCCAGGCGGCCTTCGACCTCGCCGACGCGACCGCCCCGGCCACCGGCTGAGCAGCCCACGCGCGACGGCGCCGGCCGCACCGCGAGGGTGCGACCGGCGCCGGTGCCGTGTGGAGCGCCGCGTCAGCGGCGTACCCGGACCTCCACGGTCTCCTCAGACGGGGCGGTCGCCTCGTCACCGGAGTAGCGGACGCTCACCGGGTAGGTGCCGGCCTGCTCGAACGGGTTGCGCATCGTCACGACGACCTTGCCCGAGCGCTTCAGCTCCGCGGTGACCTCCTCGCCGCCGGCGGTGACGGTGACGGTGCCGGACGGGGTGCCGGCCGCACTGTCCACCTCGACCTTGAGGACCAGGCGACCCTTGCCGGCCTGCGGCTGCTTCGGCAGTACCTCGACCTCGACCGACGAGGCAGCGAGCTCCGGGGCGTCCTCGACCAGGTCGAGCCCGATCTTCACCGGGTCGTGGTCGCTGGAGCGGAACGGGCCGGACTGGTGGAAGTCGGTCGCGTGGACGTTGAACCGGCTGTACTCCAGGGCCACCGACTCACCGGAGTTGATGTTCCAGGTGTCGACGCCGGTCAGCGCCTCCATCGCCGCGCCGTTGGCGAGGACGTGGTCCAGGGAGCCGGAGAGACCGCTGAAGGAGTAAGACCACTCCGGGGTCTCCGCGGCGTCCGTGGTGTTCTCGTAGCCCGCCTCGTAGAGGACCTGCATGGGGTCCTCCTGCGCGTAGCTGTTGAAGTCGCCGAGCAGGACGATCGCCTCGGTGCCGGTGTCGGCGGCGATGCCGGGCACCCAGTCGCGCAGAGCCGTGGCCTGCGCGATGCGGTCGGGGTTGGCGTTGCCCTGGCCGGTGCCGTCGTCCTCGCCCGAGCCCTTGGACTTGAAGTGGTTGACCACGACGAGGAGCTCCTCGCCGCCGCCGACCGGGGCGAAGACCTGGCCCAGCGGCTCCCGGGCGTTGTCGAAGGCCTCGCCGGCCGCCGACTGCTCACCCAGGGCGCGCGACTCCCCCACCCGCTCGACCGCGGCGGGCTGGAAGATGATCGCGTTGGTGATGACGTCCTGCTCCGAGGTCGGGGGCAGCTCGCTCGAGGACGGGTTGGCGGCCCACTTCTCGAAGCCGGCCGCAGCGTTCAGCGCCGCGACGAGCGAGCGGGTGGCCTCGTCGGCCTCCTCGCCCAGGCGCGCGGAGTTCTCGATCTCCATCAGGCCGACCACGTCGGCGTCGAGGGCGTTGATCGCCGCGACGATCTTCTCCTGCTGGCGGGAGAGGTCCTGCGGGTCCCACGCGCCGCGCTGGTCGCAGCCGCCGCGCACGTTGTTGCCGTCGCCGGCACGGTCGGTGAAGGCGGTGCAGCCGCCGTCGCCGACGTTGTCGTCGTCGGCGTCGCCCAGGGTGGTGAAGTAGTTGAGCACGTTGAACGAGGCCACCGAGACGTCCCCGCCGACCTCCTCGGGCGCGGCGGTACGGGTGTCTTCGAAGACCGCCGGCGAGGTCGCGGTGTAGTCGGGGCCGCTGACGCTCACCGTCGGCTGGAAGCGGTACGTCGGGTTGCTCGGCGAGCCGCCCTCGGTCAGCACCACGGGCTCGGTGAAGGTGGCCGACGCCCCGACGCGCACGGGCGCGGCGTTGGAGACATACGGCGGGGTGAGGCTGCCGTTGCGGGTGTAGTCGGTGCTCGACCCGTCGTCGAGCACGATCGCGCGCGCGGCGTTGTCGGCCACGACCGCGGCGATCGCGGCGGTGTCCTGGGCGTCGGCGACCTCGGTCGGCTGCAGCAACGGGGTGTCGCCCAGGGCCAGGCCGACCTCGCCGAACTGGTTGGCGGAGTAGGTGTTGGTGACGGTGAACTCCTCCGCCGACACGTCGACCAGCATCCCCTCCAGGGACTCCTTGGCCGCGTCGGTGGCGGGCCACTCCCCGGCGTACGCCGTCACCGGCGCGGCAGGGGTGTCGAGCGGCTCGACGTCGGCCTGGGAGCTGACGACCTGCGTGGCACCGGCGAACTCGGCGACCTCGCCGGTGACCCGCACGTGCTGCCCCGGCTGCACGGTGACGTCGCCGGCGCCCCGCGGGAAGTAGACGAACACACCGTCGGAGGCCGCGCCCTGGGCGCGCTCGGCGCCACCGGTGCCCGGGGTCTGGACATAGAAGCCGAAGAGGAACTCGGGGACGGCGGTGACCACACCGGTGGTCACGACCTCGGTGCCCACGAGCGGGCTCTCCTCGCCGGTCCCCTGGATCTCGGGGATCGTCGCCGCGGTCGGGTCGGGGTCGGGCTCGGGCTCGGTGGGACCGCTGCTGCTCTGCGGCGTGAGCGTGCTCGAGGTCGTGAAGTCGGTGGCGTTCTGGTCGGTGTCGGCCCCGGCCGCGTCACGCGTCGAGGCTGCCGTCGCGCTCTGCGCGGGCGCGGGCCCGGTCCCCTCGTACGCCGCTGCGCTGCCGTAGCCGAGGTAGTCGATGAAGGCCGGGTTGCTCACGGTCCCGGCCGGGACCGGCGTGACGGCCGCGGTGCCCTGCACCAGGGCGAGCTGTCCGCTACCCCCGGCCATGTTGATGCTGCTGGTCGTGTCAGGGGCTACCGGCAGCGGCGCGCCGTTGGTGCCGGACGCGCCGGCGACCAGGTACGTCGCTCCGGGGGCCAGGCTCACGTCGGGCAGGGCGAAGACGTTGTTGCCGGTCGTGAATCCGGTGGTGTTGGAGGACGAGCGGTACTGCAGGCTCTTGCCACCGAGCGAGATCGGAGCGGTCGAGGTGTTCCGCAGCTCGATGTAGTCGGTGGTGTACGTCGCGCCGGGGTTGCCCCCGGCACCGTAGACCTCGTTGATGACCAGGCCGGGCCCCGCGGCGTGGGCGGGGGCCAGGGAGAAGCCGGTGGCGAGGGTCGCGAGGCCGAGCGAGCCGGCGCCGAGCAGCGCGAGCGAGCGCTGGCGGGCGTCCCGAGAGGTGGTGGGCACGGGTGATGCCTTTCCGAGAGGGGGCCGAGATGGAGCCCGAGACGGGGGGTGCGAGATGGGGGGATCGCGCCCGAGGCTGCCAGCGCAGGTGCTGGGCCGCGGGAACGACGTGGGAACGCCTCCCGGACGTGGCGTGAACGTCCGGGAGGCGTTCCGAGGATCAGCTGGTGCTCAGCGGACCTTGAAGCGGAGCGTGTCCGAGGCGTCGCCGTAGGAGACGGTGACGACCTGGGTGCCCTTGTCCTCGAAGGGACCGATGCGGGTCACGGCCCGACCCTTCTCGTCGAGCTCGACGCGCTTGCGCACGTCTTCGCCGCGGAGCAGGACCTCGCCGGAGGCGGGCTCACCGTCGAGGCGGACCTTGATGGTCACCTTGAGCTTCTTCTGCCCGGCCTTGAGCGCACCCTTCGGGTTGCGCTTGGCGGTCACGACGGCCTCGCCGGCACCCTCCTCGAAGGAGACAGGCACGAGGATCTCGGTGCCGGTCTCGGTGCCGGTGACGGTGATGCCCTCGGGGCTGCCGGAGTACGCCGGCAGGTTGGCCGAGACAGCGACGGTGCCGCTCTCGTCGGAGACGATGCCGCTCTCGGGATCTGCGGCGATCACGGTCGGGTCGACCGGGAAGGTCCCGATGCTCTTGCCACCCACGCTCAGCTCGACCTCGTCGTCCTGGACCATCGCGACGTTGTTGGTCGGCGCGAGGACGAGCGAGGACAGCGTCATCTCCAGCGCGTCACCCGGGCCGTACGACGCGGGGGCCCCTTCGGGGAAGGTGGCACCGACCGAGTCCTGGGCGTAGTCGACGGCCAGCGGAGTCTCGTCCGCGAACTCGGCCATGTAGTCGACCATCGCCTGCAGGTCGGCGTACCCGGTGTCCTGCGGGTTCGTCCCCTCCTTGAAGGTGGAGAAGTTGTCACCACCGGAGGCGAGGAAGCTGTTGGCCACGACGGAGTACGAGGTCGCCGGGTCGATGGCCTCGCCGTCGAGGTACATGCCGGTGACCCGCTCGCCGCGTGCTGCGGTGGGGTCGTAGCTCCACTCGAAGCCCTCGGAGAGGCCCAGCGGGTAGAACGGACGCGAGGAGCCGTCAGGCTGCCACTGCTCCTCGAGCAGTGCCTCGATCTGAGCGCCGGTGAGCTGCATCTTCACCAGTGTGTTGGCGAAGTTCTGCGCGTCGGCCGCCTGCTTGAAAGTCACCGTGGCCGGGTAGCCGCCCTCGGCGACGCCGAGGATGTCGGCGCGCAGGCCGCCGGGGTTGATGAAGCCGATCTGGGTGTCGGAGGCCCAGCGCTGCGCCTCCGCGACCAGGTGGCCCATGGTCGACTCGCCGCCCCGGTTCTCGGTGGTCCCGTCGGCGAGACGGGAGCGGGTGAAGGGACCCGCGATCTGCCCGAGCGGCTCGGCGCCGAGCTCGGTGGAGACCGCGACCGCGTCGTCCACGATCGCCTTGACCTCGGGGTCCTCGGCGAACGGGTCCGTGGTGCGGGCGACATTGATGATCTCCGAGCTCTCCACCACCGGAGGCACCAGGCCGCCGGCGTCGACGGTGAAGGTCAACCGGTTCAGGTTGAAGCCGTACTGTCCGGCGGAGACGACCGGGCGCAACGTGGCCGGGGCCTCGTCGGAGCCCAGGCGGCAGTCATAGGCCAAGTGGGTGTGGCCGGACACGATCGCGTCGACGCTGGAGTCGACGCTCTTGACGATCTCGCCGAAGTCGGTGTCGGCGCCCAGGGCGCCGATCGCGGCACAGTCCGTGGTGGGCGCGCCCTCGTGGACCAGCAGGACGACGAGGTCCACCCCATCGGCCTCGAGCGCGTCGGCCTCGGTGTTGACCGCCTCGACCACGTCGGTGACCTCGATCTCGGCGATCCCGTCGGGCGAGACCAGCTCGGGCAGGTTCTCGGTGACGGCACCGACGAAGCCGACCTCGACCGCGGAGTCGCCCTCGCCGATCGTCTGGACGTACGTCGGCTCGAGGGCGTCCTCGCCGCTGTCGCGCATCTTCACGTTGGCGCCGATGTAGGTCCACTCGGCCCCGCCGAACGGGTTGGTCTCAGGGTCGAAGGGCGCCATGACCCGGTCGGTGAGGTCGGCGTAGCCCTTGTCGAACTCGTGGTTGCCGACTGCCGAGACGTCCAGCCCCGAGGCGTTGAGAGCGTCGATGGTCGGCTTGTCCTGCTGGATGAAGGACTCGAACGTCGAGGCACCGATCAGGTCGCCGGCAGCGGCGAAGATGGTGTTCTCGGCGCCGTACTCGGCGCGGACGGAGTCGACGGCGGTGGCGAGCTTGGCCGCCCCGCCGGCGTCACGAGCGGGCAGCAGCCGCCCGTGGAAGTCGTTCGTGGCGACGATGGTGACGTCGACCAGGGGGACGGCGTTGGCGGCAGGAGCGGTGGCGACGACGGAGGCCGAGGTGGCGGCGACCGCGAGACCGACTCCGATGGCCGCAGCGCGGCGGCGCTGCGACGAGGACCCTGAGCGTGAGTGCACTGTGGGGGACCCTTCGGGTGTGTGAGGGGTGGTATGGACCGGCGCACCATAACCGCGCCAGGGGACTGTTCGGACGCCTCGGACGTGAACGTCGGACGACCCCCGCGGGGCGCCACGGGATCCCGTGAAGGGTTGCCAACGCACGGGCACCGACCTCGACACGTTTCGCCACTGGCGGCCCCGCGGGGCCCGTGGTGAGGTGGCAGGTCAGCCCCGGAGCTGGGCCCGCTGGCGCCAGACGTCGCGGTAGAACTCCCAGCCCGACCACAGCGTCAGGGCGACGGCCACCACAAGGAAGGCCTGGGAGACGTAGAACAGCACCTCGCCCGGCGTCTGCAGCGCCGACGGCAGGTCGGGGTCGCGCAGCGGCAGCACGAGGCCGGCCAGCGCCACGCCCTGCACGGTCGTCTTCAGCTTGCCGAGGTCCTTGGCGGCGATGACCACCTTGGAGAGGATCGAGAGCCGCAGCAGGGTGACGCTCCACTCCCGCGCGAGCACCACGATCGTGACCCACCACCAGATGTCACCGACGATCGAGAGCCCGATGAAGGCCATGCCGGTGATCGCCTTGTCGGCGATCGGGTCGGCGATCTTGCCGAAGTCGGTGACCAGGTTGCGGGCCCGGGCGATGTCGCCGTCGATCTTGTCGGTGACCATCGCGACCGCGAAGAGCACCCACGCCACGGTCCGCCAGGTGCCGGACTCGCCTCCGTCGACCAGCAGCGCCGTACCGAAGAACGGCACCAGGACGATGCGCAGCGTGGTCAGGGCGTTGGGGAGGTTCCAGTTGCTGGGCTTCTCCCCCGCCGGGATGGGTGTCGGCTCGCTCACGCGCGCTCCTCCAGGGGTCGGGCCACCAGGTCGATGCCCTCGGACGCGACGACCTCCGCGCGCACCAGGTCGCCCGGACGGGGGGTCCCCGCGAGGCCGTCCAGGACCGTCAGCAGCGTCGTGCCGTCGACCTCGGGGCCCTGGAACGCCGTCCGTCCCACGACCTCCGTCCCGTCGGGCCCGTCCTCGACCTGCTCGACGAGCACCTCGACGACCTCGCCGACCCGCTCCTCGGCGCGCTCGGCGGTCAGCTGCTCGACCAGCGAGGTGACGTGCTCGGCACGGGCGCGCACCTCGTCCTCGTCCAGCTTGTCGTCGAAGCCGGCGGCCTCGGTGCCGTCCTCGTCGGAGTAGCCGAAGACCCCCGTGACGTCCATCCGGGCGGCGACGAGGAAGTCGCAGAGGGTCTGCAGGTCCTCCTCGGTCTCGCCGGGGAAGCCGACGATGACGTTGGAGCGCACCCCCGCCTCGGGGGCCAGCCCGCGCACCTGCTCCAGCAGACCGAGGAAGGACTCGGGGTCACCGAAGCGGCGCATCCGCCGCAGCACGGTGGCGCTGGCGTGCTGGAAGGACAGGTCGAAGTACGGCGTCACGCCCGGCGTCGTCGCGATCGCCTCGATCAGCCCGGGCCGGGTCTCGGCCGGCTGGAGGTAGGAGACGCGGACCCGCTCGACGCCCTCGACGGCCGCCAGCTCGGGCAGCAGCGTCTCGAGCAGCCGCAGGTCGCCCAGGTCCTTGCCGTACGACGTGGAGTTCTCGCTGACGAGGAAGAGCTCCTTCACGCCCTGGCCGGCGAGCCAGCGCGCCTCCTCCAGCACGTCGGTCGGGCGCCGGCTGACGAAGGAGCCCCGGAAGGACGGGATCGCGCAGAAGGAGCAGCGCCGGTCGCACCCGCTGGCCAGCTTGAGCGAGGCGGTCGGTCCGGAGTCCAGGCGGCGGCGTACCGACGCGGGGCCCGAGGCGTGGCCCGGGACGGCCGCGGTGGACAGGGTCCGCTCGACCGGGCTGATCGGCAGCAGCAGCCGCCGGTCGCTGGGCACGTGGGCCTGGTGGGTCTCGCCCGCCAGGATCGAGCGCAGCCGGTCGGCGATGTCGGGGTAGTCATCGAACCCGAGCACCGCGTCGGCCTCCGGCAGCGACTCGGCCAGGTCCTTGCCGTAGCGCTCGGCCAGGCAGCCCACAGCGACGACGGCCTGGGCCTTCCCGCCGTGCTCGGTCTTGAGGTCGGCGGCCTCGAGGAGCGCGTCGACGGAGTCCTTCTTGGCGGCCTCGACGAAACCGCAGGTGTTGACGACGACCGTGTCGGCCTGCTCGGCGTCCTCGACGAGCGTGAAGCCGCCCGCCTCCAGGCGGCCGGCCAGCTCCTCGGAGTCGACGTCGTTGCGTGCGCAGCCGAGGGTCACCATCGCCACCGACAGCCGAGGGAGCCGGGGCGTGGTGGTGTCGGTCGACGCGTCAGTCACAACGCACGAGTATGGCTGCCGGGGCGGCCGGGGTGCGAACCCGCGACCGCCCCGGTGGCCGGGGTCACGCTCACTCCGCGACGAAGGTGTCCTGCGCCGCCCGCCCCGTGGCACCGAGGGCGCCGTGGTCGGTGTCGCCCACCTGCACCTCGAGGGAGCCGTCGGAGGACTGCACCCGCACCGGCTGGGAGACCTTGTCCAGGACCTTGACCTCGCCGAACGCGAGCGTGCCCTTGTAGACCAGCTCGTTGGCGCCGTCGCGGACCCACACCTCGGCCCCGCCCCCGGCTGCGGTGAGCACCACCGGGACCTTCGCCCCGCCGGTGGAGCCGCTGGTGGTGGTCAGGCTCGGCACCGGGTCGCGGAGCTGGACGGGGCTGTCGGTGACCAGGCGAGCCACCGACCAGGCCAGCACCAGCGCCATGACGGCGGCCACCAGCACCGACCAGTTCGGGCCGCCGCGGGTGCCGCGCAGGGCACCGCCCTGGCCGAGCTCGGCCTCGAAGACCCGGCGCGGGCTGACCGGCGCGTCGGCGTACCGCTCGTCGTAGGAGGCGACCAGCGGGGTGGCGTCGATGCCGAGGACCCGCGCCAGGGTGCGCAGGTGGCCGCGGGCGTAGAAGTCGCCGCCGCAGGGGGCGAAGTCGTCGACCTCGACGGCCTCGATGACGTGCGGGCGGATGCGGGTGCGGTCGGCCAGCTGGTCCACGCTCAGGCCGAGCCGGGTGCGGGCCGCGGCCAGCTCGGGCCCGATGACCGGGTCCGGGGCGGGCTCCTCGGCCTCCTCGAAGACGATCGGGTCGACGACCTGGCCCTCGCGCGCGATCGGGCGCACCCGCTCGCCCCAGACCTCGGTGTCCTCGACCAGGTCGACGCTGCCCGGGCGGCGCAGCTCGCGGGCCTCGGGCAGGCGGACGGCGGTCGCGTCGGTCTGCTGCTCCCCCGCGTCCAGGCGCAGGGCGGTGGCGCCGATGACGACGTCGCTGCGGATCTCCGCGCGGACGGCGGTGACCGGCTCGCGCAGGGCCGACGGGGTCGCGCTGGCCACGACGGTGGACGCGGTGGGCACCGGCCGGGCCGCGGACGCGGTCGCACCGGTCGCGCCGGAGCCGCCGGCACCGCGCTCGGGCAGGAGCCGCGCCACGCTGTCGATGGCGTGCGCCAGCATCGGGCGCAGCCCGGCGGCCAGGCGCTCGGGCGCACGGGTGCGCGGCTCGTCCTGCATCACGGCCTCGGTTGAGCGGCTGGACCCGCCGGTGCCCCGGTCGTCGCCGTCCCGGTCGTCCCCGTCGCCGTCCCGGTCCTCGTCCCGGCCCTCGTCCCGGTCCGCGTCGGCGTGCTCCTCGACGACGTCGACGTGGACGTCGTGGGGTGCAGCGTCCTCGAGCCACTCCTCGTCGGCGACGTAGGTGTAGCCGTCGATCTCGGCGACCTCGCAGCGCCCGGCCGCGAGCCGGTCCAGCGCGTCGACCAGGTCGCCGTCCTCGAGCCCGGTCACCCGGGTCGAGAGCGACAGCGGGACGCGCAGCGGCTCCTCGCCGCTCAGCACGTCGACGGAGCCGTCGCGCAGCACGCGGCGGCGCGGCAGCACCTCGACGGCGTCGATCTCGGTCCACGGCAGCCCGCGCCACTCCTTGCCGCGGCGCAGCCGCACGCCGAGCTCGTCGGCGACGAAGAGCGGGGCCCGCGCATCGAGCACCCCGACCGCGTGCACGGCCGCGATGCCGAGCAGCACCACCGCGAGGACGCCGTCCAGCGCGGTGCCGCCGCCGAGCAGGCGCACGACGTACGCCGCTCCCACGAGGCCCGCGAGCACGCCGGTGCTCGCGGTGAGCAGCGTGTTGCGGTGCACCTCCACGGGCACCGGCCCTGCAGTCGCGTCCGAC
This sequence comes from Actinomycetota bacterium, assembly GCA_009701885.1. Taxonomy (GTDB): domain Bacteria; phylum Actinomycetota; class Actinomycetes; order Propionibacteriales; family Nocardioidaceae; genus Nocardioides. The sequence continues at coordinate 43,298 of WLJH01000006.1, forward strand.
CCGTCCTGCCCGTCGATCATGTCCGTCCCGGGCACCTGCTCCTGAGCGTTCACATCTCCCCCTGCAGCACAGCGATGAGTCCATCGACCTCGTCGGGCTTGATCAGCACGTCGCGTGCCTTGGAGCCCTCACTGGGACCGACGACGCCTCGGGACTCCAGGATGTCCATGAGGCGTCCGGCCTTGGCGAAACCCACGCGCAGCTTGCGCTGGAGCATCGAGGTGGAGCCGAACTGGGTCGACACGACCAGCTCCACGGCCTGGATGACCAGGTCGAGGTCGTCGCCGATGTCGTCGTCGAGCACCTTGTTGGAGGCCGCGGGCGCCGTGACGTCCTCGCGGTACGACGGCTCCAGCTGCCCCTTGCAGTGCTTGACGACCTGCGCGATCTCGGCCTCGGTGACCCAGGCGCCCTGCACGCGGATCGGCTTGGAGGCCCCCATCGGCAGGAAGAGCCCGTCACCCTGACCGACCAGCTTCTCGGCTCCGGGCTGGTCCAGGATGACGCGGCTGTCGGTGACCGAGGAGGTCGCGAAAGCCAGCCGCGAGGGCACGTTGGCCTTGATCAGGCCGGTGACCACGTCGACCGAGGGCCGCTGGGTGGCCAGCACCAGGTGGATCCCGGCCGCGCGGGCCAGCTGGGTGATGCGCACGACCGCGTCCTCGACGTCGCGCGGGGCGACCATCATCAGGTCCGCGAGCTCGTCGACGATGACCAGGAGGTAGGGGTAGGGCTGCAGCTCCCGCTCGGAGCCCAGCGGCACCTCGACCTTGCCCGCCCGCACGGCCTTGTTGAAGTCGTCGATGTGGCGGAACCCGAAGTTGGCCAGATCGTCGTAGCGCAGGTCCATCTCGCGCACGACCCAGGCCAGCGCCTCGGCGGCCTTCTTGGGGTTGGTGATGATCGGGGTGATCAGGTGCGGCACGCCCTCGTAGGCGTTCAGCTCCACCCGCTTGGGGTCGACCATGATCATCCGGACCTCGTCGGGCGTGGCCCGCATGAGCACCGAGGTGATCATCGAGTTGATGAACGAGGACTTGCCCGAGCCGGTGGCGCCGGCCACCAGCAGGTGCGGCATCTTCGCCAGGTTGGCGACCACGAAGCCGCCCTCCACGTCCTTGCCCAGGCCCGCCACCATCGGGTGGTGGTCGGCGCGGGCGCGGCCCGAGCGGAGGACGTCGCCGAGGGAGACGATCTCCTTGTCGACGTTGGGGATCTCCACACCGACCGCGGACTTGCCGGGGATCGGGCTGAGGATCCGCACGTCGGCGCTGGCCACCGCGTAGGCGATGTTGCGCTGGATGTTGGTGATCTTCTCGACCTTCACGCCCGGGCCGAGCTCGACCTCGTAGCGGGTGACGGTCGGGCCCCGGGTGTAGCCGGTGACCTGGGCGTCGATCGAGAACTCCTCGAGCACCTGGGTCAGCCGCTCCACGACGTCGTCGCTGGCCTTGGACCGCGCCTTGTGCGGCGAGCCCTCCTTGAGGACCTCGTTGCCGGGCAGGGAGTAGGTGATGTCGCCGGACAGCGCGAGCTGCTCGACGCGCGGCGGCAGCGGCGTGTGCGGGGGAGGCTCCAGGTCGCCCTTCTCCTCTTTGCCCGCACCAGGGGCGGGCACGGCGGCCATCGCCTCGGTCGGCACGTCCTCGAAGATCGCCAGGCCGGCATTGCTCTCGTCGCTGACCTCCGAGGACTGCTCGAGCGCGACGTCGAGGGCGTCCTTGACCCGACGCTTGCGGGTGCGCGAGGCGGTCTCCTCGACCAGGGGCGTGTCGTACGCCGGGTAGCCCTCCGGGTCCACGTCGAGGTCCTTGCGGCTGCCGCGGCTGCCGGCGTCCTCCTCGTGGTGGCGGCCCAGCGCCCGGTCCCGCAGCGCGGCGAGTCGGTCGGGGACCTGGTAGACCGGCGTCGCGGTGATGACCAGCACCCCGAAGACGCCCAGGAGCAGCAGCAGCGGCACGACGAGGTACGACGTGCGCAGCAGGTCCAGCAGCAGCGAGCTGACGACGTACCCCACCGCTCCCCCGCCCTCCTGCAGCGGGGTGGCGTCCCCGGCGATCGGCTGGGGGCTGCCGTTGGCGACGTGCACGATGCCGAGCAGGCCGAAGGACAGGGCGGTCCAGCCGATGACCTGGCGTCCGGCGGGGCCGTGGCCGACCGGGTCGCGCATCGTGCGCCACCCCGCCCAGACCAGGGCCATCGGGACGAACCAGCCGATCTTGCCGACCGTGCCGGCGACCGCGACCCGCACCGGGTCGGTGACCGGGCTCTGCACCTGGAACCACACGGCAGCGGCCGAGACCAGCGCCAGCGCCACCAGCGCCAGGCCGGCCCCGTCGCGGCGGTGCTCGGGGTCCAGGTCGCGGGCGCCGCGACCGATCCCGCGGGCCACCGCGCCGATGCCGTGGGCGATCGCGAGCCAGAAGGCGACGACCCCGCGCAGCAGCGCGCCCAGCGCCAGCGCGACCGGGTTCGGCCCGCTGCGCACCGAGCGCGGGGCCGGACGCGCGCTCGAGCCCTTGCGCGGCGCGGGCTTGCGCGCCGGGGGCCGCTTCGCTGCGGTCTTGGTGGTCGACGTCCTGGTGGACGTACTCCGTGGTCGGGTGCCCGTGCTCGATCCGGAACTGCTGCGGTTGCTGCCGCGGGTGGACGTGCTCGTGCTCCGCGACCCCGGCGGGGAAGACGTACGGGTCGCCATGGTCACGACCCTAGGTGACCGCCACACAGGTCACAGGGATTGACTCGTGTCCCACCCTCATCTTTTTGTTGAGGGTTGCTCAGGGAGCCTCGACCGGGACCACGAGGGTGAAGGTGCTCCCGCGGCCCAGCTCGGACTCCACGCGGACGTCGCCCCCGTGCAGCCGGGCGATCCGACGCGCGATCGCCAGCCCCAGGCCGGTGCCCGGGATGCTCAGGGCGTCGAGGTTGCTCGAGCGGTGGAAGGCGTCGAAGAGGTGGGCCTGGTCGGTGGCGGAGATCCCGATGCCGGTGTCGGTGACCGCGACGGTGGCCATGGCCCCGTGGCTGTCCACGACGACCTCGACCCGACCACCGGGGCGGGTGTACTTCACGGCGTTGCCACAGATGTTGTCGACCACCCGGCCCAGCTCCTCGCGGTCCCCCTCGACCACGACCGGGCCCTCGGCGCGTAGCGAGACCTCGAGGCCGCCCGCACGAGCCTGCATCGACAGCAGGTCGATACTGGCCCTGGCCAGCTCCACGAGGTCGACCGGACCCCGGACGATCTCGGGTCGCTCCTGCACGCGGGAGTAGCTCAGCAGCTCGGTGATGAGCCGTTCCAGCCTCCTGGCGCTGCGCATGATCGCGTCGGTGGACGCACCGCCCGTGCCGTCGTCCTGGAGCATCTCGGCGTGCCCGATGATCGTGGTCAGCGGGGTCTTGAGCTCGTGGCTGATGGTGGCGATCAGCTCGCCCTTGTAGCGGTCGAGCTGCTGCAGCTCGGCCAGCAGCCGGCGCTCCCGTTCCCGCACGCGGGCGTCCTGGAGGAGCCGGCCGAGCTCGCGGCCGACCGTCTGCACGGCGGCCACCTCCGCCTCGGAGAAGGCCGGGTCGCCGGCGCTGCGGGAGAGCCCGAGGTAGCCCAGGACCGCCCGTCCCATGACCAGCGGCGAGACCAGCCCCTCCTCCCAGCCGCGGCCGTCGAACATGGCGCGCAACCGCTCGGCGGTGCGCCCCAGCAGCTGCCAGTCGTCGTGGTCGCGGCGCAGCCGCACCGGCCGCTCCCCCTCGCGGTCGACCAGGTCCGCGAGGTCGGCGAGCAGGTCGACCACCCAGTCGCCCCCGCGCGCGTCCCCGGGGTGGCCGACCGCCAGCTCGGAGCGGTCGCCGGACTCGTCGAAGCAGCGCAGCGTCACCTGGGTGACGCCCAGCCCGTCGTGCAAGGTGGCGGCGGCAGCGGCGAGGACCTCCTGCAGGTCGCGCTCGCCGCCCAGCGCCGAAACCGCCTGCACGACCCCGCCGAGCCGCACCCGGTCGGCGAGCTCCTCGCGCTGCTGGGCGTGGGCGATGGCCAGTCCGGCCTGCACGACGAACATCTCCAGCAGCTCGCGCTGCGGGACCGACGGCACCCGGCCCTCCGGCGGCAGGTCGACCGACATGTTGCCCAGCACCCGCCCGCTCGCGCTGAGCAGCGGGGCGTAGAGGGTGTCCATCGGGTGCCAGGCGTCCGGGTCGTCGACCGGCTCGTAGTCGGGCCGCCAGGCGTAGGTGGTGGTCTCGGGGTCGAGCCGGTGGTGCGGGACGTAGCGGAGGATCCCCCACTCGTCGGCGTGGGCGTACTCGTCGAAGACCTCCGCCATCGGCGTCCGGTAGCCCAGGATCGCCTCGCGCACGTCCTCGGGCCCGGCCACGGCCGTCATCACCAGCGTGTCCCCCTCGAGCACCGAGATCGCCGCCACGCCGTAGCCCAGCCCCTCCACGACGCCGTGGACGGCCTCGTGCAGGACCTCCGAGAGCTCGTGCTGGGAGTTGACCCGACGCATGAGCTCGTAGAGTCGCCGGATCCCGTCCGGGGACGCGGCGGTCGGGGTCGTCATGGGGACGGTCATACCCACTCAGGCTTGGTCTACCGGTCCTCGCCACGCGTGGGGGGGACCGGCGGAGCCGGCCTCAGGCCTCGATCACCACCGGGATGATCATCGGACGGCGACGGTGGGTGTTGGAGACCCAGCGACCGATGACGCGGCGCACGGTCTGCTGCAGCTGGTGGGCGTCGGTGGTGCCGTCGGCGACCGCACGGTTGAGCGCGTCGATGATCGCGGGCTTGACGTCCTCGAAGACCGAGTCGTCCTCGGCGAAGCCGCGCGCGTGGATCTCGGGCCCGCCGGCGACCTTGCCGCTGACCGAGTCCACGACCACGATCACCGAGATGAAGCCCTCCTCGCCGAGGATGCGGCGGTCCTTGAGGTCGGACTCGGTGATGTCGCCGACCGAGGAGCCGTCGACGAAGACGTAGCCGCACTCGACCTTGCCGGCCACCGACGCGACGCCGTCGACCAGGTCGACCACGACGCCGTCCTCGGCGATGACGACGTTCTCGACGCCGGTCGCGCGGGCGAGCGCGGCGTTGGCCTGCATGTGCCGGATCTCACCGTGCACCGGCAGCACGTTGCGCGGCTTGACGATGTTGTAGCAGTAGAGCAGCTCACCGGCGCTGGCGTGGCCCGAGACGTGCACCATCGCGTTGCCCTTGTGCACCACGCGCGCGCCCCACCGGGCCAGGCCGTTGATGACGCGGTAGACCGCGTTCTCGTTGCCGGGGATGAGCGAGGAGGCCAGCAGGACGGTGTCGCCCTCCTCGATGTGCACGAAGTTGTGGTTGCGCTGGGCGATCCGCGACAAAGCCGACATCGGCTCGCCCTGCGAGCCGGTGGAGATCAGCACCTGGTGCTGCGGCGGCAGGTCCGCGAGCTCCTTGGCGTCCACGATCGTGCCGGGCGGGACCGTGAGGTAGCCCAGGTCCTTGGCGATGCCCATGTTGCGCACCATCGAGCGACCGACGAAGGCGACCTGGCGCTCGTGGGCGTACGCCGCGTCGAGCACCTGCTGGACACGGTGCACGTGGGAGGCGAAGCAGGCCACGATGATCCGCTGGCTGGACTCGCGGAAGACCTGGTCGATGACCGGGGTGATCGCCTTCTCGGTCGGGGTGAAGCCCGGCGTCTCGGCGTTGGTGGAGTCGGTGAGGAAGAGGTCCACGCCCTCCTCCCCCAGCCGCGCGAAGGCCCGCAGGTCGGTGATCCGTCCGTCCAGCGGCAGCTGGTCCATCTTGAAGTCGCCGGTGTGCAGCACCATGCCGGCCGGCGTGCGGATCGCGACGGCGAGCGCGTCCGGGATCGAGTGGTTGACCGCCACGAACTCCAGCTCGAAGGGACCGAACGAGACCCGGTCGCCCTCCTTGACCACGTGGTGCACGGTCTCGCGCAGGCGGTGCTCGCGCAGCTTGGAGCCGAGCAGTGCGAGGGTCAGCTCGGAGCCGACGAGCGGGATGTCCCCGCGCTCGCGCAGGAGGTACGGCGTCGCGCCGATGTGGTCCTCGTGGCCGTGGGTCAGCACGAGTGCCTCGACGGTGTCGAGCCGGTCGCGGATGGAGGACCAGTCCGGGAGGATCAGGTCGACCCCGGGCTGGTGGTCCTCGGGGAAGAGCACGCCGCAGTCGACGATGAGCAGCCGACCGTCGTACTCGAAGGCGGTCATGTTGCGACCCACCTCGCCGAGCCCGCCGAACGGGGTGACCCGCAGGCCTCCCTCGGCCAGCGGAGCAGGTGCGGTGAGCTCGGGGTGCGGGTGCGACATGAGGTCCTTGCTGTCGGGTGCGTGGTGGTGGGGCCCGGGTGGGCTCAGAGCAGGCCGGCGGCGTCGAGGCCGGCGCGCAGGGCGGCCAACTCCTCGTCGTCGAGCTGCACCAGGGGGGAGCGGACCCGACGGTTGTCGAGCACGCCGAGCAGCTCCAGGGCTGCCTTCGCGGTGGTGGCGCCGTAGTTGGCGGGGCCCATGACGGCCTCGAAGGCCGGCAGCAGCCGCTGGTAGGTCGCCAGGGCGGCCGCATGGTCGCCGCCCAGGAAGTCACCGATCATCGAGGCGATCTCGGAGCCGGCCGCGTGCCCGACGACCGAGACCAGCCCGCAGGCGCCGTGAGCCAGGAAGCCCAGGGTGTTGACGTCGTCGCCGGAGTAGACCGCGTAGCCCATCTGCGCGAGCCTCGCGGCCCGCGGCATGTCGCCGACGGCGTCCTTGACCGCGACCACCGGCTCCCAGGCCAGCGCCTGCTCGTAGGTCTCCAGGCCGATGGTCGACCCGGTGCGCCCGGGCACGTCGTAGAGCATCACCGGCAGCTCGGCGGCCTCCACGACCTGGCGGAAGTGCTCGAGCATGCCGCGCTGGCCGGGCTTGTTGTAGTACGGCGAGACGAGCAGGACCCCGGTCGCGCCGCGCTCCCGCGCCTGCCGCGCCAGCACCAGGGAGGTGCGGGTGTCGTTGGTGCCGACCCCGGCAACGACCGGGACGTCGGGCCCGACCGCGTCGCGCACCGCGGCGAGGGTCTCCCCGTCCTCCTCGGTGGTGGTGGTCGGGGACTCCCCCGTGGTGCCGGAGACGACCAGGCCGTCGTGGCCGTGGGCGAGCAGGTGCTTGGCCACGCGCTGGACCCCGTCGAGGTCGACCGCGCCGTCCTCGCGGAACGGCGTGGCCATCGCGGTGAGCATCCGCCCGAAGGGCGCGGCTGGGACGGAGGCGGTCATGCGGCCAAGGTTATGGGATCTGTGGCACGACCTGCTCGGCGACCAGCCGCAGGTGGTCCAGGTCGCCCAGGTCGAGGGTCTGGAGGTAGAGCCGCTCCTGCCCCGACGCGGCGTAGCGGCCGATCTTCTCCACCACCTCCGGCACCAGACCGGCCAAGCCGTTCTCTCGCAGCTCCTCGACCTCGCGGCCGATCGCGGCAGCACGTCGGGCCAGCTCCTCCTCGGTCTCCCCCACGCACAGCACCAGCGCGGAGGACATCCGGATCGAGGCAGGGTCGCGGTCGATCGCCTCGCAGGCGCGACGCACCCGGTCGAGCTGCTCGAGCCCGTCGTCGAAGGGCGCGAACGGGAGGTTGAACTCGTCGGCGTACGCCGCGGCCAGGGCGGGCGTGCGGCGCTTGCCCATGCCGCCGACGAGGACCGGCGGGCCGCCGCGGAGCCCGTCGCGCTGCACGGGCTTGGGCAGCCCGGGTGAGTCGGTGACCGAGTGGTGGGCGCCCTCGAACGTGAACCCCTCCTCGGGGTCGGCGGTCCAGAGCCCGGTGATGACCGCGAGCTGCTCCTCGAGCCGGTCGAAGCGCTCCTTGGTGTCGGGGAACGGGATGGCGTACTTCTGGTGCTCCTGGAGGAACCAGCCGGCCCCGATGCCGAGCTCGACCCTGCCGCCGGACATGTCGTCGACGTTGGCGACCGCGATCGCCAGCGGTCCCGGGTGCCGGAAGGTCGCGCTGGTCATCATCGTGCCGAGGCGCACGGTGCTGGTCTCGCGGGCCAGTCCGGCCAGCGTGATCCAGGCGTCGCTCGGCCCGGGCAGGCCAGGGGTCCCCATGCCGAGGTAGTGGTCGGAGCGGAAGAACGCCCCGAACCCCAGCCGCTCGGTCTCCTGGGCGACCCGGAGGAGGTCGGCGTACGTCGCGCCCTGCTGGGGCTCGGTGAAGATGCGAAGCTCCATGCGCCCGACCCTAGGGCCGCTGCTCAACGCCGACGCAGCCACACCCGGTCGAAGCCGTCGAGCTCGTCGCGGCGGGTCTCGGTCCAAGCGTGCCGGTCGAACGCGGGGTAGTGCACGTCGCCCTCGGGCTCGAGCGGGATCTCGCTGATCACCTGCTCGGTGGCCAGCGGCATGGCGGCCGCGTACACGCTCGCTCCCCCGGCGACGACGATCTCGCCGGGCAGCCGGGTCGCCTGCAGCAGCGCGTCGTCGAGCGAGTGCGCGACGTGGACGCCCCCCACGTCCTCGGCGGACCAGTGGGGGTCCCGGGTCAGGACCACGGTCTCGCGGCCGGGCAGCGGGCGGCCGATGGACTCGTACGTCGTGCGACCCATGACCAGCGTGTGGCCCATGGTGAGGTGCTTGAACGCCGCCTGCTCGCCCGGCACCTTCCAGGGGATGTCGGGGCCGTTGCCGATGACGCCGTTGCGGGCGACCGCGGCGACCAGGACGATCCGCCGGCTGCTCACGGTGCCGCCCTCATACCGAGATCGGCGCCTTGATCGCGGGGTACGGTTCGTAGCCGGCCACCTCGATGTGCTCGAGCTCGAAGGCGTCGATCTCGGTCACCGTGGGGTCGAGCATCAGCGTCGGCAGCGGTCGCGGCTCCCGTGTCAGCTGCAGCCGCGCCTGCTCGAGGTGGTTGAGGTAGAGGTGCGCGTCGCCGAGGGTGTGCACGAAGTCGCCGACCCGCAGCCCGGTCACCTGGGCGACCATGTGGGTCAGCAGGGCGTAGGAGGCGATGTTGAACGGCACGCCCAGGAAGACGTCGGCCGAGCGCTGGTAGAGCTGGCAGGAGAGCCGGTCGGGGCCGCCGTCGGCGTCGGGCGCGACGTAGAACTGGAAGAGCGCGTGGCAGGGCGCGAGCGCCATGTCGGGGATGTCGGCGACGTTCCACGCCGAGACGACGTGGCGGCGCGAGGACGGGTCGCGGCGCAGGGCCTCCACGACCTGGGCCAGCTGGTCGACGTGCCGACCGTCCGGGGTCGGCCAGGAGCGCCACTGGGCGCCGTAGACCGGCCCGAGCTCGCCGTCCTCGTCGGCCCACTCGTCCCAGATCGAGATGCCGCGCTCCTGGAGCCACCGCACGTTGGTGTCGCCCCGCAGAAACCACAGCAGCTCGCCGAACACGGAGCGGGTGTGGACCTTCTTGGTCGTCACCAGCGGGAAGCCGCCGCCCAGCGCCGGGTCCAGGACGTAGCGCGTCTGGTGGCCGAAGACCGAGAGCGTGCCGGTGCCGGTGCGGTCGGTGCGCTCCACGCCCTCGTCGAGGATCCGGCGGAGGAGGTCGAGGTAGGCCTGCACGGGGCAGACGCTACCCCGCGGCGCGGGGCGCCGGGCGCAGTCCCGTCGGGCGGGTCAGGCGGCCCGCATCGTGGCGCGGATCCAGCTGAGGATCGTGGGGCTGTTGAGCTCGGCGTACACACCCGGGAAGAGCGGGAGGGCGCAGCCCAGCCCGTAGGAGACGGCGCCGAGCTGGACCACCCGGCCGTCGGCGCGGGTGCCGAAGATCGGGCCGCCGGAGTCGCCCTGGCAGGAGTCACCGCCGAGCTCGGCGGCACAGAACTCGGTGGCCTCCGCGAACCCGAGGACCAGGGTGTTGGTCACGCACTCCAGGTCGCTGGTGACCCGCACGTCGAGCGTCTTGAGCCGGTCCTGCACCGAGCCCGCCTGGTAGACCTCGTGACCCCACCCGGCGACGGTCAGCGTGCTGCCGGGGGCCTCGAGGGCGTCGTCGGCGGCCGTCGGCAGCGCGATCCGGGGGGCCTTGATCTTCTTCGTGGTGCGCCACAGCGCGACGTCGCTGGAGCCGGTGTCGGCGTAGTCGGGGTGGACCTCCATCCGCGCGATCCGCAGCACCTGGCCGCCGCCGGCGGTCAGGTCGGTGCGCCCGACGACCGCCTGGACGTCGCCGGGCTCGAAGATCGTGCAGTGGGCCGCGGTGAGGATCCACCGCTTGCCGACCACCGAGCCACCGCAGAAGTGGCCGTCGCTGCCCCGCGAGCCCGCGGTCTGCAGGGAGACCATGAAGGGGTGCTGGCCGTCGCTGGCCTGGCTGCCGCCGACGATCGCGGTGGCGGGCGCGGTGGCGCCGACCAGGGCGAGCGGGAGCGCCAGGCCGAGTGCGGCCAGGGCGGCGAGGATCAGGCGTCGGGTCCGCTGACGGGTGTCCATGGTGTGTCCAACGGTCCCACCCCCGTCCAAGTCACGGCCCGAGCCGCAGCGATCCGACGGTGGTGGTCACGGTGGCGCCACCGACGAGGAGGGCGCCGGCGCGCTCCTCGACGTGCACACGGCCGCGGCGGCGCAGCGCGGCGCCCTGCGCGGCGACGTACGGCGTCGTCAACCGTCCGGTGGCGGCGAGCCACTGCGCGAGGCCGGCCTGGAGGCTCCCGGTGACCGGGTCCTCGGTGATGCCGAGCCCCGGGCAGAACGCGCGTACCTCGAGCTGGACGTCCCCGCCGGCCGGGTGCAGCCCGGCGACCCCGATGTCGAGGCCGTCGAAGGCGGCCCAGTCCGGGTGCAGCGCGGTCACCGCGGCGGCGTCCGGGAGCAGGACCCCGACCCACCCGGGTCCGTTGTCGACCCAGGCCGCATCGACGATGTCGCCGACGTGCAGGCGCAGCGCCGTCGCGATCCGCACCAGGTCGTCGGGGTCGACGGGTCCCGAGCGGCGCAGCGGCGGCGCCTCGAAGGCGAGCCGCTCGCCGGTGTGCACGCGGACCAGGCCGGCCGCGCACTCCTGCACCACCACGCCGTCCTGCCACGGCGTGCCGCCGGCCTCGAGCCAGGCGTGCGCGGACCCGAGGGTGGGGTGCCCGGCGAAGGGCAGCTCCTCACCGGGGGTGAAGATCCGCAGCCGGTAGTCCGCCTCCGGGTCGGTCGGCGCGAGGAGGAAGGTGGTCTCCGAGAGGTTGGTCCACCGCGCGAAGGCGGCCATCTGCTCCTCGTCGAGCCCGTCGGCGTCGTGCACCACCGCGACCGGGTTGCCGGTCAGGGGGCCGGAGCCGAAGACGTCCACGCAGCGGTAGGGGTGCTCCACGCCTCCCACCCTGCCACCCCGCGCCGGCCCCCGGCCTGCGGCGGTCGCTCAGCGGGCCAGCAGCGCGGCGGTCTCGCCGAACCCGGGCCCGGCGGCGTGCACGACGCAGAACTCCCGGCGCACCTGGCAGGTCCGCACCTCCACCGGACCGGCGCCCGACGCCCGGCCCACCCCGGTCCCGTCGGGCAGCGAGGCCCGGTCGCCCAGGAGGTAGGTGATCTCGTCGGCCCCGGTGAAGCGCACGTCGAGGACGAGGTCCTCGCGCGTGGTGCCGGAGGCGCGCTCCTCGCCGGTGCCGGCATCGAAGACCCGCACCCCGAGCCCGCCCTCGCCGGTGCGGGTCAGCACGAACTCCTCGCTCGGGGAGACCTCTCCCCCGTCGCCGGGCACCACGACCCGCCCACCGAAGGGACCGTCGACGGCGACCCTGCCACCGTCGAGCTGGCGCAGCTCGGTGCTGCCGACGACGTCGACGAGCTCGCCCTGCCCCTGGCCGGACTCGACCTCGCCGATCATGTTCTCGTCGAGGTCCCACGCGGTCTCGCTGCCGCCCTCGGTGAGACGCAGCACCGGGCCGACCATCCGCAGCAGCCCCACCTGCTCGGCGTCCCCCACCTCCAGCCGGTCCACCACCCGCCCGGTCCCGACGTCGGCGACCTCGACCTCGTCGTTCTCGGTGACCCACGCGACCCGGCCGCGCACCGCGCTGCCCACCAGGCCCGGCCCGAGCACGGCCTGCCCCAGGAGCGTCCGCCCGCCGTCGCCGGAGAGCGCGACCACCTGCCCGTCGACGTCGAGGTACACCGCGCCGGCCCCCATCTCGACCAGGGCCACCACGTCCGGCACCGCGGCCGACCCGTCGTCGAGGTGGACCCGGCCGGCGGCGTACCACGCGACGGGGGCGGGGTTGGGGCGCCCACCGACGTCGACGGGGCCGAGCGGTGGGTCGGCGGCGGGTCGCTCGTCCGGCCGGAGCGCGGGCACGAGCAGCCCGACCGCGACCGCGGCGGCCGCGGCGCCGAGGACCAGCCGGCGCGAGGAGCGGGACCGCAGGGGGATCCGCACCACCTCCGGCGGCACGGGTACGCCGGCAGCGACCCGCGCCACGAGGCCCGGCAGCCCCGGGTCCCACGCACCGTGGTCCCCCGAGCCGGGCACGCCGGCCGGGTCGCGGCCCAGCGCACCCCACACCACCGCGGCCCGGGTGCGCGGGTCCAGCCGGTCGAGGGGCGCCAGCTCGGGCGGCAGCACCTCGTCGGGGCGGACGCGGTGCCACCACGCGGTGCGGTCGAGCGCGCGCTGCTCGAGCAGCAGGTCGACGACCTGCGCGTCCGGGTCGCCGGCGACCAGCTCGGACCACCCGGCCCGGACACCGGCGAGGGTGCGGTCGGCCAGCACCGCGGCGTGGTCCGGCGGGGAGCCGAGCAGCACGGCGAGCCGCACCAGGTCGGGTCGGCGCGCCGCGGCGTACTCCTCGGCCTCGGCGGCGGCCTGCGCGCGGGCGCGGCGCGCCGGCCCCTGGACCACTGCCTGGACCGGCCGGCTCAGGCGTGCAGCGACATCGGGCCGTAGACCCGTCGGTCGAGCTCGAAGAGGGTGACGGCGTCGACGCCCTCGCGGGCCAGGTCGGCCCAGGTCTCGCCCACCCACGACTCGGCGTCGCCCTGGCTGGGGAAGCGCTGCCCGTCGAGGTCGGCGGCGGCCTCGCCGGTCAGGCGCACCTCGGCGCCGGTCGCGTCCTCCAGCCGCCACCACCAGGGCAGCTCGGCGGGGGTCGGTGCGCGGAACGTGGCGGGCTGCTCGGGCAGCGACATCTCAGACCTCCCGGACCGAGGGCTCGACGAAGGGGGGCTTGGTGAGCTGGAAGACCTCGCGGCGCCCGCGCACGTCCACCGACACCTCGGCGTCGGGGGCGACGGTGGCCGCGACGAGCGCGAGCCCCACCCCCTTGCGCAGGGTCGGGGAGAAGGTGCCGGACGTGACCTCCCCGACCGGCACGTCGGCGCTGAGCAGCACCCGCATGTGCGGGCGGGGGATGCCGCGGCCGGTGGCGACGATGCCGCGCAGCACCCGCTGCGGACCCTCCTCGCGCTGGCGCAGCAGCGGCTCGCGGCCCCAGAACTCCGGCTTCGACCACCCGACGGCCCACCCGAGCCGGGCCTCGACGGGCGTCACGTCGAGGGAGATGTCCTGGCCGTGGAGCGGGTAGCCCATCTCGGTGCGCAGGGTGTCGCGGGCGCCCAGGCCGCACGGCAGGATGCCGTGCTCGGCACCGGCCTGGAGCAGCGCGTCCCACAGCGACTCGGCCGCGGCGTTGGGTGCGAGCAGCTCGTAGCCCCGCTCGCCGGTGTAGCCCGTGCGGCACACGACGACCTCGTGGCCCGCGTGCGCCCCGAGCCCGAAGGCCATGTAGTCCTGGTCGACCGGCAGCCCCAGCGCGGTGAGCACCTCGTCGGACCGCGGACCCTGGACCGCCAGGACGACCATCTCGCGGTGGCGGTCGGTGACGGTGACGCCCGCGGGGGCTGCGGCGGCCAGTCGCCGCACGACCTCGGCAGTGTTGGCGGCGTTAGGCACGAGCAGGACGTCGTCGTCGGCGTGGAGGTAGGCGATCAGGTCGTCGACCACCCCACCGGTCTGCTCGTCGCAGCACAGGGTGTACTGCGCGCGACCGGGACCGATCCGGCCCAGGTCGTTGGTCAGGCAGGCGTTGACGAAGTCGGCCGCGCCCGGCCCGGAGACCGTCGCCTTGCCGAGGTGGCTGACGTCGAAGAGGCCGACGGCCTCGCGCACGGCGGTGTGCTCCTTGACGACCCCGGACCCGGCGTACTCCAGCGGCATCGACCAGCCGCCGAACTCCGCCGTCTTGGCCCCGAGCGCCTCGTGCCGGGCGTGGAGCGGCGAGGTGAGCAGCGGCGTCGACATGGCGTGGAACCTACCCCAGCGGGCACCGTGGGCCCCTCCCCTCGCACCCCGTCTCCTAGGCTGCCGGGGTGACCTCCTTCATCCTGCGCAGCGCCAGCCCCGCCAAGACCAAGGTCGACGCCGTGGTGGTGGGCGTGCTCGCCGGGGAGGACGGTGTCTCCCTGGCCGACGGCGCGCAGGACGTCGCCTCGGCGTACGGCCGCAAGCTGCGCCCGCTGCTGGCCTCGCTCTCGATCAAGGGCAGCCTCGGCGAGACCACCCGCATCCCCACGGCCGGCGCGATCAATGCTCCGGTGCTCGTGCTGGTCGGCCTGGGCCGCACCCCGTCGACCGCCGACCTGCGCCGGGCCGCCGGCGCTGCCGCCCGCGCGGTGCCCAACGCGGCGACGGTGGCCCTGGCGCTGCCGACCCCCGGCGCTGCCGAGGTCCGGGCCGTCACCGAGGGCTGGCTGCTCGGTGGCTACCGCTTCACCGCCTACCAGCGCGACACCGCGACACCGACCGACGGCCCCGGCGAGGTGGTGGTGCTCACCCCGGCCGCCCGCAAGCAGGAGGTCGTCGACGCGCTCGCCCGTGCCGAGGTGGTCGCGCAGTCCGTCGCCGACTGCCGCACCTGGGTCAACACGCCTCCGGGCGACCTCACCCCGCCGCTCTTCGCCGAGGCCGTGCAGGCTGCGACCGCCCCGCTCGCCAAGGGCCGCGGCAAGGTGCTGACGGTGACCGTCCACGACGAGGTCGCCCTGGCCGAGATGGGCTGCGGGGGCATCCTCGGCGTCGGCCAGGGCTCCGACGCCCCGCCGCGCCTGGTCGAGATCACCTACGCCCCCAAGGGCCTGGCGAAGGACGCACCCCACCTCGCACTGGTCGGCAAGGGCATCACGTTCGACTCCGGTGGGCTGACCATCAAGCCCGCCACCTCCATGCACGAGATGAAGAGCGACATGGCCGGGGCCGCCGCGGTCGTGCAGGCCACGCTCGCGATCGCCCGCCTCGGCCTGCCGCTGAAGGTCTCCACCTTCGTGCCGATGGCCGAGAACATGGTGTCCGGCAACGCCACCCGCCCCGGCGACGTCCTGCGCCTGTACGGCGGCACGACCGTCGAGATCCTCAACACCGACGCCGAGGGCCGCCTCGTGCTCGGTGACGCGCTCGGCCGGGCCGTCGAGGTCTCCCCCGACCTCGTCGTCGACGTCGCCACACTGACCGGCCACATGGTGCTGGCGCTCGGCACCCAGGTGGCCGGCGTCCTGGGCACCGAGGAGACCGTCGCCCAGGTGCTGGCCGCGGCCGAGGCCGCCGGCGAGGCGATGTGGCCGATGCCGATCCCCGAGGAGATGAAGCAGCGCATCACCTCCTCCAAGGTCGCCGACCTCGCCCAGCACGACTGGGTGCGGTGGGGAGGCGGGCTCTTCGCGGCCGCCTTCCTGCGCGAGTTCACCGGCGGGCTGCCGTGGGCGCACCTGGACATCGCCGGACCCGCCTTCGCCAGCGGCGGGCCCTCGGGCCACGTCACCAGCGGCGGCACCGGCTTCGCGGTCGCGACGCTGGTCAACCTCGCCGACGCGCTGGTCGCCTCCTAGGACGCCAGCCCGTCCTAGGAGTCCAGCTCGTCGCGTAGCGCCTGCTTCTGCGCCTGGCGCTGCCGGGAGTTGTACTCCCGCATCCGCTGCGGCACCCCCACCACGGCGGCGTCGTACGACGGGATCTGCTGACGGTTGCAGAAGTCGTGGGCCCACTTCACCGAGGGCACCCGACGTCGGGTCCACTCCCCGTCGTGGGCCACCAGCAGCAGCGTCACGTCGCTCACCGCGGTGCGCGGCTCGACGAAGCCCTCGACCCCGCGACGCTCACCCACCCAGGAGTTGAGGTGGTCGACGTCGGCGCCGTCGGCGGCGCGCACGCGCGTCGAGCCGGTGCGGTAGGCGTCCCGGGCGGGCTTGCGCATCTTCGCCCCGGAGCCGCGGCGGAAGCGGTCCAGCAGTCCCATGGCACCAGTCTGCCCGACCCACCCTCGGGTCGGTGTCGGGAGCGGTCGCAGTAGTGCAAGGATGGGCGGCGCTCGCGCCGGACCCGTCGCGCGAGCAGCAGCCCAGCCCGACACGAGCCGAAGGACCACGGTGGCCGACCCCGGACACGCACCCGCACACGGCACGGAGTTCGACGTGCTCATCCTCGGGGCGGGGTCGGGCGGCTACGCCTGTGCCCTGCGCGCCGCGCAGCTCGGTCTCTCGGTCGGGCTGGTCGAGGCGGACAAGGTCGGCGGCACCTGCCTGCACGTCGGCTGCATCCCCACCAAGGCGCTGCTCCACGCCGCGGAGGTCGCCGACTCCGCGCGCGAGTCCGAGCGCTTCGGCGTCCGGGCCACGCTCGAGGGCATCGACATGGCGGGGGTCAACTCCTACAAGGACGGCGTCGTCGCCCGGCTGCACAAGGGCCTCACCGGCCTCGTGAAGGGCCGGGGCATCACCGTGATCGAGGGCCGCGGCACCTTGACCGGCCCGCGCGAGGTCACCGTCGTCGGCACGGCCTACTCCGGGCGCCACCTCGTCCTCGCCTCCGGCTCCTACGCCCGCACCCTGCCCGGCCTCGAGGTCGACGGCGAGCGGGTCCTCACCTCCGAGCACGCCCTGCGCCTGGAGCACGTCCCGGCCTCGGTCGTGGTGCTCGGCGGCGGCGTCATCGGCTGCGAGTTCGCCAGCGTGTGGCGCTCCTTCGGGGCCGAGGTCACCATCGTGGAGGCCCTGCCGCGCCTGGTCGCGGCCGAGGACCCGGCCTCGTCCAAGGCCCTGGAGCGCGCCTTCCGCAAGCGCGGCATCGCCTTCCGCACCGCCACCCGCTCCACCGGCGTCGAGCGCACCGAGACCGGTGTCCGGGTCGACATCGAGGACGACAAGGGCGGCACCGGCTCGATCGAGGCCGAGCTGCTGCTGGTCGCCGTCGGTCGCGGGCCGGCCACCGACGGCCTCGGGTACGCCGAGCAGGGCGTGGCCATGGAGCGCGGCTTCGTCCTCGCCGACGAGCACGGCCGCACCAACCTCGAGGGCGTGTACGCCGTCGGCGACATCGTCCCGGGCCTCCAGCTGGCCCACCGCGGCTTCCAGCAGGGCGTGCACGTGGCCGAACACATCGCCGGGCTCGACCCGGTCCCCGTGCCGGAGTCGAGCATCCCGCGCGTCACCTACTCCCACCCCGAGATCGCCTCGGTCGGGCTCGACGAGGAGACCGCCCGCTCGACGTACGGCGCGGACGCCGTCGAGACCCTCACCTACGACCTGGGCGGCAACGGCAAGAGCCAGATCGTGCAGACGCAGGGCTTCGTGAAGCTCGTCCGCCAGGTCGACGGCCCCGTCCTGGGCGTCCACATGGTCGGTGACCGCGTGGGCGAGCTGATCGGCGAGGCGCAGCTCATCTGCGCCTGGGAGGCCCACCCCGAGGACGTCACCCCGCTCCTGCACGCCCACCCCACCCAGAACGAAGCGCTCGGCGAGGCCCACCTGGCCCTCGCGGGCAAGGCCCTGCACGCGCACGGCTGACCGCCCGACCGCGCGCAGGACCCGCAGCACCCACAGCAGACCGCAGACCCACGCAACCCGCTACCGAAGGAATCGCATGGCCACCGAAGTCACCCTCCCGGCGCTCGGGGAGTCCGTCACCGAGGGCACCGTCACCCGCTGGCTCAAGCAGGTCGGCGACACCGTCGCGGTCGACGAGCCGCTGCTGGAGGTCTCCACCGACAAGGTCGACACCGAGATCCCCTCCCCCGTGGCCGGCACCCTGCTGGAGATCAAGGCCGCCGAGGACGACACGGTCGAGGTCGGCGCGGTCCTGGCGATGATCGGCGAGGAGGGCGAGTCGACCGGTGCGTCCACCGACACCGCCACCCCCGAGGCCGAGCCCGCCGACGAGCAGGAGGCGGAGAAGAAGGCCGAGCAGGAGGAGCAGGTCGAGGCCGAGACCGGCGAGCTGCCCCCCGGCGACGAGACCCCCGAGCGCGAGAAGCAGGACGAGGCGCCCGCGGCGTCCGGTTCCGGTTCCGGTTCCGGTTCCTCCGGAGGCTCCGGCGGCGGCGGTGGCGGCACCTCGGTGACGCTCCCGGCGCTGGGCGAGTCGGTCACCGAGGGCACCGTGACCCGCTGGCTGAAGCAGGTCGGCGACGAGGTCGCCGTCGACGAGCCGCTGCTAGAGGTCTCCACCGACAAGGTCGACACCGAGATCCCCTCCCCCGTGGCCGGCACCCTGCTGGAGATCAAGGTCGAGGAGGACGAGACCGTCGAGGTCGGCGCCGAGCTCGCCGTGATCGGCGACGGCTCCGCGTCGCCCGCCGAGGCCCCCCAGGAGGAGGCCCCGCAGGAGGAGAAGCAGCCGGAGCCGGAGCCTGCGAAGGCCGAGGAGCCCGCCCCCGCCGCCCAGGAGACCCCCTCCGAGCCGGCTGCGCGTGCCTCGGAGCCCCCGAAGGAGGAGGCCCCGAAGCAGGAGGCACCCCAGCAGTCCGCGCCCCAGCCGTCGGCACCCGGGGGCGACGGTCCGGGCTACGTCACGCCGCTCGTGCGCAAGCTCGCCGGGCAGCACGGCGTGGACCTGTCCACCGTCGAGGGCACCGGTGTCGGTGGTCGCATCCGCAAGCAGGACGTGCTCGCCGCGGCCGAGGCCGCCAAGAAGCCGGCTGCCGCGCCCGCTGCCCCGGCCCCCGCCGCCTCCGGCGGTTCCGCGCCGCGCAGCTCCTCGGGCACCCCGGTCCCGGTGAACCCCTCGCCGCTGCGAGGAACCACCGAGCCGCTGTCGCGGCTGCGCAAGATCATCGCGGCGCGGATGAACGAGTCGCTGGCGACCTCCGCGCAGCTGACCCAGGTCGTCGAGGTCGACGTCACCAACATCGCGCGGCTGCGCGAGGCGACCAAGGCCGAGTTTGCGGCCCGCGAGGGCGTGAAGCTGTCGTACCTGCCCTTCTTCGCGAAGGCAGCCGTCGACGCACTCAAGCAGCACCCCAAGCTCAACGCGACCATCGACGACGAGGCCGGCGAGGTCACGTTCCACGACCACGAGCACGTGGCGTTCGCCGTCGACACCGACAAGGGCCTGCTGACCCCGGTGGTCAAGGACGCCGGCGACCTGTCGATCTCGGGCCTGGCCAAGAAGATCGCCGACGTCGCCGAGCGCACCCGCACCAACAAGATCACCCCCGACGACCTGTCGGGCGGCACGTTCACGATCACCAACCTGGGCAGCGTCGGGGCGCTCTTCGACACCCCGATCATCAACCAGCCCCAGGTCGCGATCCTCGGCCCCGGTGCCGTGGTGAAGCGCCCAGTGGTCATCGACGACCCGAACCTCGGCGAGACGATCGCGGTGCGCCACATGGTCTACCTCGCGCTCACCTACGACCACCGCCTGGTCGACGGCGCCGACGCCGGTCGGTTCCTCCAGGAGGTCAAGCAGCGCCTCGAGTCGGGTTCGTTCGAGGTCTGACCCACAGCACCACCGCACGGCCCGCCCGGGACAGCCCGGGCGGGCCGTCGTGCGCCCGGGGTCCAGCGTGCCCTGCCGGCGCCGTGACCCCAGCGTTATTGAGGAGCGCACCGTCGGTGCCAGGACTTACGGTGCAAGCACCGTGACCAGCACCGTCTCGCCGCCCACGAAGCGGCCACCCCAGCCCCGTCCGTCCGCGACCGCCCACCGCCAGCCCGTCGACTGGCGCCGGCTCCGCGGGCCGGTCGCCCTCGCCTG
The DNA here is from genome assembly GCA_009701885.1 of Actinomycetota bacterium. Classification (GTDB taxonomy): domain Bacteria; phylum Actinomycetota; class Actinomycetes; order Propionibacteriales; family Nocardioidaceae; genus Nocardioides. The sequence goes on from WLJH01000006.1 coordinate 63,240, forward strand.
CGTCCTCGGCGCGTTCGTGGCCGCCGTCGGCACCAGCCTCGGCACCGTCGTCGCCGGCCGGCTGGCCGAGGACCCCACCACCGGCCTGGTCGGCCTGCTCGCGCTCTGCGTCGTCGGTGGCGCCTTGGTCGACACCGTGGCCCGCACCGTCTGGGCCGGGGTCGTGGACCGGGCCGCCGGTCGGCTGCGCGGCGACCTGCTCGACGCCGCCATGGCCCAGCCGCTGGCCGAGCTGTCCGAGCAGGCCGTCGGCGAGGTCCTCGACCGCGTCGACGACGATACCCACGAGGTCGGCACGCTGCTCCGGCAGAGCGTGTGGATGGCGATGCGCACGCTGCTGGCCTCGGGCCCGCTGTGGATCGTGGCAGGCCTGACCTGGTGGCCGGCGTTCATCCTCTTCCCGGTCTCGGCGGTGGCGACGTTCTGGTTCGTGAAGTCCCGCCTGCCCGAGATCTCGCGCCGCAAGGTGATCGAGGAGATGGCCTGGACCGACCACGCGGCCGCCATGGAGGAGGGCATCGCCGCCCGCGACGACCTGCGCACCAGCCTGGGCCAGGCCTACGTCGTCCGCCGGTGCACCGAGCTGGCCGCGACCCTGCACCGCCGTTTCGACGAGGTCTTGGCCATGGAGGCCAGCGTGGGTCGCCGCACCGGCACCCTGCTGCACGCGATGCTCGCCGCCACCGGGGTGGCGGGCGTCGCGCTGGTCGTGGACGGTCGGCTCTCCACCGGGGCACTGGTGACGCTCTTCCTGGTCACCACGCAGTTCGTCGGCCAGGTCGACCAGCTGGCCCGGCACCTGCCCGACCTGCAGGCCGGCTTCGGTGCCGTCCTCCGGCTCCGCCAGCTGCTCGCGGCCGCGCCGGAGCCGACCGGTGGCCTGCCGGTGTCGGACCGGGTGCCCGAGGTGCGCTTCCGCGACCTGCACTTCAGCTACGGCGGCAACGGCACCTTCGCCCTCGAGGGCGTCGACCTCACCGTGCGAGCAGGCACCACGTGCGCCCTGGTCGGCCGCACCGGGTCCGGCAAGTCCACGCTGGCCTCGCTGGTCTCCCGCGCGGTGGAGCCGCGCCCCGGCACGGTGCTGCTCGACGGCGTCGACGTGCTCGACGTCGACCTGCAGCAGCTCCGCGCGCGGGTCGGCGTGGTCACGCAGCGCACCGAGATCCTCGCGGGCACGCTCGCCGAGAACATCGCGCTCTTCGCCGACCTGCCGCGCGAGCGGGTCGAGTCGGCCGTGGCCGAGCTGGCCCTGACCGACTGGGTGGCCGGCCTCCCCCAGGGCCTGGACACCGCCCTCGGTCCCGGCGGCCTGACCCTGTCCGCCGGCGAGGAGCAGCTGGTCGCCTTCGCCCGGCTGCTTGTCCGCGACGTGCACGTAGTGGTGCTCGACGAGGCGACGGCCCGGATGGACCCGGTCACCGAGGCCCGGGTGGTGCGCGCGGCCGACCGGCTGCTGACCGGCCGCACCGGCCTGCTCGTCGCCCACCGCCTCACCACCACCGCCCGCGCCGAGCAGGTCGTCGTGATGGACCACGGCCGCGTGGTGCAGGAAGGCTCCCGGGCCGAGCTGGTCAGCCGCCCCGGCCCATTCCGCACCCTGCTGGAGGCCTCGAGCACCGGACCGGGCCACGACGCCCTCGACGAGCATGGCGCCGGCGACCCCAGCGACCAGGCGCACCAGGCCGACGAGCCGGTGGCGCACTCCTCGCTCGACGTCGGCATCGGCACCGCGCGTCGCACCGGCACCCCGCCCGAGCCGCCTGCCCTGAAGCCGGTCCCGAGCCTGACCCGGGGCACCTGGAACGCGCTCATGATCGAGCCGCGGTGGGGCTTCGTGGCGATCTGGCTCTTCCTGCTCTCCGCCCTCACCGGCGCCTTCGGCGCGGTCACCGGCTGGCTGTGGGGCCTGGTGGTCGCCGACCTGCAGGCCGGAGGCGCTCCCTGGGCGCTCACCGGCGCGCTCGTCGTCTCCATCCTGGTCGCTCCGCAGCTGCTCGCCTCCGCCATCCGCCGCTACCCCCGCTGGTGGGTCGCGGTGATGCTGCGGGTGCGCGCGGCGGTCCTGCAGGGCCAGACCGAGCAGCGCCGCCTGCACCGCACCCCGCCCGGCGAGGCCGTGGCACGCGCGATGGACGCCGACCGCTTCGCGCGGTACGCCGACCGGTGGGTCGACTTCAGCAACGGCCTGCTCATCGCCCTGGTGACCTCGCTCATCGCCCAGAGCCTCCTGGCCGGCGGCATCCTGCTGCTCGTCATGGTCGTCTCGGCCCTGGCCTCCTCGCTGGGCCGCCGGGTGGCCGGCCGCTCGGCCGCCGCCTCCTCCGCGGCCCGGGCCCGCTTCGGCCGGTCGCTGGTCTCCGCGCTGGAGTCGGTGCGCACGGTGAAGCTGGCCGCAGCGACGCCGGCGGTCCACCGGCACCTGCGCGAGGTGGACGACGGCCGCGTCGAGGCGCAGGTGCGGGAGCACCGCGTGCAGGCGATGCTCGACGGCGTACCCATCGTGATGGTGCAGTGCGGCGTCGTGGCGGCCTGGGCGGTCTTCGTGGGCGGCGGCTGGGGCCTGGCCACCGCGCTGCTGGTGGCCAACGCGGTCAGCGGCTTCGACTGGTTCGGGCGGGTCGCCGGCGCCGTGGTCACCGAGGCCCCGGGCACGAAGGCCTGGATGCGCGCCACGAGCGAGCTGGCCGGTGGTGGCGACCTGATGGACCTGCCCGAGGGCCTGGACCTGGTCCACGGCACCTCTCCCGCTCCCGCGCCGGTCGACCGCGAGCCGTTGCAGGCCCTGCGGCTGCGCGGCTTCACCGCGGTCCACGACGACGGCACCCTGGGTGTCGAGGACGTCGACCTCGACGTCGAGGCCGGCCAGCTGGTGCTCCTGCTCGGCCAGGTCGGGTCGGGGAAGTCCTCGCTGCTGGCCGCCATGGCGGGGCTCATCGGCAGCACGGGCGACCTGCACTGGAACGGCCGCGCGCTCGACGACCCACAGCTCCAGCTGCGCCCGGGCCGGGTCGCGCACGTGGCCCAGGTGCCGCGGGTGCTGTCGGGCACCTTCCGCGGCAACGTCGCCCTCGACCACCCTGACCGCTCGGTCGAGCCGGCCGTCGCGGCCGCGCGGCTGGGCTCGGACGTCGCCGAGGCCGGCGGGGTCGACGCACTGGTCGGGCACCGTGGCGTGCGGCTGTCCGGCGGGCAGGTGCAGCGCCTGGCGCTGGCCCGGGCCCTGGCCTGCGACGCCGAGCTGCTGCTGGCCGACGACGTCTCCTCGGCGCTCGACGCCGCCACCGAGATCGAGCTGTGGGAGTCGCTGCGCGAGCGCGGCGCCACGGTGATCGGTGCGACGTCGAAGGCCGCTGCGCTGGCGCGGGCCGACCAGGTCGTCGTCCTGGCCGAGGGCCGCGCCGTCGACGCGGGCCCCTGGCGCGAGCTGGCGCCGCGGTGGTCGCACCTGGCCGGGTGAGCCGGGCCCCTGGCACGCTGGCGGCATGGCTCTCCACGTCGTCGTCGCCGGTGCCTCCGGGTTCCTGGGCACCCACCTGACCGCAGCCCTGGACCGGGCCGGGCACCGCACCACCCGGCTCGTGCGACGACCGGCGAGCGGTCCGGGCGAGTCGACCTGGGACCCGTACGCCGACGTCTACGACCGCGACGTGATCGCCGCGGCCGACGTGGTGGTCAACCTGGCCGGCGCACCCCTGGTCGGCAACGTCCACTCCAAGAAGTGGGCGCGCGACGTCATGGAGAGCCGGGTCACCACGACCCGGCTGCTGGCCCGCGCGATCGCCGAGGCCCGGTCCGAGAGGCCACCCGTCTTCCTGGCCGGCAACGGCATCGCCTACTACGGCGACCGCGGGGAGGAGGTGCTCACCGAGACCTCCGACAGCCGCGGCGACGCCCTGCTGACCCGGGTCACCCGCGAGTGGCAGGACGCCACCACGGTCGCCCGCGACGCCGGCGCGCGGGTCGTGGTCCTGCGCACCTCCCCGGTGATGGACCGGCGCAGCGCCCCGCTCGGCCCGCTGTCGACGCTGTTCAAGACCGGGCTGGGCGGCAAGCTGGGCTCCGGCAAGCAGCGGATGCCGATGATCTCGCTGCGCGACTGGGTCTCGGCCGTCCTCCACCTCGCGGAGGACGACGACGCCCACGGCCCGGTCAACCTGTGCTGCGTGGAGACCCCCACCAACGCGGAGTTCACCAAGACCCTCGCCAAGGCGCTGCGCCGGCCCTCCTTCGCCACCGTCCCGGGCAAGGTGCTGGAGGTGGCCGCCGGGGAGATGGCCCCCGAGCTGCTCGGCTCGGTGAACGCCCGACCTGCCGCGCTGCTGGACCAGGGCTTCGTCTTCCGCGACCCCGACGTCGCGAGCGTGGTGCGCGCGGGGCTGGACCGTCTCGACCCCTGAGCCCGGGGCAGCCCGTCGGGGACGGGCGTAGGGTCGGAGGCATGACCGCCTTCGAGGTCGTCGGGCTCGGCGACTCCCCCGCCCGCGCCATCGACTACCTCGAGGCCTGGGACCTCCAGCGCGTCGTGCACGCCGAGGTCGTCGACGGCACACGGGCGGACACCGTCCTCCTGCTCGAGCACCCCCCGACGTACACCGCCGGCAAGCGCACCGACCCGCACGAGCGGCCCGCGGACCCCGGCGGCGCCCCGGTGATCGACGTCGACCGCGGCGGCAAGATCACCTACCACGGCCCCGGCCAGCTCGTGGCCTACCCGATCGTCCGGCTCCCCCAGCACGTGCTCGTCGTCGACTTCGTGCGCCGGATGGAGGAGGCGATGATCGCCACCTGCGCGGGTTTCGGCATCGAGACCGCACGCGTGCCGGGTCGCAGCGGGGTCTGGCTGCGCGCCGACGCCACGCGCCCCGAGCGCAAGATCGGCGCCATCGGCATCCGGGTCTCGCGCGGGGTGACGATGCACGGCATCTCGCTTAACTGCGATGTCGACATGTCCTGGTACGACCGGTTCGTCCCCTGCGGCATCAGCGACGCCGGCGTCACCTCGCTGAGCCTGGAGACCGGCCGCGAGGTGCCCGTCACCGAGGTGCTGCCCGTGCTGCAGCGCGAGCTGGAGCGCCTCCTGCGCTGGGAGGAGTACGCCGCCACGCCCGACTACGAGCCGCGGCCCGAGCCCGGGCGCGCCGCCGTGGGTGGGCCGCGCATCGAGGTCCTCTCGCCCTCCAGGACCTCCTGACCACGCTCCGACACGCAGGGGGCGCTGCTGGCCCCGCCCGCCGCCGCCCGCGTGGGACGCTGCCACGGTGAGCAGCCACTCGGGGCCGGTCATCGAGACCACAGGCCTGCGCAAGGAGTTCCGGACCCGCCGCGGGACGCGGCTGGCCGTCGCGGGCCTCGACCTGCACGTCGAGGCGGGCGGCGTCCACGGCTTCCTGGGCCCCAACGGCTCGGGCAAGACCACGACGATCCGGATGCTGCTCGGGCTGGCGCGCGCCAGCGCCGGCACCATGCGGCTGCTCGGCGAGCCGGTGCCCGACCGGCTCCCGCACGTGGTCGACCGCGTCGGTGCCGTGGTGGAGTCCCCGAAGTTCTCCCCCAACCTCTCCGGCCGTCGCAACCTGCTGCTGCTCGCCCGCTCCATCGGGGCGCCGGACTCCCGCGTGGACGCCGCCGTCGAGACCGTGGGCCTCTCCGGTCGCGAGGGCGACCGCTACAAGGCCTACTCCCTGGGCATGAAGCAGCGGCTCGCGATCGCCGCGACCCTGCTCAAGCAACCGACGCTGCTCATCCTCGACGAGCCGACCAACGGCCTGGACCCGGCCGGCATCCGCGAGGTGCGCGAGACCATCCGCACCCTCGGCGAGTCCGGCACGACGGTGCTGCTGAGCTCCCACATCCTCGCCGAGGTCCAGCAGGTCTGCTCCTCGGTCACGATCATCGGCCAGGGCCGGGTGCTGGCCTCCGGCGCGGTGGAGGGACTGCTCGGTGCCGCCGACCGGTTCCGGGTGCGCAGCACCGACACCGCGGCCGCCGCGGGCATCCTGCGCACCGCGGGTCTCGCGGTCACCGGTGGCGAGCCCGACCAGCCAGCCGACGCGCTGGTGGTGCAGACCGACGACCCCGCTGCCGTGACGCGGCTCCTGGCCCGGGAGGACGTGTGGGTCACCGAGCTCGCTCCCGCCCGGCAGGACCTGGAGTCCTACTTCCTCTCCCTCACCGCTGGCGAGGGCCTGGCCGGGCAGGGCCCCGTCGACCGGGGGCAGGCCTCGTGAGCGCCTCGATCCCTGGACAGCTCCGGGTCGAGGTGACCCGGCTGCGCTGGCGACGGGCGGTCCTGCTGCTCCTCGTCGCCGCCGTGGTCCTGCCCGCGCTGCTGCTCGCGGGCACCGCCTGGGGCAGCCGCCCGATGACCGAGGCGGAGGTCGACGCGCTGCTCGCCGACCGGTACGCGCAGCGGGAGGTGACCCGGTGCGAGCGACGGCCGGAGGCGTACCTCGAGATCGGGACCGACGACCCCGGCCCCTGCCGCGAGCTGATCGCCGGCTGGTACGGCGGTCGCCAGCCGCTCTCGGTCCAGAACGAGCTCGGCGACGGGGTGCTGGCCGCGAGCACCCTCGTCCTGCTCCTGCTGGTCCTGGCCGGCACCACCTTCGTGGGCCACGACTGGAACACCGGCTCGATGAGCAACCAGCTGCTCTTCGAGCCGCGACGCGGTCGCGTCTGGGCGACCAAGGCCGCAACCCTGGTGCTGGTCGCCGGCCTGCTCGGGACCGCCGTGCTGGCGGCGTACTGGTCGGGACTGCTGGGCCTGGCCGCGAGCCGGGACCTGCCGGTGCCCGACGGCGTGGTCCGCGACGGCTTCGAGCAGGTGCTGCGCACCGGCGCGCTCGGCGCGGCCGCGGCGCTGGCCGGCTACGCCCTGACGATGCTCTTCCGCAGCACCGTGGCGACGGTCGGCGTGCTCTTCGCCCTCGCCGTGGCGAGCGGCGCCCTGCTCGGCATCGTCGGCCAGAGCAGCGCGCGCTGGACCCCGCCGCTCAACGTCCTGGCCGTCGTGCAGGACGGGGCCTCCTACTACGACGAGTCCTCGGTGCCGCCCGAGTGCTTCGCCGGCCAGGGCGGCCCCGAGTGCGACGGCGAGCGCACCATCAGCGCCACCGACGGCGGGCTCTACCTCGGCACCGGGCTGCTGGTCGTCGTGGTCGCCTCGGTCGTCTCGTTCCGCCGCCGCGACGTCCCCTGAGCCGCCTCCTGGGCGCCTCCCCGACATGCCGCCGGGCACCCCCTCACCGATGTCCGGTGACCTGGCCCACCGGCGTAGAGTCGAGCCCGTGGCACAGGCACCGGCACCCGACGGCAGGAAGCTCCTCCGACTGGAGGTCCGCAACGCGGAGACCCCGATCGAGCGCAAGCCGGAGTGGATCAAGACCCGCGCGAAGATGGGCCCGGCCTACAAGGAGCTCCAGGGCCTGGTGAAGTCCGAGGGCCTTCACACGGTGTGCCAGGAGGCCGGTTGCCCCAACATCTTCGAGTGCTGGGAGGACCGCGAGGCGACCTTCCTCATCGGCGGCGACCAGTGCACGCGGCGCTGCGACTTCTGCCAGATCGACACCGGCAAGCCCGAGCCGCTGGACCGCGACGAGCCGCGCCGGGTCGCGGAGTCGGTCCGCACGATGGGCCTGCGCTACGCCACCATCACCGGCGTCGCCCGCGACGACCTCGAGGACGGCGGCGCCTGGCTGTACGCCGAGACGGTCCGCGCCATCCACGAGCTGAACCCCGAGACCGGCGTCGAGAACCTCATCCCCGACTTCAACGCCCAACCTGACTTGCTGGCCGAGGTCTTCGAGTCCAGGCCAGAGGTGCTTGCCCACAACGTCGAGACGGTGCCGCGGATCTTCAAGCGGATCCGCCCGGCCTTCCGCTACGAGCGCTCCCTCGACGTGCTCACCCAGGCCCGTGACTTCGGCCTGGTGACCAAGTCCAACCTCATCCTCGGCATGGGCGAGACCCGCGAGGAGGTCAGCCAGGCGCTGGTCGACCTGCACGCCGCCGGCTGCGAGCTCATCACCATCACGCAGTACCTCCGGCCCTCGCTGCGGCACCACCCGGTCGAGCGCTGGGTCAAGCCCGAGGAGTTCGTCGAGCTGGCCGCCGAGGCCGAGGAGATCGGCTTCTCCGGGGTGATGTCCGGCCCGCTGGTGCGTTCGTCCTACCGCGCCGGTCGGTTGTACCGTCAGGCGATGGACGCCCGCCAGGGCGCCACCGTCTGACCCGTCCGCCCACCGGGCGTCCACCCCCCGGACCGCCAGAGAAGAACGAGGCACGCACCGCCGATGGCACGCAGCGAGAAGTCCGCCCGCACCCCGAAGGCCGCGAAGGGTGAGCAGACCGCTCCCCCGGCTCCCGGTTCGATGAACCGCCGCCAGCAGCTGGTCGAGACCTACCGGATCACCAAGCGCAGCGACAAGCGCATCGGGCTGGTCCTCCTGGCGGTCTTCCTGGTGGCGGGCCTGGCCGGGTTCGGGCTCTTCTGGATCCTGCCCGGCAGCGGCGTCCTGGAGTGGATCCTCGCGGTCGTCGGCGGCACCCTCTTCGGCACCCTCGCGGTGCTCATCGTCTTCAGCCGGCGCGCCCAGAAGGCGGCGTACTCCCAGATGGAGGGGCAGCCCGGCGCTGCCGCCGCGGCCCTCAACATGCTGCGTCGCGGCTGGAAGGTCGACCCCGCGGTCGGCTTCACCAAGCAGCAGGACGTCGTGCACCGCGTGGTCGGTCCCCCGGGCATCGTGCTCGTCGGCGAGGGCCAGCCCAGCCGGGTCCGCTCGCTGCTGGCCGCCGAGCGCCGCAAGCACGAGCGGGTGGCCTCGGAGATCACCATCCACGAGGTCGTCTGCGGCCGGGGCGAGGGCGAGGTCCCGCTGCCCAAGCTGATGCGCCACATCCAGAAGAAGAAGCGCACGCTGCGCCCCGCGGACATGACCGACGTGCTCAACCGGATCAAGGCGCTGGATGCCACCCGCTCGGCCGTCCCGCTGCCCAAGGGCCCGGTGCCGACGAGCATGAAGGGCCTGCGCTCGCAGATGCGCGGGCGCTGACCCTCCCGCTCAGCTCACGCCGGTCATCGCTCCCATGTCGGTGACCTCGCTGGCCGGCGGGGCCTCGATGTCGACGTCGGTGCCCCAGTTCTCGAAGCGCATGGCGACCTCGCCGGCCGTCGCGCCCATGTCGACGACCATCTGGGCGAAACGGCCCTCGTCGTCGAACCACAGGTCGTAGGTGACCTCCTCGGGCAGCGCGCCCGCGGCGGCCGGGTCGAGCTCCATCTGCTCGAACATCGCCTCGGAGTCCACGACCGCGGTGTAGCGGTCCAGGTCCTCGCCCCCGACCTCCTCCTCGCCGACGTACGTCGCGGAGACCAGGCCGGCCTCGATGACCTCGGCCTGGGCGCGCGGGTCGAGCTGGTTGGTGAAGGAGTCGCCCATCGGGTTGGCGGGGTCGTCGAGGTCGAGCTTGATGAATTTGTCGTCCATCTGCGCGACCCGCATGTAGATCACGTTGTCGACCATGATCATCGTCATCTCGCCCATCCCGCCCATGCCGCTCATCTCCATCCGCATCGACGGCGGCTGGGTGCGGTAGTCGGCCTGGCCGACAGACTCGATCTCCTGGCCGCCGGCGGTCATCTCCATGGTGATGTCGGCGGTGGTGGCCTTCTCGAACGCGGAGACCATCAGGTCGGTGAACTCCTCGGCGCTGATCTCCTCGCCCGCGGCGACCGAGACCTCCTCGGCGTCGCCGTCGTCCTCGGCGTCGCCGTCGTCCTCGGCGTCGGTCTCCTCCTCGGCACCCGCGCTGGAGCCGGAGCCTGCGGGAGCGGCCTCATCGGCGGAGTCGTCACCTCCGCACCCGGTGAGGGCGGCGAGGCCGAGCGGGACGGTCAGGGCGATCGTGGCGAGACGGGTGCGCATGTCCTCGAGCGTATGCCCTCCGCGGCAGGACCAGCAGGCGTCTCGGCGTCCCGACCTAGCGGACGGGCGCGGTCCGCCCGAGGGCGGTCTGCAGGGTCACGCACACGGTGCCGGTGGCCATGTCGTGCAGGCCGCGACCGTCGGGGCGGAAGACCAGCGGCGGGATGACCAGGCCCACGAGCAGCTGCCGCCCGAAGGCCGGCAGCAGGTCGACGGGGCGCGGGTCGCCGTTGGCGCGGACGACGCGCAACCGGGTGGCGACCTGGCCGAAGGAGCCGCCGACGGTCGCGGTCAGCAGGGCCGACTCCACGACGAAGATCCCCAGCACGACGAAGTTGGTCCAGTCGCCGTCCAGCCACACGTCGCTGCCGACGAAGAAGATAAGGATCAGCGTGCACGCGAACCAGTCGACGGCCAGGGCGAGCATGCGGCGCGGCCAGCTGGCGGCCTCGAGCGCGACGGGTGCGGTCACGGGGCCAGCCTAGGCGGGGACCGGGCAGGCACCGGCAGGCAGGTGGCGGCGCCCCGGACAGGCTGTTACATCCCGGAAACACTTCCGATACGGTCGAGAAACCCCCGCCCTCCTAGGGTGAGGGCACACGTCTGCGGCAACGGTGCCGAGGGCTGTCCACTCTTCACAGATCGGCCGGCTGCCCCGCTGGGAGCGCGCCACAGGAGGACGAATGTTCCAGAGCTTCGACGAGCTCCTCAAGTACGTGAAGGACGAGGGTGTCGAGATGATCGACATCCGCTTCTGCGACCTTCCCGGCATCATGCAGCACTTCACCGTCCCGGTCTCCTCGTTCGACGAGTCGGTGGCCACGGACGGCCTGGCCTTCGACGGGTCCTCGATCCGCGGCTTCCAGGCGATCAACGAGTCCGACATGTCGCTGTTCCCGGACCCGACCACCGCCTACATCGACCCCTTCCGGACGTCGAAGACGCTGGCGGTCAACTTCTTCATCCACGACCCGATCTCGGGCGAGGCCTACTCGCGCGACCCGCGCAACATCGCGCGCAAGGCGCTGGCCTACCTCTCGACCACAGGCATCGCCGACACCGCGTTCTTCGCCCCGGAGGCGGAGTTCTACATCTTCGACTCGGTGCGCTACTCCACCGGCCCCAACGAGGGCTACTTCCACATCGACTCCGAGGAGGGGTGGTGGAACTCCGGCAAGGAGGGTGACAACCGCGGCTACAAGACCCGCTTCAAGGGTGGCTACTTCCCCGTCGCGCCGTACGACCACTACGGCGACCTGCGCGACGACATGGTCAAGAACCTCGAGGCGTCGGGCCTGCTCGTCGAGCGTGCCCACCACGAGGTCGGCACGGCCGGTCAGGCGGAGATCAACTACCGCTTCGACACGCTGCTCAAGGCCGCCGACGACGTGATGAAGTTCAAGTACATCATCAAGAACACCGCGTGGCACGCCAACAAGTCGGTCACCTTCATGCCGAAGCCGATCTTCGGTGACAACGGCTCGGGCATGCACGTGCACCAGTCGCTGTGGAAGGACGGGGAGCCCCTGTTCTACTCCGAGACCGGCTACGGCGGCCTCTCGGACACCGCCCGCTGGTACATCGGCGGCATCCTCCAGCACGCCCCGTCGCTGCTGGCCTTCACCAACCCCTCGGTGAACTCCTACCACCGCCTGGTGCCGGGTTACGAGGCCCCCATCTCGCTGGTCTACTCCTCGCGCAACCGCTCGGCCTCGGTCCGCATCCCGATCACGGGCGCCAACCCCAAGGCCAAGCGCGTCGAGGCCCGGTTCCCCGACCCGTCGGCGAACCCCTACCTCGCGTTCTCCGCCCTGATGCTCGCCGGTGTCGACGGCATCAAGAACAAGATCGAGCCGCCCGCGCCGATCGACAAGGACATCTACGAGCTCCCGCCGGACGAGATGGCCGAGATCGCCCAGGTCCCCACCAGCCTGGGGGCCGTCCTCGACGCGCTCGAGGCCGACCACGACTACCTGACCGTGGGCAACGTCTTCACGCCGGACCTCATCGAGACCTGGATCGACTACAAGCGCACCCACGAGATCGCGCCCGTGCAGCTGCGGCCGCACCCGCACGAGTTCGAGCTCTACTACGACATTTAGGGACAAGAGCTCAAACTCGAGCAGCGTCTGTGACCCGAAGGCCCCGGTTATCAAACCGGGGCCTTCGCCGTTGGCGATGCAACACGTGTTACTCGCGGGCCTTCCGATCGGCGACCCAACTACGAAAACGGTCGATTTCGGTCTGATAGGCGAGCCGCGGGTAGTCGCTCCACTTCGGGTTGCCGGGCCACAGGAGCTCGACCTCGACCTCGTTGTCGCGGACGGTGATGGAGTAGAGCTCCCTGGTGTCACGGCGCGAGCCGACGACCATACCGCTCAGGACGTGGTTACAGGTGAATCCGTCAATGCCCTCAGCCGTGGCCCCACGGACGAGGAAGGTGGCCATCAGGAACTTGAGCCACGGCGCCATGTGGTTCGCCTTGTCGCCGCCGTCATAGCTCAGGCAGCACCCCTGAGGGCACGAGGTCCAGTTGGACCATCCCCGAGGCGCACTTCTCGTGAGCTCGCGTAGGACCTCCTCATCCTCATCCGCCACACGGAGTGCACCGCCCGGCTCCTGCAGGAACGGCGAACCCGAGATCCGGTTGATGAACGACCGTTCGAGGGCCCCCAGCGGAGGCTCGAGCTGCAGGTAGCCGATGAAGTCTGTCTGATATCCCATGGACCACAGCCTCCGCGTCCTCGCGTGCTCGATCAACGCCCGGCAGCTCGGCTGTGGATAAGCCGGGGGCGGTCACAAGCTGGTGGGGTACGACTGATCGCGACCAAGGAGGGGCGATGTCCAACACCGAGCCATGGATGGGACCGTTGCCGGCCGCGCCGGGCTGCGACTGCCATGTCTGCCGACCGGATGAGTCGTACGACGAGCAGGACCGTCGTGTCATCGACACCGTGCTCAAGCACGGCTGGCAGGTGATCATGGTGGCCGCGGGCGCCGGCTGCGACGTCCCCGAACACCAGAACCACTCGGAGGCCGATCACAACGAAGGACCAGCCTTCGCCTACACGATCGGGCTCGGCCATCGTGTCGGCCACCCGGAACTTCTCATGTCGGGCTTGGACCACCGACTCATGCACCGGTGCCTCAACGGCGTCGCTGAACGAATCATGAATGGGTTGCGGCTGGTCCCAGGAGACGCGATCGAAGGCGTCCTGGCAGGAGTGCCGGTGGCCGTTGAGCGAGCGACCGACCTCGCTCTCGCGGAGACGGTCACCTGGTCGGGATGGTTCCATCGCCGCAAGCCCCAGGCACTGGCGCTCGTGTGGCCCGACCGCAATGGCGTCTTCGGGTGGCAACCCGGCGCTCCGTCATCCGTACACACCGGTGACGATCTCGGCGACCGCGCTACACCACTATCGGGGACTTAACTCGGCGGCGACAAGTCGAGCCAGCAGAATGACATCGAGAAGGCTCAGAAACTCGCATATGAATGGCGTGCAGATCGGCAAAGGAAGGAGGATCCCGATGAGCACCACTGAGAAGTACCAGCGGTTCGATCCCGCCGACTACCTGGACGACCTCGAAGACGTCGCGGGCTACCTCGCGATCGCTCTCGAGGAGTCCGGCGAGGACCCCACCGCGGTCCCCCGAGCCCTTGGCGTGATCGCTCGTTCGCAGAACATGAGCGAACTGGCCCGTCGCGTCGATATGAGCCGCGACGGGCTCTACAAGGCGCTCTCCGCCGAGGGAAACCCGACGTGGTCGACGATCCTCAAGGTGACCAACGCGCTCGGCCTACGCTTCGAACTCCACACTGCCGTTTCATGAGGCGGCCATGTGCCCCACGTTTCCCGGGTCATCAAACTCGACATGTCGTCGCCCGTCCCGGCCGGTCGAGGAGTTGTTGATGCGTGGCCGCCACGCGACCCCGGGCAAATGACGCCCAGCCGACTCCATAGTTGGACGTCTGGCACGAAGCGCAGCGCCATCGAGCTTTGCCGGTGAGAACGAGCCGTCCCGCAGGCGGAGTTACCCACTGTCCCGCACACCCTCGAACCGATCGACCCGCCTGGCATGCCAACAACAGACAGGTCCGTCACAGCAACCGCACAGGCAACTGGGCAAGAATTGCGCCATGAGACTCGCCCGTCCCGACGGTTCTCCGGTCCGCGTGCTGGTGGTGGACGACGAGGTCAACATCGCCGAGCTCCTCGCCATGGCACTCCGCTATGAGGGGTGGGAGGTGCAGATGGCCCACACCGGCACCGATGCGGTGGCAGTCGCACGGACGACCCGACCCGACGCCATCGTCCTCGACATCATGCTGCCGGACCTCGACGGGCTCGAGGTGCTGCGCCGCGTCCGGGCCGACACCCCGGAGGTACCGGTCCTGTTCCTCACTGCTCGCGACGCGGTCGAGGACCGCGTCGCCGGACTGACAGCCGGAGGCGACGACTACGTCACGAAGCCCTTCTCCCTCGAGGAAGTGGTCGCGCGGCTGCGAGCCCTGATGCGGCGCGCCGGTACGGCGGCGCAGCCCGAGGACCGCAACGTGATCGTCGTCGGCGACCTCACCCTCGACGAGGACAGTCGGGAGGTGCACCGAGGCGGTCAGGAGATCACGCTCACCGCCACCGAGTTCGAGCTGCTGCGCTTCCTCATGCGCAACCCGCGACGCGTGCTCAGCAAAGCCCAGATCCTCGACCGGGTCTGGCAGTACGACTTCGGCGGGCAGGCGAACGTGGTCGAGCTCTACATCTCCTACCTCCGCAAGAAGGTCGACGCCGGTCGGGAGCCGATGATCCACACGATGCGCGGCGCGGGGTACGTACTGAAGCCGGCGCCATGATCCGCGAAGCCCGAGCAGCCTCTCGAACTCTCACCTGGCGGCTGGTCGGCGTTGTCGTCCTTCTGGTCGCCCTGACCGCCGCCGTCATCGGTACCGCGACCACCGTGGCGATGCATGACCACCTGGAGGGCCGGCTCGACGCCGACGTGACTCGAGAGCTCGACCGTGCGCTGAACGGCCCAGGGGGCGGACCGCCTGCCGCGCTACCGCTGCCGGACGAGCCGGGCGACCGGTCCGAGGACTTCCGTGCCGGCTACGGCACGCTCGTGGCGGTGCTGCCTGCGACCGGGGAGGGTCGCGGCCTGGTGCTCTCCGAGCCCGACGGGAACCGCGCGTTCGACGCCGCTGAGCTCACGACCGCGCAGCTCCGGTCACTCACGAAGCTCCCGGAGGCCGACGAGCCGCAGACCGTCGAGCTGGAAGGTCTTGGCTCCTACCGCGTCGCTGTCGCCGACCTCCCCGACGGGCAGGTCGTCGCGGGCCTGCCGCGGTCCGACGTCGACGAGACGATCACGAACCTGATCCGCCTCGAGCTCCTGGCCACGCTGGCCGGCCTGGTGGTCGCAGCGGCGGCGGCGGCGTTCGTCGTACGGCGTCAGCTGGCGCCGTTGCGCGAGGTCGCCGGCACGGCTCACCGCGTCGCCGAGCTTCAGCTCGCCACCGGCGACATCACGCTGGAGGAGCGGGTACCGACCAGGCTCACCGACGAGCGCAACGAGGTCGGTCAGGTGGGCAGCGCGCTCAACCGGCTCCTCGACCACGTCGAGGACTCGCTCGACGCCCGTCATCGCAGCGAGCAGCAGGTGCGACAGTTCGTCGCGGATGCATCCCACGAGCTGCGCACGCCCCTGGCGACGATCGCCGGCTACTCCGAGCTGGCCCGCCTGCGTCCCGATGATGACATCGCCTTGCGGACCGCACTGGCCAAGGTCGACGAGGAGTCGAAGCGGATGACCTCGCTGGTCGAGGACCTGCTCCTCCTGGCCCGGCTCGACGCCGGCCGCCCCCTCGTCGCGGAGACCGTCGACCTCACCAGCCTGCTGCTCGAGGCCGTCAGCGACGCGCGGGTCCTCGCCCCGGACCACATCTGGCGACTCGACCTCCCCGACGACGTCATCGAGGTCCGGGCCGACGAGCAACGGCTCCACCAGGTGATCACGAACCTGCTCACCAACGCGCGCAAGCACACGCCGCCCGGGACCACGGTGACCGTTGCCGCCGATGCCGGCGGGTTCAGCGTCCACGACGACGGCCCCGGTTTCCCGCCTGACCTGGTCGACCGCGCCTTCGAGCGTTTCACCCGCGGAGATGCCGCTCGCCACCGTGAGGGCGGCGTCGGCCTGGGACTCGCCCTGGTGGCTGCGATCGTGGACGCCCTCGGCGGCCGCGTCAACCTGCGCAGCCGTCCTGGGGACACCACCGTCCAGGTCCAGCTCGCTCCGGGAAGCCCGGCAGCGGGTGCTGCCTGACCCGCGAGCGGTGCGCTCCGGCTGAGTCGGACGCAGCTGCTCGCTACAGGCCGCGGACCTCGTCACGGAGCCTTTCCATCCTCGTGTCCAGGTCGGCTGCTGTGGCGGCGGCGTGGCTCAGCTCGGCCAGCAGCGAGGACGGCACCGTCGCTTCGTACTTGTAGTAGATGTCGTGCTCGACGGTGGCCCAGAAGTCCACGGCGATGGTGCGGATCTGCAGCTCCACGGGAACATGTTCGGTCCGGTCGGACAGGTAGACCGGGACCTTGATGTTCAGGTGCAGGCTTCGGTAGCCGTTCGACTTGGGCGTCGCCACGTAGTCCTCGACCTCGAGGACGGTGACGTCGGACTGACGCGTCAGCATGTCCCTGATCCAGTAGATGTCGGACACGAAGGGGCACACGACGCGCACCCCGGCGATGTCGAGCACCTCCTCCGCGATGGACTCGAGCGACGTGCCGCAGCCACGCCGGCCAGCCTTGGCGAACAGGCTCTCGGGCGACTTCAGGCGGCTCCGGACGTGCTCGATGGGGCTGCGGTCGTAGGTCTGCTCGAACTCCTCACGGAGGATTGCGATCTTCGTTGCCACCTGGTCGATCGCGAACTTGTACCTCAGCCGGAAACGGCTCACCTCTCGATGCACTCGGCGGAGATCATCCTCGCCGATGGGCAGGACGACGGCTGCGTCGCTGTCGTCGACGGTGCTCGACATGCTTTCTCCTTGTCGCGGTACGGATCGTTCGTGACATCGAACTGTCGGCACCTGTCGGGACCGCTGCCATCGGAGATGGGCGCGCTCGGAACATCCGGACACAGCAGGCTCACCCCGGCCGCGCCTCGGGGGTTGGCAGCGACCGGGGTGCGGATCGTGGGCGGCGGATCAGCCCTGCTGGGTCGAGTCCTGGGCTGCGTCTGACGAGTCGTCGTCCTGCGTCGTGCCCTCGTCGGGATCGGTGGGGTCGGGTTGGCCGTCCCCGTCGAAGTCGGGCGCCTGACCGGTGCCACCCGAGCCCGGGCCGGTTCCGCCATCGGTCTGTCCGTCCATCGGTCCTCCCGGGAAGTCGCGCATCCCGTCCGGAGGACCACCGAAGCCGTCACTGCCACGGTCGAAGTCAGGGACCTGCTGCGTCGCCGGGGCTCCGTCGCCGCCGACGGCGTACCCGACGCCGAAGCCGGCTCCGCCGATGGCGAGGGCGGCCACGGTGACGCCGGTCGCGAGCGCCCTGCGGCCGCGGAGGACTCCCCGGCTCCACCTGCGCGGGGCGGTCGGCGTGGCGGCGGCTGGAGTGCTGACCGCCTCCGCATCCTCGTGACGGATGGGCTGGGCGGTGTTACTCGTGCCGGTGGTGGGCTCGGACGCGTGCGGGTCCGGGCTCGTGGGGTGGGCTCCTGAGATCATGTCGTTTCTCCTGGTGTGTGTCGTAGGTACGCGCGGGGGGAGCGCGGCTCAGCCGCCCATGGGGCCGTGGCCCCCTGCGGGCGCGTCGCCGGCGGTGACGGTGGTGTCGGTGTCGGTCCCGTCGACGGAGACGGTGTAGGTCGTGCCTTGCTCGACGTCGGCGGACGAGAAGACGACCGAGGCGAAGTCCTTCTCGACCGTGTATGTCGCGAGCTCCGTGCCGTCGTCGTCGGTGATGACGACCTCGGACCCGGCCACGGCGGTGGCGGGCAGGGCGGTGGCGATCCACCCCTGGGCGGAGTCGGCCGAGGGAGCGACCATCATCCCGGAGCTACCGGTCGCGACCAGGGTCCCGCCCGTGACCTCGAAGGTGCCGTTGACGTCCAGGGCGCCGTTGCCATCAGCGGTCGGACCGTAGACGGTGATGTCACCTCCGGTGATCGTGGCGTGACCGTTGGAGTCGAGCCCGTCGCCGCTGGACCAGACCTCGACGGTGCCGCCGTTGATGACCAGGTTGAGCGAGTCGTCGACTTCCATGCCGGCCCCGCCCGGACCTCCGGCGGGGGGTCCACCGACGCCGTCGGTGGCGGCACTGTCGTCGGCGGACGCGACGTTGATGCCGTCGTCCGCGGCGTGCAGCTGGACGTCACCGTCATCGATGATGACCACAGAGGCCTCCAGGGCCTCGTTGGATCCCACCACCTCGACCGTCCCGCCCGCGATGAGGATCTGGACGGCCTTGACGGCGTCGCCCTGGGAGTCGACGGTCACGGTGCCGTCCTCGATGAGCACGAAACCGGAGCCGGCGTCAGTGCTGTTGTCGGACTTCAGACCGTCGTCGACCGCGTCGACCGTGACGTCGCCGCCCGTGATCGCCAGGTAGTCCTTGCCGATGATCCCGTCGTCCGGTGAGGTGACCTCGACCGTGCCCCCCGTGATGACCAGGCCGTCCTTGCCGACGATGCCGTTGTTCGCGTTGCCCGTCACGGTGAGGGAGCCCGTGCCACCGATCGTGAGGTCGGCGGTCGAGTAGAGCGCGCCGGTCGGCGCCTCCTCCGAGGTGTCGTCGTAGGTCGTCGCGTCAGCCAGGGTGTTGCTGGTCCCGTCGGCGAGCACCACCACCACCGATTGTGCGTCCACGACGTCGATGGCGGCGGTCGTGTCCGAGGTGATGGTCGCGTCGTCGAGCACGAGCCGGACGACCCCGTCGAGCGCACTGTCGACGACCACCTGTCCGGTGAGGTCACCGCTGAGCCGGTACGTCCCGGCGGTGGTGATCGTCACGGTCCCGGCGTCGGTCGACACGGCGTCGCTCTCAGCGGTTGCCGTGGAGCCCTGGAGGCTCACGTCCACGACGTCGGACTCGTCGTACGCCGTGTCGCCCGCCTCGACTTCGACGTTGTCGGCGACTGCGTCGGCCACCGTGGTGGCGTCCGTGACCGCGGCCGTGCTGGCCGATGATCCGCCCGAGGACGTGCTGGAGCTCGTGGGTGACGTGGAGTTGACGGCGGTCGACGAGCTGCAGCCGGCAAGGACGGCGGTGGCAGCGGTGGCAGCGGTGGCAGCCAGAGCCTGTCGGAACGTGGAGAGTCGCACGGTAGTACCTTTCGAGAGCGTCAGGCCGGGATGCCCGGTGATGACGACTCTGCTCGGGCGACCTGTCCGCGAGATGGCCTGTCCTTGTGAGGCTCCTGTGAGCTCGCGAAGACGAACCGCCGCTGCGCCGAGAAGCTCACCGCCGGGAGCGAGCTCGGTGACGAGCTGTGCAGGAAGGAGCGCGAGCCCCACGCCGACGAGGGACCCGAGCAGCAGGTAGTTGGCGGTGAGCAGCGCCGCGGCCAGGGCGGGGTGGTGAGCGTCGTGTGGCGCGACTTCCCGGCGGCCGTGCGGAACATGGTCGTCGTCACTCCTGCTCGGCGACGAAGTCGCGGATGGCCTGGGCCTCGTCGGCCACGGTCGCAGGGTCCACGAGGTCGCTCGCGTGGTCGGCGAGCACGCCGGCCCAGCGGTCGACGACCTCCTCCGCCACGCCGCTGCTGTAGAGACTGGCGACCAGGTCGGTCTTCGCCTGGGTGACGAGGTCGTCCCACTTCTCCACGGCGGTGAACCGCTCGACGAGCACGTTCGACCTTCCCCCCATGCCACCGAATCCCATCCCGCCAGGGCGAGCACCCCCGTCAGGCATCTCCATGCCCTCAGGAGGTTCGAAGCCCTCCGGTGGCTCGAAGCCCTCGGACGGGTCGAACCCCTCCGGTGGCTCGAAGCCCTCGGGCCGCTCGCCATCCCCACCGAAGGAGCGACCGCCGCCGCCCGGTGAACCGCCGAAGGCGAGGTTGTGGTCCCACGCGACGACGGTGAATCCGCCGGACTCTGCGTCGTAGCGCAGGTACGAGTTGTTGCCCGGTCCGTCGATGTCGTCGAAGTTGCCGATGAGGTCCTGGAAGGCGAGGTAGCGCGCGAACGCCTCGACGTCGAGGCGCTCCGCTAGCCCCTCCTCGAACTCCGCGTCCGTGCTGTTGTTGACGAAATCCAGCAGCTCGATCAACGGGGTGAGGTCCTCCTCACCGGTCTCCTGGTCGAAGATCTCGTCGTACGCGTCCGGGTCGGTGCCCCGCCAAGACCAGTCGCCGCCGGCCTCGGCCTTGTAGAGGATGCCCTCGGTGGTGAAGTTCTCCTCCTCCCACTGCTCGTCCAACGCCTGCACGACCAGTCGCAGCTGCGCGTCGCCGCCGTTGACCGAGAACGACGTTGGTACGGCGTGCTCGCTGGCCAGTCCCGCCTCGGCGAGCAGCTCGAGCGCCACCGCCTCGTTCAGCGCGGTCTCGCTGCTGTTGGACCGGATGACGAAGTCGGTCCAGCCGTCCAGCGACTGGTCCTCGACGAACTCGTCGAGACGGACCAGCCACGGGAGCTCCGCAGGGTCAGCGCCGTCCTCCAACCCGCGCAGGGACGAGTTTCCCTTCAGGCGCATCCCCACCCGCTCGAACGTCTTGCCGTCGATGGTGACGGTGGCCTCAACCCACTCCTTCTCCGAGGTCTCCTGGTAGACGTCGATCATGTCGGCGACGGCGTCGGCGTCCACGTCCACCGTGATGTCGTGCACCGTGCCGGCGTCCCAGATGCCCTCCCCTTCTCCCACGGAGGCGGCCGAGGTCGCCACCGACCCGGCGGCCGCGCTGGACTCGTCGCGGAGCACGGCGACGGCGGTACCACCTCCGATGGTCAAGACGGCGAGCACGGCCAGCGCCGCCGTCAGCCGCTTGGGTGTGCCGAAGAGCGACCGTCCCGACGCGTCGGGCAGGTTGTCGTGGGAATTGTCAGACGTCATGAGGGAGCTCCTGTCGGATCGAGAGTGCGGGGGCAAGGTCGCGGGTCACGACGCGGTGCCAGCGGTTGCGGGGCAGCTCGGGCGTCAGGAGGGCGAGCCCGGTGCCGTACTTGGAGATGCGAACGGGGCGGTGCCCCAGCGCCCAGAGTCGGCGGTCGAGAGGGCCGGGCGATCCCGGGGGGCTCTTGGTCTCCACGACCAGCGCGCCGTCGAGCCCGACGCTGCCGGACGCGGAGGACCAGTGCAGGTCGCCGTCGACCGTCGCCCGTCCGCCGCCGTCCGGGAGCAGCAGGGTGGAGCGCCGGTACGCCGTGCGCAATGTCGCGACGAGGCCGCCTGCGTCCACCCCGCGAACCCCCGCTCCGACGAGCCGTTCACCGACCCAGGCCGTCGCCTCGGCGCTGAGCTCTTCGCTGGACGAGCTGTGGCACGGCATCCGTTCCTTGACGGTCTCCCCCCGGCCGCTGCGGGTCTTGACCTCGAGCCACTGCTCGCCCGTGTCCGCGTACAGCCGGGTGCGGACCTTCCATCGGCGGCGACGGGGGTGCGCCGACCCTGCCCAGCTGGTCAGGTCCGTGGTGTCGAAGTACGTCGACTCGTAGCGGAACGCGCGCCGGTCGTCGATCTCGAGGACTCGCAGACCGCGCACGCCGGAGACCAGGGCACCGAGGTCGGGGAGCGGCACGACGTACTTGCGGTCGGTGCGGGTGAGCAGCTGGGAGGTGGAGTTGACGCTCTCGAGGTCGACGGACGGCAGCTCAGCGAAGGCGTCCATGTCAGCGGGCCGCGAGGGTGTTCGACGCGGCGCCGGTGGTGCGCTCCGACTCGGGCATGGTCGCTCGTGACGCCTGCTGCGCATAACGCACGTCGACGGTCGTCGAGTCGTTGACGAGGTCGACGCGCAGCGGGACAGCACGGTGGATGCGGGCGTCCAGGACCAGCTCGAGACGCTCAACGAGGTCCGCTTCGTTCGTGATCGCCGAGTCGAGCACCACGATCTGCTGACGGGCGCCTCGGCGAAGTGCGGCGGTGTCGGCGACCGCCATCACGCCGACGACCAGGCCCATGAGGGCCACGGCGAGCGTCAGGTCGTCGAAGCCCAGGCCGCCGATGAGGCCGAGCGCGAGGGAGGAGAAGTAGTAGGCGATCTCGTGCTGTCCCAGCTCGGCGGAGCGCAGACGGATGATGGACAGCACGCCGAACAAGCCCAGTCCCAGGCCGATGGTGGCGGCGCTGCTCGACAGCGCGATCGTGACGGCCAGGACACCGACGTTCAAGGCGAGGAATGCGACGACGAGGTCCGCACGCCGGTGTCGCGGGAAGTAGATGGCCAGGGCCAGGACGAGGACGGCGGCGACGTCGGCGCCGGCGAGGAGGTACGTCATCATGCGAGAAGTCCTTGGGTTCGAGGAGGGTGCCCCCACGATGGGCGGCACACCTGGTGAGGGGCTGGCGTAGGGCTGTGAGGCACCTGTGGGTGACGGCGCGCCAGCGGGCGCGGCCGTCGGGCTCAGGCGACGGGGGCGCGCCCGAGGGTGAGGTCGGCGCTGTGGGCCTCACCCAGCGAATCGGTCCAGGCGACCCGGACCTCGTCGCCGGCGTCGTGCGAGGCGACGGCCCGGCGTAGCGCCGCGATGGTCGGTGTGGCCGTCCCGGCAACGGCGGTGACGATGTCGCCCGCCCGGAGGCCGGCCTCGTCGGCCGCGCCGCCCTCGAGGACGGCTGCGATCGTGGCCGCTCCAGTCCCCGAGGCGAGCTGCACGCCGAGGAAG
The DNA here is from genome assembly GCA_009701885.1 of Actinomycetota bacterium. Lineage (GTDB taxonomy): Bacteria > Actinomycetota > Actinomycetes > Propionibacteriales > Nocardioidaceae > Nocardioides. The sequence continues at coordinate 85,986 of WLJH01000006.1, forward strand.
GCGTCGTACCCGACCGAGACGGTCGAGGACTCCTCCCCCGACAGGATGTCGTCGGCGATGCGGAGCACCCGCCGGATCGGGATGACGTAGCCCACGATGTCGCTGCGCCCGCTCGACGCTGCGACGTTCATGCCGACGACATCCCCGTCCCCGTCGAGCAGGGCGCCCCCGGAGTCGCCCGAGATGATGTCGGCGTCGACCTCGATGAGGTTGCGGATCGTCGTCTCGGTGCCGTCGTCGTTGCTCACCGTGACCGGCTCGTGCGGGTCGGTCACGGTGCCCGGGGCCGCGGTCAGCGTGCCGCCGTCCCCGCCGGCGTCACCGACCGCAGTGACGGCGTCCCCGACGTCGAGCGTGGCGGTGTTCGTCGTGACCTCTGGCATCGAGGGCGCGTCGACGAGCCGCAGGACGGCGACGTCATGGAGGGCGTCGGTGCCCAGGACCTCAGCGTCGTAGGTCTCACCCGTCGTGGCCACCGTGACGGTGACCTCGGTGCTTCCTTCGACCACGTGGTGGTTGGTCACGACGACGCCGTCGTCGCCGTCGATCACCATGCCGGTGCCCGCTCCCTCGCCTGACCCGAACTCGACCACCGTCGAGACCATGACCACTCCCCGTGACTGCGCGGTCGTCGCGTCGGTCGCGTCGAGACCCGCGGTCACCGGGACCTGGTCGTACGGCGAGGCGTAGCCGCCGTACGGGCCGAGACCCGCATTCGGGCCATAGCCGCCGTACCCCGGGCCGAACGCTGGGTCGCCGGGGCTGCCCGGCCAGTCGACCTCAGGCGCGCTAGCCGGTGGAGGAACCGTGGCCGCGTGGGCCGGCACCACCGTCAGGACGGTGGACGCCGCGAGCGCGGTCGCGGCGACCGTCGCGCCGGCGCGGCGTAGGGCGCGTCGCAGGAAGAACGGCTGGCTCATGGGTGCTCCTCGATGTGCTGCGGGTTGGTGAGACCAACCTGCGGCGCGAGCTTGTGAGGAGCCTGTGCGCACCGTGGCAAGAGCTTCTGAGATCGTCGGGAGTGACACGCTGGGAGGTGTCAGAGCACGCGGGTTCTTGGTCCATGACCATGGGCAGAGCCGTGAAAGGGTCAAACTGGTGTCCAACCGCCGTCGCGGCGCGCGTTGCGACTCGGTGACGTGCGGCCCCGGCGCGGCCCACGAGCCCCCTGAAATCGAGCGTTTGCGCAGGTCAGCAGCCATCCCGCGTCAGAACTACGACATCTGAGTCGCTGACCTGCTGCACCCGGGGGCCCGTCGCGCAAGCCGCGGGCCCTCGGGCCTGTGAACCTCGCGGCACTCCCCCTGCCACAACACGTACGTCGTCGCCTCGACCCCGACCTCCCAGGCTCGTGGGTCGACGTGCTCCGCGCCGACGACTCCTTCGGAGCCAGCCGCGTCATGGTCCTGCCTGAGGCGCTGCGCCGGACCCTGCGCCGAGAGATCCCACCGTCCGGCGTCCTGGTCGCGGTCCCCCACAAGTTCGAGATGTGGCTGCACTTCCCGGTCGATGACTCCGTGCTGGACGTGTCCGTGGGGATGGCCTTCGACGCGCTCTGCGCCTGGGCCCAGGAGCCGTTCCCGCTGTCACCGCACGTCTACCTGGTCTCACCCGACATGCATGCCGAGGTCCTGGTGGCCGCCGACGCCGAAGGGGCGTCCCTGGACCACCGTCGCCTGCGGCAGCTCATCCGCAGCCTGCCGCCCTCAGCGGCTGCCTGACCCGACCGCTCGATCCGCCCGGCGGCTCGAGGACGGCGATGTCGTTGCGCGTGCCCCAGCTCGCGGTGCCGGTCTTGTCGCCGACCACCCAACCCTCGGGGTGCGGCGGCGGCCGCGTGCAGCTAGGGCGCCCCCCGCGGCTCCTCGTGGTCCAGGACCTCGCTCAGCTCGTCGACGACAAGCAGGTCGTGACGCACCTGCCCGGCCCGGAACGAGGCGCGCCCGATCAGGTGGCTCGACACCACGCTCGTGGTCATCTGCAGCACCACGACCAGGGCGAGCAACGCCACGGTCGAGGGGTCGCGCAGCCGCAGGCCCACCCCGAGGACGACCAGCACCGTCCCGAGCACCTGCGGCTTGGTCGCGGCGTGCATCCGGCTCAGCAGGTCGGGCATCCGCAGCACCCCGATCGCGGCGACCAGAGCGAGCAGCGCGCCGGTCAGCAGGCAGGCCGCCGCGGCGACGTCGAGCGCCACCGTCCACGTCATCGTCGGTCCCCCCGCATCTCCTCGGCGCCGTCGCGTCCGGCCTCCAGGTCGTCGCTGCGACTGGCGTAGCGCGCGACGCTGGCCGCGCCGACGAAGCCGAAGCCCGCGAGCACCAGCACGATCGGCAGCGCGACCGTCTTCCCCGTCGAGGCCACGTGCAGGCCGATGCCGCACACCGTGACGGCGACAAGGACGTCCAGCGCGACGCTGCGGTCCAGGATCGTCGGGCCGATGGTGGCTCGGATCGTCAGGAGGATCGCCGCGGCCACGAGCATCGCGGTCGCCAGGAGGAGCACGACGCTCACGCGGGCACCTCCTCGCTCGCGCGGGGCGGCAGCGCGGCCAGGACCCGCTGCTCCAGCTCCAGGGCGCTGCGACGGAACGCCTCGGCCGCCTCGGCGTCGGGCACGTCCAGGACGTGCAGGTAGAGGGTGTGGGTGGAGCGCCGCGCCTCGACCACCACCGAGCCCGGGACCAGCGAGAGCATCGCTGCCACCAGGGTCAGCACGAAGTCCGAGGAGCTCTCCAGGTCCACGGCCACCACGGCGTTGCGGACGTGGCCCCGGGTCAGCACGACCCGCGAGACCTGCACGCTGGCGCGGACGACGTCGACGAGGAAGCGGCCCAGCAGCGCCAGCAGCAGGAGCGGGCGCACCCGGGCGGCGAGGTCGACGGGCGGCAGCGGGAAGACCAGGCAGGTGCCCACCGCGACCAGCACCCCGCCCAGGACGTAGAGCGGCGCGACCGAGCCCCAGAGGGCGAGCCAGACCAGGGTCAGCACCACCACCGCCGGGAGCTGGACCGCGCGGTGCCGCGCCGGTCGCGAGGTCCCGTCGCGCCGGGTCCGGGTCACCGGGCTCATCGCAGGTCCTCCCCGAGGACCGAGGTGAGGTAGGGCCGCCGGTCGTGGAGGTCGACCGCCGCTCGGTCGCCGTAGGCGTAGAGCGGACCGGCCACCAGGGTCAGCACCACGCTCAGCGCCACCAGGAGCCCAGCGGGCAGCAGCATGCCCAGCGGGGAGTCCTTCGTGTCCTCGCCGGCCTCGATCAGTGTGTGGAAGTCGCGGTCGGGGGTGTCGTCGTCGCCCAGGCGCCGCGCCTCCTCGATGTCCTGCTTGGACACCACCCCGCTGGGCGTGTGCACGTGGCCGCGGTGCTCGTGCACGAGCCCGGTGTCGTGGCCCGGGATCGGCTCGCCGTCCCCGCCGATGGCCGCGAGCGCCTCGTGCGCCTCGCGGGGCGTGCGCCAGAACGCCACCGCCCAGGTCTTGGCCACGGCGTACAAGGTCAGGAGGCTGGTCAGCGCACCCGCACCGACCAGGGTCCAGGCCAACCAGCCGTCGTCCGCCTGCGCGGCCTGGAAGAGCCCGACCTTGCCGATGAAGCCGGAGAAGGGAGGGATCCCCGCGAGGTTCATCGCCGGGACGAAGAAGAGCACCGCGAGCAGCGGGGCGATCCGCGCCAGCCCGCCGATCCGCATCAGCGCCGTGCTGCCGGCCCGGCGCTCCACCAGCCCCAGGACGAGGAAGAGCGCGGTCTGGATGGTGATGTGGTGGACGACGTAGAAGGTCGTGCCCGCCGTGCCGAGCCGGCTGGCGAGCGCGATCCCCATCACGAGGTAGCCGATGTGGCTGACCAGCGTGAAGGAGAGCATGCGCTTGATGTCCGACTGCGCCACCGCGCCCAGGATGCCGACCAGGAGCGTCAGCAGGGCCGCCCACAGCAGCAGGTCGGTGAGCGGGCTGCCGGGGAAGAGGAGGGTCTGCACCCGCAGGATCGCGTAGACGCCGACCTTGGTCAGCAGCCCCGCGAAGACGGCCGTCACCGGCGCCGGTGCCGTCGGGTAGCTGTCGGGCAGCCAGAAGGAGAGCGGGAAGACCGCCGCCTTGATGCCGAAGGTGGTCAGCAGCAGCAGCTGCACCAGCAGCGACACGTGGTCCGGGAGCTCCTCGAGCCGCACCGCGAGGTGGGCCAGCGTGAGGGTGCCGGTGGCGGCGTACACGACCGCCAGGCTGATGAGGAAGAGCGTCGAGGACAGCAGGTTGACCAGGACGTAGATGGTGCCGGCACGCAGGCGGGTAGCGGTGCCGCCGAGCGTCAGCAGCACGTAGCTGGCGAAGAGCAGCATCTCGAAGCTGACGAAGAGGTTGAACAGGTCGCCGGCCAGGAAGGCGTTGGCGACGCCGGCGACCAGCACCAGGAACGTGGGGTGGTAGACCGAGATCGGCGCACCCTCCTCGTCCTCGGTCATGCCCTGGGCGACGGAGTACGCCAGGACCGCGAGGGTCACGACGGCACTGACCAGCAGCATCAGCGCGGCCAGCCGGTCGGCGACCAGGACGATCCCGAGCGTCTCGGGCCAGCCCCCGATCCACACGGTCTGCGGGCCCTCCTGGTCGGCCTGCACGAGCAGCACCGCGGCGACCGCGACGACCGCGACGAGCACCAGCAGGCTGAGCCACCGCTGGACCCGCGGGTAGCTGGAGAGGGCGAGGGAGGCCCCCGCACCCAGGATGGGCAGCAGCACGGGCAGCGGGACCAGCGCGCTCACGTCGTGCCCCGCTCGTCGTGCAACGCGACCACCGGGTCGTCCTCGGGCGCCTGACCGGCGTCGCCGCTGGAGTCGTCACCGGGGTAGTCCGACGTGGTGGCCTGGTAGGCGTCGGAGGTCGCGTCGCGCAGGGCGAGGCGACGCACGGTGGCGTCCTCGACGTCGTCCTGCACGTCGTCGTGACCGTTGAGCTGCCAGCTGCGGTAGGCCATGGCCAGCACGAAGGCGGTGGTCGCCAGGGTGATGACGATCGCGGTGAGGACCATCGCCTGCGGCAGCGGGTCGGAGATCCCCGTGGTCACCCCGTCCTCCACGATCGGGGCCCGGCCCGCAGGACCCCCGGCGACGAGGAAGGCCAGGCTCACGGCGTTGCCGATCATCACCAGGCCGACCAGGACCCGCGACAGGCTGCGCTCCAGCAGGAGGTAGACCCCGCAGCCCATCAGCCCGGCCGTGATGACGACCAGCGTCAGGTTCACCTCCATGGCGGTGCCTCCCACGTCGTGGACCTCATGCCGGACTGCCCTCCGCCTCGCGCAGCGCGCGCTGGATGTCGCGATCGATCTGGGCTCCGAGGGCCCGCAGCAGGTCGAGCACCAGGCCGACCACCACGAGGTAGACGCCGATGTCGAAGAGCACCGACGTCACCAGCTTCACCTCGCCCACGACCGGCAGCACCGCCTCGAGGATCGCCGACTGCAGCACCACCCCGCCGAAGGCCATCGGCAGCACTGCCGCGAGCGCAGCGATCGCCAGGCCCAGGCCGATCAGCCGCCCGGCGTCCACCGGTGCGGCCTCGTTGAGCTCGTAGCGGCCGCCGGCGAGGTAGCGCACGACGAGCGCCAGGCCGGTCGTCATCCCCGCGGCGAACCCTCCACCCGGGGCGTTGTGGCCGGCCAGCAGCAGGTAGACCGAGACCACGATCAGGGTGTGGAAGAGCATCCGCACGACCACCTCGAGGATGATCGAGCGCTTCTCGGGCGGCAGGGTGCGCGAGCCCGGGAGCCAGGCGCGCCGTCCGGTGGCCGTGGGGATCTTGCGCACGCCCTTCGGGTACGGGATGTCGTGGACACGCCGGATGTCGGTGCCGCGCGCGTTGACGAAGACCAGGCTCGCGACGCCGGTCGCCGCGGCCACGAGCACCGCGATCTCCCCCAGCGTGTCCCACGCGCGGGTGTCGACCAGCACCACGTTGACGATGTTGTAGCCACCGCCGTACTCCACCGCCTGGTCGGGCAGGGCGGCCGAGACGGGCTCGGCGGTGCGCGCCGAGCCGGCGACGAGCAGGAACCCGGCCGTCACCACGCCCACCGCGAGGCCGAGCGCGGCGCGGACGTAGCGCTGGCGGCTCAGCGGCCGGTCGGTGAAGTACTCCGGCAGCCGGCGCAGCGCCAGCACGAAGACGACGAGGGTCAACGTCTCGACCAGCACCTGGGTCAGCGCCAGGTCGGGCGCGCCGTGCAGCACGAAGAGGTACGCCGTGCCGTAGCCCGTCACTCCCACCAGCAGGATCGCGCGGATCCGCCGACGGCTGCGGGTGGTCATCACCGCCGCGACGAGCACGACCGCCCCCACGGCCGCCTGCGCGGGGGTGTCCCACAGCTCGATGCGCACGTCGCCGACCCCGGCGAGCAGCGTCGACCCGGGCAGCAGCACGACGACGAGCAGGATGATGCCGAGGTACGCCGCGGCCGAGCCGCGCTGCGCGACACCGGTCACCTCGACCGCGGTGCGGTCCAGGGACCGCATGACCGCGCGGTAGCCCCGCTCGGCGCTCCAGTCGTGCGCGAGCGCGGTCTGGAACCTGGCCACCGGCTCGCGGGCGAGGAAGAGCAGCGCACCGCCGAGGATCGAGGCGGCCGTCAGCAGGAGCGGCAGGCCCACCCCGTGCCAGAGCACCAGCTCGGGCTCGTGGGCACCCGGCGGCAGGGACGCGGTCTGGGGGGCGAGGAGCGTGGTGAGCGGAGCGCCCAGGAAGCCGAGGACCAGCGAGGCACCGGCGAGCAGGACGGGCGCGGCCAGGAACGCGGGACCGGGCACGTGGACCGTCGCGCGCTCCTCGACCGGGCGGCGCCCGAAGGCACCCCACACGAAGCGGGCGGAGTACGCCGCGGTGAGGACCGAGCCCAGCACGACGCCGACCAGCAACAGCCAGCCCTCGAGGCCGGCCAGCCCGGTGCCGTCGCCCTCGCGGGCCACGTCGACCAGCGCGACCAGGACGCTCTCCTTGGCGACGTACCCCAGCAGGGGCGGGAGCCCGGCCATCGAGGCCGCCGCGAGCGTGGCCGCCACGGCGAGGACGGGCATCCGGCGCGAGAGCCCCGTCAGCCGGCGCAGGTCCCGCGTCCCGGTGCTGTGGTCGATCACGCCGACGGTGAGGAACAGGCAGGCCTTGAAGAGCGCGTGCGCCAGCAGCAGGCCCAGGCCGGCCAGCATCGCGCTGCGGGTGCCGGTGCCGAGGACGAGCACCAGGAAGCCGAGCTGGCTGACGGTGCCGTAGGCCAGCAGGAGCTTCAGGTCGTGCTGGCGCAGGGCCCGGACGCCCCCGAGCAGCATGGTCGCCAGGCCGAGCACCAGCAGCACCGCACGCCAGCCGGCCACCTCGGCGAAGGCCGGGGCGAGCAGCGCGACGAGGTAGACGCCGCCCTTCACCATCGAGGCGGCGTGGAGGTAGGCGCTCACCGGGGTCGGGGCGGCCATCGCGGCCGGCAGCCAGAAGTGGAAGGGCACGAGCGCGGACTTGCTCACCGCACCGACCAGCAGCAGGTGCACGCCGACGGTGACCGCCGTCCCGCCGGGCGGGTCGGCCAGGACCTCGGTGATCCGGTAGGTCCCGGCGGCCCCGCCGACGAGCAGCACGCCCACCAGCAGGACCAGCCCGCCGAAGGTGGTCACCACCAGGGCCTGGATCGCTGCCCGCCTGCTGGCACGCCGCTCCGGGGAGTGGCCGATGAGCAGGAAGGAGAAGACGGTGGTCAGCTCCCAGAAGACGTAGAGCAGCAGCAGGTCGTCGGCCAGGACCAGCCCGAGCATCGCGGCGACGAAGGCGACCAGGACACCGCCGAAGCGCGGCACCCCGGGCTCGTCGTCGTCGAAGTACCAGGCGCAGTAGGCCAGGACGAGCGCCCCGATGCCCAGGACGACCAGGGCGAGCACCCACTGCAACGTGCCTATCGCCAGCGCGAGCTCCAGCCCGATCCCCGCGACCCAGGGGTGCACCTCGACGAGGGTCTCCCCCCGCGCCACCGCCGGCCCCTGCGCGGCGACCCAGACCGTCCCGGCCAGCGGGACGAGCGCGACGGCGACGAAGGCGCGGCGGCCCCGGTGGAGCAGCAGCACGGGTGCCAGGACCGCCGTCGCCAGGAGGGCGAGGATCAGCACCAGCACGGGAGATCCTTCCGGGTCCGGCCACGGGTCACGACAGGATGGAACCTACCGGGCCCGGCACCACTCGACCGGACGGGACGGGTCGGGAGGCGGCCTCAGTCCGACGATCCCGAGACCAGGCTGACCGCGAGCAGCAGGTCGATGAGCTCCTCGACGCGGCGTACGTCGCACCCGGTGCGCTCGGCGATCCGCTCGAGGCGGTAGTAGACCGTGTTGGCGTGCACGTGCAGTGCCATGGCGGCCAGCTTGGCGTTGAGGTCGCAGGCGACGTACTGCCGCAGGGTCTCGACGAAGGTGCCGCCCGAGGCGAGGTCCTCCTGCACGAAGGCCCGCACCTCGGGGCGGACCAGCCGGCGCGCGGTGCGGTCGTGGGTCTGCACGAGGTAGTCCAGGGTCGACATCGTCGACAGCGACTGGACCCCGGCCCTGCCGCGCAGGGAGCGGCGGGCCAGGCGTGCCTCCTCGTAGGCCTCGGGGACGTCGAGGAAGCCATGGCGCACCGAGCTCACGCCGACGCTGGGGAAGACCCCGCGTCCCGAGAGCGAGGCCACGCCGGCCCGGATGCGGGCCAGGGTCCGCTCCTCCCCCGTCGGGTCGACGGGCATGACGGCCACGACCTCGTCGTGGCGCACCACGACCAGCCCGCGCCCGGGGTTGTTGAGGGCACTGCGCAGCATGGCCTGGCTGGCGCGGTCGGCGGACTTCTCGGCGTTGACGGTGAAGGAGCCGGCCACCACGACCAGCGGACTGTCCTCGGCGATGCCGACGTCGGCCAGCATCTGCACGCGCGGCTGGACGGTGGGCGGTCGGCCCTCGAGCAGGTCGTCGAGCAGGTCGCGCGCCAGCCGCGCGGAGTCGGCCAGCTGGAACTGCTGGGCCTCGAGGTAGGCCTCGGCTGCCGCGGTGCTGCCCACCTCGATGGTGCGCATGACCTGGCCGACGATCGTCAGCGCGGCGTCCTTGGTCTCGGGGTGGTGGGCGACGCCGTCGAGGATGCCGTCCCACAGCTGGATCTGCCCGATCCGGAAGGCCTTCATGAAGTCCGGGAGGGCCACGCCGAGGTCGACCCGGCGCATCGCGTGCCGCCCGGTCCACGGGAAGTCGCCCCGCGTCGGGTCGCGTCGGTCCTCGACGCTGCTGAGGAACGCGCCGAAGACCTGGCGGCAGTGGGACTGGACCTCGGAGCGCAGCGTGCGGTCCTCGAAGGAGGAGTAGACCTCGACCTGGTCCCAGATCGCGGCGGTGGCGCCCTCGGCGATCTCGTCGACCCGGCCGCGCACCCAGCCCGCGAGCAGGTCTGCGCCCTCCGCCGTGCCGAGGCGGCGGCGAGCGTGCGGCACCGCCGGGGCGACGTCGTCGCCCTCGGGCCCGTGCTCCACGGTCCCGCGTCGGTTCGCTGTGCTGGTCTCCGTCACTGTCCTGCCCGTCCTGCTCGGTGCCCGTGTCCCGGCTGGTCCCGCCAGTCTCCCCCGGTGACCCCCGTCACACCAGCAACTGTCCACGGAGGGCGCGTCCCACGGCACCACCCGTCCGGCAGGTGCCCGCCAGGTGTCGTGACCGAGTCCCACAGAAGTCTGTGGAGCCGCACAAAGACGCGGGACCGCGGCGGCGGCACGATGAGGCGCACGTCACAGCCGACGTGCCCACCCCCACATCTCCGCCAGTGCCCCACCCGGGCCCCACACCGGGTCGCACCCCGTGCGTCCCCACGACGACAGGAGCGCATGTGCTGAGCGCGCGCAACCTCGAGGTGGTCTACGACGACGTCGTGCTCGCCCTCCGAGGCGTCAGCCTCGAGGTCCCCGACGGCCGGATCGTGGCCCTGCTCGGCGCCAACGGCGCGGGCAAGACCTCGCTGCTGCGGGCCCTGACGGGCCTGCTCGACGTCCACGAGGGTGAGATCACGAAGGGCTCGGTCAGCCTGGACGGCGAGGACCTGCGGCGTACGCCGCCCGAGGCCGTGGTCCGCAAGGGCGTGCGCCAGGTGCTGGAGGGTCGACGGGTCTTCGTCGAGCTCAGCATCGAGGAGAACCTCAAGGTCGGTGCGCACACCGCCCGCGCGTCGATGGCCGAGAACCTCGAGCGGGTCTACTCGCTCTTCCCGGTCCTCTCCGACCGCCGCAGCCTCACCGCGGGCTACCTCTCCGGCGGTGAGCAGCAGATGCTCGCGATGGGCCGGGCGATGATGTCCAACCCGCGCTACCTGCTCCTCGACGAGCCGTCCCTGGGTCTCGCGCCGCTGATGGTCGAGGCGATCCGGGACGTGATCGTGGAGATCAACAGCACCGGCACCGGTGTGCTGCTCGTGGAGCAGAACGCCTCGATGGCGCTGTCCATCGCCCACCACGGCTACGTGATGGAGACCGGACGCGTCGTGCTGGACAAGCCCGCCGCCGAGCTGCTCGCCGACGACGACGTCCGCGAGTTCTACCTCGGCCTCCACCCCGGCGAGGACGGCTCGGGCCGCAAGTCCTTCCGGGACGCCAAGCACTACCGCAGGAAGAAGAGGTGGTCGGCATGAGCGCCGCCAGCCCGGTCGTCCAGCTGGACGACGTGCACCTGTCCTTCAAGGGCGTCAAGGCTGTCAACGGCGTCAGCCTGCACGTCCAGCCGGGCGAGCTGTTCGCCATCATCGGCCCCAACGGCGCCGGCAAGACCTCGCTGTTCAACGTGATCTCGGGGGTCTACCGGCCGCAGGAGGGCCGCGTCCGGTTCATGGGCGAGGACGTCCTGGGCAAGAAGCCCAGCGACATCGCGCGCCGCGGCGTCGCGCGGACCTTCCAGAACATCGCGCTCTTCGAGCACCTCACCGTCACCGACAACCTCATGCTCGGACGGCACCAGCACATCGAGTACGGCTGGCTCTCGGCGTTCGGCTGGTGGGGCAAGGCCAAGACCGAGGAGGTCCAGCACCGCAAGGTCTGCGAGGAGATCGTGGACTTCCTGGAGCTCGAGGCCTGGCGCGGCATGCCCGTGGGCCTGCTGCCCTACGGCGTGCAGAAGCGGGTCGAGCTCGGTCGTGCCCTCGCGATGCAGCCCAAGCTGCTGCTGCTCGACGAGCCGGTCGCCGGCATGAACCTCGAGGAGACCGAGGACATGGCGCGCTTCGTCCTCGACATCCGCGACGAGCTCGACGTGCCGATCATCATGGTCGAGCACGACATGGGCCTGGTCATGGACCTCGCCGACCGGATCCTCGTCGTCGACTTCGGGACCCCGATCACGACGGGCACCCCCGACGAGGTCCAGCGCCACCCCGACGTCATCCGCGCCTACCTCGGACAGGAGCTCTCGTCGTGACGACCACCGCCGAACGCACCACGGGTCCGACCGGCCGCACCGGCACGACCACGCCGGTGACCCGGATCCGCGACCACGCCCGCAACCGCGCCGACGCCGTCGCGCTGCGCGACAAGCACCTCGGCGTGTGGCGGGAGTGGACCTGGGCGCAGTACTGGGAGCACGTGCAGCTGGCCGGCCACGCCCTGCTGGCGCTGGGTGTCGAGCCGGGTGACCGCGTCGCCATCCACTCCGAGAACCGTCCCGAGTGGCTGGTCGCCGACATGGGCGCCATGGCCGTCCGCGCGGCGTCGGTGGGTGTCTACCCCACCAACCCCGCTGCCGAGGTGGCCTACCTCCTGGAGGACTCCGGCGCCCGGGTGCTCATCGCCGAGGACCAGGAGCAGGTCGACAAGGCCCTCGAGGTCATCGACCGGGCACCGCACCTGGAGAAGATCGTCTACATCGAGCCGCGCGGCATCCGCGGGCGCTACACCCACGACAAGCTGATGTCCTGGGAGGAGTTCCTGGCCCTCGGCGAGCGGCACCGCGCCTCGAACCAGGGCGCGGTGGACGCGATCGCCGCAGCCGCCGAGCCCGACGACCTCGCGACGCTGATCTACACCTCCGGCACCACCGGCCCGCCCAAGGGCGGCATGCTCACGATCCGCAACGTCGAGTTCGCGATCAGGATCCTCGCCGAGGAGGGGGCCTTCACCGACCCGCCGCCGGGACCCGACGACCTGCTGCTGTCCTACCTGCCGCTCTCGCACGTGGCCGAGCGGATCTTCACGACCTGGTTCAACGCCGCAGCCGCGACGCAGGTCAACTTCGCCGAGTCCATCGAGACCGTCCCCCAGAACCTCCGCGAGGTGCAGCCGACCGTCCTGTTCGGCGTGCCCCGCATCTGGGAGAAGCTGATGGCCGGCGTGGAGATCCGGATCGCCGCCGCCAGCCGGCTCAAGCGGGCCAACGCCCAGCTGTGGCTCAAGGTCGCCGCAGGCATCGGGGACGAGCTGGTCCGCACCGGTGGCAAGCACACCGCAGCCACGCGGCTGAAGTACGCCGTCGGCTGGATCTTCTGCTACCGCGCCCTGCGGGAGCGGCTGGGCATGCGCCGGGTGCGGTACGCCGCGTCGGGTGCTGCCCCGATCGCCCCCGAGGTGCTGAAGTTCTTCATGGGACTGGGCGTGCCGATGCACGAGGTCTACGGCATGACCGAGAACACCGCGGTGGCCACCGCCAACCGCCCGGGCCGGGTCCGGCTCGGCACGGTGGGCGAGGCCCACCCCGGGGTCGAGGTGAAGGTCGACGAGACCACGGGCGAGATCCTCACCCGCCACCCCGGCGTCTTCGCCGGCTACTGGCGCAAGCCGGAGGCCACGGCCGCGGTCCTCGAGGAGGACGGCTGGCTGCACACCGGCGACGTCGGCGAGTGGGTCGAGGGCACGCACCTGAAGATCACCGACCGGATGAAGGACATCATCATCACGGCCGGCGGCAAGAACATCTCTCCCTCGCAGATCGAGAACGAGCTGAAGACCTCCCCCTTCGTCAAGGAGGCCCTGGTCATCGGCGACGGCCGCAAGTACCTCACGGCCCTCATCGGCATCGAGCTCGACACCGTGGGTGAGTGGGCGCAGCGCAAGAAGCTCGGCTTCAGCACCTACCGCGATCTCACCGAGAAGCCCGAGGTCGTCGACCTCGTCCGGACGGTCGTCAACGACGTCAACAGCAGGTTCGCCTCGGTCGAGCAGATCAAGGAGTTCCGCCTGCTGCCCAAGGAGCTGGACCACGAGGACGGTGAGCTCACCGCCACGCAGAAGGTCAAGCGTTCCGCAGTCACGAAGTCATTCGAGGAGATGGTGGAGTCCATGTACGGCGGTGGTGCCCGATGAGCACCTTCCTGGAAGCGGTGGTCCGCGGGCTCGGCACGGGCTCGGTCTACGCGCTGCTGGCCCTGGGCTTCGTGATCATCTACAAGGCCACGAGCGTCATCAGCTTCGCGCAGCCCGCGCTCATGCTCTCGGGCGCGGTCGTGACGTCGTACCTCGTCCCGGCGATGGGGGTGCTGCTCTTCACCGGGTTCTCCTTCTTCTTCTCCGTCGCCATCGCCGCGATCATCACCGCCGCGCTGGCGCTGCTGATCGAACGGTTGGCGATCAGGCCGATGGTGGGCAAGGCGGTCTTCGTGGTCGCCATCATCACCTTGGGCATCGACATCGCCGTGCGCGTCGTCGTCAACGGCTTCATCGGCCTGGGTGCTCGGCCCATCGGCTTCCCGTGGGGGCTGGACCGGGTGACGGTCCTGGGGCTCGACGTCCAGATCCGGCACCTCGTGATGATGGGCACCGTCGCCCTGGTCATCACGGCGCTCTACTTCTTCTTCCAGCGCAGCAAGTACGGCCTGGCCATGCGCGCCGCCGCCCTCGACCAGGAGGCCGCGATGACCATGGGCGTGAGCGTGGGCGGCGTCTTCGCCCTCTCGTGGGCGATCGCCGGCGGTCTCGCCGCCATCGCCGGCTCCCTGCTGGCGACCGGGGCCGGTGTCGACCGCCAGCTGTGGATCGTCGCCCTCGTGGCCCTGCCGGCCATCATCCTGGGCGGTCTGGACTCCCTCGAGGGAGCCGTCATCGGCGGGCTGCTCATCGGGGTCGCGGAGGCCCTCGTCGGCACCTACCAGCGGCAGTACGCACCGTGGCTGGGGGACAACGTCGCACTGGTCGCGCCGTACGCCCTGATGCTGGCGGTCCTGCTGGTCCGCCCCTACGGAATCTTCGGCACTGCAGAGGTGAGGCGAGTATGAGCACCACGACCACGACAACGGGAGCGCCCAAGACGCCCCGCACCCCGACGCCGAAGCGCTCCCTGCCCGGGACCGCCCGGGTCAGCACGAAGGTCTCCGGACGGCCCGGCTTCTACCGGTCCTACTCTCAGGAGCTGGCGCTCTTCAACACCCGTCCCAAGCAGGTGGCGGTCGCCGCGGTCGTCCTGCTGGGCCTGCTCGGGCCGTTCGTGCTCGAGGACGCGCTGCTGCGCACCCTGGCGATCGCCTTCGTCTTCGCCATCGGCGCGCTCGGCCTCAACATCGTGACCGGCCTCGCGGGCCAGGTCTCGCTGGGGCACGCCTTCTTCCTGGGCGTCGGCGCCTACACGGCCGCGGCGATCTCCGGCGACCCGGAGGGGCGCACCATCGGCTTCGGCATCGAGGAGATGTGGATCTGGCTGCCCGCCTCGGGCCTCGTCGCCGCCGCGTTCGGCGTCGCGGTCGCTCCCCTGGCCACCCGTCTGCGCGGCCTCTACCTGGCCATCGTGACCCTGGGCCTGGTCTTCATAGGCGAGCACGTCTTCCGCGAGTGGAGCGACCTCACCGGTGGGGCGGGCGTCGGTCGCTCGGCCGCGACGCCGCAGCTCTTCGGCTTCGACTTCTCCGAGGGCACCGAGATGTTCAGCCGCGAGCAGCAGCTCTACCTGCTGATGTTCGTGCTGATGCTGATCTTCGCCCTCGGCGCCCGCAACCTCGCACGCTCCCGCGTCGGCCGTGCCTTCTCGGCCGTGCGCGACCGGGACATGGCCGCGGAGATGATGTCGATCGACCTGCCGCGCACCAAGGCGCTGGCCTTCGGCATCTCCTCCTTCTACGCCGGCTGCGCGGGCGGACTGCTCTACACCGTCTCGGGATTCTTCGACCCGGCGTCGTTCAACCTCCTGCTCTCGGTGCAGTTCATCGCGATGGTCCTCATCGGCGGTGCCGGCACCGTGGGAGGCACCATCGCGGGCGCCCTGTTCGTGTCGCTCCTGCCGACACTGACCCGCGAGCTGCCCGCCTTCATCCCCCTGATCAGCCAACAGGTGACAGAGACACCCAACGTGTTCCAGGTCGAGCAGATCCTCTACGGACTCTTGATCGTGGTGTTCCTCTTGTTCGAACCTCGGGGCCTGTTCGGTATCTGGATGCGGATCCGCATCTACTGGAAGAGCTGGCCGTTCAGCTACTGAACGTCCGGATCAACGCAAAAGGAGAACTGCAATGAAGCTGCGCAAGATGGGGGTGCTCCTCGCAGCCCTCGCGATGGCCGCCACCGGCTGCCGCGGTGGCGACACCGAGGAGGGCGACGGCGCCATCTCGGCACCGGGCGTCAGCGACGAGCCGTGCCCGGACGCCGTCAACGAGGACAACGGGTGCATCTACCTGGGGACCATCTCGGACCTCACCCAGGGACCGTTCGCGCCGCTCGGCGTGCCGATCACCGACGCCCAGGCGGCGTTCTGGGAGCGGGTCAACGAGGACGGGGGCATCGGTGGCTACGACATCAACGTCACCGAGTACGTCCGTGACAACCTCTACAACCCCGAGACCCACGCCCAGGTCTACAGCGAGATCGAGGGCGAGGTGCTCGCCCTCGCGCAGACCCTCGGCTCACCGACCACGCTCGCGATCCTGGAGCAGATGAAGAGCGCCGACGTCATCGGCGCCCCGGCCTCGTGGACCTCCCTGTGGGGCTTCGAGGACAACATCCTGGAGTCAGGCTCGTCGTACTGCGTCGACGCCATGAACGGCGTGGACTACTTCGTCGAGAACGAGGACATCTCGTCGGTCATGGCCGTCGGCTTCCCCGGTGACTACGGCGGCGACGCCGCGGCGGGCGCCGAGATCGCGGCCGAGGCCAACGGCATCGACTTCACCGACGTCGAGACCGCCCCGGGCCAGGAGGCCCAGTCCGGCGCCGTGTCGGCCATCGTCCGGCAGGACCCGGACCTGGTCATCCTCGGCACCGGTCCGACCGAGACCGCGGTCATCGTCGGACAGGCCGCGGCCCAGGGCTACCAGGGCCAGTTCCTCGGCTCCTCGCCGACGTGGAACCCCGCCCTCCTGCAGAGCCCGGCCGGGCCGGCGCTGGAGCAGTTGTTCGTCCACGTGGGCCCGTGGGGTTCCTACGGCACCGACACGCCCGGTCACGAGGCCATGCGCGAGGCGCTGGGCGAGGTCGACCAGCCCAACGACGGCTACACCTCCGGCTGGGCGTGGAGCTACCCGATGAAGGCCGCGCTCGAGGAGTGACTCGGCGGCGACTACGAGGGCACCCGCGCCGGTCTGCTGGAGGCCGTCGAGGCCCTGGAGACCGTCGACTTCGAGGGCATGCTGCCCGAGGAGGCCGGCAACCGCTCCGGTGAGAACGACCTCTTCCGCCAGAGCGTGCTCTCGAACGTCGACCCCGACGCCGACGCCGGCCTGGCCCTGCTGGAGGACTTCTTCACCGGTCCCACCGCCGAGGCCGCCGAGATCGACGGCGCCTGCTTCGAGGGCTGAGCCACCCCCGCTCCCCCGCAGCGCACGGCACTGCAGCACCACCACGACGGCGTCGCACCCCACCCGGGTGCGGCGCCGTCGCGCGTGCCCAGCCCGTCCGGTGCAGCCGTCGTACGCCGAGTTCTGCGCACCGCTGCAGACCCACTGGGAGGGTGACCCCGGGGGTCCTAGGTTGGGAGGCATGGAGTTTCGATACCTCGGCAACAGCGGGCTCAAGATCTCGGAGATCACCTACGGCAACTGGCTGACCCACGGGTCGCAGGTCGAGAACGACGCGGCGACCGCCTGCGTGCGGGCCGCGCTCGACGCGGGCATCAGCACCTTCGACACCGCCGACGTCTACGCGAACACCAAGGCCGAGACCGTCCTCGGCGAGGCGCTGGCCGGTGAGCGGCGCGAGAGCCTGGAGATCTTCACGAAGGTCTACTGGCCCACCGGCCCGGGCGGCAAGAACGACACCGGCCTGTCCCGCAAGCACATCATGGAGTCGATCAACGGGTCGCTGACCCGGCTGCGGACCGACTACGTCGACCTCTACCAGGCGCACCGCTACGACACCGAGACGCCGCTGGAGGAGACCATGCAGGCCTTCGCCGACGTCGTGCGGCAGGGCAAGGCGCTCTACATCGGTGTCTCGGAGTGGACCGCCGACCAGATCCGCGCCGGCCACGCGCTGGCGAAGGACCTCGGCATCCAGCTGATCAGCAGCCAGCCGCAGTACTCCATGCTCTGGCGCGTCATCGAGGGCGAGGTCGTCCCGACGTGCGAGGAGCTCGGCATCTCCCAGATCGTGTGGAGCCCGATCGCCCAGGGCGTCCTGACCGGCAAGTACCAGCCCGGCCAGGCCCCGCCGGCCGGCTCGCGCGCCACCGACGACAAGGGCGGCGCCGACATGATCAAGCGCTGGATGGACGACGACCTGCTCACCCGCGTGCAGCAGCTCAAGCCGCTCGCCGAGGAGGCCGGCCTCACGATGGCCC
Organism: Actinomycetota bacterium; assembly: GCA_009701885.1. Classification (GTDB taxonomy): domain Bacteria; phylum Actinomycetota; class Actinomycetes; order Propionibacteriales; family Nocardioidaceae; genus Nocardioides. Next base: position 103,702 of record WLJH01000006.1, read on the forward strand.
AGCTTGCCGTCGCCTGGGTCCTGCAGAACCCCAACGTCGCCTCCGCCCTGGTCGGCGCCTCGCGCCCCGAGCAGGTCCACGACAACGTGGCCGCCGCGGGCAAGAAGCTCGACGCCGACCTGCTCACGAAGATCGACGAGGTGCTCGGCGACGCCGTCGTCTCCGACCCGGGCATGACCGCACGCACGGCTCCCCAGGGCCGGGTCGCCTGAGCCGGCGGCGGGTCAGGGCACGATCACGTCGTCCAGGGGTCGACGCGGCGAGGGGGCCAGCCGGGCCGAGGCGGTGTGCGGCCACCCCACCTGCAGCAGCAGCTGCGGGTGGGCAAGCAGCCCCAGCACGTCCTCACGGAGCCGCACGCGCACCTCCGCCACCTCCACGGGCAGCGAGACCGGCACCATACCGAGGCCCTCGGACACCGCCTCGAGCCAGACCGCGCTCATCGCCTCCCCGGTGGCCAGCCAACCGTCGGGGCTGTCGTCGGGGTGGCACAGCGCCAGGACCGCCGTGTGCTGCGAGGCGCAGTCGTCCGGGGCGTCCACCTCGAGGGCCCCGCCCTCGCACCGACCGATCCCGAGGGGGTCGAGGAGCCGGTCGGGCACCAGTGCACCCGGCACGCCCGCGCCCTCGCGGTCCCCGCCCCACCACTCGGCCAGCTCGCCCGCGGTCAGCGGCGAGCCATCGTGGTGGCCCGCGGCCGCGGCCACCAGCCGCTCCACCGCCACGCGCTGCCGGGCGTCGAGCCGCACCGTCGTGACGCCGTACGACGCCGCCAGCTCGCCCAGGTGGCGCAGCCGGTCCTCGGGCAGCTCCCAGGAGCTGAACGGCCTGCGGTCGGTGCGGCGCGCGACCAGCGAGGAGAGCGCGATCCGCTCGGCGGGACCTGCGTGCACGACCTCGCCGAGGTGCAGCCTGGCGACCAGGTCCGGCGGTCCGCCCACGGGGAACCGCTCGACCGTCACGGCCCGGTCCACGGCGCGGGCCGCGACCATCGCGTGGTGCAGGGCCGCCCCGAGGCTGAGGGTCATCAGCCGCCCGCGCGGGTCCAGGACGCGCAGCTGCCGGTCGTGGGCGGCGAAGAGCTCCAGGACGTCGTCCGAGACGATCCGCCAGCGCCAGGGCTGCGTGTTGTGCAGGCTGGGCGCCCGGGTGGCCAGGGCGACGACGTCGCGTGCGACCGAGGGCGCGGGCCGGCCGGTCCCGGCCGGGGTGGCGGCACGGCTCATCGCTAGGGCGGTCTCGCACGGGGCGTGGGTCGTCATGGTCCCAGCGTGGGCCGGGCGTCGGGCGGCTGCACGAGCCGGAGGGCACGGCTGCGTGGGACAGAAGTCCCGCCCGGTTCAGACGGGGTTCACGGGCCGGTCAGGACAGCCGGTCCAGCAGGTCCTCGGAGAACGCCACCTCGTCGACGCAGCGGCTGGTGCGCCCCGGCACGGCGACCTCGCGGGACATCCGCAGCGAGGCCTGCACGGCCGTGGGCGCGGCCCCCTCGACCCGGTCGCAGAGCTCGCGCGCCACGGCGAGCCCGCTCCCCCGCGGTACGACCCGGCTCACCAGCCCCGCGGCCAGCGCCTCCCGGGCGTCGAGCAGCCGGCCGGTGAGCACCAGGTCGTCGGCGAGCCGGCGGCCCACCAGCCCGGCGAGCCGCTCGTGGGCGCCGTGCTCGGCGACCAGCCCCTTCCAGGGCTGGGTGAGGGCGAAGGTCGCACCCTCCTCGGCCACGACGACGTGGCAGGCCAGCAGCACCTCGAGGCCGGCGTCGTGCGCCGCACCCGCGACGGCCGCAACGACCGGCTTGTCCAGGTCGGCGCGCCCGGTCAGGCCGGCGGCCCCGTGCGGCGGGGTGACCAGGGTGCCTCCCCAGCCGATCTCGGTGAGGTCGAGACCCTCGCAGAAGACCTCGTCGCCGCCGTGCAGCAGCAGGGTGCGCGCGACCGGGTCGGCCAGGTAGGCGGTGACGACCTCGTCGAGCTCGGTGTGCGCGAGCCGGTCGAGGACGGGGCGCAGCACGCCCACCTCCACCCGGGCGCCGACGCGCTCGACGACGACCCGGTCGAAGGTGCGGTCCAGCCGCGGCCGGCGGACCGGGTGCAGCCGGTCGAGGCTCGCCCGGGTGAGGGCCACCCGGTTGACGTGCTGGACGTGCCGGGCATGGACCCGCACGCCGATGGGCTCGGCGTCCTCGTCGGCGAGCAGCTCCAGCAGCTCGTCGTCGGCCGCGGCCGTCGCCAGGAACCGCCGTCCGGCCAGGTCGCGGCAGACCAGCATGGCGGTGCGGGTGCCGTCGCGGCGCGGCTCCACGCTGAAGGTCTCCACGACGGCCGGACCGTCGGCCACCTCGGTCCACGGCACCCGCGGGCCGGCGTCGAGCGCCGCCTGCACGGCCGCCGAGTCGTCGGGGACCCAGGGGCGCGGGCGGGTGGCGTACACGCCGACGGCGTACTTGGAGAGCTGGCCGCCGTTGGCACCGACCAGGACCGTGCTCGCGGGATCGCGGCGGGTGCGGCGCACCGCCTCGGCGACGGCGTGCAGGGAGTAGTTGCTGCCGGCGCCGCCGAAGAAGGGCAGCCCTCCGGTGAGCGTGAGCCGGCGCGGGTCGGAGGTGTCGATGCCCAGGGCGTCGGTGACGGTGGTGATCGCGACCGGGAAGCAGCTGTAGAGGTCCATCGCGTCGACGTCCTCGATGCCGAGGCCGGCGCCCTCCAGGGCGTGCTGCACCGCGGCCACGGTCGCGGGGCCGCGGGAGAGGTCGGGGCGCTCGAGCATGGTCTGCTCGGCCAGGCTGGCGTGCCCGTGCAGGAAGACCCAGCGCTCCTGCGGCACACCCAGCGCGCGGGCCGCCTCGACCGAGGCGAGCAGCACGGCCGCACCCTGGTTGACCTGGTCGCGGGCCACCATGAGCCGGCGGTAGGGGTCGGCGACGACCCGGTTGTCGGCGGTCGTGGTGGCGACCTCCTCGACCGAGCGCACCGTCGGAGCCGCGGCGTGCGGGTGCGCGGCGGCGACCTCGCTCATCGGCGCCAGCAGGTCGGCCATCTGCTTGGCGTAGGTGCGCCGGTCCAGGCCCAGCCGGTGTCGCCGGGCGTGCTCGAGCAGGGCGTACTGCACCGGCGCGTTCGTCATCCCGTGCAGCACCTGGTGGCGGGTGTTGACCAGGTGGGTGCCGCGGCCGCGGTCGACCTCCGGGCCGGTGACGTCCTCGTGGAAGTCCGGCCGCTCGCCTCCGGCGCCCGCGCCGCGGGCGAAGTGCCGGGTCGTCGAGGTGACGTCGGCACCCATGACGAGCGCGACCCGGTGCTCGCCGTCGGCGACCGCCTGGGCGAGCTCGTTGACCAGGCTCTGGGGCGTCTGCCCGCCGAGCGCGTCGTGCACGACGTACGACGGCGACGCACCGACCCGGCGCAGGACCGCCCAGGGGTAGGACGTGGGGGTGCCCAGCGGGGAGCCGAACCCCATGGCCTCGAAGGAGCGGGTCATCGCCGCCGCGTCCAGCGCCGCCAGGACCTCCGCCGGGTCGGTGCCGGAGCCGGCGACCGCGTCGGCCGCCGCGGCGCGGACCGCGTCGGCGGCCAGGGCGGCCTCCGACCGCGCGATGTAGTCGGGCGAGCCGAGGGTTTCGGAGACCTCGCCGACGCCGATCAGGACAGGCGTCGTGGGGGGCAGCTGGTCGAAGGGGTCGGCGTCCGCGTGCACCGCAGAACTAGAACACGTTCCTGTTCCTGGCGGCAATGCGGGGTGCCGGGGCTCAGCCCTGGTTGACCAGGCGCCCGTCGGCGGTGACCGGGTGGTCCTCGTTGATGGCCACGACCGCCAGCGTCGGTCCGCGCTCGGCCACGGGTCGCCGGTCGAGGTGGATGCCGGCGATCATGCAGCGCACCGACCCCCCGGCCAGCTCGATGGTCGGGATGTCGACGGCGACGATCTCGCAGGATTCCTCGATCATTGCCACCTGGTCGGGGCGCAGGCTGGCGCGGGCCCGCGCCGACATCGCCATCACGTAGCGGCGCCGACCGTCCGGGTGGCGCCCGCACAGCTCGACGGCGTTCCCGGCGAACTCGCGCACCTGCTCCTCGGTGAGCTCGACGAGGCGGCGGCCGTTGACGGTCAACCGCTCGCGCACCTGCTCGCGCCGCACCGGGTCGGGGATGAGGTCGAGGGCCATGAGCGCGACGTCGGTGCCCACGCAGGCCATGACGTTGGTGTGGTAGACGGGGATCCCGGCGGAGTCGACGGCGTCGAAGGCCATAGGCTCGTAGAGGAAGTCGGCGCAGAAGCGCTCCAGCACCTGCTCGTCGGCGCGGTGGCTGCGCGCGACGTAGGCCACCCGTGAGACGTGGTCCAGCACCATCGCGCCGGTGCCCTCGAGGAAGATGCCGTCCGGCTCGAGGCCGGAGTAGTCGACGACCGCCTGGACGCGGTACTCCGACTTGAGCATCTCCAGCACGTCGGCACGCCGCTCGTGGCGCCGGTTCGAGGCGTACATCGGGAAGACGCCGACCAGGCCGCCGGCGTGGGTGGAGACCCAGTTGTTGGGGAAGACGCTGTCGGGGCGGGTGTGGTCGTGGTCCTCGAAGACGTGGACGCGCACCCCGACCGCCCGCAGCGCGTCGGCCACGGCGTCCATCTCGGCCAGCGCCCGCGCCGAGATCACCTCCGGGGACTCCCCCGCCGGCACGTCGGACTGGAAGGCGTTGTCGGCAGCGGTCGCGGGGTTCGGCAGGAACCGGGTCGCGCGGACGAGGACGACGGCGGAGGGGGCTTGGGCGCTCACGGCGAGAGGCTAGGTCACCCCAAGGTGCGTGCGCACAACGGCGCGGACTGGGAACGTGTTCCACATGACGTCCCCCTCCAGCCTGCCCGACGACGCCTGGATCGGCAGCGACCCCGCCTGGCGCGGCGTGCGGCAGGAGTCCCTCGACGTCCTCGGCCGCCCCGTCCGGGTGCTGCGCGCCGACGCCGGCGAATCCGCCGGCCCCGGCGGGGGCACCCCGCAGCTGCTCGTGCACGGGCTGGGCGGGAGCGCGGCCAACTGGATCGAGGTGATCGCCCCGCTCGCCGCGCACGGCCCGGTGGTGGCGGTCGACCTGCCCGGCTTCGGGCACACCCGCGCCGTGCCCCACGACCCGCTCACCGTCGGCGGCCACGTCCGCTTCGTACGCCGGGTGCTGGACGCGCTCGGGTGGCAGTCGGCCACCGTGCACGGCAACTCCATGGGCGGCCTGGTCGCCACGCACCTCGCGGCCCGCCACCCCGAGCGGGTCGACCGGCTGGTGCTGGTCTCCCCCGCGTTCCCGCCTGCGTGCGCGCTGCGCCTGGTGCCGCCCTCGGTGCCGACCCTCCAGGGCATCGTGACGATGGGCCTGCCCAGCATCGGCGGCGGCCTGCTCGCCGCGGCGACCCGCCGCGATGCCAACCCGGGAGCCCGCGCGCTGCTGGGCCTGATCTTCACCGACCCCGCGGCCGTGCGCCCCTCCCTCATCGCCGCGATGGCGGCCGACGCGCTCTCGGCCGACGCCGCCCAGGTCGCCGACCGCAGCCGGGCACTGCGCACCAGCACCCTCTCGATCGCCCGCAGCTGGGTCGACCCGCGCTGGACCTGGCGGGCGATCCGCTCCGTGGAGGCGCCCACCCTCGTCCTCGGCGGCACCGCCGACGCCCTGGTGCCGGCCCGGGTGCTGCGCGAGGTGCTGGCCGCCCGCCCGGACTGGCACGGCGAGGTCATCACCGACCGCCGGCACGCACTCATGCTCTCCGAGCCGGAGGAGTACCTCCACCACGTCGGCGCCTGGTTCAGCCAGCACTTGCAGGCGGCCTGAGCAGCCACGCGGTCCAGACCGGCCGGCGGGTCGCTCAGGTCGCTGCGAGGCGCGCCGATCGGTGAGGCACTGAGGGTCGACGGACCGCACTCCACACCGGGTCCGCCGCTCGTGAGCGGGACCCTGGCGCGCGTCGCGGGAGTGCGAAAGGCGCCAGGGGACCGCTCCCCCTCGGGCCTGCCGCCCCGGGCGTAGCGCCGCTCAGCCTCGCGTGAGCGAGCGGGCGATGACCGCGTTGGCGGCCCGTTGGAAGCCGGTCACGACCGCCTCCAGGGTCAGCTGGCGCAGCCGGGAGACGGTGTGCTCCATCTGGGCCGCCTGCTCCGGCGACTGCCCGGAGGCGCGGGCGGTACGGCGGTAGGGCTGGAGCACCTGGGTGCGCAGGATGGTGGTGAGCTCCTCGGCCAGCGCCTCCATGTGGCGCCCGATCGCCTCGGAGGCGGCCCCGAGGCTCTCGGCGCTCACGTCGAGGTCGAGCAGCTCCAGACCGGTCTCCAGGTTGGGCGCCGCCAGGTAGGTGCCCTCGTCGGTCTCCTCGAGGGCACCCATGACGACCAGGAGCGCCAGCTCGTCGTCGACCAGCGGGCGCCCGGCGCGGCGCTCGAGGGCAGCGCGGTCCACCGGCACGGGGGCCGAGGTCGTCCAGGAGGTCATCATCGCCCGCTGCAGGGCGAGGTCCTCGGTGGTGGCGTCCTCGGGCAGCCGGCTCACGACCCGCTCGATCGCCTGCAGGGTGAACCCGTGCTCCTGCAGCGCCCGCACCAGCTCCAGGTGCGCCAGGTGCATCCGGTCGTAGTAGGCCATCCGCCCGCGGCGTACCGGCGGGGGCAGCAGGCCCAGGCCGGAGTAGTAGCGGGTGTTGCGGACCGTCAGGCCGGCGGCGGTGGCCAGCTCGTCGACGGTCATCAGCCCGTCGAGGGGCTCGAGGGCGGAGCCCTGGGTCGCGGTCATGGGCGGCACCTTAGCCGCTGAGATGACACTTGAACTGTGACAGTCATGCTGTCAGAGTTCTTCCACCGACATACGTGACGGGCAGCACAGCCCCCGCTCGACCACCAGCACCACCACCGGCACGACCCCGCGAACCCCGAGGAGCCCATCTGATGGCCACGCCGACCTCCATCTACACCCAGGAGCACGAGGACTTCCGCGCCATGGTGCGGACCTTCATGGAGAAGGAGGTCGCCCCCCACATGGAGCAGTGGGAGAAGGACGGCCAGGTCAGCCGCGAGCTGTGGACCAAGGCCGGCGAGCAGGGGATCCTCTGCTTCGACGTGCCCGAGGAGTACGGCGGGATGGGCATGGACGACTTCCGCTACAACGCGGTCGTCTCCGAGGAGCTCTCCCGGATCGGCGCGAGCGGTCCGGGCTTCCCGGTCCACACCGACATCATCGTCCCCTACATCACCTCCCTCGGCACCGAGGAGCAGAAGCAGCGCTGGCTCCCCGGCTGCGTCCGCGGCGAGCTGATCTCGGCCATCGGCATGACCGAGCCGGGCGCCGGCTCGGACCTCCAGGGCATCAAGACCAGCGCCGTGGACAAGGGCGACCACTACGTCCTCAACGGCGCGAAGACCTTCATCTCCAACGGCATCATGAGCGACATCGTCATCGTGGTGTGCCGCACCGACCCCGACGCCGGCCACATGGGCTTCAGCCTGCTGGTCGTCGAGCGCGGCATGCCCGGCTTCGAGCGCGGCCGCAACCTGGACAAGATGGGCCTGAAGGCGCAGGACACCGCCGAGCTGTTCTTCGACAACGTCGAGGTGCCGAAGTCCAACCTGCTGGGCAAGGAGGGCGAGGGCTTCATCTACCTCATGCAGAACCTCCCCCAGGAGCGAATCTCCATCGGCGTCCAGGCCGTGGCCGCCGTCGAGTACGTCCTCGAGCTGTGCCTGGCCTACGCCAAGGAGCGCGAGGCGTTCGGCAAGCCGATCGGCAAGTTCCAGCACAACCGCTTCGTGCTCGCCGAGATGGCCACCCAGGCCTACGTCGCCCGCACCTTCATCAACGAGTGCATCCTCAAGCTCAACGCCGGCGAGGCCGACCCGTCGCTGGCCTCGATGGCCAAATGGTGGACCACCGAGCTGCAGGCCCAGGTCGTCGACGCGGGCGTGCAGCTGCACGGCGGCTACGGCTACATGAGCGAGTACCCCATCTCCCGCGCCTACACCGACTCCCGCATCTCGCGGATCTACGGCGGCACCACCGAGATCATGAAGGAGATCATCGGGCGCAGCATGGGTCTCTGACCCCCCGCTGCACCCGGCGCTGCACCCGGCGCTCCCCCGCCGACACCTCGCCCGGCCGGCCCTCAGACCGGCCGGGCGAGCCTGCGTCCGGTGACCTTCGTGGGCCGGATCCGCACGGTCGCGGACTTCGTGCCGGTCGGCCACGCCGTCGGCGCGTCGGCCGGCGCCGGCTCCAGCAGCACCCTGGCCACCCCCCGCACCAGCACGCTCCACCCCGTGCGCGCCTGGTCGTCGAACAGGTCGACCTCCACGGCCACCCGGCTGTCGTCGACCTCCCGCGCGATCGTGGAGTACGCCGCGGTGCGCACCACCACGGAGCCGGCCGAGACCGCGAGGTTGACGGGGACCACCACCGGGCCCTGCGCGTCCACCCACGCGAGGCGGCCCACCGAGACCGTCTCGAGCAGCTGCCAGCAGGTGTCCTCGTCGAGGTCGATGAGGACGGGCTTGACGTCGGTTCCGGGGTCAGTGGTTCCCATGACCCCAGCGTGCGCGCGCCGCGGGTCGTCGTCGCAGGGTCGAAGGTCCTGACCGCGCGTGGCGGGGGTCCTCGACCCCGCGGTCCAGACCAGTGCGCCGTCGGACGGACCCGCGCGTTTGCCGCTGCCGGTCCGCGGGCAGGACTCGCTCGGCACGACCCGGTCTCGGCCGCGCGCAGTGCATGTCCCGGGGGTGGACTGCGGCGGAGGGGTCGGCCCCGGACCTCCGCGCGCGACCGTGTCCCGCCGAGCCGGCACACGTTTCCGGAAGAACGCGTGGGCTCGACCGACGACGGCTCGCCCGGCTCAGGTCCAGTGGCGGCGCATCACGGTCGCGACGTCGAACGGGTCGCTGCCGCGCTGGGCCGCGAGCACCCCGGCACCCTCGGGCGAGCCGGTGTAGAGCGCTTCCCCTCCCCCGACCCAGTGGTCGAAGGCGCACGCGTACGCGGCCGCGCGCTCGGCCCGCACGCCGAGCACGGTGGGGACCGGGTGCCACACGGTGCCGTCCGGCTCGAGCAGCCGTCCACGGGCCGCGGCGACCAGCTCGCTCGTGGGCCGGGGGCGGTCGAGCAGCAGGTGCCGGGGCACGACGTAGCGCGGCGACAGCACCGGCCCGAGCGCCTCGTCGAGCGCCCGGGCGAAGACCTCGGACTCCGGCTCGGGCACATCGGCGAGGCGGCAGCGGTACTCTCCCGAGGCGTCGACCTCCACCGCGAGCGCAGCCGCACCAGCGCCGACCAGGCCGCAGTCGTGGAGGGCGTCGGCCACGGCGCCGGCCACCTGCTCGACCGAGGGCGGCACCGCCCCGGCCGCGACCAGCGCGCGACCGCGGCCGGCCAGCGTCGTACGTCGCAGCAGCAGGGCGGTCACGAGCGCGACGGTGAGCACGACGAGCGCGACGACCGGCAGGTCCAGACCCGGCCCGAGCACGCCCGCGAGCAACGCGCCGCCAGCGAGGACCGGCCCGCCTGGGGTGGCCTGCGGGACCGGCGTGCGCGGCTCGAGCCCGGCGAGGCGCACGGCGACCGGCACCGGGGTCGCCAGGGTGCCCACCGTGCCCGCGCGCCGGGGGCGGACACGGACCGTGCGGCCGGGCCGGTCGGCGTACGGCTCCCCCACGCGCCAGCGCTCGCGGATGCCGGCGCGGTCCTCGGCGCGCAGCACCATCCGGGCGTTGACCGCGTCGACCTCGCTGTCGGGCGGGGCGGCGTAGGGCGAGAAGGCGGGGTCGATGTGGCCCACCCCGTCGACGACCTCGCCGTCGGCGTCGACCCCGAAGAAGCCGGCGTGCTTGCGCACCAGCCGCAGCCAGTCGCGGTCGCCTCGCGGGTGCCGGTCGCTGACGCACACCACCGACCAGTTCACCGCGACCTTGTCGGGGTGGGTGGGGTCGGTGCGCAGCGCGCGGCCGCGGGTCTGGACGACAGCGGTCGTGGTCGTCACCGAGGTCAGGTCGACCAGGCCGCTGACCGAGCGGGCGTCCCAGCCCTCGCCGAGCAGCCCGCGGGTGCCGACGAGCACCGTCGTGCCGCCCTGCTCGAGGAACCGGGTCACGTGCGGGACCCAGCGCCGGCTGGTCCACGGCCCCTCGAGCCGGTGCACCGCCCCGCCGGGCACGGTGGGCTCCGGGCTGACCCGCAGCGAGGCCGCGAGCCCGGCGTCGGTGGTGGCGACGTGCGCGACCAGCCTCTCCAGGGTGGGTACGCCGCCGGCGACCGTGCTCCCCGTCACGAGCAGCGCGTCGGAGCCCGCGGGGTCGCTGACCAGTGCCGCCAGCACGGCGTGCGCGGAGCCGGCCTGCTCCGAGAGCACCCCGCGCAGGTCGACCGGGAGCGTGGCGGTCGCGCTCTCGTGGTCGCAGAGCACCAGGAGCCGACGTCGCTCCCCCAGCGCCTGCTGCTCCACCCGCGCGATCTCCACAGCCGCCTGCGTCTTGGCCTCCGAGCGGGCCAGCACCCGGTCGATCGGCGAGCGGCCGCGCCGCACGCCGTTGCGGGTCAAGACGTGGCCCACGGCGGGCAGCGCCCGGCGCACCCCCTCCAGGGCCGCGGCGTCGGCGGGGTCCTCGCTGCGCAGCAGGTGGCCGGTGGCCCAGTCCCCCACGAGCAGGACCCAATCGTCGGCGCTCGGGTCGCGACGGTGCTCCTCGGTGGGCCGCGCACCCGGCGGCAGGGTCAGCATGCCGGCGTGGTGCAGGCGCAGCGCGGCGTCGGCCAGCGCGGGCTCGGCCGCGGCCAGCCGGGCCCACGAGGCGTCGGCCCCGGTGGCGGCGCCCGACGCGCTGCGCTCGACCAGCCGCCGGTCCAGCCACTCCAGGAAGGGCACGGAGCCGAAGCTCGGGTCGGCGAGGGCGGCGACGAGTTCGGCGAACCGCTCGGCGCTGGAGTCGACCCACGCCGCCTCGTGCGGGGTGGGCGGCACGAGCCACACCAGCTCGGCGAAGGGCGCCAGGTCGCCCTCGCGCACGACCGCGGGGATGGAGGCCTCGAAGACCGTGCCGCCGAAGAGGGTGTCCACCAGCTCGGCCTGCTCGCGGGTGAGCGCGGCGGGCGGGGTGGCGGTGAGGCCGAGCACCCGCGCGTCGGGCAGGTCGGCGAGCAGCTCGGCCAGCAGCCGGCCCCACACCTCGAGCAGGTGGTGACACTCGTCGAGGACGAGCAGCAGCGGGCCGGCGGCGCGCAGCTCCTCGACCCGGGCCCGGCCGTTCTCGTGCAGCCGCGCCACCTGGGACTGCTCCTCGCCCTGCTCGTCGACCTCCGCATCGGGGTCGAAGAGCGCGACCGCCTGGTAGGTCCAGGCGGTGAGGGCCAGGTCCAGCGCGGCCGCCTGCGCCTCCCACTGCCCGACGATCGCGGTGTTGGGCCCGAGCACGACCACGCGCTCGACCTCGCCCGAGGCCAGCAGCGCCTCCGCGGTCTCCAGCCCGACCCGGGTCTTCCCCGCGCCCGGCGGGAGCACGGTCCAGGCGCGTCGCCGGCCCGATGCCCAGGCCTGCTCCAGCGCGGTGAGCGCCAGCCGCTGGTGAGTGCGCAGCGGCGGCCGCCCGGCCTGCTGCCCCACAGCCATCAGGTCTCCCAGAAAATCCGGTCCACGACCGCGTGGGCGGTGCGCGTGTGCCGCAGGTGGTCGTCGACCATCGCCTCCGAGGAGCCCTCGGGGTAGCCCAGGATGCTCGCCACCGCCGCCCGCTCCCGCGGGTCGGAGGGCAGCTGGTCGCTGGGCTTGCCGCGCACGAGGGTGACGGCGTTGCGGGTGCGGCTGACCCGGCGCCAGGCCTGCTGCAGCAGCGCGGCTTCGTCCTCGTCGACCAGCCCGGCGTCCCGCGCGGCGGCGAGCGCCTCCAGGGTGCGGGGCGTGCGCAGCGCCGGCACCTGCCCGGCGTGCCGCATCTGCAGGAGCTGCACGGTCCACTCGATGTCCGCCAGCCCGCCGCGACCGAGCTTGAGGTGGGTCTGCGGATCGGCACCGCGCGGCAGCCTCTCGCGGTCCACGCGCGCCTTGATCCGCCGCACCTCCAGCACCTGGTCGTCGGTGATGCCGCCCTCGGGGAAGCGCAGCGGGTCAGCCATCTCGGTGAACCGGCGTCGCACGTCCTGGTCGCCGACCACGGCGTCGGCGCGCAGCAGCGCCTGGGCCTCCCAGACCTGGGACCAGCCGGCGTAGTAGGCGGCGTACGCGTCCAGGGTGCGCACCAGCGGGCCCTGGCGGCCCTCGGGGCGCAGGTCCGCGTCGAGCTCGAGCGGCGGGTCGCCCCCGGGCAGCGAGAGCAGCCGGCGCAGCTCGTTGGCCACGGCCTGGGCGTAGCCGGCCGCGACCTGGGCCTCGGCCCCGGGCACCGGGTCGTGCACGAAGAGCACGTCGGCGTCCGAGCCGTAGGACAGCTCGAAGCCGCCGTAGCGGCCCATCGCGACGATCGCGAAGCGCGTCGGCGCCTCGTCCAGCCCACGGGCGCGGCGCACGGAGTCCTCCACGACCTCCAGCGCGGCGGTCAGGGTCGCGTCGGTGAGCCGCGACAGGCCGGCACCGACCGCGTCGACGTCGGTGAGCCCGAGCAGGTCGCCCGCGGCGATCCGGAACAGCTCGCGACGGCGTACGCCGCGGATCGAGCGGACCGCGGACTCCACGTCGTCGCGGCGGGCCGCACCGGCGCGCATCTCCTCGGTGACCACCTCGGCGCCCAGCGGGGAGAGGTCCTCGCCGAGCATCCGCACCCCGGCGGGCTCGCGCTCGAGCAGCATCGTGGCGTAGCGGGAGGTGGAGAGGACCGCGGCCATCCGCTGGGCCACCTCGCCCTCGTCGCGCAGGGTGGCGAGGTACCACGGCGTGCTGCCCATGGCCTCGCTGATCCGGCGGAACCCGAAGAGCCCGGCGTCGGGGTCGGGACCCTCGGCGAACCACTCGAGCATCGCCGGCAGCAGGGCGCGCTGGATGTGGGCGGCTCGGGAGACCCCGGCGGTCAGCGCCTCGAGGTGGCGCAGTGCGGCGGAGGGGTCGGCGTAGCCGAGCGCGGCGAGCCGGTCGCGGGCCGCCTCCGGCGACAGCCGCGCCTCCTCGCCGGGGATCCGCGCGACCGCGGAGAGCAGCGGGCGGTAGAAGAGCTTCTGGTGCAGCCGCCGCACCTCGACCCGGTGCCGCTGCCACTGGTCCTGCAGCCCCGCGGCCGAGCTCTTGAGGAAGCCCATCGAGCGGCCGAGGCGGCGCAGGGCGTCCTCGTCGTCGGGCACGACGTGGGTGCGCTGGAGGCGGTGCAGCTGGAGCCGGTGCTCCAGGGTGCGCAGGAAGGCGTACGAGTCGTGCATCGCGACGCCGTCCTCGCGCCCGATGTAGCCGCGCTCGGTGAGCGCCGCCAGGGCCGAGAGCGTCGTCGGCATCCGGATCTGCTCGTCGGCCTTGCCGTGGACCATCTGCAGCAGCTGCACCGCGAACTCCACGTCGCGCAGCCCGCCGGAGCCCAGCTTGAGCTGGCGCTCGGCCTCCTTGGCCGGGATGTGCTCCAGCACCCGTCGGCGCATCGCCTGGGTGTCCTCGACGAAGCGCTCGCGCCCCGCGGCGGTCCACACCAGCGGCTGCACCATCTCGACGTACTGCCGGCCGAGCTCGAGGTCGCCGGCGACCGCGCGCGCCTTGAGCAGGGCCTGGAACTCCCAGGTGCTGGCCCAGCGCTCGTAGTAGCCGCGGTGGCTCTCCAGGGTGCGCACGAGCGGGCCGTTGCGGCCCTCGGGACGCAGGTTGGCGTCGACCGGCCAGATCTCACCCTCGCCGGTCGGGTCCGAGCAGGCCCGCATCAGCTGGGCGGCGAGCTGGGTGGCCGCCCGGTTGGCCTGGTCGGGCGGGGCGCCCTCGACCGGCTCGTAGACGAAGATGACGTCGACGTCGGAGACGTAGTTGAGCTCGTGGCCGCCGCACTTGCCCATCGCGACCACCGCCAGCCGGGCCAGCGCGGCGCTCTCCCCCACCCGCTGGCGCGCGACGGCCAGCGCCGCCTCGAGCGTGGCCGCGGCCAGGTCGCTCAGCTCGGCCGCGGCGTCGTCCACGCCGAGGTGGTGGGCCAGGTCGCGGGCGGCCAGGCGCAGCAGCACCCGGCGGTACTCCACGCGCATGGCGTCCAGCGCCTCGTGGTCGGCCAGGGTGGCCGTCGGCGTCGGGTCGACCGGGTCGGCGCCGACGGCCCTCAGCAGCCCCTCGCGGACGGCGTACGCCGCGGGGCGGGTGCTCCCGAGCGTCGGGTCGACCAGCTCGCGCCACTGGTCGGGGTGGCGGCACAGGTGGTCGCCGAGGGCCTCGCTGGCCCCGAGCACGCTGAGCAGCCGCATGGCGGTGCCCTCGTCGTCGACCAGCTCCGCGAGCAGGCCGTCGGGGTCGGCGTCCTGCTCCCCCGCGGCCTGGCGCAGCCGCACCAGCTGCTGCAGGGCCAGGTCGGGGTCGGCGGTGCGTCCCAGCGTCCACAGCAGCTCCTCGGCCCCGGCACCGAGCTGGGCCACGTGCTCGGCGGCCCGCTCGGGGTCGGTGAACCCCAGGCGCAGCAGCGCGCCCTTGGACGTGGCGTCGCGGCTCACGCGTGCCCGCTCCCGTCAGCGCCGTCCTCGCGCCGGCGCACCAGCCGCAGGAACGCAGCGGCGAGCGGGCGCCAGGCCGTGGCCAGCTCCTCGCCGGCGGCCCGGACCTCGTCGTGGGCCCGCACCGTGCCGGGCCAGCCGGCCACCACGTCGACGTCGGCCTCGGGGTGCCACTGCACGCCCCAGACCGACGGGGCGTGGCGGGCGGACTGCACCTCGCCGCCGGGGGCGGTCGCGAGCCGGGTGCCGCCGGGTGGCAGCACGAGCACCACGTCGTCGTTCCAGTGCACGCCCCGGCGCGGCTCGGCGAGCGCGGCCGTCAGGTCGTCGGCGGCGGCCGTCTCCTCCCAGCCCACCCGCAGCAACCCCTGCTGCGGCCCGGCGGGGTTGCGACGCACCTGTCCGCCCAGCGCGCTGGCCATCAGCTGGTGGCCCAGGCACACCCCCAGTGCGGGTACGCCGCCGGCCGCGGCCACCCGCACGAGCTGCTTGGTGGGGGCCAGCCAGGCGTGGTCCGCGTCGTCGTCGGCGCCCATGTGGCCGCCCAGGACGACCAGCCCGGCGTGGCCCGACAGGTCCGGGGGCAGCGGCTCACCGGCGTACGGGCGGCGGACGTCGAGGGTGGCGCCGTCCTCGGCCCACCAGCGCCCGAGCATCCCGGGCGGGCACTCGTCCTCGTGCTGGACGACCAGCAGCGTGGTCATTCCGTGCGCCGGTCAGATGACCGGGAGCATCCGGTCGCGCTCGAACGCCGAGACCTGCCCGCGGTACTCGTCCCACTCCGCGCGCTTGTTGCGCAGCAGGAAGTCGAAGACCTGCTCGCCCAGGGTCTCCGCGAGCAGCTCGGAGTCCTCGGCGATGGTGATCGCATCGTTGAGGTTGCGCGGCAGCGGCTTGATGCCCAGGCTGCTGCGCTCGCGCTCGGTGAGCGACCACACGTCGTCCTCGGCCTCACGGGGCAGCTCGTAGCCCTCGTTGATCCCCTTGAGCCCGGCTGCCAGCACGACGGCGTAGGCGAGGTAGGGGTTGCACGCGGCGTCGAGGGTGCGCAGCTCGACGCGGGTCGACTGGCCCTTGAGCGGCTTGTACATCGGCACCCGGATCATCGCCGAGCGGTTGTTGTGGCCCCAGCAGATGTAGGAGGGGGCCTCGCCGCCGAACATCATCCGCTTGTAGGAGTTGACCCACTGGTTGGTCACCACGGAGATCTCGTTGGCGTGGGTGAGGATGCCGGCGATGAACTTCCGCGCGGTCTGGGACAGGGAGTACTCCGCACCGGCCTCGTAGAAGGCGTTCTCGTCGCCCTCGAAGAGCGACAGGTGGGTGTGCATGCCCGAGCCCGGGTGGGTCGTGAACGGCTTGGGCATGAAGCTGCCCCAGATGCCCTGGGAGAGCGCGACCTCACGGATGACGGTGCGGAAGGTCATGATGTTGTCGGCCGTCGAGAGCGCGTCGGCGTAGCGCAGGTCGATCTCCTGCTGTCCCGGGCCGCCCTCGTGGTGGCTGAACTCGACCGAGATGCCCATCGACTCCAGCATCGTGATCGCCTCGCGGCGGAAGTCGGCGCCCTCGGACTGCGCGGTGTGGTCGAAGAACCCCGAGCGGTCCACCGGGACCGGCTCCTCGCCGTGCGCGGGGAGGTTCTTGAAGAGGTAGAACTCGATCTCGGGGTGGGTGTAGAAGGTGAACCCCTGGTCGGCGGCCCTGGAGAGGGTCCGCTTGAGCACGTGCCGCGGGTCGGCGTACGACGGCTCGCCGCCGGGCATCTCGATGTCGCAGAACATCCGTGCCGTCGACGGCCCCTCACCGCTGCGCCAGGGCAGGATCTGGAAGGTCGAGGGGTCGGGCTTGAGGAGCATGTCGGACTCGAAGACCCGCGCGAAGCCCTCGATGGCCGAGCCGTCGAAGCCGATGCCCTCGGAGAAGGCGTTCTCCAGCTCCGCCGGGGCCACCGCCACCGACTTCAGCGAGCCGAGGACGTCGGTGAACCACAGCCGGACGAACCGTACGTCGCGCTCCTCGAGCGCCCGGAGCACGAACTCCTCTTGCTTGCCCATGGCCAGAGCCTAGTGGGGCAGGTCGCGCTCCAGCTCGCGCAGCCAGGCCGCGGCGGACGCGTCCGAGGGCATCCGCCAGTCCCCGCGTGGCGACATGGTGCCGCCGGGGCTCACCTTGGGGCCGTTCGGCAGCGCGGAACGCTTGAACTGGCTGGCGAAGAAGCGGCGCACGAAGACCTCGAGCCAGCGGTGGATCGTGGGGAGGTCGAACTCCCCACGCTTGGCCTCCGGGAGGCCCGGCGGCCACTCCCCCTCGGTGCGGTCGCGCCAGGCGTGCCAGGCCAAGAAGGCGATCTTGCGGGGGCGGTAGCCGCGGCGCAGCACGTGGAAGAGCGTGAAGTCCTGCAGGGCGTAGGGCCCCACGGAGTCCTCGGTGCGCTGCGGGGCGGCGTCGCCGACGGTCGGCACCAGCTCGGGGGTGATCTCCAGCTCGAGGATCTCGCGGAGCACCGCGGTCGTGTCCTGGGAGAACTGGCCCGAGTCGGCCACCCAGCGGATCAGGTGCTGCACGAGGGTCTTCGGCACGCCTGCGTTGACGTTGTAGTGCGACATCTGGTCGCCGACGCCGTACGTGCACCAGCCGAGCGCGAGCTCGGAGAGGTCGCCGGTGCCGACGACCAGGCCTCCGTGGTGGTTGGCCAGGCGGAAGAGGTAGTCGTAGCGCAGGCCGGCCTGGACGTTCTCGAAGGTGACGTCGTAGACGTGCTCGCCCTCGGAGTAGGGGTGCCCGAGGTCGGTGAGCATCTGCTCGGCGGCCGGGCGGATGTCGATCTCGGCGAAGGTGACGCCGAGGGACGCGCACAGCCGCGTGGCGTAGTCCTTGGTCTCCGCCGTCGTCGCGAAGCCCGGCATCGTGTAGGCCAGGACGTCGCTGCGCGGCCGGCCCAGCCGGTCCATCGCCCGCGCGGCGACGATCAGCGCGTGGGTCGAGTCCAGACCGCCGCTGACCCCGATGACCGCCTTCGGCTGCCAGGTCTCGCTGCTCATGGCGCTCATCCGCTGCTCGAGACCGAAGACCTGGATGGAGTACGCCTCGTAGCAGTCCTGCGCCAGCCGTGCCGGGTCGTCGGGCACGAACGGGTAGCGGTCGACCTTGCGCCGCAGCCCGAGGTCGCCGGCGGGCGGGTCGAGGACCAGCCGCACCGTGCGGAAGGCGTCGGTGCGCGCCGCGTGGGTGCGGCGGTTGTCGTCGAAGGAGCCCTGCCGCAGCCGCTCCTGGCGCAGCCGGTCGACGTCGACGTCGACGACCGTGCGACGCGGGCCGTCGGGGAACCGCTCGCTCTCGCCGAGCAGGTCGCCGGCCTCGTAGACCATCGTCTGCCCGTCCCAGGACAGGTCGGTCGAGGACTCGCCTGGCCCCCCGGCGGCATAGACGTACGCCGCGTTGCAGCGGTGGCTGGCGCTGCGGGCCAGCAGGTGCCGGTCGTCGGCGCGCGCGACGGTGATCGGGCTGCCGGAGAGGTTGGCCAGCACCGTGGCCCCGGCCAGGGCGGCCTCGGCGCTCGGCGGCACCGGCACCCACATGTCCTCGCAGACCTCGACGTGCAGCACGAGACCCGGCACGTCGGTGACGTCGAAGAGCAGGTCCGGACCCAAGGGCGCCTCGCGGCCGGCGACCGTCACGGTCGCGCCGCGCCGGTCGTCACCGGGAGCGAAGTGGCGCTTCTCGTAGAACTCGCGGTAGTTCGGCAGGTAGGACTTCGGCGCGACGCCGAGCACCTCGCCGCGGTGGACGACCACGGCGCAGTTGAGCAGGCGGTTGCCGTGGGCGACCGGGGCGCCCACGACGATGACGGGCAGCAGCTCGCGGCTGGCCTCGACGATGCTCTCCACCGCGGCGTCGACCTCGGCCAGCAGGGTGTCCTGCAGGTGCAGGTCCTCGATGGAGTAGCCGGACAGGCACAGCTCGGGGAAGACCGCCACGGCCACGCCGTCGTCGTGGCACATCCGCGCCTGCTCGAGGACCGCCGCAGCGTTGGCCGCCGGATCGGCCAGGCGCACCGGCACCGTGCACGCCGCCACGCGGGCGAAGCCCTGGGCGTAGGCGTTGTAGAAGTCCACGCGGGCAGTCTGGCAGGCGCTCGCCCACGCTGCTTCGCTCAGGCGGGCTCAGCCTGGCTCAGTCGGGCTCAGTCGGGGTAGCCGTCGGGGTTCTGGGACTGCCAGCGCCAGGTGTCGGCGCACATCTCCTCGACCGTCTTCTGCGTGGACCAGCCGAGCTCGGCGTTGGCCTTCGACGGGTCGGCGTACGACGTCGCGACGTCGCCGGCGCGGCGGCCGACGACCTCGTAGGGCAGCTCGCGGCCCACGGCCTTCTCGAAGGCGTGCAGCAGCTCCAGCACGCTGGTGCCGCGTCCGGAGCCGAGGTTCCAGGTGCTGATCGGCTCGTCGGTGACCGCGAGCTTCTCCAGCGCGGCGACGTGGCCCGCGGCGAGGTCCTCGACGTGGATGTAGTCGCGCACGCCCGTGCCGTCGGGGGTGTCGTAGTCGTCGCCGAAGACCTGGAGCTTCTCGCGCCGGCCGACCGCGACCTGGGCGATGTAGGGCATCAGGTTGTTGGGGACGTCGGAGGGGTCCTCACCGATGGTGCCCGAGGGGTGCGCGCCGACCGGGTTGAAGTAGCGCAGCAGCGCGATCCGCATCTCCGGGTCGGCGACGGCGATGTCGCGCAGGATCTGCTCCTGCATCACCTTGGTCCAGCCGTAGGGGTTGGTCGCGAAGGTCGGGCGGTCCTCGGTGGCACCGGCCTGGTCGGTGCCGTAGACGGTCGCGGAGGACGAGAAGACCAGCTTGTCGACGTCGTGCTTCTGCATGGCGCGGACCAGCGAGAACGTCGACCCCAGGTTGTTCTGGTAGTAGTCCAGCGGCTTCTGCACGCTCTCCCCCACCGCCTTGTACCCGGCGAAGTGGATGACGGCGTCGATGGTGTCGGTCGCGAACAGGTGCTCGGTCTTGTCGATGTCGGTCAGGTCGAAGGCGTGCACCGGGATGTGACGTCCCGTGAGCGCCTCCAGCCGGCCCACCACCGTCGGCTTGGCGTTGGAGAAGTCGTCGACCACCACCACGTCGTGCCCCGCGGCCACGAGGGCGAGGACGGTGTGGGATCCGATGTAGCCGGCACCGCCGGAGACCAGGACGCGCATGGGCGCGAACCTAACCCGTGCGGGTGTCCGGCACCGAAAACGATGAGTCCGGGCGGCGGGTCGGGTCTGTGCTGGTGACCCGCGTTTCGGCGTACTCAGCCCCCTCGCACCAAGGAGCCCCCGTGCCGCTCACCACCTCCTCCATCACCCCGTGCCTGTGGTTCGACGACCGGCTCGAGGAGGCCGCCGCGTTCTACACCGCGCTCTTCCCGCGCTCCTCCGTCGGGACGATGACGCGGTACGGCGACGCGGGGCCGGGCGAGCCGGGCTCGGTCATGGCCGGCGAGTTCACCCTCGACGGCCTCACCTTCCGCGCCATCAACGGCGGGCCGATGTTCGCCTTCACCGAGGCGGTCTCCTTCGCCATCTCCTGCGCCGACCAGGCCGAGGTCGACCACTACTGGGACAAGCTGCTGGCCGGCGGAGGTGAGGAGTCGATGTGCGGCTGGCTCAAGGACCGCTTCGGCCTGTCCTGGCAGGTGGTGCCGGTGCGCCTCTTCGAGCTGCTCTCCGACCCCGACCCCGCCCGCGCCTCCGCCGCCCAGGCCGCGATGCTGCGGATGCGCCGGATCGTCGTCGCCGACCTCGAGGGCGCCGCCGACGCCGCGGGGGCGCGCCCGTAGCTCAGGCGGCCTCGTACTCGAGCCGAAACGTCGGCTCGTAGAGGTCGACGGTGATCACGGTGTGGCGGGTCTCCCCGGCGTCGGACGCTGCGGCCTCCTGGTTGGTGACCTGCCGGGTGCCGCTCGTGTCGCGGAGGTAGACCTGGCCGTGGGGGTCTCGCCAGAGGTGCACGCCGGGCCAGGGCATGGCGCTCTGCCAGCGGCCGTGGGTCTTGAGCCGGTGATGCAGCGTGGAGAGTGGTGTGAGGTTGTGGACTCCGGTCTGGGGACGTGGATCGGAGTGGGGTGGTCCGTGGGGGTCCCAGGGGACGACGTGGTCGAGCTGGACCGTGGGACCGGTGCTGCCGAAGGGGAAGGTGTCGGTGGGGGCGAGGAGCTGGACGGCGCGGCGGTGGCGGGCGGGGACCTCGTAGGCCTCCACCGGCGCCAGGCCTTCGGGGTCCAGGACTGGTCGGACGTCGAAGCGGGCGTAGCGGCCGAGGACCTCGCGCAGCCAGGTCTCGCTCACCGGGCCGTGGCCCGCGACCCGGGCGATCCGGTCGACCTCCTCGCCCTCGGCCGAGACCTCCCGCGGGCCTGCGTAGACGTGGACGACCAGCGACACCGCCGGCAGCAGGTCCCGAAGGTCCGTCGACCCCAGGTCCGGGACTGGCACCTGCGGCCCGTCCGGTCGGGCATCTGCGCTGTCGTCGCCCGCACCCGCGGTGGCATCGCCCCCGTCTGCGTCACCGCCGCTTCCGCAAACGTGGGGCTCGGCGAGGTGCGGCGCGGCGAGGAGCGCGACGGCTTGGACGCGGAGCTGGTCCATCGTGGGACCGGTGTCGTCGGGGCCGGTGGGCTCGGGCAGGTGGTCGTGGAGGCGGTGAGCCAGGGTGGTCACGGCGTGGTCGAGGGCGTCGATGACCGGCACGGGCCCGCGGATCATGAAGGTGGCGATCCCGGAGGTCTCCTCGCCGGCGCGACGCTTCAGCGCGCGGGCGAAGGTGGCCTCGGCGGCGCGGCGTTCCTTCTCCTTCGCGACCTCGGGTGCGGCGGCGGTCCCGTGACCACCCTCGACCAGACCCGACTGGCAGTTCGTCTCTCGGACGCGCGCCACACGGCCCCCTCCCCCGACCAGCCGTACGCCGTCGTGCTGGACGGCCGCGCCGCGACCGACGCCCGCCCGACCCTGTCCACGGACCCCTTCACGTGGGTCCGGGTGCGGATGGGCCGGCGCACCCGTGACGAGGTGCTCGCGCTCGACTGGTCCGCGGACCCCACCGACGTCCTGCCCGCTTTGTTCGTCTTCGGCCCGAGCGCGACCCCGCTCGGCGAGCAGCCCCCGTCGTGACCACGACCACAGGTGCCGGGAGGCGGTCCAGGCCCTAGCCTGGTGAGCAGTCCGGGGACTCCAGCAGGGAGCCACGAGATGTCACGAGGGAGCTCGACGATGAGCAGCAGCACTCCGGAGGAGACCGCACCCTACGGCAGCGGGACGCCGGCGACGGCACCTGGGGCCGCACCGGCCAAGCGGGTCCGCACCCACCACCTGCGCGAGATGAAGCAGCGCGGCGAGAAGATCACCATGCTGACGGCGTACGACATGTTCACCGCCGCCACCTTCGACGAGGCCGGCATCGACCTGCTCCTGGTCGGGGACTCCGCCTCCAACAACGTGCTGGGCAACGAGACCTCGCTGCCGATCACCGTCGACGAGCTGCTGCCGCTGACGCGTGCGGTCGCCCGCGCCAGCAAGCGCGCCATGGTGGTGGGCGACCTGCCGTTCGGCTCCTACCAGGCCTCCCCGGAGCAGGCCTACCTCACCGCGGTCCGCTTCATGAAGGAGGCCGGCGCGCACTGCGTGAAGCTCGAGGGCGGCACCGAGATGGCGCCGGTGATCGAGAAGCTCACCCAGGGCGGCATCCCCGTGATGGCGCACATCGGCTTCACCCCGCAGTCCGAGCACGCCCTCGGCGGCTACCGCGTCCAGGGCCGGGGCGAGAACGCCGACCGGGTGCGCCGCGACGCCAAGGCGGTCGAGGCGGCCGGTGCCTTCGCGGTCGTGATGGAGATGGTGCCCGGCGACGTCGCCGGCGAGATCAGCCGCGAGCTGGCGATCCCCACGATCGGCATCGGCGCCGGCAACGGCTGCGACGGCCAGGTGCTGGTGTGGCAGGACGCCTTCGGGCTGCGGACCGGGAGGATGGCGCGCTTCGTCAAGCAGTACGCCGACGTGCACCAGGTCCTGCTCGACGGTGCCCGCGCGTACGCCGCGGACGTCAGGGCCGGGACGTTCCCCGGGCCCGAGCACACCTTCTGAGAGGCAGGTCCAGACACACACGTGGGCCGTCCGCCTGCGCCCCCCGGCGCGGCGGACGGCCACTCGTGTCCCCCCGGTCGTCGAGCCGGTCCCCCCGGTCCGGCTCGACGTCCGTGTCGCTGTCCAGGACACCGACGTTACGAGCCCCGCTCCCACGGCCGAGCCATCCCTGGTCCACGGCTTGGTAACAGTCGTAGCGTCGGAGCATGCGGCCGATCCGTCACCTCGCCCAGCAGCCCCACCACCGGCGTCCCAGCACGGCGGGACGCCGGCGCCTCGGAGCCCTCCTCGCCGCAGGCCTGCTCCTCGGCACGGCCGCCTGCTCCACCGGCTCGGACGCCGCCGACACCTCCGACGGCGGCGGCGTCGGCGCCACGAGCGGCACCCGTCCCGCCGACGCCGGCCGCGCCGTCCCCGGCCTGCGCGTCGAGGTGCTCGCCGACGGCCTGGACCACCCGTGGGACGTCAAGCCGATCGGCGGCGGCCGGCTGCTGCTGACCCAGCGCGACCGGGCGACGGTCTCGCTGTGGGAGGACGGCGAGGTGCGCACCCTGGACTTCCCGAGCGAGGACGTCTGGGTCTCGGGCGAGACCGGCCTCCTCGGCCTCGAGGTCGACCCCGACGTCCGGCGCAACGGCCGGTTCTGGACCTGCCAGGGCGCCACGACCCAGGGCGGCGGGCACGACGTCCGGGTCATGGCCTGGCAGCTGTCGGACGACCTCCGCTCGGTCGAGCGCCGCGGGGTCCTGCTCAAGGGGCTCCCGGCCACGTCCGGCCGGCACGGCGGCTGCCGGTTGCTCGTCGCCCGCGACGGGTCGCTGCTGGTCGGCACCGGTGACGCAGCGGTCGGCTCCCACCCCCGCGACCTCACCTCCCTCGGCGGCAAGGTGCTGCGCCTGGACCGCACCACCGGCAAGCCCTGGCCGGGCAACCCGTTCGTCGACGCGGACAACAAGCGGCAGCGCTACGTCTTCACCTACGGCCACCGCAACGTCCAGGGCCTGGCCCAGCGCGCCGACGGCTCGCTGTGGTCGGTCGAGCACGGCAGCTCCCGCGACGACGAGGTCAACCGGCTGGTCAAGGGTGGCGACCACGGCTGGCACCCCGTGCCCGGCTACGACGAGTCGGTGCCCATGACCGACCAGTCGCTGCCCGGTCGCCAGCGCGAGGCCACGTGGCGCTCCGGCGACCCGACCATCGCCCCCGGCGGCGCGACGTTCGTGGCCGGCAAGAAGTGGGGCGGCCTGCGCGGCACGCTCGCGATGGCGGTGCTGAAGGACCAGCGCGTGCAGTTCCTGAAGTTCGACGCCAGCGGCCGGCTCAAGAACGTGCGGATCCCCGACGAGCTGCGCGAGCACGGACGGATCCGCCAGGTCGTGCGGGCTCCGGGCAACGACCTGCTGGTGCTCACCGACAACGGGGACGGTCGCGACGTCATGCTGCGGGTCAGCCCGCGCTGACCGGGCACGCGCGGGCGTGACGCGCCTTGGCCCGCTCCGGCATGCTGGGTGCTCGCATCCCCCAGTGACGGAAGAGGCCTGAGCGCCCGCGTGGACACCCAGACCCTGACCAACCTCGGACTCGTCCTGCTCTTCGTGCTCGTCGGCGGGGTCTTCGCCGGCACCGAGATCGCCCTGGTCTCGCTGCGCGAGGGCCAGATCGACCAGCTCGAGCGCCGCGGAGGCCGCGGCGCCCGGGTGGCCGCCGTGGCCCGCGACCCCAACCGCTTCCTGGCCGCGGTGCAGATCGGCGTCACCGTCGCGGGCTTCTTCTCCGCGGCGTACGGCGCCTCGACGCTGGCCCCCGACGTGGCGCCGGCCCTGGAGGGCCTAGGGCTGCCCGAGGACGCCGCTGACACGGTCGCGCTGGTGCTGCTCACCCTGCTCATCGCCTACCTCTCGCTCGTGCTCGGCGAGCTGGTCCCCAAGCGGATCGCCCTGCAGCGCTCGGCCGGTGTGGCCGTGCTGGTGGGGCCGCCGCTGGACCGCTTCGCCACCCTGATGCGCCCGGTCGTGTGGTTCCTCTCCGTCTCCACCAACGCGGTGGTGCGGCTCTTCGGCGGCGACCCGCACGCGGTCTCGGAGGACATGAGCGAGGAGGAGCTGCGCTACCTCGTCGACCAGCACCAGGGCCTCGGGGACTCCGAGCGGGCGATCCTGGTCGACGTCTTCGACGCCGCCGACCGCAGCCTGCGCGAGGTGATGCGCCCCCGCGCCGACGTCACGACGCTGCCGGGCGCCTCGAGCGTCACCGAGGTGCTCGAGGTCGTGCGGGTCAGCCCCTACTCCCGCTACCCCGTGGTCGGCGACAACGCCGACGACGTGCGCGGCTTCCTGCACGTGCGCGACCTGCTCGACGCCGATCCCGACGCGCTGGTCTCCGACCTGGCCCGGGAGATCTCCTTCCTGCCCGCCACCAACCGCGTGCTGCCGACCCTCACCGCCATGCGGCGCGACCGCAACCACATCGCCGTCGTGGTCGACGAGTACGGCGGCACCGACGGCATCGTGACGCTCGAGGACCTCGTGGAGGAGCTCATCGGCGAGATCGACGACGAGTACGACCCCCGCGCGCCGACGTCGCCACCACCGGCATCGACGCCGGGCTGACGATCGAGGAGTTCGAGGAGCGCACGGGCGTCCCGATGACCGACGGGCCCTACGAGACGGCCGCGGGCTTCGTGCTCGAGCGGCTCGGGCGGATCGCCGAGGTCGGCGACCGGGTCCCGGTCGACGAGGAGCACGTCGTGGTGGTCACCGAGGTCGACGGCAACCGGATCACCCGGGTGCGGCTGGTGAGCACCCCCCGCGAGGAGCAGGACCCCGAGGGCGGCGGCGGGGCCTGAGGCTCACCACCCGAGCAGCGCAGCCCCGGCCCAGATGACCACGAACCACACCGCCACGCAGACCACGGGCACCCACGCCACCCGCACCGGGTGCGGGGTCCACCACCGCACGGCGCGCACCGTGGCCGCGAGCCAGAGCACCAGCAGCAGGGTCTGGGCCCACCACGGCGTGAACGGCGCGCTGGCGGCGTACAGGAAGAAGCACGCGGCCATGCCGACCAGCCCGACGAAGGGCCAGGGCGAGACGTCAGTGCGGCGGTAGCGCCGGCCGCGCCCGAAGAAGCTGTTCGAGGAGGCCATGTCCGGTCCCGGCGCTCAGTCCTCGTCGACGGCGTCCCAGTCGTCGTCGGCGGCGTCCCACTGCTCGTTGCGCTCCTGGACCTTCTCCAGGGCCCGCTCGGCCTCCTCGCGGGTGGCGTAGGGACCGAGCCGGTCCTTGGCCGGGGACATGTCCTCGACGGTCTCCACGCGGTGCAGCCTCACGTTGAACCAGTACTGGTCCGGCTTGCCTCCATCAGCCATGCGCCGACCGTACCCGCCCGGCGCCTAGGATCGTCGGACGTGACCGCTCCCGCCCCGACCGTCCTCCCCGGCCGCCTCTCCCCCCGCCGGCCCGTGCCCGCGCACATCCCCCGCCCGGAGTACGTCGACAAGCCGGCCCCCGAGCGGTTCACCGGCTCCGAGGTCAAGGACGCCGAGACCATCGAGCGGATGCGCGCCGCGTGTCGGCTGGCCGCGCAGGCGCGCGAGGAGGTCGGCCGCCACGTCCAGCCCGGCGTCACCACCGACGAGCTGGACCGGGTCGGCCACGAGTTCCTCTGCGACCACGGCGCCTATCCCTCGACCCTCGGCTACCGCGGCTTCCCGAAGTCGCTGTGCGCCAGCGTCAACGAGGTCGTGTGCCACGGCATCCCCGACAGCCGGGTCGTGCAGGACGGCGACATCGTCAACATCGACATCACGGCGTACCTCGACGGCGTGCACGGCGACACCAACGCCACCTTCCTCGCCGGCGACGTCGCCCCCGACGTGCGCGCGCTGGTCGACCACACCCGCGAGGCGCTGGACCGCGCGATCCGGGCGGTGAAGCCCGGGCGCCGGATCAACGTCGTGGGCCGGGTCATCGAGGCCTTCGCCGCCCGGCACGGGTACGGCGTGGTGCGCGAGTTCACCGGCCACGGCATCGGCACCCACTTCCACTCCGGGCTGGTCGTGCCGCACTACGACGACCCCGACTACGACGACGTCATCCAGACCGGCATGACGTTCACCATCGAGCCGATGCTCAACCTCGGCACCCACGAGTGGGACATGTGGGAGGACGGCTGGACCGCGGTCACCCGCGACCTGCGGCCCTCGGCGCAGTTCGAGCACACGCTGCTGGTCACCGCCGACGGCGCCGAGGTCCTCACGCACCCCTGAGGCCCGGCCCGCAGGGGCGCGGTCACCCCTCCGGCGTGATGCTCCCGGCGTCGCGCTCGCCCAGCTCGACGAGGCGGCGCTCCACGCGCAGCACGGCGACCTCGTGGTCGACCTCGCCGCTCATGACAGCGGCCAGCTTCAGGTGCGGCAGCGCCTCGGCGAGGCGGTGCTGACGCTCCAGGCTGCGACCCAGCGCGTGCCGCGCCCACACGTCGTCGGGCACCTGCTCGACCACCGCGCGGAGGTCCTCCTCGGCGCGGCCCAGCTGGGCGCGCTGGAGGTAGGCCCAGGCCCGCAGCGACCGCAGCCCGGTGTTGCCCGGGTCCTCGTCGAGGGCCGGGCTCAGCACGTCGAGGGCCTCGCGGGGGGACTGGTCGCTGAGCAGCTCGTGCGCGGTGCGGTACGCCGTCGCGGCCTCGCGCGGCGCGGAGACCGTGAGCGGGGGGACCCGCTGGGGGAACTGGTCGCTCATGTCCTGCCAACGCCCACGACCGGTCCCGGATTCCCCCGCCCGCCCCGCGCCGCTACCCTGCTCCTGCGGATGGGCCGACCGGGCGACCGCGTCGCACCTCCGGGTGCGCCGAGGAAGGTCCGGGCTCCACAGGGCGAGGTGGTGGGTAACACCCACCCGGGGCAACCTGCGGGACAGTGCCACAGAGAACAGACAGCCTCCCGCCGAGCGATCGGCGGGCGGTGATGGTGAAACGGTGGTGCAAGAGACCACCAGCGACCGGGGTGACCCGGTCGGCTCGGCAAACCCCACCTGGAGCAAGGTCAAGAAGTCACTTCGGTGGCGCGCGTGCGTTCGAGGGCTGCCCGCCCGAGCACGCGGGTAGACCGCTGGAGGTCGTCGGCAACGGCGACCGTAGATGGATGGTCGCCCCCGATCCCGCGAGGGAGAGGGACAGAACCCGGCCTACAGGTCGGCCCATCCGCACCCGTGCCCGCCTGACACGTTCGTGCCAGCCATCCGGGACCTGCCCTGACCGGATCCGGCGGCCCCCTGCACAGATGCCTCCTCCGGGTGGATCATCGGAGGTGCACGACGCGAACGGCTCCTGAGGTGCCGGGTCGCACGGGAGGTGTCGGGTCCCACCCTCAGGCGGAGCCGACGCCCTCGGAAGCCCCGCCGCTCCCAGCACACGGCGGGGCTTCCCCCTGCTCTGGCGCTGCGCGACTCGCCCGACGCCGGCCGCCTGGGGCCGCGTGCCAGGATGGCGAGGTGTCGTGGGCGACGTGCGAGCGGGGGCACCTGCACTGGGGACCCCGCGGGGCCGCGGGCCTGCTCGTGGCCCACGAGGGGGCCGTGCTGCTGCAGCTGCGCGCCCGGTGGACCCACCGCGGCGGCACCTGGGCGGTGCCCGGCGGCGCACGCGAGCGCGGCGAGTCTGCGACCGAGGCGGCGTTGCGGGAGGCGCACGAGGAGCTCGGCGTCCAGGCCACGGCGCTGGCCGTGCACGGCTCCCATGTCGCGCTGTGCGGCGGCTGGAGCTACGAGACCGTCCTCGCCCGGCCGACCGGAGCACCGGCGGCGCTGGGCCTGCGCGACCGCTCGGAGTCCGACGGACACCGGTGGGTGGCCGCCGACGAGGTCGCGGCGCTCCCGCTGCACCCCGGCTTCCGGCGGGCGTGGGAGGACGACGCCAGCGGGCTGGCGGCCTTCGTCCGCCAGGGCTGACCGCCCGACCTCGGACGGCCGACCGCGGAGGGTCAGGCCGGGGCGAACAGCACCCGCCGCTGGGCCACGTCCGCCTCGACGAGCCGGACCCGCAGGTCCTGGCCGAGCGGCAGCGGCTGCTCCCCCTCGACCCGGGCCTCGACGGCCGGACCGGGCACCACGACCCGCCCCCGCTCGGGACGGCGCTCCTCGACGTCGACGACGACGGCGTCCATCACCTCGCCCACCCGGTCACGCAGCACGCCCGCCTCGACCAGGTCCAGGACCCCGCGCTCGTACGCCGACGCGGTCCGCCCCGAGCGCTGCATCGTCGCCGGCAGCCCGGGCAGTGCCTCCCGTGCCCAGGCCGGCACCTCCGTGCCGGCGCACAGCGCCACGCAGACCTCCCCCGTGTGCCGGTCCGGGAGCCTCCGCAACGGCGCCGTCACGTGCGCGTACGCCGACGCGAGGGCGCTGTGCAGCGGCTGCTCAGGCCGGGTGCCGTCGAAGGCGGTGTACCCGCTGCCGCGCAGCAGCCGGGTGCACGCCACGACCATCGCCGCGTGGTCGGCCCGGGTCGGGTCCAGGCCCCGGACCAGGTCGGCCCACGACTGCTCCGCGGGCCACCCGACGCCCAGCCCCCGGGCCGTGCGGCGCAGCCGCGCCACGTCGCGCGGGTCCGGCGGCGGCAGGGTCCGCAGCAGCCCCACGCCGCCCTCGAGCATCATCGCCGCGGCGCTGAACCCGGTCAGCAGCGAGACCTGCGCGTTCCACTCCTCGACGGGCAGCCGCGCTCGGTGCTCCAGGTGCCAGCGGCCGCCGTCGACCACGACGTCCTGCTCGGGGATCGGCAGCGACACCCCACCGCGCTCGACCTCGCGCGCGATCCGCAGCGGGCCGATCTCGGCCAGCAGCGCCAGCGTCCCGTCCGGCCCGTCCTGCCCTGCGCCGACGACGGGGCCGGCGTCGACCCGGCGCTGGGCCTCCTCGTAGGTCAGCTGCTCGCGGCTGCGCACCAGCGCGCGGCGCACGTCGGCCGCGACCCGCTCCCCGTCCGGGCCGAGCCGGATCGTCCACAGCAGCGCCGGACGCACCTCGCCGGGCAGCAGCGACGCCGCCTCCTCGCTGATCACCGGCGGGTGCAGCGGCACCTTGCCGCCGGCGCCGTAGAGCGTCTCCCCGCGCCGGTGCGCCTCGAGGTCGACCGGGTCGCCGGGGCGCACGAAGGCCGCCACGTCGGCGATGGCGTAGTGGACGGTCCAGCCCCCCGGACCGTCCGGACCCGGCGCCCACCGCTCGACGTGGAGCGCCTGGTCCAGGTCGCGGGCACCGTCGGGGTCGATCGTCACGAACGGCAGGTCGGTGCGGTCCAGCTCCGGCAGCACGGGGCGCGCGGCCGCGTCGCGCGCGGCCCGCTCGACCTCCGCGGGGAAGTCCGGGGTGATCTCGAGCTCGTCCTGCAGCCGGCGTACCTCCTCGACCAGGAGGGTGGCCGGGACCCGCAGCACCGGGTGGGAGGTCATGCAGGCACCATAGCCAGCACCATGCTGATCCTCCTGCCGCCCAGCGAGGGCAAGACCGCACCCCGCCGGGGCAAGCCGCTGGACCTCGAGTCGCTCACCGCACCCGAGCTGACCCCGGCCCGCGAGGCCGTCGTCGACGCGCTCGGGGTGCTCTGCCGCGGCGACGTCGCGACGGCCGCGGAGGTGCTCGAGGTCGGCGCGACCCAGCACGACCTGGTGGCCCTCAACGCCGACCTGGCCTCGGCGCCGACGGCGCGCGCGGACACGGTCTACAGCGGGGTCGTCTACGACGCGCTCGACGCCGCCACCCTCTCCCCCGCGGCCCGCCGCCGCGCCTCGACCCGGCTGGCGGTCACCTCCAGCGTCTTCGGCGTGGTCCGGCCCTCCGACCGGATCCCCGCCTACCGCCTCTCAGGAGGTACGACGCTGCCCGGGCTCGGTCCGGTGGCGGCCCACTGGCGCGCCCACCTGGACCCCGCGATGACCGAGCTGCTCGGCGGTGGACTGCTGGTCGACCTGCGCTCCGCGGCGTACGCCGCCTTCTGGCGCCCCTCGGGCGACCTGGCGCCGAAGGTCGCCACGGTGCGGGTGCTCCACGAGGTCGACGGCGTGCGCAAGGTCGTGAGCCACTTCAACAAGGCGACCAAGGGTCGGATCACCCGGGCGCTGCTCGAGGACGGGGCCAACCCCTCGACGCCCGCCCGGCTCGCCGAGGCGCTGCGCGACCTCGGCTGGCTGGTCGAGGTCGGTGAGCCGAGCGCCAAGGGCACCCAGCTCGACGTGGTGGTCGAGGCGCTCTGACCCCGACCG
Source organism: Actinomycetota bacterium (assembly GCA_009701885.1). GTDB lineage: Bacteria > Actinomycetota > Actinomycetes > Propionibacteriales > Nocardioidaceae > Nocardioides. Next base: position 134,687 of record WLJH01000006.1, read on the forward strand.
GCGGCGGCTAGAGCCGCTCCATCTTGGCGAACGGGCTGGGGATGCGCACCGAGGAGCTGCCGAAGTCGACGGTCACGCCGTGCGCGTCGACCGACACGACCCGGCCCAGGCCGTGGACGTCGTGGCAGACCCGGTCGTCCACCGAGTAGCTCTCCACCGCCTGCTCGGGCTCCGGCTGGAAGGGGCTGTTGGCGAGCGGACGACGGTTCGGGCGGGCAGGCATTCCTCGATTATGCGCCTCCCCCTCCTGGCCAGCACCACCGACGGCCACCTGCGCTCTCGCCCGAGGACGTGGGACGGCCGATCGGGCGGCTACCAGCGACCGGGGTCGAGCGTGGCGTCGCCCGGCGGGAGGGTGTTGTAGAGGCGCAGCGACCCGCGCGGGGCCTGACCGGGCTCGGGGTAGAACGACACGACGCTGATCGAGGCCGGTGAGAGCTCCATCCGGAAGACCGCCTCCAGCGGCGCACCCATCGCGTGCGCGACCAGGGTCTTGATCGGCGTCACGTGCGAGACGACGACGACCGTGCGCCCAGCGTGCTCGGCCAGCACCCGGTCCAGGCCCGCGAGCACCCGCTCCTCGACCTGCCGGAAGGACTCCCCACCGGGCGGGGGCACCTCGAGGGAGCCCAGCCAGGCGTCGAGCCCGGCCTGGTCCCGCTCGGCGACCTCGAGGAAGGTCAGCCCGTCCCAGGCCCCGAACTCCATCTCCGCGAAGCCCGGCTCCTCCGAGACCGGCAGGTCCAGCGCCGCGGCGACCACCTCGGCGGTCTCGCGGGTGCGGCGGACCGGGGAGGCCAGCACGGAGTCGACCTTGTCGCCGAGGGCGGCCAGCCACTGCGCCGCCGCGCGCGCCTGCGCGCGGCCCTCCTCGCTCAGCGGCGGGTTGTCGCCGCCCAGGCCGCCGGAGAAGCGCTTGGCCGCAGTGTGCTCGGTGACGCCGTGGCGCACGAGCACCAGGGTCGTCGGGGCGCCGGTGGGTGCTGACCAGCCGCGATGGCCCGCCTGGTCGCGCTCCTCCTCGGCGCGCACCGCGCCCGGGGACTCGATCTCCTCGATCAACGAGTCCTCGTCGGGTCGCTCGGCGTGCGCGCCGCCGGCAGGTGCGGCCGGTGCCACCGGACCCGGGGCCACCTCGTCGCCGTCCAGCGCCCGGTTGGCCAGGGCGTCGGCAGCGGCGTTCTGCGCACGCGGCACCCAGGTGTAGGTCGTGCCCGGCGGCGCCACCTCGCGCGCCTCGGCGTGCAGGGGCTGGAGCCCGGCGTGCTTGACCCGCCAGGTGCCCTTCATCTGCTCCACGACCAGCTGGGAGTCCATCCGCGCCTCGACCTGGGCCCCCGGCGCGTGCTCGGCCGCCAGCCGCAGGCCGGCGATCAGCCCGGAGTACTCCGCGACGTTGTTGGTGGCCCGACCGATCGCCACCGCGGCGTGCGCGAGCACCTCGCCGGTGTCGGCGTCCCGCACGAGGGCGCCGTACGCCGCCGGGCCCGGGTTGCCCCGGGAGCCGCCGTCGGCCTCCACGACGACCCGCGAGGGGGCCGCAGGGGCGGTGCTCACAGACCGGACTCCGCGGTGCGGACGAGGATCCGCGAGCACTCCTCGCAGCGCACGACCTCGTCGGCCGCCTTCGCCTTGATCGAGGCCAGCTCGGCGGGGTCGATGCCCAGCTGGCAGCCGCTGCAGCGGCGCTGGGCGAGGCGGGCCGCGCCGATCCCGCCCTTGCTCTCGCGCAGCTTGTCGTAGAGCGCCAGCAGGTCGGCGGGCAGTCCCTCCAGGGCGGGGCCGCGCTGCGCGGCCACCTCCGCGAGCTCGGCGTCGATCTCGGCGAACCGCTCGTCGCGGGCCGCGGCCAGCTCGGCCAGCCGCCCCTCGGCGGCAGCGACCTGGTCGTTGACCGCCGAGAGCATGCCCTGGGCGGCCTCGAGCCGCTCCATGACCTCGAGCTCCTCGTCCTCCAGCGTGGCGATGCGGCGCTCGAGGGACTCCAGCTCCCCGCTCATCCGCTCCAGGTCCTTGGGGTTGCTGATCAACCCGGCGTCCATCCGCTCGCGGTCGCGCGTGCGGCGCGCCTTGACCACCTCGACGTCGGCGTCGACCTTCGCCTGCTCCGCGGTGAGGTCGTCGACGACGATCTTGGCGTCACGGGCCTCGTCGACCAGGGTCGAGCGGGTGCGCTCGAGCTCGGCGATCTCGGCCAGCTCGGGCAGGGTGCGGCGGCGGTGCCGCAGCTGGTCGCCCCGGGAGTCGAGCTCCTGGAGGTCGAGCAGGCGCAGCTGGGCGGTGGGGTCGGCTTTCAGCGGGACTCCTGGGTCGGGGCCGGTCGGGCCGGGAGGCGTCAGATGCGGTCGGTCCACGGGTCGGTGCACAGCGTGCTGACCCGGACCTCCACCGTATCGCCAGCACGGTCCTGGAGCGCAGCCGCGAGGCGATCGCGCAGCACCGGCAGCCAGGTCCACTCCGCGGCCCAGTGGGAGACGTCGACGAGGGCGGGACCGTCGTGCTCGAGGAACTCCGAGGCCGGGTGGTGGCGCAGGTCGCTGGTGACGTAGACGTCGGCGTCGCTCCCCCGCAGCCGGTCGAGGAGGAAGTCCCCCGCACCCCCGCAGAGCGCCACCCGTCGTACGGGTCGCTCGGGGTCGCCGGCGATCCGCACCCCGTGCGCGGTGGCCGGCAGCGACGCGGCCACCTGCTCGGCGAAGGCCCGCAGCGTCGTCGGCCCGACCTCGCCGACCCGGCCGGTCCCGGTGGGCTGCTGGCCGGGGTCGGCGAGCTCCACGACGTCGTACGCCGGCTCCTCGTAGGGGTGCACCGCCAGCAGCGCGGCCACCACGCCCGACCGCAGCCGCCGCGGCAGCACGACCTCGATCCGCTCCTCCTCGACCAGCTCGACCTCACCGACCGAGCCGATGGCGGGATCAGCGCCGGGGAGCGGGCGGAACCGGCCCCGGCCGGTGACCGAGAACGAGGCCTGGTCGTAGTCCCCGATCTCGCCGGCACCGGCCGCGGCCAGCGCGTCGCGCACCCGGTCGGCGTCGGCGACGGGGACCATCACGCCGAGCTTGTCCAGGGCGGGGGCCGGGGCGGGCAGGAGCGGGCGGACCTCCCGCAGACCCAGCGCCAGGGCCATCGCCTCCGAGACCCCGCCCAGCGCCTGGTCGGCGTTGGTGTGGGCAGCGAGCAGGGCGCAGCCGGCGCCGGCCAGGGTCAGCGAGGTGCGGCCCTTCGGGGTCTGGCTGGTGAAGCCGTGCACGCCCTTGAGGTAGAGCGGGTGATGGGTCACCAGGAGGTCGGCGCCCCACGCGGCGGCCTCGCGCGCCACGGCCGGCGCCGGGTCCACGGCCAGCAGGATCCGGCGCACGGGCTGGTCGAGGTCGCCGTGGACGAGCCCGACCCGGTCCCAGGAGTCGGCGGTCGAGGGCGGGTACCACCCGTGGACCAGGTCGACCAGGGAGCCCAGGGACGGAGGTGCGGTCGCTGACATGGCGGTGAGGCTAGCCGCCTACGCTCGGGGCATGGCCTCCGAGAACCCCGCCGCCACCTCTGCCGACACCGACGCCCCCGCGGCGGGCGTCGTCAAGATCAACGCCATCTCCGTCCCGCCGCAGGCGCGCGAGGAGCTGGAGCGCCGCTTCGCCGCCCGCGCGCACACCGTCGACGGCGCCGACGGCTTCCTGGGCTTCCAGCTGCTGCGGCCGGTCGCCGGGGACGACCGCTACTTCGTGGTCACCCGGTGGCGCGACGACGCCGCCTTCGAGGCCTGGCGCGACGGCGACGCCCGGGCCGCCCACGCCGGCGAGGGCAACCGGCCGGTCGCCAGCGGCGCGGACCTGCTGGAGTTCGAGGTCGTGCTGGACGTCCGCCCCTCCTGAGCGGGCTCAGCCCCCGGTGCAGGGCAGGCTGAACCGGAAGAGCGCACCCCCGCCGGGGGCCGCCTCGGCCGTGATCTCGCCGCCGTGCTCCTGCACGACGCGGCGGCACATCGCCAGGCCGAGACCGTGCTCACCGTCCTCCTCGGTGCTCACCCCCCGCTCGAAGACCGCCTCGCGGCTCTCCTCCGGGATGCCGGGGCCGTCGTCGGCGACCGTGATCTCGCAGCGCTCCCCCAGGGGTCGGGCCGCGACGGTGACGGTGACGGGGCCGGCGCGACCGCGGTGCTTGGCGGCGTTGGAGACGAGGTTGAGCAGCAGCTGACGCACCGACTGGAGCGAGACGTGCACGGTCGGCAACGGCCGCTCCACCTGCACCCGCACCGCACCCTCGTCGACGAGGGAGGCCACCCACCCCACGACGTCCTCGAGCTCGACGTCGACCCGGATGGCCTCGCTGCGCTGCACCGCCTCGTGCAGCAGGCCCTCCACGATGTCCTCCATGCCCTGCGCGGCACGCAGGACCCGCTCGAGCTGGCGTCGGGTGCCCTCGGGGAGATCAGGGTCGGCCAGCACGAGGCCGACGTAGCCGGAGATCGTCGTGATCGGGTTGCGCAGGTCGTGGGCGAAGGTCTCCCCCAGCACCAGCAGGTCGGCGTTGGAGCGCTCGAGCTGCGCGACCGTCTGGCCCCAGACCCGCCGCAGCTGCTCCTCCACGGCGATCCGCCGGGCGATCTCGGTGTTGGTGCGCTGCAGGGCGGTGGTGAGCTCGGAGAACCGGTCGCCCACGAGCCGCACCACCAGGACCACGTCCCGCTCCCGCGCGGAGCGGCGCCGGCCGGTGATCGACATCTCCTGCGCCCCCTCGGCCGTGCGCAGGCGCAGCCGTCCCGGCACCGGGCTGGTCGAGCGCCGGAAGCCGGCCATGAGCGCGTCGAGCACGTCCCCGGGGGTCTGCACGACCTCGAGGAGGGACCGACCCCGGCAGTCGCCGAGCAGCCGCACCGCGGCCTCGTCCGCCTCGACGACCAGCCCGTCGGGTGCGACCACCAGCTCGGCCTCCTGGGGCACCGCGAAGGGCGTCATTCCCCGAAGTACTCCCTGCCCGGGGCGTGCTCACCCGATCCCGGCTCCAGGTGGACGACCACCCGGCAGCGTCCGTCGCCCCGCGCGATCGTCTCGGCGAGCTCGACCTTGGCGTACCCCAGGTTCTCCGCGGCGATCAGCCCGAAGACGTTGGAGGTCATCATGCACATCGACTCCCTGCCCAGGACCTTCTCCTCGAACGGGCAGCGGCTGTTGGTGTACTCCAGCTGCTCCTCGCCGGACTCCTGCAGCACGAAGTCGCCGTGGATGCGGGCCTTGAGGTCCACGTGGACGGCGGCCACCTGCTCGCGGTCGAGCCGTGCGACGCCCAGGGCCTCGCGGTAGGACTCGTCCAGCCAGGCACCCATCCGCCGCCCGACGACCGAGATGTAGCCGGCGGCGTCCTCGAGCCCGACGGTCTCCTCCAGGGTGCCGGCGAGCTCGCGCACGAGGGTGCGCAGGAAGAGGTCACGCTCCAGCCCGGTGTCGGGCACGACAGGGACCGCGACCTCCGCGACCTCGCTCACCGGGCTCGTCGCGCCGTCCTGAGTGCCCTGCGTCGTAGCGTCCACCACGGTGACCTTCCCCCCGGACGCCGCAGCGTCTACCCGCTGCCCACTGTAGGGCGGAGCGGGCACCCCCGGGCGGGATCGGTCTAGCTCACCGTGGTCGACCCCTCAGTTGACCTGGCGCTCGCGGCCCTCCCAGTAGGGAGCACGCAGCTTGAACTTCTGCAGCTTGCCGGTCGCCGTGCGCGCCAGCTCGTCGCGGAACTCCACCGAGGTCGGGGCCTTGTAGCCGGCGGCCTTCTCCTTGCACCAGGCGATCAGCTCGGCCTCGGTGACCTCCGCGCCTTGCGCGAGCACGACCAGCGCCTTGATCGTCTCGCCCCACTTCTCGCTGGGCACGCCGATGACGGCGACCTCGGCCACCGCGGGGTGCGAGAAGAGGACGTCCTCGACCTCGATCGAGGAGACGTTCTCCCCGCCGGTGATGATCACGTCCTTCTTGCGGTCCTTGATCGTGAGGTAGCCGTCCTCGCCGATCTCGCCGCCGTCGCCGGTGTGGAACCACCCGCCGGCCAGCGCCCGGGCCGACTCCTCCGGCTGCTCCCAGTAGCCCTCGAGCACCACGTTGGAGCGGGCCAGCACCTCGCCACCGCCCTCGCCGTGCTCGTCGGGCTCGCTGAGGGAGAGACGTACGCCGAGCGCCGGTGCTCCCGCCCGGGTCAGCAGCCCGGCCCGCTCCTCGGCGGGCAGGTCGTCCCACTCCGCCCGGGTGCGGTTGAAGGTCAGCAGCGGGGAGGTCTCGGTGAGGCCGTAGATCTGGATGAACTCCCAGCCGAGCTCCTCCTCCACCCGCACCACGGTCCTCGTCGGCGGCGGCGCGCCGGCCATGATGATCCGCACCCGGTCACGACCGGGGATCGGGCCCTCCCAGTCCTGCGCAGCCTCCAGCACCGCGGCGGCCACCGCCGGCGCCGCGCACATGACGGTCACGCCGTGGTCGCGCACCCGGCGCAGGATCTCCGCGCCGTCGATCTTGCGGAGCACGACGTGCTGGGCGCCCAGCCCGGTCATCGCGTAGGGCATGCCCCAGCCGTTGGCGTGGAACATCGGCAGCGTGTGGAGGTAGACGTCGCGATCGCTGACCTGCGCGTGCATCGCGAACGTCACCGCGTTGACCCAGATGTTGCGGTGGGTGATCTGCACGCCCTTGGGCCGCGCGGTCGTGCCGGAGGTGTAGTTGATGCAAGCCGTCGCGGACTCGTCGGGCTCCCACGGCTGCGGCACCGCGCCCTCGGGGGCGTAGAGGTGCTCGTCGTCGCCGAGCACGAAGCGGTGCTCGGCCGTGACGTCGGCCAGCGCCTCGTCGAGCTCGGGGTCGACCAGCAGCACCCGGGCCCCGGAGTGCTCCACGATGTAGCGCACCTCGTCGGGACGCAGCCGGAAGTTCACCGGCACCAGCACCCGGCCCCAGCCCGAGACCCCGAAGAAGGAGGTCAGCAGCCGCGCGGAGTTGTGGCTCACCACCGCGACCCGCTCGCCCACGCCGATCCCGAGCTCGTCGAGGCGCGCCGCCTGGCGCGCGGCCAGGCCGGCCAGCTCGGCGTACGTCAGGGTGCCTCCCCCGGATGCTCCCGACAGCGGCGCCGCCGGCTGGTCGGGCTCGTCCAGCACGCCGGTCCGCTGGCCGTAGACCGTCGTGGCCCGGTCCAGGAAGTCGGAGACGCTGAAGGGCACGAACATGGGGGTTCCTCCTGGATCGCCGGGATCGTCAGCGGGGGCGTGACGCACGCCACCCTAGGGTCCCGGGGTTGGTGCGCGGCTGCTGCTCGCACGGTCCGGCGCCGAGCGGGCCGGCGACTGCGACGAGCGGTCCCGGGCGGCCGCCCCGTGCCCGCCGCACACGCGCCGTCCCGCCGGATGAGAGTCTTCTCATCCACGCCTCACCTCGCTCCCACGGTGGTGCAGGATCGTGGCGTCATGACCGGGTTCTCGAAGGTGCTGCTGGGGCTGGCGCTCGGCCTCCCCATGGGGGCGTACGCCGTCGGCAGCATGGTCTCCTCCGCCGCCGACGACCCCGGGCAGCGGGCGCCGATCATCCTCGAGGACGCCCCGACGCCGGCCCAGGACACCGTGCCCGGCCCCACCCTGCGCCCCTCTCCCGAGCCGACCCGCGGCGGGGACGACGACGGGGACGACGGCGACGACGGCCCGGGTGACGACGAGGTCCGCACCCGCCCCGAGGTGGTCGTGCCCTCCTACGCCGACCGTGACGACGACGACGATGACGACGACCGGGGCGAGCGGGACGACACCACCGACGACGGGGACGACGACTGAGCACCCCGCCCGCGCCGCCGAGGTCGGGGTTCCCGCGCACCGGCATCTCGGTCCAGACCCGGATCACCGCCGCCGTCGCCGCGCTCACCGCCGCCACCCTGGCCCTGGCCGGGCTGCTGGTCTACGCCATCGAGCGGGACCGGCTGGAGGAGCAGACCCGCGCGGCGGTCGACCAGGAGCTGCAGGAGTTCGGCCGGATCCAGGCCGAGGGGCTCGACCCCACGACGTCCGAGCCGTTCCAGGACGTCGCGGCGATGCTGGAGCTCTTCTTCCTGCGCAACATCCCCGACGACGACGAGCTGCTCGTGGGCTGGATCGAGGGGCGGGCCGACCCGGTCCGCTTCCTCTCCCCCGCCGAGGACCCGATCGTCGACGACGCGGCCTTCCGCGCGGCCGCCTCCGACGTCGCCCGCACCGGCGGCAGCGCCCGCTTCGAGGTGTCTGGCGAGGGCGAGGTCCTCCTCGTCGGCCAGCCGGTGCGCTTCCGCAGCGACACCGAGGCCGGCGCCCTGCTGGTCGTCACCCGCCTCGAGGTCGGCCGGGCGGCGCTGCGCGACACGATGCGCACCTACGCGATCGTCTCGGCGCTCGCGCTGCTGCTGGTGGCGGGCGCGGCCTTCCTGCTGACCGGTCGGCTGCTGGCGCCGCTGCGCCGCCTGCGCCGCACCGCCGAGGAGATCACCGAGACCGACCTCTCCCGCCGCATCCCCGTCAGCGGCAACGACGACATCACCGCGCTCACCGGCACCGTCAACACCATGCTCGAGCGGCTCGAGGCCGCGTTCACCGAGCAGCGGCGCTTCCTCGACGACGCCGGCCACGAGCTGAAGACCCCGTTGACCGTGCTGCGCGGGCACCTGGAGGTCCTCGACCTCGGCAGCCCCGAGGAGGTCGCGGAGACCCGGGACCTCCTGCTCGACGAGGTCGACCGGATGTCACGGCTGGTGGGCGACCTGATCCTGCTCGCCAAGTCCGACCGACCCGACTTCGTCCGGGTCGAGCCGGTCGAGCTGCGCGACCTCACCGAGGACCTGCTGGCCAAGTGCTCGGGGCTCGGGGAACGCACCTGGTCCATCGACGCCGCGGCCACGGCCCGGGTCGAGGTCGACGCCCAGCGCCTGACCCAGGCGGTGCTGCAGCTGGCCGACAACGCCGTGCGGCACACCCGCCCCGGCGACCGGGTCGCCGTCGGGACGGCGTACGACGGCAGCCGGCTGCGCCTGTGGGTCCGCGACACCGGGCCCGGCCTGGCCCCGGAGGACCGCACCCGGGTCTTCGACCGCTTCGCGCGCGCCGACGACCGCGACCACGAGGGCTTCGGCCTGGGCCTGTCGATCGTCGGGGCGATCGCCGAGGCCCACGGCGGCCGCACCGCCTGGGAGGACCCGACCCACGACGGTCACCCCCGCGGCTCGCGGTTCGTCGTCGACGTGCCCGCAGCGCGGATCGCCGAGGACCACCGCGGCAGCGACGACCCGACCCGCGTCCTGCCGCTGCCCGGCACGCCCCGGGCACCCCTGACACCCCGGACACCCGGACGCCCCGACCGACCGATCCGCCAGCAGGAGGACAGCACGTGGCCCGCATCCTGATCGTCGAGGACGAGGAGCGGATCAGCTCCTTCATCGCCAAGGGCCTGCGGGCCGATGGCCACGTCCCGACCGTGGTCGCCGACGGGCCGACCGGGCTGGACCTGGCGCTCTCCGGCGACCACGACCTCATGGTCCTCGACATCGGCCTGCCCGGCATGGACGGCTTCGAGGTCCTCGACCAGCTGCGGGCGCAGGGCTCCCGGATGCCGGTGGTGGTCCTCACCGCCCGCGACTCCGTGGGCGACACCGTCTCCGCGCTCGAGGGCGGCGCCGACGACTACATGAGCAAGCCGTTCCGCTTCGCCGAGCTGCAGGCGCGCATCCGGCTGCGGCTGCGCCAGACCGGTGGGGCCGCGCCGGGCGCCGAGGACGTGCTCGAGGCCGGCGGCGTCCGCCTCGACCTGCGCACCCGCCGCGCGAGCGTCGACGGCGCCGACGTGGAGCTCTCGGCCCGCGAGTTCACCCTCGCCGAGATCTTCATGCGCAACGCCGGCCAGGTGCTCTCCCGCGAGCAGCTGCTCGACCACGTGTGGGGCTTCGACTTCGACCCCGGCTCCAACGTCGTCGACGTCTACGTCGGGTACCTCCGCCGCAAGCTCGGCAGCGACACCATCCTCACCGTCCGGGGCATGGGCTACCGCTTCGCCACCTGACCCGTCGCCAGGTTGCCCGCGTCCCGTCGCCGGGTTCCGCCGGAGACGCGACGACCCCCGACGGCCGGACGGCGGTCGGGGGTCGTGTCGGTGGGCGAATGCGGACCCAGGAGATCAGGAGCGCCAGCCCGCCAGCCGGGGCGCGGGCAGCCCGTGCAGCACCGGCTCCAGCACCTCGGAGACCTCGTGCGGCAGCGGCCGGTCCGCCGGCTCCGGCGAGAGCCCGGCCAGGACGACCTCCCGCACCGGAGCGGGTACGTCGCCGGGCAGCGTGGCCGGACCCTCGACGAGCTGGGGGTGCCGCTCGTGCGGGACCTCGGCCGACGGGTCGCCGTCCCGGAACGGCCGCGTGCCGCTGACCGCCTCGAAGAGCACCGCGGCCAGGCCCCACACGTCGCTGGCCGGGCCGGGCACCCCTGCTCGGCCGCCGGGGTCGGCCTGCTCGGGAGCGAGGTAGCGGTCGGTGCCGATGACGTGCTTGAGACGAGCAGCGTCCTCGACGGGCCGGGCGACCGACAGGTCGATCAGCCGGGCCGGCGCGCCCATGATGATGTTGGAGGGCTTGACGTCCAGGTGGACCCAGCCGAGGCGGCGCAGGTAGTGCAGCGCGGAGGCCAGCTCGATGCCCAGCACGAGGTACTGCTGGGGCTGGAGACGGCCGTGCCGGCGCACCAGCGTCGAGAGCCGGGGCCCGTCGAGGTTCTCCAGCACCAGGTGCGGGCGCGGGCCGGAGTCGGTCCAGCGCAGCGCCCGCACCACGACGGGGTGGTTCACGGTGGTGAGGGCCTCCGCCTCGCGGCGCAGGCCGCGCAGGGAGGAGGCGTCCTCGACCAGGTCGGGGCGCACCAGCTTGGCGACGACCGGACCCCAGGTCACCTCGTCGAAGGCGAGGTAGGCCTCGTAGGTCGCACCGCCCCCGAGCCGGCGTACGGCGACGAGGTCCTCGGTGATCGCGTCACCCTCGCGGAGTCCCCAGCCGGTCATCAGCGGCGGGTGTCGTTGCGCGACTTGTCGTTGGTCGCGTTGGCCGTGGTGTCGCGGGTCTCGTCGCCGCCGTCACGCGTCCAGTCGCGGGTCCGGTCGCCCTGGCTGATGTCGCGGTCGCGGGAGATGTCGGTGACCCGCGAGTTGGTGTTGTCGTTGCTGGCCACGCCCGAGGTGTCGCCGGCGGTGTTGTTGGTGCCGTTGGTGTCGCCGTTCTGGGTGTTGGTGTCGTCGTTGGTCCGGTTGGTGTCGTCGTCATCGTCGTCGTCGACGGTCGAGACGACGTCGGCGCGGTCGTCGTCGCGCTTCCAGAAGACGTCGGAGTCGGCGGCCTGCGCGGCGGGGAAGGCCAGGAGGCCGGCGCCGACGGCTCCGGCGATGGTCCCGAGCCCGAGCTTCACGGTGGTGCGCATGGTGTGTCCTCTCGTCCGTGCGGTCGGTCCTTCCGACCGCGACAGGAGCAATGGAACCCATCGGTGGTGAGGTCATCGTGAGCCCTTGATGAGACGGTTCTCATCGCCGGTCGTACCCTGGTGGGGGGACGGCGGCGCGAACGAGCGTGTCAAGAATTCTGTGTAAGGCAGTCGATCTCTTTACTTTCTCGGGTGGGTTCTACAGGTGGGGGTTGATGCGGTCGGGGTAGGCGATCGCGAGCTGGGCCAGGGCTTGCTTCCAGTTCGTGACGACCTGGCCCTCGACGAGG